>NZ_RJUF01000003.1 GCF_024343775.1 Lacihabitans soyangensis | reverse complement strand
CCACTGAAACAGATGCCGGCATAAAACTCACCTGGCAAGGGCAAAAAGTATGTAAAACCGCTGGTAAAATCTTGGTATATAGAAAAAGCGGTTGTAGTGGTTTGAACCCCGGAGAATGTGCTTCAGGCATACCGAACGATTGGGGATATTCACTTGTTGGTGAAGTAAACGTAGCAGATAGCACCTATCTGGACACCAAGGCCGACAAGGGTTCTATTTACAGTTACAGATTGGTAACGGAGTTGGCTGTTAATCAATTTTTGAACATGCAAAGTGCTCCATCTACAGAGTTTTGCATAGGCTCCGAAATAAAACAAGGTATGAACGTCATGACCAAGGTTTCGGTTACAAAAACCGACCTGACTACCGGCGAAATATTGGTAAATTGGACAAAACCATTGGATCTGAAATTAGACGAGAGCAAAGGACCATACGTATATAAACTATACAGAGCCTTAGGAATTGGTGGTGAAAACTATACCCTAATCCATACCCAGAACACTACTTTAGGCACTGCGGCTGATACTGTTTTTACCGACAAAAACCTCAATACCAAAGAATTAGTATACAGATACAAAGTAGAATTCTATACAGAGTCCACTAAACTGTTCAGTAGTTCAGCAGTAGCCTCAAGTGTCAGATTAGGCATTCTGCCGGACGACAAATCGCTGAAACTTTCATGGGAAGCAAACGTGCCTTGGTCCAACGAAAACCGTACACATTTTATCTACAGAGAAGACAAACTCAATCTGGGCAAATTTAATCTTGTAAAAAAGTTAAAAGTTACACAAGCAAACACCTTTGCTTTTACGGATATCGGCCTAGACGAAGAAAAAGAGGATGGCGATATATCTTACGACATACAAAATGGCGAAACGCATTGCTATTTTGTGGTAACCTATGGTGCTTACACTGAGCTACCTCAGTTTGGAGTTTTGGAAAACTATTCACAAATAGCTTGCGGCAGTCCTGCCGACAAATCGCCACCTTGTACGCCAGCCATAGTGAATACACCAGGTGGAAGCGGTTCGGGCTGTGTTGGACTGACCTCAAAAGACTTTTGCAACGACAACGTGTTTGTCAATAAACTCAATTGGAACAGCCCAACTACTAGTGGTACAGGTGCTTGCAGGCAAGATATCGTTTCTTACAGTATATTTTTTGCAAGATACGAAGACGAAAAGCCTACTTTGATTGCTGTACAAGAAGCTTCGTCTGGCAATTCGTTCTCGCATAGGAGAAACTCAAAAGATGGTTTTGCGGGATGTTACTATATTTCGGCTAAAAATTCGATAGGCATTGAAAGCGAAATAAGCAACAAAATATGCTTTGACAATTGCGAAGATCTTAGTTTTCCTAATGTATTTTCGCCAAACAATGATGGCAAAAACGACACTTTCTCTCCGATGAATTGCCCAGCATTTATCAATAACATCAGTTTTGATGTATATTCTTCGCAGGGACTAAAAGTGGCTACCAGCACAGGAGAAAGATTGGAATGGGATGGTAAAGACCTTAATGGCAACGATTTGCCTTCCGGAGTATATTATTATTACATCACTGTTAATTTTGAAAAACTTGACCGAGCTGGACTAACAAAAACCATTAAGGGATATGTGACTTTGATTAGGTAATCAGAACCTTTATTTTCTTTAATCACTTCATGTTAAAAAGTTCAATTGCATTCTTTTTCCAACATTAAGAAAATTAAGGAGTTAAGAACATTTAGAAGATATATAGAGCTTCATGCCCTCCATTTTCTTAATCACTTCATGTTAAAAAGTTCAATTGCATTCTTTTTCCAACATTAAGAAAATTAAGAGGTTAAGATTATTAAGACTAAACATGCTAAAAAATAAAACAAAAAAGGGAGCAAATGCTCCCTTAAATGTGCTTATAAACAATCGATTACATCGAAATCTCTACTACTTCAACCTCCACCATTCCAGCTGGAGCTTGTATTTGTGCTTTGTCGCCTACTTTTTTGCCTAAAAGACCTTTTGCAAAAGGCGAGTTGATAGATATTTTACCTTGTTTCAGGTCCGCCTCTTCTTCGGCCACCAGGGTATAAGTCATAATGGCTCCGTTTTTAATATTTTTGATTTTCACTTTGTTCATCAGCGAAACTGTAGAAATATCAATGGTGGATTCGTCCAAAATTCTGGCATTCGAAAACAAAACTTCTAGCTTCGATATTTCTCCTTCCATCAAACCTTGAGCATCTTTGGCGGCATCATATTCGGCGTTTTCAGACAAGTCACCTTTGTCTTTAGCTTCAGCTATGGCTTTTGATATTTCTCTACGTCCACGTGTTTTGAGGTCGTTGAGTTTGTTTTTCAAATTATCATATCCTTCCTGTGTATAATATTGAAATGACATGTTTTTTAAGTTTTAATGTTAATACTACTAAAAAAAATAACCCGCCCTCTCAGGCTGGGTAGAAAAAAAAAGAACGGCGAAAATCGACCGTTCCTGATATTAAATAAAATCAGAAACTCGGCTAAGTTTTGCTTGAAAATGTAAATTTCGTTTTTTGCATTCTTTTCATATAAAGCACAAATATAACACTTTTTTTTGGTGTGTCAAGCTAATTTTTATCCAACCCTAAAGCCAACCTCAGAGCACCAACCTATCAACTACTTTATAAACTCTCAGATGGTTTTGCCCAATAAAGCACTATAAAAAAGAGTATTACGCCCATTATGTCAACCTAAACCTTTCTCCTAAAAAGCCGACAAGGGCCAAATTCATAAGAAGCTTACCTTAAGATTGTGGTATCAGAACAACTTTCGCAAAAAAATACTCAATAGCTTAATCAGGCCTTTTGGCGAATGACATAGTCAACTGCCGTAGTGAAAAAATTACGAAAATATGGAATGCCCTTTATAATGCCGAACTGACGCCTCGGCTTAAGGCCAAACTTATATTTGTACATGGTCCCGATGAGATAATGATGGTTTTCAAGAATCTCGAAATTGTGTTTCTGAACCAATCTCTCAAACTTTTCGGGTGTGATTCGTGTCTCTTTGGTAGCCTTTATGAAGCCAAAAGAATCTTTTTCCCAACGTTTGATTATGCCGTAATAAATGAAATTAGGCAACATGTGGTAGTAAGGTAAGCGTGACCAAAGTTTACTCCTTAGTACCTGTTGGTGACCACCAAAAGGATTTTGCCACGGTGGAAAACCGAAATATATCACTCCCGTTGGCAACAAAATGTGTTTGAGGTTGCTAATCATTTCCTCATGGCCATAAACGTGTTCTATTACGTCCTTGAGTACAATAATATCAAACTTGGCTGACTGATTGTCTTTGTTTTCGGCAATATAGTCATGCACATCTTTTACAAAAAAACTGGCTTTACCTTGTTTTATGTCTTCTGCGTATATTTGCTGGGCACTTTCCACTGGGCCTCGGTCAAGGTCGAAGCCTGTTACTATGCAGCCTCTCTCCATAAAGGGCATCAGCACGCCACCGTCACGACAGCCGATTTCCAACACTTTCATACCCGCACTTATGGGCTTGTGCTTTTCTATCCAAGGTATAATATTGTCCTTGGTGTTGTTGTACTGAAGTTTGAAGTAAATCGTTCGGTCAGAATGAAAATCGAAGGCCATCTTTTTATATTAGGTTTTGCAAAAGTAATATATTTTAGCTTTGCAAATGTCAAGCCAAATGTATTATGCTTGAGCCGCAGCCGAAAAACTCATCAGGTTTTTGTTTTGAGGTTTTTGTTCCTTAGTAACGTGACAAATAAGAAAAAAAAGTAGTTCTTTTTATGTTAACAATAAAGATACTTATATAAAGTATAAAGACATCTTTACTAAGCATATTACAATTTAGTAATCTTTTCCTTTGTAAAGCATAATTGTCTTCGATTGAATAGGGTAAAATATCCCCAACCCATTCAAAAAATTACTTTCAAACAAAACAGGCATCTTGAATGCATTTTCTAAAAAGTTATTATCAGTTATTCCACTTATATATTTAAAGTATTCCTCATCAAATTTTTCCACATTCACAATCAAACTGTCTGGCTCTATAGATTTTTTTAAATCTTCATTATAGTATTTGAGTTCAATATCATAACTAATTTTAAATGAATCTAATACACATTTACTTTTTCTTATATAGGATAAATCACTTATAAAACTTGAACATTCATTTGCAATTTCTTGATTTTGTTCAACTGGAGTCTTTCTCAAAAAAGTAATTCGTTTGGGAATAGTAACATTCACTTTATAGTAATAACCATTTTCAACACTACCGAAAACCTTAATCTCAAATCTATTTGTTTTAACGCTTGGATTTAATTTGGAAACCACTTTGCCATTGTTTTTTACCTGCAAATTAAAGTTAGGTTGGATTGTTTCAACCTCTTCAGATTCAATTTCACCAAGCTCCTTGCTTATGATGATGATTGAATATTTACCCGCAACATTAACAATATTGTTCCCCAAATAAACATTGTTATTCACATATCTAAGCGTATCAAATATAGTCTCTCCCTTTTTAACCAACACAATTAAGTCATCAATGTAATTATTAAGGTTTATTGACTCATTCGGATTGAATGTTTTCGATATTTGTGCTCTAATAGGTGAATCAAGTTTCAATTCAGCAAATACAATTAACTTATCTCCTATATAAGGAAAAACCACATTTAATTCCTTTTCACAAGAAGTCAATGCAAATAAAAAAATAAAAATGATTGTTCTATTTACCATTTTAAAGAATAAGAAATATATGGAAGGATAGGAAGAATACCCACTTTTACCAAATCAAAGTTATACATGTTACCACCAGATGAAGTAGTTCTTATGTCCAAGTAAAAAGGATTGGTATGATTATAGATATTATAAATACCGAACGAAGTGGTTTTGTCTTTATGATATTTAGTTTTACCCTTTAAACTAAAACTTACATCGGCTCTGTGGTAGATGGGAAATCTAAAATTATTCCTTGAAGTATAAATTAGTTGAGGATAATTTGTAACAACACCATCTGGATTTTTTCTAGGAAATACTGCATCTGGGACAGTGGTTGGAGTACCTGTGTAAAAAATAAAATTAGATGCAAATGTCAACCTATTAGGTATGACAGTCATTATCAAGTTACCTAATAAACTGTGCCTTCTATCTTGCGATGAGAAATACCATTTGCCAAAATTAATTGCGTCAATTTGGACCTTTGATTTACCATAAGTATACGATGCTTCAAAACTGTGTTTGTTGAAATTTTTGCTGAAAGAAACCTCTAATCCATAAGATTTACCAACACCTCTCCCACCAATAAACTCTTCAAAATTATCATTACTTGTATTATATAAAGATATTCCGTCTTTAAAATCAATTAAATCAGAATAGTTTTTATTGTAAATTTCAAAGCCAAACTTACTATTAATCATATTTATAAAATATCCCAATGAAATTTGAGCTGAGTGTTGGGGAGGAATGTTTTCAGTGGAGGTTAACCAAAGGTCAGTAGGTAAACCAACCGTATTGCTGCTTATTTGATGAATAAACTGATTGGATTCAATGTATGATATGGATAAAGAATGTTGTGAATTAAATTTAAAATTCCAACTTAACCGAGGCTCAATTCTTTTGTAGTTTATCTTTTGAACATTATATAACACATTTCGAACACCTACAAAGATTTGTGATTTTTGTCCAACTTTAGCATCTAGTTCTATAAATAGTGAATTATCAACGCTATTAATTCCCTTTCTCTTTTCATTGTTGATATTCTGTGAAGGCGACAAATAATGTTTTGTAACCTCAAAGCCTATTTGTACTTTAGCCTTAGAATGAAAAAAGTATTCCAATGATTCTTTAATTCCTATGTCAAACAGTTCCGTTTGAATACCTGATAAACTTTTAAAACCATGGGTGTTATCGGTATTTAAGATTTTTTGGTGATAATTGGAATAAAGAACTTGACTGTTAATAAATGTTTTTTGGTTTAAAATAGTTTGATATTTACTTGAAAAAGTAATGTTTCCCCATGTCGTTTTTTGTTGAGATTGATCTGAATTATCTCCCGAAAGAGTATTCCAATTATCATTTCCTAAATAAAACCCTGTTGTTAAACTTGATTTTTTATTAATTTGAGATTTAACTTTAGCATTAATATCAAATAGCCAGTAATTAAAATATTGATCTTTGTTTCCTCTTTTGTATGCAAAATAAGTTGGCAATAAAAATAGACCAAAATAAGACGCTCTTGTAGCAACTGAAAACGTGGTTTTACTTGAAATTGGTCCATCTATTTTAAATCTAGAACTTACAAGACCCATTGTTAGCTCTTTTTTAATCGCTTCCTTATTTCCATCAAACAAATCTATGTCCAAAACAGATGATAGCCTACCTCCATATTTTGCTGGTAAATAAGATTTGTAAAACTGAGCATTTTTTACAGCATCAGAATTTACAATTGATACAAAGCCAAATAGGTGATTAATGTTATAAACTACAGCATCATCAAGCAAAACTAAGTTCTGATTTGGAGCCCCTCCTCTTACTGAATACCCATTTGACGCTTCGCTTATTGGAGTGACACCTGGCATAAACAACAATGTTTTCAAAATATCTGACTCGCCAAAAAGTGTCGGAGTATCTTTAATTTTTTGTAATGTAATTTGGGTTCCTTCCTGAACTGAGGGTGTTTTTGTACTCTTAATAGTAACCTCTTCTAAAAGATATTCTGTAGGTGATAAAAAAACATTTAAAAGGGAGTCCTCAAGAACTCCCTTAATAAGAACAGAATTATAGCCCATAGCAGTAAAAGTCAAACTATCCCCAACTACAAATTGAATACTATAAAACCCATATTTGTTAGAGACACTCCCTCCATTTGAGTTTCGAACTGACACATATGGTATTGTTTCCCCTGTTTCCGAATCCTTTATTGTTCCATAAATTTTTTGGGCAGAACAAATTATCGTAGGAATAAAAAATAATAAAACCAAAACAGTCTTTTGTCTCATGTAAACTAAATGTAATTATCTCGAAACTGTTACATCACCAACGTATTGGCCTCCATTTTCTATACAAGTTGCAGTTGCATCAAAGTGATGGGAATTGTTTTTTCCAAATTCATAGTCAATTCCATAAATATTGTACGCCTCTAAGTAAACCGAATTATTATTTGTCGTACTAGAATTACCAACTCCATTTCTAAAATTTGAAGAAATGGTTATTACATCAGCTGTTCTATTCCACCATACACCTGCCAACCGATCTTGGAGTTCTCCCCATATTTCAATTTTATTCCAATAATTGGGGTTTGGTGTAGATCCATCATAATCATATCTTACCTTAAGACGCAAATCGTTTCTCATATAATCATGCCTAGAATCATTTTGCGGTAAGGCACTATTGATTGACTTAACTTTTCCATTTCTACTATTTGCTTTAATAGAACTATTAAATTTAGAATAGTTATTAAATATAACGTTAGACTTTGGATCAAAATTTTCGAAAGTTATTTCCCTTTCAAATTCTACTTTTAAAGCATCTTTTCCTAACAGAACTAAACCATCTTTATTTAATAGTTTTCTGAGAATGGGATCCTTTATTTGAGGTACTGCTTCAATTTCATTGGACTCGCTTTTATTTAAAAAGAACACATTAGACCCATTGTTCTTAACGATATTTTCTTTCTCTTGATTGGTCAATTCTTTCTTAACTTCTCTTTCAAAGGATTGAAAAGAATCAATTAAATGCAAATCTTCTTTACCAAGAGTATTCATTTCTAATGATTTCTGAAACTCCTCAAAATGACTTCGGCTTTCAAATTTTAAAATTCCATTGACAATTTCAATTTTGGGAGAACTTTGGCTTATTTCCTCTTTAGAGCAACTAAATAAAAACCAACTAAATACGAATGAGAATAGTACTTTTTTCATACCTTTACATGTTTAATTTTGTTAAAAGATTAAATATCCAGAGCCCCCTGCGTCTGCCAAGATCTTCGGGGGCTTTGTTGTTTGTAAAGGTCTGAAAGGTTTTTGAGACGAACAATTGCGAAATGACAAGAAATGGCTTGTCATTTCGCAATTCCTGTAGCTACAATATTTTTTGAGCATCCGCTTGCTCCGTACTTTACTCAAGTGGCTGGGGGTGGTGTTCAGAAAAGAGGCTATCATCTTCTGAGGTACTCTGTTGGCCAAACTCGGCTGTAGTTTTTCAAACATCTCCAGGCGATTTTCTACTTTGCGTAGTTGGTGCAGGCGGTTGCGGTACTCAAGCTGCAAGAGGTAGTTTTGGTAAATTTTAAGAATCTGCAGCAGAACTTCCATGCTAGACGTAGAGAGGTTTTCAAAATCAGACTTTCTGATATAACGGGCTTTGGTTTTGGTTACCGCTTGTATATTGCTCTTAGACTTTATGCCTAATTCAAAACTCTCTACTTGGTAAATCCATTCCGAGTCTGTCAATATCCAATGGGTTATAACAGATTCAGATTCAGATTCAGATTCAGATTCAGATTCAATATACGAAAATTCACGGAGAATTCCACTTTCTACAAAGTATATCTTGTCTGAAATTTCGCCTTCTTTCAATAGAAACTCATTTGGCTCAAAACTTACTTTTTCAAAAAGTGTGTCGATGTTTTGGAGCAATTCGGTCGGTAAATTGTGATTTTGTTGGAAATATTCTATTAAAGTCATTTTTGGGTGGTTGAATTTTTACTTTTATTATATGGAATCGCAAAGCTATAAAAACTTTTGTAAAATCAAATTGAGCCAAAGCCAACATTTGCGGTTTGGCACTACATCCTAAACTCAAAAACATCAGATTCATTGTGTTTCAATTTCTCAAAAAACACTTCTGGTTCCACCAGCTCGTCTACCCGCAAAACGCCGGTTTGGTTTGAAAGAAAAGGCAGAATAGCCGCCACACCAACTCCAGCTGCGTAGATGGCATCTTTTACTTTTATTTGGGAGATGTCTTTGTCGTTTATGACCACAGAAATAATCATTTCAGAAGTACGATTTTTAAACAATATCCCTCTCATAAAATAGAAACTTTGGGCATAAAGTTTGACAAAAACAGCACCTTTTGGTGCGTAATTGAACAATTTCAACAGTGTAAATAGGGCATCGGCCATGGGCGAAAAGTATGAGCCAATAAATTTCAAATCTGAACGAATAGCAGCGAAATATTGTGTGTCAGGCAGGTCCGCCAGAAAGCCCTTCCATGTATTTTTTTGTTGGGCTTTTTCCTGAAAAACAGCGATTGGTCCAATTGATTTTTCGGCAAACCACTCTTGGTCCTGATAATAAACCGATGGCCTCGTCAGGCTCTCGGCCATAAGCTGGCACATGTCGCGGCCAGCTTTGCTAAAAACCGAGTATTTGACATTGAACGTCGCCTTGCTGGTTTCGGGAAGTTGCTTTGTTGCTGCTCGAAATAGGAAATTGCTAACGCCCGGAAAAAGCCCAACCCCATGTACAAAAAGACCAAGAGAAGTGGATTTGTTTTGTTCTTGAAAAGCAATGATGGCTTGAACTAGACTGGAATTTGCTGTGGTTTCTACGAAAATTCGCTTTTGAGTCAAAGTCTGTTTAACAAAATCAAAATATAGCTCAAAGTCAGGAACAGGTGCTGCATTGATGACTACGTCATAGTTGAAAGCATTTTCAAAGGTCTTACAGACCATCCAGTCAAAATATACTTCTGATTTTTGTGGGTTTCGGCTGGAGGATGTGCAATTGTAACCTGCTTTTGCACAGGCTTTTACTATTTGTCTCCCCAGCTCTCCTTTGCCTCCTAAAATTAAGATTTCCAATTGTGAATCGGTTTAATATGACCTGTTTATATTCGGTATATTTCTACACAGAAATTACTCTTAAAGATAATTTATTTTTGCTTAATTTAGGTAAAGAATAAGTTTTTATAATGCGTGGTAAATGGGACACAGATAACACGGATGCAAGCAACGCAGATTTCACGGATTTCTACCTACATAGTGGAATTTCACTGATTTTTTGAAAGTGCTTAAAAATCTATAATTTCAATAAGCGATATGGATTTCTCGATTGTACCCAAATATTTGATTTTCGATTTTAAACCAAAATCAACATTATAAGGTTATCAAATTGTTATGAAATCATAACCACGACTATTTTGTCGCATTACGGATTACAAAACCTTCGATGTCGAAACTCGCTCCCGAGGACAAATTCATTGATTTTTCGGATTACGGACGGCCAATTGCAAGAAAAATAGCGGCCATTTTAAAAAACACCAAAGCCACACCTATTCATGTTACGCTTGCATTTGGGGTGTCTGGTTTACTAGCCATTTACTGTATTTTTAAAGAATATTATTGGGCTGCTGCCTTTTTTCTTATTCTAAAATCCATCCTCGATGCTGCTGACGGCGAACTTTCTCGTCAAAAAAACACACCTTCGTATGTAGGCAGATATTTGGATAGCATCTTCGACATCATCCTTAATTTTCTGTTATTCTTATCGATTGGTTACTTGTCAAACAATCCACTTTGGTTGACTTTCGTGGCTTTTATCTGTGTACAATTGCAAGGTACTTTGTATAATTATTACTACGTCATCCTGCGGAATATAACTGTCGGTGGTGACAATACCAGTAAGGTATTTGAGCAAAAAGCACCAACGGCCTTTCCGGGAGAAAAGCAGAAATCCGTAAACATTATGTTCGTGATTTTCAACGTGTTATACGGATTTTTTGATAGATTCGTACAAGCACTTGATGCCAATGCACATCGGTCTAAAAACTACCCCAGCTGGTTTATGAGCTTCGTTTCGGTTTATGGTTTGGGTTTCCAGTTGCTTATTGTGTCAGTAATGCTGATATTGGGTTATCAGAACTTTATCGTTATATTTTTTATCGGGTATACAGTGTTGTTGCCGATTATGATTTTGATTCGGAAGTCTTTAAATGAATATACAAAAAGATTAAGTTGACTGATATTTTCAAGGGCTAATTTTTCAACAGTTTAGTGAAAATAACGCAAATATTTTTAAATTGCAGTCGTTGTGAATCAAAGACCAAAAATCACTAATAATTGCGGAGAATTTTGGTTTTGTTTTTTTTTCAATGTAAACACTTATAAAAATGGGAAAAGCACAAGACGCCAAAAAAGAGGCAAAAAAGGAACCTGCTAAATCAGCCAAAGAGAAAAAGCAGGAAAAACTAGAAAAGAAAAACAGAAAAGATTATTGAGAAACACCCTTTTGTGGTGTTTTTTTTATTCATAAAAAATGGCAATTCAGAAAATAGGAATAGACGATTTTATTAAAAACCGGAATGAATGCTTGGTTTTAGATGTAAGAAGCCCTGGCGAGTATCTCCATGCTCATATTCCGAATGCCTATTCTTTGCCACTTTTTACCGACCAAGAACGAAAGGTAGTTGGAACAGCATACAAGCAAGAAAGCAAAGAAAAAGCCATAAAAATAGGCTTGGACTACTTCGGCCCAAAAATGAGAGCCATGGTAGAGGAAGTAGAGGATTTTGTAAAATCTGGAAATAAAAAAATACTAGTGCATTGCTGGAGAGGTGGTATGCGTAGCGGTGGAGTAGCCTGGTTATTAGATCTTTATGGCTTCAAAGTATATCAATTAACTGGCGGATATAAGGCCTATAGAAACTGGGTACTGGGCCAATTTGAAAAGCCATATGACTTTAAAATTATAAGCGGTAACACTGGTAGCGGCAAAACACCACTACTTCATGAATTGGAAAAATCAGGAATGCAAATGATTGACTTAGAAGCTCTTGCTCACCACAAAGGATCAGCCTTAGGTGGCATTAATCAGCCTCCGCAACCCAGCCAAGAGCTATTTGAAAATCTGTTAGCCGACAAACTATTCGCTAAAAAAGTAGAAGAAAGTATTCTCCTCGAAGACGAAAGCCAACGCGTAGGCAATGTGAATATACCCAACGCTTTATGGCAAAAAATGAAAGTAAGCGAATTGATTTACCTACAGATACCCTTCGAAGAACGCCTGAAATATTTGGTAGAGGAATACGGAAAACTTCCTTTGGAGGAGATAAAAAGTGCCATATTGAGAATTCAAAAAAGACTTGGTGGTCTCGAAACCAAGAATGCCATCTCGCATTTGGAAGAAGGGAATTTGAGTGCTTGTTTCGGTATACTGCTTCGATATTATGACAAATGGTATGAGAAAGGACTGAATTCTAAAGAAAAAGGGGAAATAATAAAAATAGAAGGGGAAAGCGTGAATAAAGAAATAAACGCTAAAAAAATTATAGAAAGAATATGGAAGAAATAAAACTTACGCAATATTCACACGGAGCGGGTTGTGGCTGCAAGATATCGCCCCAGGTATTGGACGTGATTTTAAAAGGAAATATTGCCCTGCCCAACAACGAAAATCTGATCGTAGGCAACCACAGCAAAGACGATGCTGCAGTACTGAATCTTGGCAACGGCTCTGCCCTTATTTCTACCACGGATTTCTTTATGCCCATTGTAGACGACCCCTACAACTTTGGTCGAATAGCCTCCTGCAATGCCATCAGCGACGTGTACGCCATGGGCGGAAAGCCAGTTTTGGCTATTGCTATTTTGGGCTGGCCTATCAACAAACTTTCTGCCGAAGTGGCTCAAAAAGTAATAGACGGCAGCAGAAGCATCTGCCTTGAAGCGGGAATTTCTCTTGCTGGTGGGCACAGTATTGATTCCCCAGAACCGATATTTGGATTGGCTGTCAATGGCATCGTGCCGATAGAAAACATCAAACAAAACAATCAAGCAAAAGCGGGCGATGTGCTATTTTTAACAAAGCCTTTGGGCGTTGGAATTTTAACAACAGCCGAAAAAAAGTCAATACTTAAACCCGAACACAAAGACCTAGCACCTAACCAAATGATGCGTCTCAATAACGTTGGCGAAGAATTGGGAAAATTGGCTTGCGTGTCAGCCATGACAGATGTAACTGGATTTGGTTTACTCGGGCATTTAACCGAAATGGCTGAAGGCTCCGGTTTGAGTGCGGTTATTGATTTTGAAAAAATTCCTGTGATAACGCCGGAAATATATGATTACATTGCACAAGGCTCAGTTCCAGGGGGAACCAACCGAAACATGGACAGCTATGGGCATAAAATAGCTCCAATGTCAGACCTGCAAAAAGCCATCTTAGCCGACCCGCAAACCAGTGGCGGACTACTCATAGCCGTGAGTAAAGACCAAGCTTCAGAAGTCGTTAAAGTACTTTCAGAAAACGGATTAACCGATTTTTGTGAGCCGATTGGGTATTTGACTGAAACTTCGGAATTTGTGGTGAATATTGGTGGTATAAATATGTAACACGATTTTTCAAATCGTGGTCAAAATAGGGCGATAATTGACTTTGTTAGAGATTTGGAAGATCGCCTGAAGTTTGGAGTAACACAATTATCCAAATCGTGGTCAATATAGGGCGATGATTGGCTTTGCCAGCGATTTGAAAAATCGCTCTACACTTATTGTTCAGATTTGTATTATTTTTGAGTAATCTAAAAAATCGCTCTACTTTTATGAAAAAAGAATTCTACAGACGGAACTTGCCACATTATCAGCCAATTGGAGGAACTTTTTTCGTAACATTTAACCTAGCAGATGCAATCCCTAAAAGGGTTCTGGATGAATGGGCTAAGGAATTTGAAATACAGAAAAAGTCTATCCAATTGTTTTCTCAAAACTTTGATGAGGATTTGGATAAATTGATAAAGCTTGATTTTGCAAAAAGAGATAAATATTTAGATGCAGCAAACCAGGGAGAAAGTTGGTTGAAGAATGATGAATTGGCTCTAGTTGTGTCTGAGTCACTACATTTTTGGGATAAAAGAACAATTGACTTGTTTTGTTTTTGTATAATGTCTAATCATGTTCATGTTGTATTTCGGTTATTAGATAATTTCGAAGTAAAAACCCCGAAGTATCTCGATGAGGTAATGCATTCAATTAAACGTTTTTCAGCTAAAAAATGTAATGAGGTTTTGGGAAAAACTGGGCAGTTTTGGCAATATGAAAGCTATGATAGGCTAATTAGAAATGATGATGAAAGGTTTCGAATCATTCAATACGTGGTTAATAATCCAGTAAAGGCAGGATTGGTTATAAAGCCTTTTGAATGGAAATGGACATATTTGGCAGAAAGCTTTAAAAATATAATTGGTTAGCTTTTCTTTAACAGCGATTTGAAAAATCGCTTTACGTAGGACTAGTTTCTAAAATACACTTTTAATTAATACTTTTGAGCGATTTGAAAAATCGCTCTACTAAATGAACAGAAAAAAATTCCTTCAAACCAGTCTTGGTATTTTGATTGGCTCCCAAGCATTTTCAAAACCAAAAAACAAACGGAAATTTTGTTTTAATACATTGGCTTGCCCCGACTGGAGTTTGCAAGAAGTTCTGACAAATGCCCAAAAGTATGGTTACAAAGCTGTTGAAATCAGAGGGATAAAGGGCGATGTAGATATCCTGAATAGTCCTGAGTTTGCCCCATCGAGAATCACCGATATTAGAAAAATGTCTGAGGATTATGGTGTAAAAATTCTGAATCTCAATTCTTCTGTGGTTTTGCATGAATATGAGCCTGAGAAAAGAACAAAAAACCTTGAAACAGCAAAGAGATACATTGACCTAGCTCAGCATTTGGATTGTCCTTATGTGAGAGTTTTTCCCGATAAATTTCCGAAAGAGAAATCTAAGGAGTTTGCTTTGGATACCATAAAGTCCAATTACGAAAAACTCATCGATTATTGCAAAGGCTCAAAAGTAAAAGTGTTGCTCGATGCCCATGGTGATTTGGTTTGGTCAGAAGACCTCCTAAAAATGATGCAAGGCCTTGATAAAAAACATGTTGGTATCATCTGGGATTTTTTCAATATGCATTTGATTACCAAAGAAAGTCCACAAAAAATGTATGAAACCCTGAAATCTTACATAAAAATAGTACAGATAAAAGACGGTTTTTTTAAGCCCAATAATACCTACGAATATACCCTCACGGGCAAAGGTGAAGTGCCAATTAATGAAATTCTCAGAATAATTGAAAAAGACAATTACAAAGGTTTCATAAGTTTCGAATGGGAAAAACGCTGGCATCCTGAATTACCAAATCCTGAGGTGGCTTTACCAAGTTTTGTAGAATATATCCAAAAACAGTTTTGATTTTCCAGATTTTTCATACTTTTGGAAATATTCTAACCCTAAAACACTATTAATCATGGATTTAAACATCAATTATTTGGCAATAATCATTGCCGTTGTAGCCCATTTTGTACTTGGTTTTCTCTGGTACACGCCACTTTTCGGTAAAGCTTGGGCTAAAGAACTCAAAATGGATACCACTCAAACGCCTGACTCGAAAGTGATGATAAAAGGCATGGTGTTCAATCTCATCGGTAATTTTTTTATGGCCTATGTGTTGGCTCATAATAACGCCGCTTGGAGTTTTGTACCAGGAATGGATCAGATGGGAAAAGTTGGTACGATCCTCAATTCTGCCATTTTCACTTGGCTTGGTTTTTATGTTCCCTACCATCTCGGGGCCATCGTGTGGGAAAGTCGCTCTTGGAAATTATTTTTTATCAACACTGGCTATGCTTTAGCTTCTCTGCTGTTGGTTTCAGGAATTTTGACTTTCATGGGCTAAACTATATATAATAATAAATTTGCCACAGATTCACTACTATTAAAATAATAAACTCTTGAATCTGTGGCAAAAAAATGACCCCATCAAAATCAACGGAGCCATTTAACCCTAACCATTATAATTTCCTACTTACACACCTCCAAATCCAATATTACCCCAAATGCACTCCAATTCATCTTAAGGTTAGTTTCCGAAAAAGTCTCAATATCATATTCCCAACCGGTTTTTGATTTCTTGTTATAGTCTAGTACACTGCTGATTACGATTTTCTTTTTATTGGACGACAAAGCCCACTTGCCTGTGTCGTTAAACCGCCCGCCTTTAGAGCCCTGTTCCCAAGTACCGTCGGCTTTAAAATATTGCGAAGAAATAGTACCCGTACCAGTTTTTGCACACCACCATTTATTGGTTATTTGGGAGGTGGGGTCTGGACTTGCGTCTTCTTTAGCACATGAAAGATTCAATAATAGCAAAATAAAAATGTAAACGGTAAGTTTGGTTTTCATGGAATGTTATTTTTAATGTTAAAAGATGAAATAATTAAATATTACTGGCGTCCGACTAAATATTAATTGATGAGTTTAAAATTCTTAAATAATTGATAATGAACAACCCCAGAGGGATTGAAGTATATTAACAAAAACACCCCCAATTAACCCCAAATCCTGTAAGGGTTTAACATTCAGGCAGATAAGATTCTTAGAAATAGTTTCAGCAGACGCCAGTAATTAAATATGACTAAAAGCGTAAATTGAAGTCAATGCCCAATTCTGGTTACTGCCTAATTATTCTGACTGTTGGGCCAAGCAACCACCGAATAGCTTTCTGTGCAAATATGGGCACATCTGCCACCCAAGTGTCGAAGTTTTGTCCCAAACTAGCCAACTTCAAAAGCACTTTGGGCGATTGGGCACCATGCTGATCCATGACTGGGTAGAGCTGGCTTAAACCATATGCAAAATGAGACGGCATGGTAGGATGAGCGTCTGTACTATCGTTCAAGATAACCATTTGATTGGTTTCATTAAATGGCTTATGAGGTGTTCCTTTCGGAATCAAAATACTTTCACCGGCCTTTAATGTGCGTTTTTGGCCATTAATGAGTAAACTCAGCGTTCCAGTTTCTACCACAAAAAACTCATCGAAGTTCTGGTGAATATGTTCGGGAGGTCCAGCGGCGTAAGGCTCAACTGACACCTTCAGAAAAACATTTTGCTTGTCGAGCTTTTTTATGCTCAATTGCATTCCCTCCGCTCTACTAGCAAACTGTTGCTGTTTCTCGAAATATGCCGAATAATCAATAGGTTTTGGTAGGAGAACATGGTTAAATAAAATACCTCCGCCAACCAAATAAACCACAAGAAAGCCGAGAATGTAAATGATAATTTTTTGAATCATGGCTATAAAATTGTAATAATTATGTTACAAAATTATAGTGCTCAAAACCTCAAAAATTGTAAAAAATGAAACTCAAAGATAAATAACCCGTGAAGTGATGGGCAGCGAGAGATTTTTGAATTCCTTAGGTGTAAAACCCGTCATCTTTTTGACTTGATGTATAAAGTGTGCTTGGTCATAATAGTTTAATTCATGAGCCAAAGCCGTGAAATTCTCAATTTTGGAGTCTTGTTTGAGCATTTGAATGGCCTGGCCGACTTTATAAATATTCTGAAGGCTTTTGATACTTACGCCTGCATGAGACCTCAAAATTTTGTTGACATACTGGTGCGAGTACCCTGTTTTGTCAATTATTGCATTGATATTCAACTCATTCCTGAATTTTATTAAGTTGATGAAATCCTGAGGTAAAGTTAAGCTGTCAAACTTGGAAAGAATGTTTGTCAATATTTTTTCAAGAATAAGAATCTTGGTCTCGCAACATTCCACTTCACCCAAATCGTGATAGATACTTTCGAAGAGGTTTTTGTTGATCAAGTCGGCATCAATGGCTTGGTTTTTAAATTCTTCTATCGGAATTTTTATGAAAGGATAAGCCCCGCCAGATTTAAAAATAACCCCCACTTGCTGGTGAATTTCTTCTTCTGAGTCATATTTCATAGAAATAAAATTGGTAAAGACCCCAGTAAAAACGCAGCGTTTGATGGGCAAATGTAACTTACCGCTGATGCTGGCGACAGGTTTCCCAAAATTAAAAAGTAACAAACAGGATCCATCAGGAATGACTCGCTCCTCCTTGAAGTTAGGCCGGCCATTGCTCGCCCAAATGAGGTCAATATAAGGCAAAAGTCTGGTGTTGGGTTTCTTGATAAAGAAATCCATACCTTCATTTATTTTTATATTGACGGGTGCATCCATTCAGGAAAGAATTGAATTTGTGCAAGTTAAAAGAATTTTTGAATAAGAAAATTGTAAAAAATGAAACTCCCGAATAAATAAATCATGAAATGCTGGACATCGGAAGGTTTATTGGCTTCCTTAACTGTAAAACCAATCGCTTTTACTCAGTGTGTGAAATGGGTTAGGTCTAGATAATTTAATTTCTAGGCTAAGGCTCTGAAACTAATCATTTTTGAAGACATTTGAACATTTTCAAGGAAACATCCTTGGTAATAATAGCTTGTTGACTTTAAATTTTAAGCAAACAATAGACCTCCAGGTTTTGTTGAAGCACAGGTGGGAGACGCGTGTTTCAGCAACAGTCGTATTAATATTTACTCTTTTGGTCTATGAGACATCCACTTTGCTCTCTTTTTTGTTGAAAATTGCCTAAAAATCATAACTTTGTTAGTGAAATGAGGTTATATTTTTGGCCCTTCAACAAACTAACGCTATATGAAAAAAACTATCCTTACCGCAGCATTTCTTGGCTGCTCAAGCCTTTTTTTACAAGCACAAAACAATTTACTGCTCCGCCAGCCAGCTATCAACAAAGATGGCTCAACAGTAGCATTTTCGTTTCAAGGCGATATCTGGACAGTGCCTAGTTCGGGTGGAAAAGCGTCTCGTCTGACCATCCACGAAGCTTATGAAAGCAATCCTGTTTTTAGTCCAGATGGCAGTCAGATTGCTTTTTCTGGAGCAAGATTTGGCAATAACGATATTTTTGTGATGCCAACCGAGGGTGGAATGCCCAAGCGTTTGACTTACCATTCGGGCTCAGATAATATTTCAAGCTGGACTCACGCCGATAAAATTTTATTTTCTACCAACCGTGAGTTTAAACAAATCGAACGTCCAAGTGAGGTTTATTCAATCAGTTCAAAAGGTGGAACAGAATCTCGTTTTTTAGATGCTGTTGGTTTTGACCCGATTCTTTCGCCCGATGGTCGTTTTGTGGCTTTTGTTCGTGGCGATATTAACCCAGTGGCTCGCCAAGACTACAAAGGAAGCTCCGACCGTGACCTTTGGTTATATGATACCAAAAACAAAACTTATCAACAACTCCCAAGTTTTGAAACCAACGATGTTTTGCCACAATGGGGCGGAAACAGTACGCTTTATTTTCTGAGTAGCATTGATGGTGCGTACAATATTTACCGCTTAAAAATTGATACCAATGGTAAAGCTGCCGAAAAAGCTGAAAAATTGACCAATTTTAAAGATGAATCAATTCGTGCATTTAGTGTGTCGGCTGATGGGAATTCGATAGTTTTCGAAAAAGACATGAACCTTTATACCATAAAAACTTCGGGTGGTTCGGCTCAAAAACTCAATGTTCAAATCAGTGCCGATGACCGCTTGGATGCCACCGAACAAAAAACATTTACCACAGGAGCGAGCCAATACGCTGTTTCTCCCAATGGCAAAATGTTAGCTTATTCGATTCGTGGAGAGGTTTTCGTGAAAGAAGCCGATAAAGAAAAATCAAGAAGTATCAACGTTTCAGAGCATGGGTTTCGTGATGTTGAACCAACTTGGCTGAATGATTCGACGCTTCTTTTCAGCAGCGATAGAGCCAACGGAAACTTTGATATTTACATGGTTCGTTCGGCCGATACTACGCAACGCAATATTTTCAAATCGCTCAAACACGAACTCGTACAAATCACCAAAACGCCGACTGATGAAACCAACATGAGTGTGTCGTCGGATGGCAAAAAGATTGCCTATGTCCGTGGAAGGGGCACTTTTGTGGTAGCTGATATTTCGGCAGATGGAAAATTTAGCAACGAAAAAATCTTGAACGATAGTTGGGCATCGCCGAGCAGTATCGTTTGGAGTCCTGATAATAAATGGCTGGCTTACTCGCTCGAAGATTTGTATTTCAACGAAGAAGTTTTCATTCATGCGGCCGATAATTCGTCAAAACCTGTTAACGTTTCGATGCACCCAAGAGGTGATAGTCGTCCGTTTTGGAGTGCGGATGGCTCGAAATTAGGATTTATTTCGCAGCGAAGCGTGGGCCGTAGTGGCGATGTTTGGTTTGTGTGGCTCAAAAAAGAAGATTGGGAAAAAGAAATCCAAGATTGGCAAGAGCGTGAAACGCCAACCGAAGCCGCTCCTGCAAAACCAAACGACAAAAAAGATAAAACACCGAAGCCAATCAAAATTGATTTCGATAAAATCTATGAGCGTGTAGTGCAAGTAACCAATTTTCCAGGTGATGAAAGCGACCTCGTAATCTCGAAAGACGGTGAAACCTTTTATTATACAACTACCAGCAGTAACGCCAAAGGCAGAGATTTGTTCAGCATCAAATGGGACGGAAAAGATTTGAAAGAAATCACGAAAGGCGGTGCAAATCCGAGCGGAGTGACGATGGACAAAGATGGAAAATACTTGTATTTTGCCAAACAAGGAGCTTTGGGCAGAATTGATATAAAAACGAGTGCATCGGAAAATCTACCTTTTGTTTCAAAAATGAAAGTTGATTATACCGCCGAGCGTACACAGGTTTTTGAAGAAGCTTGGCGTACCATCCGTGATGGTTTCTACGACCCTAAATTTCACGGAAACGACTGGGTAAAACTCCACGATAAATACAAAGAGCGTTGCGTAAATGCCAGCACGGGCAATGATTTTAGAGATATGTTTAACCTGCTTTTGGGCGAACTCAACTCAAGCCACATGGGGCTTACTGTAACCGACCGTGCCGAAACTCAACGTGAAGCAACGGGTTTGCTCGGAGCAGAAATTGTGCCTGTGAGTGGTGGTGTGAAAATCAATCATATTGTGCCAGAAACTCCAGCCGATAAAGAGAAAAGTAAACTCAACGAGGGGGACGTAATTGTGGCAGTAAATGGTGAAAATGTAAGTGAAACTGCTAACTTTCATGGTTTATTGAATGGTTTAGTCAATGAAAAAGTATTATTGACTGTAAAAGCTACTGATGGAAAAACTCGTGAAGTAGCTATCAGATTGACTGCGAGCATTTCGAATAATTTGTATGAAGAATGGGTAGAAAATCGCAAGAAATTGGTAGAAAAATATTCAAACGGACGCTTGGGTTATATTCATATTAAAGGCATGGATTTTCCGAGTTTTGAAGTAGTTGAGCGTGAATTTACAGCAGCTGGCTACGGAAAAGAAGGATTATTGATTGATGTACGTTATAATGGCGGAGGCTCAACAACTGATTATTTGATGACGATGCTCAATTATAAGCAACACGCCTACACGATTCCAAGAGGAGCGAGCAATGATTTAGAAAAAGATAAATTGAAGTTCAAGGATTATTACCCAACTGGCGAACGCTTAGTTTATGCCGCTTGGACAAAACCTTCGGTAGCCCTTTGTAATGAAGGCAGTTACTCAAACGCTGAAATTTTCTCGCACGCCTACAAAACACTTGGAATTGGGAAGTTGGTGGGAGTGCCAACCAATGGTTCTGTAATTTCGACGGGTGGTAAAGCATTAATGGATGGTTCGTTTGTACGTTTACCTTTCCGTGGCTGGTTTACTAAAGCTACCGATAAAAATCAAGAACTCGGGCCAGCCATACCTGATATTATCGTAGAAAACCAACTAGATTGGATTTCAAAAGGCACTGACGACCAACTCAAAACAGCAGTTGAAGTGCTTTTGAAAGATATTGATGCTAAGAAGTAAATTTTAAGATCATCTTTTTAAAACGTCGGTATGGTTTTTTCAACTATGCCGACGATTTTTGTTACATATCGACTGAACCCATCTTTAGTCAATTTTAAACAGAGCTATACTTAAGTTTGCCCAACAGCCTCTCTTTATTGATTTTATCTCTAATAGCAAAGTTCAAAAAACTGTGTTCGACTTTTCGTAGCCAGACAAATTTTCTCTAACTCGGTAATTTTTTTAGCAGCCTCAGCAAAATTTTTGTCATATACGGCTTCATACGCAAGTTCTGTTATTTGTGCAAAATGCGTAGGTCCAGGCTGTGCCCAGGCTATACCAAGCAAAAGAAATAGAGACAAAACAAGGAGGTTTTGTAGTTTCACGTTGCTATGTTTTCTCAAATATAATTGCTGTACCTCCACCGACAGTGGATTTTATTTCTATTTTACCGTCAATCTCCTCAGCACGGGTTTTCATGTTGTTGAGTCCATAAGACTCCGAGACTTTATTTTGCTCTAAATCAAAGCCTTTACCATTATCAGCTATTTCTAAAACGTAATTTTTTTCTGAAAAATCAGCATTAATTTTCACCAAACTCGCCGAAGCGTATTTTTGGGTATTGTTAAGTGCCTCTTGCACGATTCTGAATAGATTTAGACCCTCAATTGGCGTTAAAACTACCCCTTCACCATTTATACTAATTTCTACGTTGAAGCTATTTTCATCACTGAATTTCTTTACAAATTCCTGAATCCTTGACCTCAAATCTGCAACTGAAATTTCTGAATTATAGGTGGCCCAAATCGTATCTCGCAAACTCTGAGCAGCCAAGCGAACCTCCACTGAAATATTCTCAAGTTTCTCAGGTTTAAGTTTTTGATTTTCAAACAGATAAAAGGCATTGTCAAGACTAGTACTTACCACCGTAAGTTGACTTCCTACGCTATCGTGGAGTTCTTTGGCTATGCGTTGGCGTTCGATTTCTTTGGCAGAAAGCAGTTTTTTCTGGTTTTCTATTTCAAGGTTTTTTAGTTTTTCAGTTTCTTTTGCTTTGGTTTTTATAGTGGATATTCGCCACAATAATCCACCTGTTACCATTATTCCTAAAAATCCAAGACTAAGTCCTATAATCCAATTTCTTTTTTGTGAGATTTCTAGTTGTGCTTCTTTCAGTTTGGCTTCTTTTTCGGCAGTTTTTAATCGTGCTTCAAACTCAACCATTTCTTTTTCTCTTTTTTTGACTCGTGCGGAGTCAATTCTAAGATTAATTAACTTGCCAAGTTCATCGCCCAAGGTAAAATTTTTACTCGCAAAAGCAAGTCGTTGTCGAACAATTAAAGTCTTGTTTATTTCAGAGTCATATTTGTTCTTTTTTATTACCTGATCTGATTCTTCAATTAACTTTTCTGCCAGTTTATAATTCCCAGTTTCAGTATAATACATACTTAAAAATCGCGTAGTGTTTACTATTCTCCAAACATCTTTTATTTTTAATTGAATATTGTAAGCCTTATTTAGATTAGCAAAAGCATTAGAAAAATCACCCTGCTTTCTTTGTAGATTTCCTAAAACAGATAGAGTATTGGCATAATTAGTAGAGTCGTTTTGTTTTAGATAATTTTTTGCTAAATTAATGTATATTTTCTTGGCTTCGGGTATGAGGTTAAAATGAAAATAAGCACTCCCCAAGCCTCTTTTTCCTCTGATTATCAAGTTATTATCATTTTTTAGTTTCGCAAATTCTAGGGCTTGTTTGAAACTATTTATAGATTTTTCTTTATCGCCTAATTCATGATATAAATTACCATAAAAATACATTAAATTGAATTTTTGAAGGGTATTGGCTTTTGTCAAAAGGCTTTTTTCGGCTTTATTGATCCAAAATTTTGAAAGTTTGAAATTTTCATGATCATATAGATAATGATAGGCTGAATCAATGTAAGCTTGAGGATTGGTTTTTTGTGCCATAGCATCTAATGACACGAAAATAAAAATACAGAAAAACGAACTTCTCATACCCACCTATTCTTTTGTGCTACGGCTACGGCTTCCAGTTTGGAATGTACGTGAAGCTTTTGATA
This sequence comes from Lacihabitans soyangensis, assembly GCF_024343775.1. Classification (GTDB taxonomy): domain Bacteria; phylum Bacteroidota; class Bacteroidia; order Cytophagales; family Spirosomataceae; genus Leadbetterella; species Leadbetterella soyangensis. Next base: position 169,516 of record NZ_RJUF01000003.1, on the reverse strand, counting down.
AATGTTTTCTATATGCTTACGGGCAGTTTTGGCAGAAATAAAGAGCTGGTCTGCTATCTGATTATAAGTTAATCCAGCAGCCACTTTTTCTAGTATTTCTATTTCTCTTTTTGTCAGATTGTAGAATTCCGGACTCTCGTAAGATTCGGTCTTTTGGCCAACAATCTCCTGATTTCTTAGTATTTGTAAAGTTTTCATGGCTATAGTTGGCGACATCGGTGCACCACCTTCCATCAATTCTTCTATGGCAGCTACTATTTTTGAGGGTTTTTCGTCTTTGGTCAGGTAGCCCGAAGCTCCGGCTTTTATGGCTTCAAAAATTTTGTCTTCACGGTCGAGCACACTCAACATCATGATTTTTATTTCAGGAAAAAGCTCCTTTATCCGCCTGGTGGTTTCTATGCCGTCCATTTCGGGCATTTCTATATCCATCAGCAGCATGTCAGGGTGGTGATTGTTAAGCTTGTCCAAAGCATCATGACCTCCATTGGCTTTAAAAATAACCTCAACTTCATCAAAAATCGAGAGATTCTGACTAATGTTTCGGAGCAAAGTTGGGTTGTCGTCAACGAGGCCAATGGTAATCATGGAGTTTGTTTTTATACAAAAATACAAGATAACAAATATTAAAATCAATAAGGCAAATGACGTATTTAGAAATTTATCCAATGGTAACCAATAACACAAAAATAGGGCAAATGCCTTATTGACAAGGCTTTGAATTACCATCAATTTTGGGTTATCAATCCAAAATAGATTATGGCCCTCAAGAACCTGCATATCATCCGAAACATAGAGTTAGATCCGGAAGATATTTTGATGTTTGAATCGGACGTCAATTATTCTCTAATATGGCTTCAAAATGGCAGAAAACTTACTGTTGCCAAAACCCTGAAACAGATTTCTGAAATTGTAAAAGATGCCCCCTTTGTAAGGGTAAATAGACAAGTTATGCTGAATGCATTTCATGTAAAATGCCTTGGCGATAATACAAACAAACAGACCGTTGAGCTAAACAATGGCGTCAAGATTACCTTTTCTCGTCGCAGAGCAGCAGATGCTCAAAACTACATTCAAAAATATTTAATCAATTGATTTTAAACAATTTAATACAATGAAAACAAAATTTTTACTTCTTTCTTTTTTGATGCTTTCTGCTTGTTTAATTGGCCAAGCTGCCGTTATTTCAGTGGTAAATGGTGACAATTTACAAACAAAGATTACAAATGCTACTGCGGGGGATGTGTTAATTGTGGGAGTTGGAAACTACACAGGTAGCACTATAAATATCAATAAAAAACTAACCATTTTGGGCCCAGGTTATTTTAGGTCTGCTGGTTCTGCACAAGTAACAAACATGAATTTAACAACGGGCTCAAGCGGAAGTTATATTGCTGGAATGGATATTCTAAATGACTTTTACATTGGCTCTAGTAACAATACCATCACCCGAAATAAAATTTTCTTCCAATTTCTAATGGGGTATGACCTGAACCAAGGTAATGTCAGTACAACAAATAATAAAATAACTCAAAACTATCTTGGTACTACGAATAGTAGCTCTTATGCCTCTATAAATATTGGTTTTTCTGCAGGAGTAATTCAGAACAACTATTTGATTGCCAACAATATATGTTTAACTAAACTTAGATTTGACCACGACAATGCCTCGTCGGGCCTAATAATAAACAACGTTTTTGATATAGATAGTACAAACACAGGAGGCTCTGGAGCTGGAGAAGTATTTGCTATGAGTGGAGGTATCAATAATATTTCATTCTATAACAATGTATTTAAAGGGGGTTTTCCAAACACCACAATTTACATGTTTAATCCCACCAACCCACTTTACCATCCTTATGCATTCAAGTATAACATTATAGACAAACTCACCTCTGGTATCACCTTGCCTAGCGACAATCTTGTAACTACAGCCAAAATATTCGGTGGCTATCCAACCAACACCAACGGCCTAAATAATGCAGATGGAAGGGCAGTGCTATCACCGGGAAGTCCTGCCACCAACTATGGTCGCAAAGCTCCTTATGCAAGTAATTCACCCGTTACTGACGCTGGTCCATTCGGTGGCGACCAACCTTATGTTTTGAGTGGCATACCTGTTGGCCCACAAATTTATAGCATGTCTGTACCTACTTTGGCTGCTGCCAACTCTGTGATACCTGTTACCGTAAAAGCCAAAACCAATAATTAATATTTTGATGGTAAATAACTTATTATCAAAATAATAAAAATCATATTCCTATGAAAAAATTATTGCTTTTAGTTACTCTTTGGGTGTGGTTTTCTAATATAGCATCTGCACAAAATATTGTTGCGGGTGAATATTTTTGGAATACCGACCCTGGTGTTGGACTGGGTACCGCACTAACGCCCTCCGAAATATCTGGCGGTATTGGAGACGAAACGTTCAACCTAAATGTAGCTGGACCATTAACCGCCGGTCAACATATACTCTTTGTAAGGTTTAAGCTTAACGACACCCTTTGGTCACAGGCAGAAGGTCAGCCGATATTAATAAGTCCCGAAAATCATTTAGCTGGTGCAACTGACCAAGTTGATTCCTTAGAAATGAAAGAAATGACCTATTATTGGAACTCAGACACCAATCCTTCCCAAACTATTTTAATGCCTGCGTCGGATAATAATTTCACATTTAATCTCAATTTTCCCACTGCTGGGGCAGTAAAAGGTGCCAACCAGCTCTTTTTTAGGTTTAAAGACAAATATGGATTATTCACTCCTTGGCAATCAGAAAGCATTTTAGTTATGGGTAGGCAATCAGGTGAATTGGCGAGGGTAGATTCTATCAGATATGCTCTGGGTGGCTATTCTTATGTGGGCACGCCTCCTAATGATTTTTTAAATGTGACCTTCAATGTAGCCGACACACTAAAGCGTGACAGCTTTGACTCCGACGTGATTGGTAGTAGAGAAATAACAACTACCGGACTATCGCATGGTGTACATGTGATGACCTTCAAAGTGTTTGGTTCAACTATGCTCGATTCGAGCATAGTAAGTTCAAAAAACTCACATTTTTACCAAACCGTAGTACGGATAGATACCACCATAAAAATGCAAATAGGTGAACCCCGACTAGCGAATAATACGCTTTCCACAGAATTTTGCCCCGGTGGAATAATAAAAATACCGATTGATACAACAGGAAATTGGCCACGGAATAATCCGGCCCTGATAAGTACTTTTACAATTAAACTTTCAAATAGCCTTGGTCAGAATTTTGTTGGTATCACTTCGTCCATGAATACTACAGGCGACACATTGGTGGGTACCATACCCAATAATATAGCCATAGCATCTGGCTATAAGGTAATGGTAGAAAGCACTTTACCTATGATAAGAGACACGGCCGCCACTTCGCTGACTATAGGTTTAACATTAACGCCATCTGCAAATAATACCGTTCCTTGTGAAATGGCAACATTAATTTTGGGTGTAAATTCAAATGTACCAGCCACTTATTCATGGACAGGACCGGCAGGTTTTACAGCAACCGGAAATGCTCCTACCAGAGCAAATATTCCAGCCAATGGTGGGGGAACATACACTGTTAATGCTACATCAACTATGGCAGGATGCACTTCATCTGCTTCCTTGATAATAACCGTAAACCCCCTGCCTGTTATTACGCTAGGTAGTAATTCGCCTGTTTGTGAAGGTCAAAATATTAATCTTACTTCTTCAGCTGTTGGAAACTCGTTTTTAGGATGGGCAAGAGGGAATGTAAATATTGGTGGAAGTGGTGGTAATAAAACTGTTTCTGCTGTGACTTTAGCTGACTCAGGATTTTACAAAGTTTCTTATATGTCACCTAATGCTTGTATTAAAATAGACTCGATAAAAATAATCGTAAAACCATTACCTGTACTGTCAGGAATCAGTACCAACTCGCCTATCTGCTCTGGCATTACACTCACCTTTGGTCTCAATGCAAGCCCTGGCTCGACTTATAGCTGGATAGGACCAAACAGCTTTATTTCGACTACTGAGGATCAATCGATAAATTCGGCAAGTACCAGTGCGAGTGGCACTTACAGTGTTGCGGTAACCCTAAATGGCTGCGTTGTAAATACTACCATTGTAAACGTGGTAAACCAAACCCCAACTGCCAATACCACTTCACCCGTAATAATTTGTGCAAACCAGCCTTTGTCTTTGGCAGTAAACAACACCCCTTCAGCCACTTACTTGTGGTCTGGGCCGTTTTTTGCAGGTGCGGGTCAAAATCCTTTGGTTTCAAATACAGCCACTACAGGTATGTCGGGCACATATTCTGTTACGGTTACTCTCGGTTCGTGTAATGCATCCAACACAGTAGCGGTAACTGTAAAACCCCTTCCTGTCATTTCAGGAACAAATACCAACTCACCCATTTGTTCTGGCAATAACTTGAACTTTGGAATAGACGCTACTGCAGGTTCTACCTATAGTTGGACCGGACCCAATAGTTTTACTTCTGGTTTAGAGGACCTAACTATAAATTCGGCAGCAACCAATGCCAGCGGAACCTATAGCGTAACTGTAAACCTAAATGGCTGCAGTGTAAATACTACAGTAGTAAATGTGGTTAATCTTAGACCAACAGTTTCTACAACCTCACCAGTAAATATTTGCCAAGGGGCTGCTTTGACTTTAAACGTAAACAATACACCATCAGCCACTTATGGGTGGTCTGGGCCGTCAAGTTTCAGTTCTATACTTGAAGATCCCTTGGTTTCAAATACAGCAACGGTAGGCATGTCGGGTACCTATTCGGTTACTGTCACGCTTGGAAGTTGTTCGGCCAATGGAACTGTTGCTGTAACGGTAAATCCAAATCCTATTTTGGTAATTACGAATCAAAATACTCCAGGAAATGGCCCCGTAAACATCACGGTGCCTTCGGCTACCTCTGGAAGTACTTTGCCATCTGGAACCATCCTGAGTTATTTTACCAACTTATTGGCCACCAACATTTTATCAACTCCAACGGCCGTGGCAAACTCCGGAACGTACTACATCAAGGCAACTAGCCTTGCTGGCTGCACAGACATCAAACCTATTGTTGTAAATATCTGTGGCTCCACGTTTAATCTCGTTAGCCCCACTGATGACTACAGCACGGGTCTTCAAGTAAAGGCTTCGAACGTAAAAATAACTGCAGCAAATAAAATAACCGGAACCGCTAACATTACCTACCGTTCAGCACAAGCCATAGAGCTTTCACCTGGGTTTTTAGCCGCCAACGGAACGGTTTTCTTGGCTGAAAGAGGAGTTTGTAATTGATAATCAATGACCTAATTTGAAATACCTTGATGCAAATCAGGGTATTTTTTTTGCAAAAAAAACTGGCAAGAAGTAATTCTTAAAAACGATAATATGAGGATGTTATGATTTGTACAACCGTGCAAAGGATTAATGATTTCGTAAATACAAATTTAGGTCTGTAAGATAAAGAGGTTTCAATATTTATATATTCCAAGATTATCGTGAAACAATAGATTTTGTCCTCCGTTTACAAATTTCCATTTAAAAATTTATGTTAATTGACGGTTAAAATCGCCGAACTATGAATTTTCAAGATTAATATTGAGGTTTGAAAGGTAAATTGTCATACCCTAGCCATTAAAACCTAAAATATTTAAATGAAAAAAACCTTCTTCCTGATTCTTTGTGTCTTTTTATCTAATATTTCCAAAGCCCAGATCTACGTTTTAGAAACTCAAGGACAGGTTTCTCTTAATGGAAAAGTACTAAAAAAAGGAGACCAGGTTTCAGAAAAATCTCTGCTAATTTTTGGAAAAGAAAGTAAACTAAACCTACTTTCTCCAAGCGGATTTATAAATATTGATAGTAATATCCCTAATATAAACACCACAGAATTAGGCATTTTGATAAAAAACCAAGAGCTTTCAAAAAGTACAACTACCCGCTCTTTTTCGGAGTCAGAAAACATACCATTAGAAAAGGAGCTAACCAACATAATGGATATTTTGGCAAGAAATGGCCAATCATTTGAACAAAACTATGGCAATTACATCGAGCCATATCTAAAAAGCCGATTCGATGAAAATGCCGTAAAAAAAGCCTTTGATTTTTTACAAAACAAATACGACAAAAGTCTTCCCACACTCACTGGTTTGATGAGCGACGAAGCTCAATATCAATCCATTCCACAAGTATCGAGACTCATTAACAGGTCCTACACAAGTCTGCCAGAGCGGTTTTCTTTGAAAGAATATTGCCCGAAACCCGGTTTACAACAATACAGCGACTGCGTAGGCTGGTCTACCACTTACGCTGCCCGAACGATTCTTTACGCCATCAGGAACAACATAAAAAACCGACAAACCATTACCGCTGAAACCTTTGCACCGTCGTTTACTTATAGTCAGATAAAATCTAGCCAAACCGAAGCGGCGTGTAAACAAGGCTCTTACATACAAGATGCCGTCAAACTTATCAAAGATTTAGGATCCATCAAAAACGTTGACTTTGAGTACAGCTGCTCCCCTGTTATCGAAAATCAAGACGTAAGAATGGCATCAAAATTCAAAATCAAAAACTACAAACGTCTTTCGAGAGATTACAATTCTGACCGCAGCCAAATGATGGAAAACATCAAAAAAAGTCTATCAGAAAAACGCCCCGTAGTGATTGCCATGGAAGTTTATGATTCGTTCCAAAGACCAAGTGCTTCAGCCACCAAAGGGCTTTGGGAAGGCAAAAAGGGCAAAATGGTTAGCCGACATGCCATTACTGTGATTGGATACGACGACACAAAATATGGCGGTGCATTTGAAATCATCAATAGTTGGGGTACGTTTTGGGGAAACGAGGGCTTTACGTGGCTTAAATACAAAGACTTTGCAGCAGTAACCTACGAAGCCTATGAAATGGCTGATTATGAAGCCTCTACACCAAACAATACCTGGGCCGATTTGGCAGGAAGTTTTGAGGTAATATTAGACAATGGCAATAGCATGCCGGTGAGATTAAATAATTCTACAACCGAAACCGTAAACTACACCGCCACCAAATCATACAGCACAGGCACACAGTTTCGTTTGAGTTTTACCAACAATCAACCCGCTTATGTGTATTTACTAAGTTATGGCACCAACACCCAAAAAGTAAGCAATATCTTCCCTTTTGATGGATACAGTGCCCTTTTAGACTACTCCAAAAACGAAATTATGATACCCAACGAAGATTATTGGGTACAGCTGGACAACAACATCGGCACAGATTATCTTTGTATTTTGTTTTCGAAAGAAGAATTAGACATAAAAGCCATAACCAAACAAATGCAAAGGCAATCGGGTAGTTTTGATACCAAGCTAAAGGCCGTCCTTCAAAATAAAATGGTAGAAAACAGAAGCATAAACCTAGCCAAAGACAAAATAAACTTTGAAGCAAAACTAAACGGCAAAACCGTAATCCCTATTACCCTAGAAATAAACCATGTGAATTAAAACCCATGAATTCAATGAAAAACAAACTTTATATATTGATAATAATATTGCTGCCTTTGCTGAGTTTTGGACAAAGTTCTTACCAAAAAGGTGTAGAATATTACAAAAAAGCAGACTACAAAAATGCCCAGATAGCATTCGATAGTGCCCTAGATGAAGACATTGAACCGGCATATAATACCCTAACTTACAGAGGATTGTGTAAATATTACCAAAAACAATACAACGAAGCATACGAAGACTATAACCTTGCTGTAAAAGACCTCAACAAACTCGGATACACCAAAATCGGAGAAATGCCCGCCAATATTTTGAAAGCGTATGGATTGACCCTTTATGACAGAGCCCTGGCCCAGCACAAACGTGGCCAATACAACGAAGCCATCAAAGATTTTAACTTTGCTTTGATGTATAAATACAGCCCCGGAGACTGCTATTATCAAATAGCCAACGCCTACTACGCACTTTCTGACTTTGGTAAAGCTGCTGAGAATTATACGCTCAGTATGCCCTATAAACCAACAGATTACAGCCTCTACTATTGGCGAGGAAATGCCTATCTGAGCAATGGTAAATGGAAACAAAGTATAGCAGACTTTGATTTTTATATCAAACAAAAACCCAATGATCCTTACGGATATCATTACCGTGGTTTTTCAAAAATCATGTTGGACAATATCGATGAGGCAATAGAAGACACCCAAAAATCTATCGACCTTAACATGAAAGACATTTATTTGGCTTTCAGAAACTTAGGTATGATTTATATCAAACTGGAAGATTGTGAAAAAGCCAAAGAGAATTTTGAATATGCCATAAAATTAAATTCAAACGATAATTTCAGCAAGAACAAACTCGAAACCTTAAGTGTAGATTGCGGCGAAACTGAAGAAGAGGAAGTGGTTGTAAAAAATACGCCTAAGTATTCAAAACCAACCATCAGCTGGGTATATCCAGCACAAGAAACTATAGAAACTTCAGAAAATGTAGTAACCATAAAAGCATGTGTAAATAGTTCGGAAAAACCAACCATGAGTTTGTATGCCGACGGTGTAGAGCTAACTTCTAGAGATTTCGTCATAGTACCATCCAAACAACCCGACTGCCCATATAGATTTGAAAAACAGGTAACTATACCACCCAACGCCAACCTTACAAACCTCAGATTTGTGGCTAAAAACTCTGGAGGAAGTGTGGAGTCAAGTCGAAAAATATACAAAATAAAATCGCAAAATCCAGAGGCTGAAGAGCGGAGAATAGCCCTTTTGATAGGCAATGCCGCCTACAAACACAAACCCCTCAACAACACGCTGAACGACGTGGACGACATGGCCAAAAAACTCGAAGGATTGGGTTTTAAGGTAATCAAACACAAAAACCTGAAAGCCGAAGAAATGAGCATGGCATTTATAAAATTCGGTAGAGAACTGGCCAGTTATGACGTGGGTATGTTTTTTTATGCTGGCCACGGTTTGCAAAACGGCAGCGGCACCAATTTTCTGGTACCCATAGATGCCGAAGCCATCAAAACCGACCAAGATTTCAACAAATATTGTGTGGAAGTGGACGAGCTTTTTGGACAAATGAAAAAAGCCAACTCAAAAGTAAACATCATCATTTTGGATGCTTGTAGAGATAATCCGCTGGATGCCAGAAACGCCACCCGTGGCTCTGGCTCACGAGGCCTGTCTGCCCCTACCCAAAACCCACAAGGCTCATTTATATTTTATGCTGCATCGGCCAACCAAACGGCCTTAGAAGGCGAAGGAAGCCGAAACGGTATTTTCACGGGAGAATTGCTGAAGTTTATTGACAAACCCAACCTTAAGCTAGAGGAAGTAGTAAAAGAAACCTCAAAAGCCGTAAAACTCAAAACCAACGACCAGCAAAAACCCGCTTGGTATTCCGAGTTTGATGGAGATTTTTATTTTAGGCATTGATATTATTTTGCAAAATAGCAACTCATAGAATAGAGACTGCTTAGGATATTATTTTTTACATATAGAATTGCTACTGAGTTTTTCACAATTGCCTTAAAGTGTAAATTTCATAGGGTGGTTTTAAATCAACAAAGCTTGTCTCAATTCTGCCTAATCACCTTCATCCCTTCCTCCAAAATAGTATCTTTCCCTTTATCCATATCCGCTTTCGACATATCTATTTTCATATCGGGTTCTATCCCGTTTTCGATATTAAAGCCATTTCGGTCTAAAGTTATTGAACCAGAAACTCGTAAAATCCAACCATTACTTAGCTCAGTGGCTGTAGGTAAGCCTCCGCCACCGCCAGTTTTTCCACCAATTAGTGTTACGTTTTTAAGACCTTTCATAAATGCTGCAAACATATTGGTAGCACTGTAACACCCACGGTTTGTCAGAATTACAAGGGGTTTGTCGAGATAGGTTTCAACGTCTTTAGCAGGATAAATTTCAGACTTTTCTTCTACAAAATCATTTTTACCTGGTCCGTTTTTATGAAATTCAGTTCCCAATAACGTCGTATCGCTAATAAATCTGCTTGCCAACTTATCTATATTTATGACGGCACCTCCCCCATTATTCCGCACATCCAATATCAAGCCTTTTTTTGTTTTTGACTTTTCTAAAATATAATCGAGGGCTTCGTCCGAAATGCTATCTATGAACGAGTCATACCTAAAATAAGCCACATCGCCAAAATCAAAATAAGAGAACGGAGACACAATCTGAGTGCGGCCTTTGAAATAGTTTCTGTTCAATAAATCTCCCGAATAATTTTCAGGATAATCCAAAAATACTTCAGGATTTCGTGAGACATTAAACTTGGAAATGAGGTTGGTGTGTTCGTCTTTTAGCTCATACAACATGTCATAACATACCTGAAAAAGCTCCTCGTCAGACATATTATCACTTATCCGAGTCTGGTATTTGTTATAAATCAGCTTCCAATCCACATTTTTAAATTCAAAAAAAGCATACTTCTCATTTACGAAAGTCCATACTTGATCAAAGATTGATTTCGGGGTATTTTCAGGCTGAGGCTTCATGAAAAGGCTCTCACATGACAACAAAAAAACGGCAAATACTAAAACGATATACTTTTTCATATTTACTTGATTTTATGAAGGTTAGCTATTAAATAAATGGTGTGGGTGCCGTTGATTACACTTGGATATTTGCTCGGTGTAAGGGCTTGTAAGTTCCAACCGTAGCCCAGCATTGGGCTTATACTTGTAATACGCTTTTTGTTCGGAAATCTCAACAAAAGCCTGCTATTGACAGCGTTGTAAGAGTTTGGAAGAAATCCATCAAACTTATTGTTGGTAAAATTGGAGGTAAAAGTTGGCGTCCAGAATCCTACACTGGCCAATGATGCCGAAAGGCTATAATCGATGGCGTAGCTTTTTCTAAGTAATCTAAATTCTCTTACATACTTTATTTTCGGATTTAGGCTCAAAAATACTTCCGACGAAATAGAATTGTTATCGTATTCGGGCCCAAATCGGGCAGAAACATTAAAAGAAACTTGAGCTCCAATGGCAAAGTTCTTATTTACTTTTCTCAAATAATGCCTTGCTAAAGACATATTTCCGGAGTATGAATTGGCCGATCCATTTTCTGATTTGTAAAATGGCAAAGCACTCAAATACCGTTCAACGCCCATTTCGTATTTAGTTCTGTCCACCACTTTGCTTCCAAAAACGGCCAGACCTAAACCCCTAAATTGATTTTGTGAAAAACTTTGTTGTTGCAAATTTTGCTGAACCCCACCTAAAGCACTATACTTATAAATACTTTCGTGGTTCCATTCTTTCTGTCGCCATGCATCAATTTCTTTTTTAATGTCTCTCAAAAAATGTTGTGAATAGCAATTGGTGGCCAAAAAAAGTAACATTAACAGCTTCTTCAATTTCAATTATTTTTTTGTAAAAATAGTCCTGTTTTCTACTCTTAAATATTCTGAGACCTAGTTTTTCCGTTTTATTTGTTCCGAAAACCCATAACTTGTCGTTTTTGAAAGAAAAACCCAATTCGATTTAAATATTTGTTTTATATCTTTATACCAAATTCAACCCCAATGTTTCAATGAAAATCAAATACCTTATTTTATTTGCTTTAGCATTCTTTATGGTCAATACCTCCACTGCCCAATCCAAGAAAAAACTTATTAAAACGCTTATTGTAGACGGTCAGAATAACCATACACACTGGCCAAAGATTACCTACATGATGAAGAAGTACTTGGAGGAAACCGGTCTTTTTAAGGTCGATGTGCAACGCAGTGCCTATACTTGGGGAGAAGCCGATGGCCAAATCAATGATTTTGCTATAGCTGGTGTGCCTCAAACAACAGCCGAGAAAAAGCCAAAAGCCGACCCTAATTTCTCACCTGACTTTAAGAAATACGACCTGGTAATTGTCAACTTTGGCTGGAATGCCGCCCCTTGGCCGGATGCCACCAACCAAGCCTTTGACAATTTTGTGAAAAAAGGCGGTGGAGTAGTAATTATCCACGCAGCAGATAATTCGTTTCCGACTTGGCCAGCTTATAACCAAATGATTGGTTTGGGTGGCTGGGGCGACCGCACCGAAAAAGATGGCCCGTATGTCTATTTTGACGATGCCGGCAAATTGGTTAGAGACAACTCGCCTGGAAAAGCTGGCTCACATGGACCACAGCACGAATACACCATAGAAGTCAGAGACGCCGAGCATCCGATAACCAAAGGTATGCCTATGAAATGGCTCCACGCCAAAGACGAACTATATGACCGTCTGCGAGGCCCGGCCGAAAACATGAAGGTTTTGGCCACGGCATATTCATCAAAAGAAAACAGAGGAACCGCACGCCACGAACCTATGCTCATGACCATAGACTACGGCAAAGGGCGGATTTTCCATACACCAATGGGCCATATTGATTACTCTGTGGAGTGCGTAGGGTTTATCACTACCCTACTCCGAGGCTCACAATGGGCGGCTACTGGAAAAGTGACCATTCCGATTCCCTCAGATTTTCCGACTGTGGATAAAACGAGTTCACGGGCGTTTGTGAAGTGAGGTTAAATTCAAATTATCTGAAAAAATGGACTTTGACGATGATGACGACGACTTCGAAAGTGACGAAGAGTTTGAAAGAAAAAGGGCAGAGGAACGTAAAAGGGTAGCAAATTTGCCCATTACAAAGAAAGGTAATGAGATTTTTGAGACCATAAGTAGCCTCGTTGCAACTATAGACTCAGAAAAGGACAAATTTCGCTACCAAGAAACCCTTTTTGAAGATATTGCTATCATAAATGCCAAAATAAGAGGTGCAGAGGCTGGTGATCTTTACACACTCCGAATGGAAAATGCGGTACTCATTAAAGTTCATGCTAGAAGTATTATTACCATTACGTCTGGACTTAAAATGATGAACCTTGGCTATGAAGAACACCTCAATCTTTTGCGTGAGGAGATGGAGGAATTCAGAATTCTTTTTGTCGATTGGGTAAACAGTTTCGACAAATCCAACGATATTCCTGACGATTGGGGCCTGTTTTATAGTTAGTATTGTTAGTGATTGGCCATGGGTTTAATCCTTATTTAAACCAGCAAATTTTCGAACCAACTCATCAGATACCTTTTTGTGCCCATGAGTGTTTAAATGATCGTCTAAATAAAAATAATCGCTTGGTTTCAATGTCTCTCCGAGATTTAAAAAATGAACTCTTTCACTGCCCTTGAAATGATCTTGAAAAGTATTTATGACATTCTTCGGCGTATTAAAACCTCCAATATAAGTTATTAAAATATCACCATTGTACATTTTTCTGATATTTTCCACGAAGTAAATGAATTCAGGGGCATAATTTGGAAACTCTTCTTCGAATGAACTGTTCCTTATTTTTTCTTTCTTCAATGATGGAATCAGACTTTCGTTTACAAAGATCATAAAAGCCGATTTTATGTACTTAAATAAATAATACTTTTTAAGTTTACTATTCGACAATACAGAACCATTATAATCTTCTTCCTTTTTAATACCTAGTGTTTGGTTTTTTATAAAATATTGATTTTCTGGAGGGTCCGTTTCATTAAACTGAATGACAACCAATTTCAGAGAGTCCATTTGCAACCTTTTAAACATCAAATATTCTCTTGCAGTACCATAAGAAGAAACTCCCGCATTTAGTGATTTTAGACCTGAAGCTTTTTGGAACAATTCCACAAAAGTATTCTCTTGGTCTACACCCCACCCCATCGTATAGGAATCTCCTAAAAAAATAGCCTTGGGAGAAGCCAAATCATTTTCTTTATCTCTAAGTCCAACTGAATTAATCTCTAACTGAATGTCAAATTCATGGTGATTAAAAGACGATCTACCTGGTTTTAAAGTATAAAGTAGTTCTTTGTCAAATCTCGAACATTCTTTTTCAAACTGTATCAAAGGTCTGACGGAAAGGCTAACTCTTTGAAAGTGATAAAGTAATTTTGTGTTTCTTATTTTGTCAAAGAAAAAGACAGGTCCGAAGTTTAATGAGAACAAATAAGCGATTTCTAACAAAAGAAAAAAAGAAAGTAGTAACCACCATTTTTGCCTTAATAGTTTTGAAAAAAAAATGGAAAACAGTATGAAAGAAAGAGAAATTAAATAATTATTGAAATATTGCGATAAAAAATAGTTTATTCGTGGTCTGCTCGGCCAGAAAAACAGGTCCTGTCTAAAAATTGCTAGGCTAAAAAGTAAAATCGAAATTAAAAGACCAATTGTGTTTAATTGATTTTTAGTCATCTTTATAGTAAGAAAATTTTGGGTCTTATTACTTTGTATTTGGGAAAATTTCAGTCAAATTGAATTGCTTATTTAAATTTTCTGGTTCAAAAAGAATTTAGGCTACGATGCATAAAATATTGTATATTCGTCCTAATTATTCTTTTGTAATTGTCAAAACCATAAGCGTTTAACCGAGATTAAGCCTGAAAAACCCGAAATTTAGGGAAAGAATTTATTCAACCAAATTTTGAATGTAGAAATTCATAAATTCTAATACTTTTAACACAAATTTAAAAACCCAAAGCCTTTGGAAAACAAACTCTTACGTATAAACTCTGTGAGACTCAAAAACGCATAGCGAATAAAAGAAATCTCTGCGTGACACTGTGTCGAATTATTAAACAAAGAGAACATAGTTTTTAACCGCAAAGGCGGAAAGACGCGAGGAAATGAGCGAAGCGAAAAACTCTGTGAGACTCAAAAACGCAAAGCGAATTCAAGAAATCTCTGCGTGACACTGTGTCGAATTATTAAACAGAGAGAACATAGTTTGTAACCGCAAAGGCGGGAAGACGCTAGGAATTAAACAAAGCTAAAAACTTTGTGAGACTCAAAAACGCAATCTGAGTAAAAAAAAACGCCGTGTGACTCTGTGTAAAAAAACAAATACAATCATGAAAAATAGAAGAGATTTTCTAAAAACATTGGGGCTTTCGGGTGCCGTATTTTTGTCTGGTGAAGCTTTTTCTGCAGACAGCTTTGTGGCTTCAAGAAGTAAGGTGAAACTCCGCTTCATCGTGGCATCTGATGGTCATTATGGTCAGCCCAAAACGGAGTTTGATACCATGCACGATACCCTGATTGGCCACGTAAATAAGTTTGCCGAAAAAGAAAAAGTTGATTTTTGTGTCATCAACGGCGACCTTTTTCACGACGACCCCAGCCTGTTGCCACAAGTAAAACAAAAGCTAGACCAACTCAAAACGCCTTATTACGTAACCCGAGGTAACCACGACAGGGTGTCGGACAACCTTTGGGAAGAAGTATGGAAAATGCCTGTAAATCATAGTTTTACCACAAAAAATCACGCAGTAATATTGGGAAATACCTCTAACATCAAAGGCGAATATTTGATGCCTGATCTCAATTGGATGAGAAGCGAACTCGAAAAGGCCAAAGCACAAAAAAACACCTTTATTTTTCTACACGTTCCGCAGGTTCCTTGGGTGGAACATTGCATCGATAGCCCCGATTTGATAAAACTTTTCGGTGAATACAAGAATATCAAAGCCGTTTTTCATGGGCATATCCATTCACTTGACGGTCTAAAAATGCATAATGGCCTCCCCTACCTTTTTGATGCCCACTTTGGCGGCAACTGGGGCACCGAATACCGCGGTTTCAGGGTGGTAGAAGTCATGAAAGACAATAGTATCTTGACTTATATGATGAATCCAACTGTTAGAATTTTGGAGGAGAAGATATCGGTTTAGGGTGTTTCCTGTAAGGCGGTCAGACCCATAGGTCGGACCTGAGACGGGTTTTGTTATTAGATAAACTCTATTCATTTATCTTGAAACAGAATATTCCAATTACCGCAATTTGACTAAAGTCAAACAAGTTCTGACTTTTCACCATCCACTGGCTAAAGCCAGTGGTAATTAAAATCTCGCAGCGTTAAAATTAGATCGATTTATTTTTGAATTCCCACCAGCTTTAGCTGGTGTTTGTTTATTATATCTACTTTGGGCTTTAGCCAAATTCTTAAATTCAAGCTTCACCCCCACTTCTTCACCAAACCATCCAAAAGCTTGTTGGTTACTGGATTGATAATCATTCTAGCTGGGTCTGCCTCAAACCAGGCAATTGTTTCTTTGATACCTTCGGCGTAAGGAATGGTGGCCACGTAATCGGGTACTAAGCGTTTGATTTTAGTGTTGTCAAATATCGCACAATGCGATTTGTCGCCCCATAGTCCACCTTCTTCAGACTCAAAGCCATTTTCGTTAGCGTATTCTATGATTTTTTTAGAAGGCACGTGCACAATATCAGCCTTAGCTCCTGCTGCCTCAGCCAGTTGGGTGTAGATTTGGTTCCAAGTGAGTACTTCGTCGGAGGTGATATGATATGCCTCTCCTATAGCCGCTGGTCTGCCCATCATACCTAAAAATGCTTTTGCAAAATCACGTGCGTGGGTAACTGTCCAAAGTGATGTGCCATCGCCTTGCACCACCACAGGCTGGCCTTTTCGCATACGATCGACGGCGTTGAACTCCATCCACCCACCCAAAGACAGCGGAAAGACCGAATAGTAAGTATGTGAAGGCCTGATGATGGTCATTGGAAAATTCTGCTCTCTGAAAGCTTTTACGAGCAAATCTTCACACGCTATTTTGTCTCTGGAGTATTGCCAATGCGGGTTTTTGAGTGGAGTAGACTCGGTGATAATATAATTGGTCGGCGGTTTTTCGTAGCACGATGCCGAGCTGATGAATACATACTGCCGAGTTTTGTTTTTGAAAAGATCGATATCTCGCTGCACCTGCTCAGGTGTATAAGCTATCCAGTTTACCACCACATCCCACTCGTGGGTTCTTAATACTTTCTCGGTTTCGGCTAAGTTCTCAATATCGGCAACCAAGTTCTTAACTCCCTCTATCGGCGTTCTATTGCCACGATTAAGATGATACAAATCTATGCCTCGTGCAATGGCCATTTCGCTTACGGGAGTGCTGATGTTGCCTGTACCGCCTATAAATAATACTTTCATTTTTTTAAGGAGATTCTATATTCTGTAAACTACTTTTTCAACAAACTATATCCATAAACGATCATAAACTTCTGATGTAGAGAATTATAATCTGGGTACAGACGCAAAATATTCGAGTTTGTAACATATCTAAATTCAAAGCAAGATTTACCAACTTCGTAACCCACTCCAACAGTAAGGTTGGTTCCTCCCGAGAAGATAAATCCATTTCCTTCATTTCTATTGAAACTCGGGTATATTTTTGTTCCAAAATCAAACAATCCCTTGTAAACCAAACTCCGTTTCTTATCTAGAAATGATTTACCTTTAATGCCCAAAGGAACAGTCAAAAACTTATATTCAATATCCTGGATAGCCACTTGACCTTGTGGTTTCCTTGTAGGGCTTATGTATATATTCGGTTCTGCAATTACACTCCAAGAGTTATTGAAAAAAGGCAAGGTAAAACCAAGCTCTAAACCAATCCGATAGTCAAACTGATTTTCATATTTAACTTGGGACCTTCCAAGATTTAAAGTCATATCAGAGTAGGACAGTCCTGGTAGTACTTTAAGCTCAAACCTATCTCTCTTTTCCTTTCGGACAAACTCTTTATAGTCGTTGTTATTAAAGAATTTAAAAATATCCATAATTGCCTGCTCAGAATAATTCATATTAAGTATTCTAAGACTCTGATCCTCTCCAACTAAATTTATCAATTGGGACTTAAAAGCTAAATTATAAGCTGTTTTTGATTCGGTAACAATAAATTTCTTATAAATAAGCTGCTCTAAATTTTGGGAATTATTAGAAAAAAAGAGTCTACGAAAACCAATTCCATTAAACGAATACAACGACCCTTTGATACCCTCAAGCAATACTTTTAAAAACACTTCTCGCTCTTCCCAAAGGGGCTCCTTGTCAGAGGTTAGTTTCCCAATATCATCAGAAGAAACATCAATTTTAACTGTCCTACTTAAATATTTGCTGTTTTCATAAATTTCGAATTCTTGAATATCCTTTGGATAGATTAATTTTATTTCTTCGTTATCCTCCAATCGGGTTTCAATAACCTTCGGGTTCTTTAACCAATCTTCGTCTTTTATCAAACATTGTACTTTCTGGCCTGTTTTATCGAGATAATAACCTTTTTTAAAAACCGTTTGTGAGTAGGTGGTTAAAAAAAATTGTACTAATAAAAATGTGAGTAGGCTTGTTTTGTTTGCGGAATAAAACATAATTTAAATTTTTGTGGTTATAAAATAAAAGGTGATTTAATATTCAGGAACGAGTTGCTTGGTTCTAAATAATTGTTAAAGTAATTATATTTTGAAAAAATAAACAAATAGAAAATTACACAATTCATTAAACTCACAACTCCCTCAGCTCCACTTTCCTAAATTCAACCTCCGAACCTTCGGCTTGTAAGGCTATTTGACCCTTACTCGCTGTTGCAAAACCTTCGTTTACAAGGTCGCCATTTACCCAAACGGTTATTTTATTTCCATCGCACCTTACTTTCATGGTATTCCACTCCCCTACCGGTTTTTCTGAATTATCCGTGAGGTTTTTCACTCGGCGTTCTTTGCCTTCGGTTACGCCCCAATCCTCCTTTTTGCCTCGGCGAGATTCCATATTTGGCGTGACAACGTCTTCACCAATACACCAAAAATCGCCTGCATTGGTGTGCATAAGCTGGCATTCAATGGATTTTGGAAACATTTTGTAAAGTATTCGTGGCGTAGAACAAAACACCAAAACGCCACAGTTGCCTGGTTTTCCAGCGAAACGGTACTGGACTTCGAGCTCAAAGTTCTCATAGACTTTGTCTGTGATGATGTGGCCCTGTGGATCCGCCAAGCTCACCAATTTACCCTCTCGGACGATAAATGGGTTCTTACCATTGGGGTTTTCGTCAAGTTTGGGCACATCTATGTGCCAGCCGGTGAAATCTTTCCCATTAAATAGGCTAATCGCTGGTTTTTGGGCAGTTACGGAGAATCCCAGGCACCACAAAATAAGCAAGAATGCTTTGTTTAAACTCATAATTTTATTTTGGTCGAATTTTGATTTTAAAAGTACTAAATCTCTCGCAAGAATTCTGTTATAAATTGAGGGTTTTGGCAAAATCAAGATTAGATTTCTATAAATTTGCTATGTCAAAGCCAGAATGGCTTACCGTACCTTTTGCAGGATAAATGTTTAAACTTGTTTTTACTTTTTTGGCCATAAATATTTCTCTTTTGGCCACAGCCCAAAAACCAAACCTTGATAGCCTTTTGGCCATTCCAGAAAAAAGTTTCACCAACGACTCCGTAAAGACAAAGCATTACATCAAAATTTTTGTGGCGTACAACAAAATTCCCAACTTTAATAAAGTAGCAGAATATGGCCAGAAAGCATTAGACGCCTCAAAAAACCTAAAAAACACCAATATTTACCTTAATGTTTACGAACGCCTAGGGATGTGTTACCATGGGAATTCTAGGTTTCTGGAAGCCGAAAAAATATATCTAAAAGGTATAGAGCAAGCTCTCGAAAGAAAAAACAGATCTAAAGAAGCCAATTTTTATCTAAACTTAAGTGCTTTATATTCAACAATTTCAGACTATCCAAAAGCACTTGGAGCCACCGAAAAAGCAATGGAGCTGTATAAACAAGAAGGTCTTAAAGACGACCTATACTCTTGCTACATGAATATCGGCAATATTTATCTGTACCTCAGTCAACCTTTAAAGGCCATCGAATACATCAAAAAGGCCAATCAAGCTTTTGTACTTTCGGAAAATGGAATAAACTACGGCGTATATTCGGCCAACTTAAATCTAGCCGAGGCGTACATGAAATGCCATTCTGAAGAATTAAAACAGCTCAATATCTCTAAAAACCAACAGTCAGGCCTAGCTTTTAAATATCTTAACGAAGCACTAAAAGTGGCTAAAGCTATGAAAGATGAGGGGCTAAACGGAACGGTTTACATGCAAAAAGCCGAACTTTATGACCAGATTAATGACGAAAAGAATGCCCTGATAAACTATAATTTAGCCCTAGAAATAGCTGAAAAAAGAAATATTGACGAAAACCTGAGCGACTTGTATCTTTCACTAGGGCTGCATCACCTGAAAAACCAAAATTACGCTGAAAGCAAAACGTTTCTGACCAAAAGCCTCACTCTTTCGAAAAAAACGAAACTTCTTGAAAACCAAAAAGAGGCCCTCGAAAAACTGAACGTAGTAGAAGAACGATTGGGGAATTATCAAGCAGCCCTTGAAAGACACCGTGAGTTTTTGCTTGTAAAAGATCAAATTATAGACCAAGAAAAAGAAAAGGAAATTACCCGAAAACAGCTAAAACTTGACTTTGAAATCAAAGAGGAAGAATATAAAAGCAAGCAGGAATTTGATAAAAAGATCCAATGGATTCTCGGAATATCTGCTTCAGTTTTACTGGTGCTTGCGATTTTAGTTTATCGTAACCAACAGAAAACCAAGAAATTAAACGATATAATCTCTAAACAAAAAATTGAATTAGAACAACTCGGAATGGTGAAAGACAAGATGTTTAGCCTAGTGAGCCACGACATGCGTACGCCTGTGAATGCCCTCATTTCGTTTATCACTTTGCTCGAAAACCACCAAATCTCTCAAGAAAAACTAAGCCTCTATGCCGCCGAGTTGAAGAATCAGCTGACCTCCACCACTAGTCTCATGGAAAACATGCTCAGCTGGGCTGCTAGCCAAATGCAGGGCTACAAACCCATACTCCGGCAACAAAACCTTTTTCAGGCAATAAATGTGGTAATTGAAAACATCAAAAATCAAGCAGAGTTGAAAGGTATAGAGATAAATAACCAGATTTCGGAAACCTCCACGGCTCTGGTAGATACCGATATGCTGAGCTTAATTGTGAGGAATCTGTTGGCCAACGCCATAAAATTTAGCCCTAAAAATGGAAAGATAGAAGTTACAGCTTTAGAAGAAAACAATGCAATAAAAGTCGCCATAAAAGACAACGGAAAAGGAATACCGCTCGAAAAACTTCAACAAATAAACGACCCAAAGAATCAACTCATTGAAAGTAGCACGGGTACTCAAAACGAAAAAGGTACCGGCATGGGGCTAATGCTTTCCAAGACTTTTGCCAAACTGATAAAAGGTCAACTGACTGCACAAAGTGCTGAAAATGAAGGTAGTATGTTTACGCTTGAATTACAAAAAGGATAAATATTAACCAAACCTTTTCAATGTTTTTGTGTCCACCTGGGTTTCCATAAACTCGGCCTTATAACTGGCACTAAAGGGTACCGACTGATTATTGGAGAGGTTTATTTCGGTAGGGAGAATCGCCAAGATATGCTTAAGGTTTACGATAAATTGTTTGTGTACTCTTCTGAAATTGTCTTGAGGTAGTTGACCAATGATGTTCTTAAGGCTCACCAAAACCACATATACTTTGTTGTTTAGGGTATAAATTTTCGAAAAATCGCCCATGCTTTCTATGTGGGAAACTTCATCATAAACCACCTTTATGTAAGAATGATTGTCTTTAACATAAAAAAAAGTGTCCGTTTCTGGTTTTATAGCTTCAATTCTCGGGTCTTCATTTTGCTTTTTTTTGAGTTCTAGGTACTCAATGGCCTTGTTGGCTGCCTTAAAAACCCGCTCAAAACTTGCAGGCTTAACAATAAAGTCTATAACGTCAAGGTTATAACTCTCCACGGCATAGTCGGCATAACTGGTTACAAACACAAAAACTGGGGCTTTCTTTAGAGCCTTCACTAGGCCTATTCCCGAAAGATCGGGCATGTCAATATCCGAAAAAACGATGTCAATATCCTGATTTTGAATCACCTCCATTGCATCTAGCCCATCAGCACATTCGGCTACGACATTTAGGTTTTTGATTTTTGAAACATGTAAGGCCATCAAATCCCGCTCTATGAGGCTGTCATCGACAATTACACAATTGTACATTCAACTTGGTTAATTCCTTTCCGTAAAATTAGGTATAATCTACAAACGGTCTTCCTAATATTTTGTTAATCTACAAATGGCGGTATGAAATCTACTTTTCCATAGCATTCCTCAAATTTATTTTCGCCTGAAATATCTTCACGCCAAATTGTACTGTTGTTAATTCTTTGAACGTCTCTAAAGATTAAGAGCGATGGATTCAAAACCCAAGAAGTAAAAAGTTATTGCCATGAATTTTAAAGTAGAGCGGTATAAAAGCCCTCTACTTTATTTAAAAAACATGTATCAAGTACAAAACCTATGAACCTAAAATACATTTTTGTTGGTTGCCAAAAGAATGTTCGATCAACCGACGTAGTTTACGTGCAAGCCAAAGCCAACTATTCGATTGTAAAAATGAAAGATGGACGGGAATTTTTGGTGGCCACTACCCTCAAAAGAATGGAAGAAAAGCTCGAAGGCTGTGGCTTCATAAGACCTCACAAATCGTTCTTGATTAATACTGAATACATCTTAAAGTACGAATCTGGGGTTCTTTCACTCACAAATGGTCTTTCTTGCGGATGTTCTCGTAGAAAAAGACAAGAAATAGACCTGATGTTTGGCTCTTCAAAACGATTGTATATCAAAAAAACTTTGGTGTAAATAGCTATAAATTATGACCGGCTAATGTCGCATACATTTCTCAACAAAACCAAGCTTACTTCACAAAAACCAAGTTCAATTTAATAGGTACCTCCTCTGCAATTAAATCATTTTTTAGAGAGGATAGAAAATCTGGTGCTTTGTAACTTACTCCCCACCAAGACCTAAAAAGCGTAGCTTCAGCACCAGCTTTCGTGCCAGTTGGGCTTGCCAGTATTTTCGCTGAAAAGGATATTAGTTTCTGTACGCCCTTAATCGTCAAATTGCCTTGTACATTATAATTGTTCGGCACAACGGTTTTATCTATTTGGGTTGCCACAAAATACGCTTTCGGAAATCTTTTGACAGCAAAAAAATCTTCTGATTTCAAGTGCTCAGCCAGTCCGTCATTATCAGGCCTTGCACCTTCTGTCCGAATTGTATTCATGTCTATTTCGAAGCTTGCGGCGGTTATTTTTCCTGTCTTATCCACCGTCATACTTCCATTAGAAAATCGAATAGTCCCGTCATGACTGTCGTTTCCGAGCCACATTTTTCCTTTCCAATGCACACTGCTTTCAGCGATATTCAAAACCAATTTCTGTTGTGAAATAGCTGGTAAACAGGCCACTAGAAGTAGTATTAGAATGTTTTTCATAGTCAATAAACCAATATTTCGTTGTGAGGGAGTGCAAATGTATTATCGGTGGTCATGATAATTATCGAGTCGCCTTTCTTACACTTTGCGAGGACTTTCTCCGCTTCTATTTTCTTGAGTGTTTTAGTTGAAAAAAGAATAATCGTTCCGGTATTTGCGTCTTTAATCGCAACTCCGAACTCAAGTTTTTCTGTAATCTCGGCCTTCTTCTCCCCTTTACTCACATCACCCAAGTTCACTGCACCGGCCGAAATCCACCCAACGGCATCTTTAGAAATTTTTGCCTTGGCAGAGGCCGAATATTCGTCCACAATCATCTGGTCGTTAAGAAATACGGCCGAACAACTTGAAAAAGTGTCTTGCCCATAAGACTCTGCTAATAGAGCAAGCATAAAAACCACTATCATTTTTTTCATACCTCTTATTTGTTTGTTTTATTTGAAATACTTAACATCCGACCAACATTCCAGCTGGCACATTCTCAACTGTATCGCCCTTCATTCTGTATAATCCACCCGAAAAACCCAACCAAAGGTTACCCCTTTTGTCTTGCCCGATACTCTGAACATGGTTTTTTGTAAGACCTTTGTTTTCCTTAAATGTTTTAAAGCTTTTTCCGTCGTATCGAATCGCTCCTCCGCCACCAGTTCCAAACCATATTTGATGCTTTTTGTCTTCATAAATAGTCCAGACATCGTTGCTACTCAGGCCATTTTTTGTGCTAAAATTTGTGAATTTTTTGCCGTCAAATCTGCTAACGCCTGATCCTTGTGTCCCTATCCAAACCAAGCCCTTGTCGTCTTCAAAAACGCTTCTAATATTGTTGGAACCAAGGCCGTCTTTCTGTGTAAAGCTATAAAATGTTTTACCATCAAACTTCTTCAGGCCTCCCCCATCTGTACCAAACCAAATATTTCCCTTGCGGTCTTCTATCATACTCCAAGCCACAGACTGGTTGAACCTCGAAATACCCGGTTTCTCCAATTTCGGCAGATCAATTTTATGAAATTTGCGTCCGTCAAACTTATTTACACCGGCCAAAGTCCCTATCCAAACATTACCTTTTCTGTCCAACAGAATACTCCACAATTGATTATCAGACAGTCCATTTTTTGTAGTGTAATTGGTAAACTTTTTCCCGTTGTATCGGCTAAGTCCTTCATCCGTCGCCAGCCATATATTTCCCTTTTTGTCTTCCGTTATTCCATTTATTTGATTCCCCGCCAAGCCATCTTTTTTGGTAAAATACTGCATTTTCGAACCATCGTACCTACAAACGCCATCACCATTGGTGCCAAACCACAACACGCCCTTTTTGTCCTCATAAATCTCTCTGATGTATTCACTGACTTGCTTTTTTTGAGAGTTATCAAAACAAGAATTTTTGAGTGTATTTAATGTAAAGAATCCTGGTGTTTGGCTTTTTGGGAACCTTTCGTTCGATTTTTGTCCAAAAGCTACAAAACTTATCATTATCAATAAAATGGTTTTTAAATACATCATTTCTCCACTTTTTTTTAAATACTTTTCAAAACATGTTTATTTCACACGGCCTCCTAAGAACTACCCAAAACTATTCCCAATGACCCCAAAAAATGTAAATAGAATGTAAATAATTGCAAAACGAACGCAAAAGATAAGTAAGATGAGCTTTTTTTGAAATATCTTGCAACACAATGCAAAGCAAAATACTTCTATTTCTTTTATTGTTTTTGGGGTTTTCATGCAGCCGAACACAGGATGATGAAAAACACCGAATAGTACTTTTTCGTACTATTGGGCATCAACTATTGTTAGCCTCGGGCGATTCCACGTCTCGCATCATGCCTATTCAGAAAACCGCAAATGGCATTTATCAGATTAGGTTCGAAAATAGTTTTGAGATAATGCCGGATAGTTTGGCCAATATTACCATAAAAACCCTTCAAAATAGCAATCCCCAGAACCAGTATCGTGTGAGTGTGTTTACCTGCCAAAAAACTGAAATGGTATATGGCTTTGAGTGGAGTCCTAAAAGTACGGAAGAGGTAACCTGCTTGGGTCGAGGATTACCCGAGAACTGTTATATTGTAGAAATAGAAGTGCTCCAATCAGGCATTAATCCCAACATGCTTTGGGGAGCTTTTGTAGCTCTCTTGGTTCTATTACTTTTTTATGTCGTATTCTTTAGAAAAAACAAAAAAGATGAAACCATTTCTACCGAAAATGCAGGTGATTTTCAGAAACTTGGGGCATTTAATTATTTCCAACAGACGGGTGTTCTGGTCCTAGAATTTCAAAAAATTGAACTCTCAGAAAAAGAAAACAAGCTGCTGAATCTTCTTCTTGAAAAACCCAATGAAACCGTTGCTAGAGAGCATCTTCTTAAAGAAATTTGGGAAAATGAGGGCGTATTTGTTATCAGCCGAAACTTAGATGTATTGGTATCAAAACTCCGTAAAAAACTTGCTGGAGATCCTTCCGTCAAAATCACCAACAGCCATGGGAAGGGGTATAAGCTGGAGGTTTAATAGTTAATAACCAAACACTTGAAAAGCAAAGTGCTTGGCTATTAGATTGATAAAAGTACTTCACATCGCCTTTTTAGATTCTACCCACCATTCATCTTGCTCCCAGTAATTGTCCCAGCCGAGGTGTACATATTTTTCATTGATTTGAATATCTCTTTCACCATAGCTGAAGTCTGCTAGGATATCATTGGCAAACATAAAAATATCTCTACCAAATACAAATGGCTTGGCATTAGGCTTTCCGTATTGTTGCCAAGTTCCTGCCGAAGCAAATCCAGCCCCTTTGGAGCCAATGGAAGGTGAGTAAAACCACAGAAACTTATCGCTTTTGGCCATATTGGCAAACTCCACTCTGAAATCACCATTAAAAACACCCGCATGACCAAGCTTTTTGTCTTCTTCCAAAATCAACCGCCCAACTAAGCTGTATATCCCTGTTAACGAATCCCCATTGTATTTCCATTCAGCCAAGTTTATTTTAGGATCAGTAAAGCTTCTTGCTTTTTCAAGCACTATTTTTCCTTTAAAGGGAGCTATATTTTCTTTGAATTTGCTTTTCCCTTCGATGTTATAAACCAAATGGTTGACACTGTCACGTTTTACGCTAGCAAAATAGAACTGAATACGATAATGATCCTCTCCAAAAAAGCCATCAAAGCGATTATCAAACGCCCCGAGCGAATCATAATTACAAAACATCCGAGATAGATCGCTCGTATCTAGCAACTTATGAATGTCTATGTCTGCAAATTTCACCAAAGTATCTTTGGAGCCGGTGCTGAGGGTATCCACAGCCTCTTTGTGGGTTTGTAATACCATTTTCTTCTTATCGGCACATGATAGTTGGGTTAAAAAAATAGCAATTACAGCAATCAATAACAGTTTAGTTTTCATTTTAGGGGGTTTATTAATTTTACGAAATATCTGTCTATTTTAGTTAATATTAAAATTTCTGCCAGAAAAAAATTGCCCACCCAGCTTAACCAAACCACAGTGAGGTAGGTTTCTATGGGTTTTGTACCAAAATATTGATACATGATATAACTCTCTGTACGTAAACTAAATGCCGCAAAGGTTACTGCCAAACTTCTGATCATGTAACGGACATGTTCGGAAATGTTTCCTTCTCTGATAAACATAAACGCCTTGAAAGTCAAAAACCACCACACCAAACATTGCAAAGCAAACCCGACTTGTGCCGATAACCCCCCGTTGGCAAATCGAGCAAGAATAAGACCTGAAGGGGCAGCCAACGCAAGAATTCCGAAAACATAAATTTTGCCCAGATTTCTATGCCATTTCGGATATTTCAGAATCAAGGTTGGCCAAAACTGTGGAATACCCGCCAGCCAAACCACCAATGCAGAACTGATGTGCAAGTAAAAGCCAATTCTAAAAATAAGCTTAGAAGTAACTGCAAATGTCTTAGTACCCAGAAAACCTTTACGCGGGACGAAGTCGAAATAGGGTAGGGTGTTGGAAGCCATTACGGCCGCAAAGGCTAGTCCCACCAAGCCGAATAAGCACAAATGCAAATTAAATCTTTTAAATATCAAACGTCTATCACAATAGTTTTCTAACGTAAATCTATCACCATAAAGCCAAAAAGACTATCGAAAATCACAATTTTAATCCTCCACGAACACATTAAAAAAAATTTAATCTTGATTTAATTTCCATTTAAGTTGGGCTTTTCTCCTTTGTGGCAGGTTCTGAATGGGCCTTTTTGATGGAATTTCTTTTTAACTAAACATTTCTAATTATGAAAAATCTAAAAAAACTAATCGCCACCGTTGTCACTTTGTCTGTTTTCAGCATCTCGTGTGAATCCGAATTATTTGGCCCAAAAAACGACATCAACAATACTGATTCTGCCAAAGGTAGCCTCAGCTTGAGCATCACTGACGCACCAATAGACCAAGGCGATGTATCTGCTGTTTTCGTGACTATCACAGAGATAAAAGTAGACGGAAAAACATTTTCGGGCTTTAAGGGGCCAAAAACGGTTAATCTTTTGGCACTACAAAATGGCAATACGCTCGAGTTAGGCAAAGGTGATGCGGCCGTAGATTCGTATAGTACGCTCACATTGGTGATTGACGCTACCAAAGACGAGGCTCAAAATGCTCCTGGGTGTTATATAACCAAAACAAACGGTACAAAACAAGCCCTTGAAATATCCGGAAATGGTGCCACAGAAATTGACCTCAAACCAAAAAACTTCACCATAAATGAAAACGCAAACACCGAAATCGTAATGGATTTTGATTTAAGAAAGTCCATTAAATCCAAAAATAATGGATTTGCCTTTGTTACACTTGGTGAACTAAAATCTGCCGTAAGGGCTGAAAACAAAGCGGCCACTGGAACATTAAAGGGCAAAATTGAAAATTATTCCATCGCAAAGTCTGATGTTGTGGTGTATGTTTACAAAAAGGGAACTTTTAACAGCAGTAAGGAAATAAATGGCCAAGGCTCAAGCGATTTAAAGTTTGCCAATGCCATTACAAGTACCAAAACTGATGGTGCGGGTAACTTTACTTTAGCCTATTTGCCTGCTGGTGAGTATGAAGTCTACTGTGACAAACCTGATAAAAATGCTTTAGGCTTGGGTTTAAATACACTGCTTAATATCAAGAGTAATGTAGACCTAAAAAGTGTTGGTGTAAACGCTGGGGCTCAAACCAACCTTTCACTTAGTATTTCTTTAGGCGGCATTCTGAATTAACCTCCGTTTTTTCCACACAACCGCATAGCTTTTTTCAGATTAATAGATTCAAAAGAGAGGGCAATTATGAGCCCTCTCTTTCTATTTTATCCTCGAAAAACCCGCAGGTTTCATAAATACAGATTCCACTTTTTCTACAATTTTGCCAGACTCCTCAGAAGCATCTCGTACTTTTATCCAATTTGGGTCAGCTCTGAAACCGTCCCATGATTTTTTTGCGGCATCTGCATCTTTGTGAGCAAGAAAATAGAGTAGGGTAGCCTGACCACCATCTTTTTCAATAGTCTCAAAATACATAACGTTTTCCATTCCATGCTTTTCAAAAAGCTTTCTCGTATGATCTCTGAAACGTGCTACAATGTTTGGATACCTTCCGGGCAAACAATAGTAGGTTCTCATTTCAAACAAACGCTCTGGATTGGCTTGTTGAAATTTAATTTTCTTGGTGAGTTCAGGGTGTAGAGTCATAAACTTAGACTCTACTTTGGCCACAATTTTACCGCTTTCTTCTGACTTTTTAGCCACTTCTTTCCATTCTGGGTCTGCTCCAAATGCCTTCCAAGATGCATCTCTTGCCTCTTTGCTTGGGTAGCCCAACACATAATAAAGCACATTATTGTCTGCCGTTGTTGGTGTCCAATATCCTATGTTTTCCATACCATGTTTTTCAAAAAGTTTGGTGGTATGGTCTGTAAATCTGGTTATTAAGTTAGGTAGTTTACCGGGATGGCAATAATACACCCTAAGTTCATAATATTTAGAAGGCTTTTTCTTGGCGAAACTCAAAACAGAAATGGTCATAGCCATCAGCAGTAAAATTGTTTTTTTCATTTTGGTCGAATTGTTTTTTTATCAAATGTAAATCAAAGTTTGT
Organism: Lacihabitans soyangensis; assembly: GCF_024343775.1. Taxonomy (GTDB): domain Bacteria; phylum Bacteroidota; class Bacteroidia; order Cytophagales; family Spirosomataceae; genus Leadbetterella; species Leadbetterella soyangensis. The sequence goes on along the minus strand of NZ_RJUF01000003.1, from coordinate 140,169 downwards.
ATTTACCCAAACACATTACCCGTTTGTGATGCATATGTTTGTGTCGCCAATGTTTGTGTCCTCATAAACATTTCGGCCCATGTTTATGTCCACCTAGTCCAAGTTTGTCTTTGCACAAACTTCTCAATCCCCAATCGCCCGTGTTTGTGTCCTCGCAAACATTTCGGCCCATGTTTATGTCCATCTAGTCCAAGTATGTCTTTGCACAAACTTCTCAATCGCCAATGTTTGTGTCCTCACAAACATCCCCACCAAACATCTCATCTTACATTATCAACTATCCTCAATTATTTTCTTCGAATAAAATAAATATCTTGCATAAAAAATTATTTTTTTGACCAAAAACATCCGTGAAACCTTTTGTATTCTTTGCGTCAAATTGTGAATTGCTCAAACCAATATTATCTTAAAAAATGAAAAATTTCGACATAAAAAACTTTCAAATTTCTGGCAACGATAAATATAAACCCACAAGCCATCCAACAAAAATCAAAGATTTTTACGAGGATAAGGCTGACTATGAGGAGATTCTGAAAAAACTGCAAACCGAAATGGACGAGTTGCAAAGCATCATGTATGCCCACTCCAAATATGGTGTTTTAGCTGTTTTTCAGGCGATGGATGCTGCCGGAAAAGATGGCACCATGAAGGCTGTTTTTCAGGGAGTTCACCCATTGGGACTGAGTTTTTATTCTTTCAAAAGACCTTCAGAAACCGAACTTAACCATGATTATATGTGGCGGTGCTTTAAAGAACTGCCAGAAAGAGGTAAGATGCAGGTCTTCAATCGTTCCTACTATGAGGAAGTTTTGGTGGTGAAAGTACACCCCGAAATACTAGAAAATTACCAGAAAATACCTGATGAATTAAAAGGAAAGGGTGTTTGGGAAAAAAGATACCAAGACATTAAAAACTTCGAGGATTACCTGGCCAACAATGGTATAGTGGTTTTAAAGTTTTTCTTAAATGTATCCAAAGAGGAGCAAGGTAACCGCCTGATAGAGAGGATAGAAGACATCACAAAAAATTGGAAATTTGAAGAAGGAGATATCAAAGAGCGGGGCTTTTGGGACGATTACCAAAAAGCATACGAAGAAATGATAAACACCACAGCTACCAAACAAAATCCATGGTATGTGATACCCGCCGACGACAAAAAAAACATGCGTTTAATTGTCGCTAAAATAATTGTAGAAAGGCTTAAAGAACTAAAAATGAGCTATCCAGAACCTGATGAAGCTAGGAAACAAACGCTTTTAGGTTTGATTGATACCATCAAACAGCAGAATCAAGGGTAAAACAATTTTCCTAAATTGTTAAAACCAGTAAAGTCATTGACATTGGTGATACCTAGAACGCAAAAAACAAACATTTGTTCCGTAAATTCAACCAAAAAATGAAAAGAAAACAGTTCATCAAAACCCTCGGGTTAAGTTCTTTGGCATTGTCAACGAAGGCCCATTTTGAGTCTTTACCAGCATTTCAAGGTTTAAAAATCGGTTTGGCGTCTTACACTTTACGCAAATATTCTGTGGACCAAGTCATAGAAATTATGAAAAGCCTAGCCATAAAAGATGTATGCCTCAAGAGTTTTCATTTACCTTATGATGCCTCACCTCAGGAATTAAAAGCCACAGCTGAAAAATTCAAATCTAACGGCTTAAATGTATACGCTGGGGGAGTTATTTACATGAAAACCAACGAAGAAGTAGAAAAATACTTCAAATATGCACAAAACGCTGGCTTGAAAATGATAGTTGGGGCACCTGAACACCATTTGTTGACCAAAGTAGAAGAAATGGTTAAAGCCACCGATGTAAAAATAGCCATTCATAACCATGGACCAGAAGATAAAATCTTTCCATCGCCAGCTAGCGTGTATGAAAAAATCAAAAACCTCGACGCTCGAATCGGCCTTTGCATAGACACGGGGCATACTTTTAGGCTAAATCAAGACCCAGCGGCGGAATTTCGTAAATTTAGAGACAGACTCTTCGATATTCACTTGAAAGACCTCAATTCCCAAAAACCTGAGGCCGAAAATGTGGAAATTGGAAGGGGAGTCATGAACATTTCTTTATACTTACAAGTTCTCAAAGAACTCAAATACGAGGGAATTATAGGAGTAGAATACGAAAAAGATGCCGAAAATGCCGCTTACGGCCTCACGGAGTCCGTGGGTTATCTTCGTGGAATACTCCGAATGTCTTGATATTTTGAAATGAAATTTCCTGCAAAATCATCTTTCTTAGTATCTTTGCTATGGTTTTCAAGTATGGCCAAAACATTAGCGGCCAAAAAGAGTGCTTTTCAATAAAATAATTTAATCTCGATAAGGGTATTTATAGATTATTATAATGCATTTATCAAAAGAAACAGGCTGCTTTTGAACTCAGAGGATTTCCTAAAAATATACTCCGAAGATAGTTTTGTACAAAACATCGTTTTGTCGCAAAAAACGCATTCAAAAATTCACCTAGAAGGTACTTCAGGAAGTCTGGATGCTATTTTGGTTGCTGCAACCTATCAGAGTAATCCTCAATCGAGCTTGATTGTACTACCAGACAAAGAAGATGCCTTATATTTCTTCAATGATTTGCAGAATATTTTTGGTTTCGAAAGTCCAAAAATTGCGTATTTCCCGGCATCTTTCAAAAGACCTTATGAATATGAGGAAATAGAAAACGCTAATGTTATCCAGCGAGCCGAGCTGCTCAATCGCCTCAATAATTCTGTTGATCCATTGCTTATCGTGAGTTATGCTGAAGCCCTTTCCGAAAAAGTGGTAAGCAAAAAAACACTGGTAGCCAACACATTACGTGTAAAAGTAGGTGATACACTTGACCTCAATTTCGTTACGGAGCTTTTGGTTTCTTACGATTTCGAAAAAACAGATTTCGTTTATGAACCTGGTCAGTTTGCCATTAGAGGTGGTATTTTCGATGTCTATTCTTACGCAGCAGACACACCTTTCAGAATAGAGCTTTTTGGCGATGAAATAGAGAGCATAAGGATATTCGATACCGAAACACAGCTTTCGAACAAAAACATGGATGCCATTAGTATTGTGCCCAACATCCATGAGAAACTTCGTTTCGAGGAGACCGTTCCCGTGTTCAGTTTTATTCCTGAAAAAACTACGCTTTGGATAAAAGACTTTGCTTTTACGCAGGATAGAGTAGAGGACAACCTCCGTCGGATAACCGAAATTTATGATTCCAAAATGGCAAGTGGGGGAGACATCAATCTTTTGTTTAAACCTGACCATTCTTTTCTTGCTAAAAAAGAATTTACTGATTTCCTCAAAATTTATCCTACCGTAGAATTTGGCAGAAAAAGCTTCCTTAAAGAATCACATAAAATTAGCTACTCATCAAAGCCACAACCATCTTTCAATAAGGACTTTACAATATTAATAAATGACATCGCCGAAAATCAAGCCAATGGATTTTCATGTTATATAAGTTCTGATTCGCTCAAACAGCTCAATAGACTAGAAACCATTTTCACAGAAATCAACCCGACGATTCGGTTTCTTTCGGTTTATGCCAATTTCAGAGAAGGTTTCATAGACCTCCAGAATAAAATACTTGTTTACACCGACCATCAGATATTTGAAAGGCTGAACAGATACAAGGTAAAAGACCGTTTTTCAAAGTCCAAAGCCCTAACCATAAAGGAATTAAAAACCTTACAAACAGGTGATTATGTGACGCACGTAGACTATGGCATTGGTCGCTTTGCGGGCATGGAAACCATCGATGTAGGTGGCAAAAAACAAGAGGCCATCAGGTTGGTCTACAAAGACAACGACCTGCTGTATATCAACATCCACAGTTTGCACAAAATAGCCAAATACTCAGGCAAAGAAGGAAATGCTCCAAACATGAGTAAGTTGGGTTCGGGCGATTGGGAAAACAAAAAATCGAAGGCAAAACGTCAAGTAAAAGACATTGCCAAAGAGTTAATAGCTCTTTATGCCAAACGGCGAGAAGTTCATGGTTTCGCTTTTTCACCGGACAATTACCTGCAGATTGAGCTAGAATCTTCATTTATGTATGAGGATACGCCCGACCAAGCCTCTGCTACCGCAAAAGTCAAGGAGGATATGGAAAAACCGTATCCAATGGACAGATTGGTCTGTGGTGATGTTGGATTTGGAAAAACTGAGGTAGCTATTCGTGCGGCTTTCAAGGCCGTAAACGACTCCAAGCAGGTGGCGATATTGGTTCCAACCACCATTTTGGCCATGCAACACCACAGAACTTTTTCTGAAAGACTTGCCAAAATGCCTGTTAACGTCGATTATTTGAATAGATTCAAGTCAGCAGCCGACAACACCAAAACTCTGAAGGGGCTGAAGGAAGGCAAAGTGGATATAGTAATAGGCACGCACAAATTGCTCAACAAAAATATAGAGTTCAAAAACTTGGGGCTATTAATTATCGATGAAGAACAAAAGTTTGGTGTTAAATCAAAAGATAGAATAAAGGAATTGAAACTAAACGTAGATGTTTTGACACTTACAGCTACGCCAATTCCTCGTACACTGCATTTCTCCCTTATGGGTGCTCGCGATTTGTCAGTAATAGCCACTCCGCCTGCCAACCGCCAACCCGTAACCACTCAGGTTGAGGTTTTCAAGGAAGAAATCATCCGTGACGCCATCAGTTATGAGCTCAACAGGGGCGGCCAAGTGTTTTTTGTGCACAATAGAGTTGGAGATATTGAGTCCATAGCCAATATCATTTATCGCTTAGTTCCAGAGGCCAAAATAGGCATTGCCCATGGCCAAATGGAAGGCGACAAACTCGAAAAAGTAATGATGCGGTTTATTGAAAACGAGATAAATATCTTGATTTCCACCAATATCATTGAGTCGGGACTTGACATTCCAAACGCCAATACCATCATTATCAATCAAGCCCACATGTTTGGTCTTTCTGACTTGCATCAAATGCGGGGTAGGGTAGGGCGATCAAACAAAAAAGCCTACTGTTTTCTTTTGGGTCCACCGAGTTCTGGGCTCACCAAAGATGCCAGAAAACGCCTTCAAACCTTAGAGGAATTCACGGATTTGGGGGATGGATTTAAGGTTGCCATGCGAGATTTAGACATTCGCGGAGCTGGAAATCTACTTGGTGCGGAGCAAAGCGGGTTTGTGAATGACCTAGGATATGATATGTATCACAAGATATTGGACGAGGCCGTTGCAGAATTAAAAGAAAACGAATTCAAAAGTTTATTTGCAGGCGAGCTTTCACAAAAAACCTTTAAGGTAGAAGATTGTCAGATAGAAACCGACCTCCAAATATTAATCCCTGACCATTACATTGTTAACATGTCTGAAAGACTCTCGGTCTATAATGCCATAGATGATCTCAAAACTGAGGACGAACTCAACAAATTATCTGTTTCATTGATTGATAGATTTGGAAAATTACCGCAAGAAGTAGAAGAATTATTCAAGATCGTAAAAGTGCGTTGGAAGGCCGAATACATAGGTTTTGAAAAAATAACACTTAAAAATAATATCCTTAAAGGGTATTTCGTTTCAGAAAAGCACCAAGATTATTATCAAACGGATAAGTTTGGCAAAATTCTTGATTACATAAAATTGCATCCTAAAGAGTGCAGTTTAAAGCAAATCAAAGACAAATTGATATTTTCAGCAGAAAACACCGTTAATATCAACAAAATCAATGATTTATTCGAAAAAATTGTGGCTTTCATTGATGCCAAAAAATGACTTAATAATATATTTTAAACTATTTTTGTGTTTTAATTCGCAGAAAACAAAATAAAAAAAGAATGAAGAGACTTATTTTCAGTGTGACAATGCTTACACTTTCTCTTTTTGTAGCTACCTCATGTAGCAAAGGTAAAAAAGCAACTAGTCTAAATCCAGGTAAAAAGAGTAGAACCACTGGAGCAGCCTATGCTAAAAAAGGAAAAGAAGGGTTTCAAGTAGCTTCTTTTGCTGGACAACCTGCTGGTCCTAACATGGTTTTTATCGAGGGGGGACGTTTTACCATGGGTACACTTGAAGAGGATGTTACCTACACCCGCGATAACATTGAGCGTACGGTTACCGTAGCATCTTTTTACATGGATGAAACCGAAATAGCCAACATTGACTATCTCGAATACATTTATTCTATCGGTCAAGACTCAACTCGTGAGTTTGTACAAGCTGCCTTGCCAGATACTACTGTATGGGCAAACGAGATGTCATTCAACGACCAATACGTAGATCAATATCTTCGTTACCCTGGTTTCAGAAACTTTCCAGTTGTGGGAGTATCATGGATTCAGGCCAATGACTATTGCAAATGGCGTTCTGCTGTTGTGAATGCAGGCCTGTCAGCCAAATATGGCGACGGTTCTAAGAAAAAGGGCGGTCTTCCGTTTGGTAAGAAAAAGAAAGGGGCTGCTGCAGAAGTTGCTGCCGCACCAAAAGTAACGGGTAGGGTGCCTATAGAAACAGGTATTAACATTCCTGACTTTAGACTACCTACTGAGGCTGAATGGGACTATGCCGCAAAAAGTATGATTGGAACGCAATACATCGACGAGAACCAGTCAAATCAGAGAATTTATCCTTGGGATGGCTCGGCCATGCGTAAAGCTAAAGGTAAAAACAAAGGAAATATGATGGCCAACTTCAAAAGAGGCCGTGGTGACTACGCTGGTATAGCTGGAAAACAAAACGATAAGGCAATCATTACTGAAGAGGTTTATTCTTTTGCTCCTAACGATTTTGGTTTGTACAATATGGCCGGAAATGTGAACGAGTGGGTATATGACCTTTACAGACAAGGTTCTTACCAAGACTTTAACGACTTGAACCCAATCCGTAGAAGCGACTTCCAAGACGAAGCCAAGCTTTACGACAAAGAAAACTTTAACTCCTTGATAGACAACAAACAAAGAGTTTACAAAGGTGGTTCTTGGAACGATATCGCTTACTGGTTGTCTCCAGGTACAAGAAGATCATTGGATCAGGACTCTTCAACAGCCACTATAGGATTCAGATGTGCAATGATTTCAGTAGGGCCTAAAGGAAAGAAATCTTTGTAAGAATTTAGTCTCGAATAAATACTTAATCGCCTCGGTTTTTCAGTAAGCCGAGGCGATTGTTATTATATACAATTCCACGCAGCCAGCTCCTAGGAGTGCATTTCCAGCTTCTTCTAAAGTTGATCCTGTAGTAAGCACATCGTCCACTAGAGCTATTCTTTTTCCTTTAATATTGTCTGGTTTTTCAACTACAAAAACTCCTTCAATATTCTTAAACCTTTTAAACCTGCTCCCAGTCTTGGTCTGAGAAATCGTAAATGTCTGACGTATCATTGAAGTGTCGTCATAAGGCGTTTTTAAGACCTCTGAGAGGCCTTTCGCAAAAGCATCGGCCTGATTGTAGCCCCTAAGCTTTTGCTTGTCTGTGTGGAGCGGAATTCCCACTATCAAATCTATTTTTTCAGCAAAATCCACACTGTTTAAATCATTTGCATACATTTTTCCAATATATTCTGCCAATTCTGGCTTATTTTTGTATTTAAGTGCATGAAGAATGTTCTGAACTTTTCCTTTTTTAGAAAATTTCAAAAAAGAATACACCTGTTTCACGTTTAATTTTCCCCAAAACTTTCGCTCTAAAAGCTCAATTGGGTGCAAATGAGAATTTGTCTTAGGAATCGAGAACAGACATTCTATGCACAAATGGTTCTCTGGACCAAGTAAATTTTTTTCACAACTCACACAGACCCGAGGATAAACAAAATCCAAAAGTAAGTTGAGGTATCTTTTAAATGTGGTTTTCATAATTGTATGTCGTTAGAAATCAAAGATAATAAAGAAATATGGGACAATTTAATTCGTTTTTTAAAACAAACGACTGGTAAAAAACCATCTGACTTAAACGGAGTTCTATTTTTAATCGGAATTCAGGAATTAGGCAAAGGTAATTTGCGTTTTTCAAAAGAAGAAAAACAAGACCTCATGCACATAGCTATATGCAAAGTGCTAAGTTTAGGTGGTTTTTATGAATTGGACGGAATCGATACAGAAGGCTGGCCGCATTGGAAACTGATAAAACCTTTGCCTTCTTTTGATCTTTTGAGTCAGGAACAATTACTCAAACATTACATAATAGAATACTTTAGAAACGACATTGGCCTACATATATGAAAATCACTACCTTCAACGTAAACGGTATTAGATCTGCCCTGAACAAAGGCCTTGAAGAATGGCTTAAAAGCCACAATCCTGACGTTCTTTGTTTACAAGAAATAAAACTGTCTGAAACTGAGCTGGTAGAACCTATTTTTCAGTCATTGGGTTATCATTGTCTTTGGTATCCGGCACAAAAGAAAGGTTATTCCGGTGTGGGCTTGTTAAGTAAAGAAAAACCACTGGAAGTAAAATATGGTGTTGGTATTCATCAATACGATTCAGAGGGTAGAACCATTACCGCAACTTTTGAAAAGTTTCACGTGATGAGTGCCTACTTTCCTTCGGGGACCACTGGAGATATTAGACAAGAGATAAAAATGGCTTTTCTTGACGATATGTATGACTACATACATTCTTTAGAAAAGTCTGATAAACCTATTTTTGTATGCGGTGATGTAAACATATGCCATACCGAAATAGACATCCATAATCCTAAATCCAACGCCAATACATCTGGTTTCTTACCAAGTGAAAGGGCTTGGGTTGGCAAGTTTCTTGATAGTGGATTTATTGATTGCTTTAGGCTGAAAAACCCTGACCCTCACCATTATACGTGGTGGTCGTATAGGGCAGGAGCGAGGCCTAAAAACTTGGGCTGGCGTATTGATTACATTTTTGTAAACGAGAGCCACAAAAACATAGTTTCGGATTCTACAATACATGCAGATGTGGTCATGTCTGACCATTGCCCTGTTTCAGTGGAGTTGAGTCTATAAATAGAAATATTTCTATATGTTATTGATATTCAATATTTTATGAAAAACAACATTGAGTTTTCAGGCCTTTTAGAGAAGATATCAGAGTTTAAAAGTAAATACTACAAAAATTTACTTTTGAAAGGAGCCCTTATTGGTCTTTCCCTTATTCTGGTTTCCTACATAGTTGTCAATTTTCTTGAATACTTCGGAAGATTCAGCTCTAACTTTCGGGCCATCTTGCTGGTTGGCTTTATAGGGGTGTCGGCCTACACGCTGTTTTTCTATATTCTAAAACCACTTTTTTATTTACTGAATATAAACAAGCCCATATCTGATGAAACTGCCGCAGAACAAATTGGTCAGTTTTTTCCAAATATCAAAGATAAGCTTCTAAATACACTACAGCTTGCGAACGGACTTTCTGATGCCGATAATGCACTTTTAGAAGCCAGCATCGCACAGAAAACCAAAGAACTTAAGTTGGTCAAATTTGCAGATGCCATAAATCTACAGGAAAACAAAAAATATCTTAAATATGCATTGCCACCACTACTGGCAATTTTATTAATCTCTGCGATAGCTCCATCCTTTTTCAAGAGTACAGAACGTATCGTATATTTCAAACGCAACTTCGCCGAGCCTGCTCCATTTCAGTTCGAAATCTTGAACAAAAATCTACAAGCAGTAAAAAACGAAGACTATCAACTAAACTTGAAACTGATAGGCAATTCCCTTCCTGAAGATGTATTCCTAGTCTATAATGACAGAAAATACAAAATGAACCTCAAAGACCCAAGAAACTTTGATTTCGTATTTTCCAAAGTTCAGGAAGAAACCGAATTCCACTTTCTTGCGGGCGGATTTACTTCGAACACTTTCAAGCTCGGTATGATAGCCAGGCCAAGTTTATTGTCGTTCAATGTTCAGCTAAAATATCCAGCTTACTTAAACAAAACTTCAGAAGATTTTGACAACGTTGGTAACCTCATAGTGCCAGAAGGAACCGTTGTGGAGTGGAAATTCAAAACTGACGAAGCCGATTCATTGAATGTAATTTTTGAAGGCTCAAAACCTCTAAAAGTTTCTAAAGGTCTAATAACAGACTTCAACTTTCAAAAAAGATTTGCAAAGTCCCAAAACTACGAGGTACTCCTAAAAAACAAAAATGCTACCACCAACGCAGACAAAATTTCTTATTACATCAATGTAATACCTGACAAGTACCCGCAGATAAGCTTTGAACAAATAAAAGACAGCAGTCTTTACAATTATATCGGAATAGGAGGGAGCATAACAGATGATTACGGCCTTTCTGATTTTAAATTTATGTACCGCACCAAATCGGGCAATACGCCCTTTAAGGCAGTAGATATTCCATTCAACAAAACATCTCTTTCACAAACATTCTTTTATCAAGTAAACATCAACAATCTTGGCTTAGAAAAAAGTGATAAACTAGAATATTATCTCCAAGTTACTGACAACGATGGCGTAAATGGCCGTAAATCTACTAAGTCGGGTACTATGGTTTTTGGAATGCCAACAGCCCAGCAGTTTGACCAAGAGGTAGAAAAACAAATAGAAAAAACAGAAGATAAGTTTGAGGATTTACTTCAAAAGTCCAAGGAATTTAAAAAGGCTCTTGAAAACCTTGAAGCCGATTTAAAGAAGAAAAAAGAAATGGATTTTCAAGACAAAAAAGAGTTTGAGGATCTGTTGAAAAAGAAAGACGAAATGATGAAGGAACTTAAAGATCTTCAAAAACAATTAGAAGATCTCAAAGAAAAGCAAAATAGGTTTGACAAACAAAGTCCAGAATTACAGCAGAAAATGGATCTCCTACAAAAGATGCTAGACGAACTCATGAAAAGTGAGGAAAGTAAAGTATTAGAAGATCTGAAAAAAATGATGGAGGAACAGCTTAATGAAAAATCTTTGGATAAAATGAATGACTTCAAAAAAGACCAAAGAAATATAGATAAGGAGATAGACCGCACCATGAAGCTCTTTAAAGATTTACAACTTAAACAAAAAGTACAAGAGACGGTAAAAGAACTAGAAAAACTTGCTGATAAACAAGAAGAGTTGGCTGAAAAAACCGATAAAGAAAACAAAGAATCGCCAAAAAACGAAGAACTAAAGAAGGAACAAGAAAAACTAAACAAGGAGTTTGAGGAGAAAAAAGAAAAACTAAAAGACATAGAAAAACTGAGTAAAGAACTTAAGAAAGATGTAGACACACAAAAGGAAGACCAAAAAGAAGTCTCTGAAGAGCAGAAAAAAGCTCAAAAGGAGATGGAGAACAAAGATAACAAAGCCGCTAGTAAGGCTCAAAAGAAGGCTTCGAAATCAATGCGTAACATGGCAGCTCAAATGGCCGAAAGCATGCAAGAAGGAGAGATGAAACAACTTGACCTTGACATAGATGCCTTAAGAGATATTCTGGAAAACCTTCTAAAAGTATCACATGACCAAGAAAGAGTAATGAAAAACTTCCGATCAATTTCGGTTTCTGACCCTCGGTTTGTCTCTCTCTCGCAGGAACAATTGAAAATCTCTGACGATGCAAAAGTAGTAGAAGACTCCCTTTACTCACTAGCCAAACGTGTAATGCAAATAGAATCTTTCATAACCAAAGAAGTAACGGATATGAAAAATAGCATTGACGAGTCTGTGAAATTCATCAAAGAGCGTAAAACACCACAGGCCGCATCCAAACAACAATTCTCAATGACATCGATGAATAATCTAGCCTTGATGTTGGGAGATACCTTTAAACAAATGCAACAAATGATGGCCATGTCTATGCCAGGCTCTGGAAAAGGTGGAAAAGATGGCAATGCTCCAAGTGATGGCATGGGCCAAAAACAACAGGAACTTAACAAAAAAATTCAAGGCCTGGGACAATCGGGTCAAGGCGGAAAACAGATGTCTGAGGAATTAGCCAAAATAGCCAACGAGCAAGCGAAGATCAGAAAACAGTTGAAAGACCTACAGGAGCAAATGAATGGTACTGAGCAAGGTAAAAAAATGGGTAATAACCTTGAAGAAATACAAAAGAAAATGGATGAGAGTGAAAACGATTTGGTAAACAAACGTATCACACCTAATCTACTTAAGCGTCAAAAGGAAATTGAAATCAGACTTCTTGAAGCCGAAAAAGCTATAAAAGAACAAGAGTTAGACGCGAAACGTAAATCAAATACTGGTGTTACATTTAATCGTGTCAGCCCACCAGACCTTGAAAAGTTCAGAAAGGAAAAAGAAAAACAGGTGGAATTACTAAGAACTACACCTCCAAACTTTACGCCTTTCTATAAAAAACAAACAGATAGTTATTTCAAAAGAATCAATTAATAAATGTTTCACGTGAAACTATTACGTGCATGTTTCACGTGAAACACAAATATATATGTTCGAAAAATACGATGTAATAGTAGTAGGAGCGGGACATGCCGGCTGTGAAGCCGCTCATGCAGCCGCCACAATGGGTTCAAAAGTTTTACTTATAACTATGAACCTTCAAACCATAGCACAGATGTCTTGTAACCCAGCAATGGGAGGAGTCGCAAAAGGACAAATAGTACGTGAGATAGATGCACTAGGAGGAATGTCGGGTATAGTATCTGACGAGACAATGATACAATTCAGAATGCTCAATCGCTCAAAAGGTCCTGCAATGTGGTCACCTAGGTGTCAATCGAACAGGATGGAGTTTGCATTAAACTGGAGAGATAAACTCGAAAAGAATCAAAATGTGTCGTTCTGGCAAGAAATGGTTACTGGTCTTTTGATTGAAGATAATATAGTAATCGGCGTTAAAACTGCACTAGGTTTAGAAATAAAAGCGACATCTGTAGTCCTGACAAATGGTACTTTCTTAAATGGCAAAATACACATTGGTGAAAAAAACTTCGGTGGTGGACGCACGGGTGAATCGGCAGCATTTGGAATTACTGAACAATTAATAAGCCTAGGTTTCGAATCTGGTAGAATGAAAACAGGAACTCCACCAAGAGTAGACTCTCGTACTGTGAACTACTCGGCAATGGAAGAACAACTAGGCGATGAAAATCCAGAGAAGTTCTCATACACAAATACACCAAAGCTTGTAAACCAAAACAGCTGCTGGATCAGCTACACAAACCTCAGTGTTCACGACGAACTCCGTAAGGGTTTCGATAAATCCCCTATGTTTAACGGTCGTATCCAAGGACTCGGTCCACGTTACTGCCCATCAGTCGAAGACAAAATAAACCGATTTGCCGATAAAGATAGTCACCAAATATTTCTGGAACCCGAGGGAAGAACAACCATAGAAATGTATGTAAATGGATTCTCAACCTCACTTCCAGAAGAAATCCAATTTTCTGCCTTACGTAAAATTCCTGGGTTTGAAAACATAAAAATGCTACGTCCGGGCTATGCCATAGAGTATGATTTCTTTCCACCTACTCAGTTGAAACTAACGCTTGAAACTCATATCATAGAAAATCTATTTTTTGCAGGTCAAATAAATGGTACTACTGGTTATGAAGAGGCAGGTGCCCAAGGACTAATGGCCGGTATAAATGCACATAGAAAATCACACGAACTTGATACTTTTATCTTGAAACGTGATGAAGCATATATAGGTGTATTAATAGATGATCTTGTAAACAAGGGTACCGAAGAACCATATAGAATGTTTACTTCCCGAGCAGAATTCCGAACAATTCTAAGACAGGACAATGCCGATATAAGACTAACAGCCAAAGGCCACGAAATTGGTCTAGCTTCTGATGAAAGACTAACAAATGTCAAAAAGAAAATAGAAAAATCAGAGGAGCTATATAAAATTTTAGGAGAAACAAAAATTAACCCTAACGAGATAAACGAGTTTTTAGAATCTCATAACTCGGCAAGTATCAGAGAAAAAACAACTTTTTACAACCTCTTGAAAAGACCAGAATTGAATATAGAAAATGTTAAAATTGGAAATAGCGTTTTTGAAAGTATAGTAAATGAATATACCAAAGACGAATTAGAACAAACTGAAATAAAAATCAAGTACGAAAAATACATAGAAAAAGAATTACTCCTTGCCGAGAAACTTACCAAGTTTGATGACCTCAAAATCAATCCAGATTTTGACTACGAAAATTTGAAGTCTATTTCAATAGAGGCCAGACAAAAATTAAAAAAACTAAAACCCATTACTTTGGGACAAGCCTCTCGCATAAGCGGAGTTTCACCTGCAGATATATCTGTTATTATGCTTCACCTTGGACGATGAGATACCTAATAATTCTATTCATATCTTACATCTTTTATGGCTGTGCTCAGTTTGTTCCACCAACAGGCGGACCCACCGACCAAGCAGAACCAAAACTATTGGGTTCAGATCCTGTCTCAAAAACCAAAAACTTCAAGGGGAGGACAATTAACATGGAATTCGATGAGTACATAGATATAACGGCACTCAAACAAGAGCTCCTTATTATTCCTGATCCCAATTCCTTGTACGTTATAAAACAAAAGGATAAAAACGTTAAACTAATCTTTGATAAAGACTTCGCTGATAGTACCACCTACACATTTAACTTCAGAAATGGTATTAAAGATTTGAGCGAAAGAAACCCTAGTAAAAACCTCAAGATAGTATTTAGCACAGGCCCAGAAATAGACTCTCTCAAGCTAACAGGGACGATAATAGACCTACAGAACAAGCAGCCTGTTTTAGACGCCCTTGTAGGACTTTACAAGAAAGACACTATACCATTCGGCAAAAAGAAACCAGACTACTTTATAAAAACCGATTCTTCAGGTAAATATGAATTTGAAAACATAAAAGCTGATAAATATTTCTTGATGGCCTTTACGGATAAAAATCAAAATCTCCTATATGACCAAAAAAATGAAAACATTGCATTCAAGAAAGACTCCATTGTCTTAAATCAAAATAAAACCATAGACACACTCGAAACCTATTCAGCTAACTTTACAAAAAACAGAATCAAAAAAAGTATAAGTAGGGAAAGTGAGTTTGTATTACAATTAGACAAACCTATTAAATCTGCGAGTATAAATATTCAGGACAGTGCCTTGGTCTATAATTATGATAAACTGAACATAAATGTTTTCAAACTTTCTTCACCCAAAACAGATACCACATTAACACAAATAATTCTTACCGATTCACTGAATATTTCCGACACCATCAGCCAAAAGATCTATTTTTCATCACCTCTAAAAACTAAAAGAAAAATACAAAGCTTCACTGCTAACAGTAATATTAAAAATGGACAAGAACTCACCAAAAACTTAAAATTCAATTTTCTATTTCAATATCCCATAACTAGATTTGATTCTTCCAAGGTCATTTTCAAAACAGACACGTTACAAATTGAAAAACCAAATTATAAATGGATATCCAAAAATAATCTTGAAGTCAGCCTAACTACCAAAGCCAAGCAACAAACTGAGATAATATTTCCTTCCAACATCCTTGAAAATTATAAGGGCGATACCAATTCCATCTTTGCAATAAAAAATCCCATCCTAGGCCCAGACGACCTAGGAACCATGGAAGGAAATACAATAACAGACAAAGGCACAAAAATTGCACAATTGATAAATGAAGATTCTGGCTTAGTAACCGATACACAAGTATTCACAAATAAATTTTATTTTAAAAATATCATTCCCGGCTCATACCTCGTTAAAATAATTTTTGATGAAAACCAGAATGGTATTTGGGATCCAGGAAATATTAAAACTTTAAAACTACCCGAAAGAGTGTTAATAAGTAAGGAATCAATTCGTGTAAGAGCAAATTTTGAACTAAAAGATCAAAAAATAGAGTAACATGTGGATAAGCCTGTGTAAAACCTCGTATAAATGTGGATTAAAGCGTGGGTAATCAAAGTTAAAAACATAGTTTCAAGAATATATTGTCACAATAACCAATAAAAGAATATAACTAACAACTTAGAGAAAATTACTAACAGGAATCAAACAATCAAAAAGCATAATAAACTTGTTAATTAAATTTAATAATAAATTAACATTCAAAGCTAAAAAACTTAAAAACAAGCGTTTATATGTGGATAAAGGAATAACTTATCCACAGAAAACTTAAGAAATAAACATTTATATTTACCAAATAAAGTATTCCACTTATTCACAGACATAATAATTAATAACAATAATTTATATTAATAATCTTCTTTTATATTATATGAATTCTAAAATAAGAAAAACTATTTTCATTTGGCTCGCCGTTTGTTTTTCTGTGGCTGCACAAGAAATGGAATTAGCGAACACGTATTATAAGCAAGGAGAGTACGACAAAGCCGCGGAAATATACAAGAAGCTCAGCAACAATAAAGATCAAGCCAGATTAATCCACAATGATTATCTAGTCACTATGATTAAGTTGAAAGACATACCCTCAGCTGAAAAATTCTTAAAGACACAGATTAAGAACAATAGTAATCTGTTGTCTTATAGAGCAGATTTGGCTCAATTGTTTGAAATATCCGGCAGAACAGACCTAGCGAACCAAGAGTACGATAAACTCATAGAGGAAGCCTCAAAAACGGACGCTTATGTGTATGAGCTACAGAATTTCTTCTATAAAGCCAATAAAATAGATTTTGCAGTGCGACTATTGCTCACTGCCAGAACTAAAAGTAAAGATCCGTTCAAATTCGATACGCAGCTGGCCAGAGCATATCTCTATCTAGACCAAAAGGATAAGATGCTCGAAGAGGTGCTTGGCTTTGGCCAGAGGAGCAAGAACTACTCGTATGTACAGGCTACCATTCAAGACAACATTAAAAGCGATAAGGAGATAGATATGCTCGAAAAAATGCTTTACGCTAAAATTCAAGCAGAACCCAACGAAACTTTTAATATTGAAATTCTGATCTGGCATTTTACCCAAAAAGCAGACTATGCCCGTGCGTTTATACAAGCTCGTGCCTTAGATAGACGTGAAAAACTCAATGGCTTCAAGGTATTCGAACTTGCTGGTCAGAGTTTTAACGCCAAAGATTTCAAAAACTCTTCCAAAATGTATCAGTACATAATGGAGGAATATCCCGACGGCGAACTGTATCCTTATGCTCGTAGGTGGTTGATTCAGAGCAAAGAAGAGTTGGTAAAAACTACTTTTCCTATTGATAATCAACAGATTAAGGACTTGATCAATCAATATCAACAGATGATTGTAGATGTGGGCATCAATCCCAAAACAGTTGACGCTTTACGCAATATGGCCCTTTTAAACGCCTTTTATTTACAAGACCACAACAAGGCCATAGAGATACTCGAATCGGCCATTGCAGGGGCTGGAAACAACCAAAAATTCAAGGATCAGTGCAAACTCGACCTTGGAGATATCTATATTCTTAAAGATGAGCCTTGGGAGTCTACACTATTGTACATGCAAGTGGAAAAGTCGCAGAAAGAGGACAATTTGGGTGAAATAGCCAAGCTTAAAAATGCAAAACTTCAATATTACACAGGTCAGTTTGAACTTTCCAAAGAAATATTGGATGTTCTCAAGAAAGCCACAACCAGAGAAATATCGAACGATGCAATGCAGCTGAGTCTTTTGATTCAGGACAATACAGGTTTGGATACTTCTGAAGTGGCTATGGCTGATTTTTCTAAAATAGACTTACTGATATTCCAAAATAGATACGAGGAGAGTGTTGTTAAGCTAAATGAGCTTTTCAAACAGTATAAAAGCCATAGTTTGGCGGACGAAATTCTTTGGCTAAAGGCAAATACCTTACTGAAAATCAATAGGATAGATGAGGCCGTAGCAGATTTGAAAAGTATTTTAGAAAACTACAAATACGATATTTTGGCTGACGATGCCTTGTTTACTTTGGCCAAAATAACCGAAGAAAACATCAAGGATAAAGAAAAAGCCATGGAATACTACAGACAATTGCTTAAAGATTATCCAGGTAGTATTTATGGTGCACAGTCAAGAATTCGTTTCAGAGAATTGCGTGGAGATATTGTTAATTAATTCATTAACAATGTTTTATATGTTGATAACTATACGTATTATCATTTAAATACTTGAATAGAAATCAATAAAACTTTGTTCGAATTAAATTTTCAAGAAGTCAATATCACATTTTCAATTTCTGTTAAACGATTAAAAATAAATAAAAATGGTTCATTATATCAGCCAGCACTGTTTGAACGCAATTAAAATTCTCTTTCGAAAATATTTTATACATAAACTACTTACTAAGAGAATTTTAAGTGCGTGAGTTTGCTGGGTGCTGTTTTTTTTGGTGGTACGCCACTCCGATTCGTTTTTTTTCGAACGGTGCCACGACTGGCAAAAATGAAGGCCCCACCGGCGAGGTGACGCCAGTGAAATATATGGTGTTTTTTGATTTGAAGATTGACTTTGACTATTGCGGGTATATTTTTTAATGAAATTGATTTTAGTCGGATGTCAGTAATTATCTTTGAAAAAAAATAGATTCTGAATGAGCAATTCTATCAAAATATTATTTGCTTCTCTGCTTTTAAACAATTTATCATTTGCTCAGAGCAATAAATGTCTGATGACCGAAATGCTCTTGACAAAGGATAATCAGCCGATTAACAAGATATTGATTCAGTACGATAAATTCGATAATATACTTTCTAAAGAAACCATTCAGTATTACGATGGAGTAGGGGTAAGCTCTCGTGTTAGTCATGAGTATAATGCCAAAAACAAACCAGTAAAAACAGATTATTTTTTTAGAAATCAACTCACAAGAACTGTCAATAAAACGTATGACAATGCAGGTAACCTTTTGAGTGAATCAGAGTCAAAAGAAAGTAAAGTTACCAACAGAGCCATTAAGTTAGACAATAAATTAGAGCAGGTTTTTCTAAACGAAGACGGTTCTATTTCGGCAAAACATATTTCAGAAATAAATGCCAATACAGAGTCTATCACGAAATATGATGCCCAAAACAACATACTCTCCAGTGAGAAAAAGATACTATCCACATCTGGAAAAGTTGTGGAAAACCAGTATGAAGACTTCTTAGGTAAAGTAAAAAAGACCGAGAAATTTCAGTTCAATTCAGAAGATAAAATGACCCGTTCTGAAAATTATCTTGACGGTATTTTGGAGAGTTACAGCATCTATGACTATGCAGATGGCAACCTAATTAAAGTCATGGCTTTCACAAAAAACAACCAAGAAGATTATCGTTTGGAATACAATTACACTGGCAAAAATCAAACCGAGGTGCTAAGTTATTACCGAAACGAACTGGCAAACAGAAAAGTAAAAGAGTACGACGCAAATAACAATTGCATAAAGGAAACCAGCTTTAACAGAGATGGTCAAATCATAAACGTAGCAACATTTAAATATACTTGTAAATAATAAAGATGGATTTTGTAGCAGAGATAAACAGACTTAAAAAAGAGAAAAACGCCGTAATACTAGCACATTATTACCAAACAGCCGACATTCAGGATGTGGCCGATTACATTGGTGATAGCTTGGGACTTTCGCAAGAAGCCGCTAAAACTGAAGCTGATTTGATAGTTTTTGCTGGGGTAAAATTCATGGCAGAAACTGCCAAAATCCTTTCGCCAAACAAAAAAGTCGTTTTGCCAGATATGAATGCAGGCTGTTCGCTTGAAGAATCTGCTCCTGCTGATAAGTTCAAAGCATTCAAAGCAAATTATCCTGATGCCGTCGTGATTTCTTATGTCAATTGTTCAGCAGAACTCAAAACACTCACGGACATAGTTTGTACCAGTACCAATGCCATCAAAATAGTGGAAAGCGTACCGGCCGACAAACAAATCATATTTGCACCAGACAAAAACCTGGGCGGATATATCAACCGGGTAACTGGCCGAAACATGATACTTTGGGACGGAGCGTGTATGGTTCATGAGGCATTTTCAGCGAGAATGTTGAAGGATATGAAAGAAAAATATCCTGAAGCCTGCGTTATTGCCCACCCAGAATCAGAGAAACCAGTTTTAGATCTTGCAGAATACATCGGTTCTACCACAGGATTATTGAAATATACCATCAACAGCCCGAAAAAAGAATTCATAGTAGCCACCGAATCAGGCATTTTGCACCAAATGCAGAAAGCTTCTCCAGATAAAGTGTTCCACGTGGCACCAACTTCTAAAGACGGTCGTGCATGTCAAGCATGTCAAGATTGCCCGCACATGAAGCTCAATACCATGGAGAAACTTTATAATTGCTTGAAAGACGAAACCCCAGAGATTATTTTACCAGAAAAAACCATAAAAGACGCCAGAGCAGCCATAGATCGCATGTTGGAGATCTCGGCTAGGTTTGGGTTATAAAACACAAAAAAGCATGTCACAGAGCCCATTACAACTAAAAAACATACTCTTTCTCGATATCGAGACAGTGTCGCTTACAGAAAACTTTTCGGAGTTGCCCGAAAGGCTTAAAGACCATTGGAGACGAAAAGCTAGCAAACTCAAAAATGAGGGTGAGCTAGAGCCTGAGGATTTGTATTTCGAAAGAGCGGCCATCTACGCCGAGTTTGGGAAAGTGATATGCATTGGGGTAGGAGGGTTTTATGAGCAAGACACCAAGTTCAGAGCCAAAACTTTGGTCAATACTGATGAAAAACTATTGTTGCTCGAATTTAAAAACCTTTTGGAAGAACACACTGCCAAAGGAAATCTGATACTTTGTGCCCACAACGGCCGAGAGTTTGACTTCCCGTATTTGTGCCGACGGATGCTCATCAATGGTATAAAATTACCTGCGGTTTTAGACATAACCGGCAAAAAGCCATGGGAAGTAATGCACATAGACACCCTTGAATTCTGGAAATTTGGCGACTATAAAAACTATACCTCACTCGACCTGCTCGCCTCAGTTTTCGACATCCCAGGCTCCAAAAGCCTCATGGATGGCTCAGAAGTAAACCCCAACTATTACCACCAAAAAAACCTCTCCAAAATAGCCGAATATTGCCGCGAAGACGTTGTAGTCCTAGCACAATTATACCTCAAAATGAATGGGAGGGACATTTTGGAGGAAGGGAGTATTTATAGGGTATAAGATTGAAAATTAACCAGATAAGGTCAGTACCACAGGTCGGACCTGAGAATGTTGGCAAAATGTATTAAAAAGAAAGGAATTATGACTTGTAACAAAATTCTCTTTCTGTTTCACTTCGGTCAAAGACCGAAATACACACGTACGAAGGTCGGATCCTTCGCACAGCGATTAGCACCTGTTGTGTGAAGGATATTTCCCTTGTAGGTGGGAGTGTCGAGCCACCCGATAACTATTTGTTTCATTTGCAGAAAATTCATCTGTAATAAAATAAATAGGAAATAGCCAGCTTTAGTAAGGCAATTGAGTACGAACCGACGTTATTTAGGTTTCACTCCCAAGAAAAGAAGGAATATAAATAATACACATCAAAAGTTCCGAAAATGGTATTTTGCGAGGACGATTTAAATTTTAAATTCAAATTATAAAAAATGAGGATAAACCCCAAAATACAGATGATTATATCCATAGCTCTTTTGTCTGGATTGGTAGCTTTTTTTTATTTACAAAAAGCTAATGTGGATAAAAAACGTTTGCAAAATGGAAGAATAATTGTTGGTCAAATAACAGGGGTTACCGAGTATTCTAAAACCAGATCAGCCGTTATTGTTGAATTTGAATACAAAAGAAAAAAATATAGTATTTTAAATCCAACTCATTGCTTTAAGCCTTCAGACAGTTTGTATATTAACAATTTGAAAATTGAAGTATTTTGTGACACAGTAAACCCGAAGGAATCAATTGGTTTACTGTCACGGACAGACTATGATAGATATAACTTATACTATTCTAAATACGTTAACACAATTGAAAAATTAAAGAAATGTAAATGATAAAATAACAAGAGTTCTGATATGGAGTTTATAAAAAGGGTTAAGTTTTGAAATTATTCTAAATGAAATATTTAATATTGTTTGTTTTTATTTTAAGTTCTTGCCGTTCAGATTCAGAAAACAAACAAGATGATGAATGCCCAGATAAGCCTATTTATACATCTTATCTTTTGAAGGTAGATTCTTTGGGAGAAGCTTATTCTTTATCATTTGATATAGAAAAAATAGATACGTCCTTGCTTAATGGAGTTATCGTAAAACAGTTTTTTGGAATTAATAACATGCTCATCAATCATTCGTTCTATTTTCCCATTCTGAAGAAAATGGGTCATAATGTTTTTTTTTCAAATGAAATTTGCGAACTCAATGGGGCACTTAAGATTTTTTATTTCGGAAAGAAACCTGATATTCAAGTTATTCACAAAAAAAGCAATATTTGTTATAATCGTATTAGAGATAATTTTTACTGCTACATCATACCTTGTGATAAAGTTGGAATATTAAAAGTAAATATTTTGAAAAATGGCGAAGTACTTAATGAATGTATTTTTGATGTAGTAAAAAATAAAGAAATAGATGAAATGAATTTGTTTGAAAATTTTTCTAGATTACTAGACTATTCAGTAGAAGAGGGAGGTTTAGATTCAATAAGAAAAGCTAGATTGCTAAAAAAGGATTTTTAACATTTATAATTGGTTCGTAATAGCGTTTGTATGCCTTCTTAAATTGGTAAAGAGGGCGAAACCCACAGAAACCTAGTTGTACGAAGAATGTTTCCTTTATATGTCACTAAAGCGTACCGATAGTTATCTGATTACGCTCAGAAAACGTGAGAAAATTAGGAAAACCAATTCCATTAGAAAGAAAATGCAAACACTAAAAACCTTACTATCTCTCCTAATTCTCTCCACAAACCCACTATTTGCCCAACAAAAGCAAGTCTGTTTCAGCATTGATGACCTCCCTGTGGTGAATTACGGAATAAATACGCCTGAATTTCATAATCAAATCACAGACAAATTATTATCAGGCTTAAAAAAGTATGATATACAGGCCATTGGTTTTGTAAACGAAGGTAAAATGTATGATGCCAAAGGGAAAGTCATTGCTTTTAAAAAGGCGAATCTCGAGAAATGGTTGAAATATGGAATGGATTTGGGCAATCATACGCTATTCCACAAAGATTTCAACAATGTGGATTTTAGTGATTATATGGCCAAAATACTGAAAGGAGAGAAAATCACCAAAGCATTGCTTCGCAAATACAACAAGGAAATGAAGTACTTCAGGCATCCATTTTTGCATGTCGGAGCTACCAAAAATCGGGCAGATTCTTTAGAAAACTTCCTCAAAAAGCACAATTATATCACCGCCCCAGTTACTATTGATAACGAAGATTACCTCTTTGCAAATGCCTACCAAAAAGCCTTGATAAAGAAAGATACGGTTTTAGCCCAAACGATAGGAAAAGACTATATCAGCTACATGGAGCAAAAGATATTTTACTACGAAAAGATGTCTCATGCACTTTTTGGTAGACAAATTCCACAAATATTGCTGATTCACGCCAACCTTCTAAATGCAGATTATATCCAAGCTTTAGCCGAAATATATACCAAAAACGGCTATAAATTTACCTCAATGGACCAAACAATGGCCGATGAAGCTTATAAAACACCCATAACAAAATTTGGTAGGTGCGGCATTTCGTGGCTTGACCGCTGGGCCATTTCACAAGGCAAAACAGGTGATTTCTTCAAAGGTGACCCAGAAACACCAAAATATGTGACTGACATAAGCAATCAGAGGTAATTCAAGAGTAAGGTAAGTACCGCAGGCCGGACCTGAAAAAGGATAAAGCCTAGAAACACATTCGGATAAAGCATGAATTTTAGACAGGTCTGACCTTAGGTACCGACCTACAATATTTAAACACCCTCAGGCACTCCGTCTACCCATATTCAATGCTGGCAAGCTTTCCATGATATTAGTTTGGCGATGTTGCAGCCCCCAGGTTATCATAGACTCCATCACTAGGTGCAATTCTCGGCCAGAAGGCGTGAGTTCGTATTCTACAGTCACAGGTGTGGTGTTATAAACCGTGCGAGTCACTATGCCATTTACTTCCAAGTCTTTGAGTTCTTGAGAAAGCATTCTGGGGGTTATTTTGCTTATTTCCCTTTCTATTTCCTTAAATCGTTTCTTGCCAAAAAGGAGGGTGCCTATGATGGGCATTTTCCATTTTCCGTGAAATGCATTTAGAGTGTCTTGGACTGCCAAAACATAGGATACCGGACACTTCTTTACGTTTTCGAGTTTTTCAAAGAATTTCATCTCGCTGATAATCAAATAACTATACTTTTTGATATCGCTATACTAAAGTATACTGATATATTTTATATAGCAAATGTAATATACTTTTGGACATTAATAATTAAAACGAACAGAAAAATGATACTAGTAACAGGAGCAAGCGGACAACTTGGGCAAATTGTGATTGAAAAGCTGGCAGAGACCTTGCCAACCAACCAGATAGCAGCTTTGGTGAGAGACCCCTCAAAGGCAGAGCATTTAGCAGCAAAAGGAATAGAGATTAGGGTGGGAGATTATCATAGTAAAGAAAGCCTTAAAACAGCATTTCAAAATGTCGAAAAACTACTTTTGATATCCTCAAACGATTTTAATGACCGTATTGGGCAACACAAAAATGCTGTTGATGCCGCTGTAGAGGCTGGAGTAAAACACATATTTTACACAGGCGTAAGTATGAATGATATCCAGACATCACCACTGAAGCCATTTTTGGAGGACCATTATCTCACCGAAGACTACATAAAGGCGAGTGGCCTTAAGTACACATTTCTTGAAAATGGACTATATGCCGAGGTGTTACCTATGTTTTTGGGTGAGAATGTAACAGAAACGGGGGTATTTTTTCCGGCAGGAGAGGGAAAAGTTGCCTTTGCGACCAGAAAAGATTTGGGTGAAGCAGCTGCCCATATTTTGTTAGGCCATGGACACGAAAACCAAACATATAAACTTACAGGAGCCGTGGCATATTCATTCGACGAGGTCGCCAGTACCTTGTCTGAACTTTCGGGTAAAAATGTACCTTACATCAGCCCAGAGCCAGAAGTTTTTGTTGAAACTTTAAAGCAGTTTGGTTTGCCAGAGCCTATTATCCAAATGTCACTTGGTTTTGCATTGGGCATGAAAAACAACGATTTTGATAAGCCTTATGATGCTTTAGAGAAGTTTTTGGGAAGAAAACCGACATCAGTTAAGGATTTCTTGAAAGAAGCGTACAAACTTTAATTTTGATAAAATAGATTTCCACATACCTTGTGTGGAAATCTCCCTTTTATATCGAAAACCCTAAACTCATCCCAAAAATATTGGTTGAGCCAGTTATTGGATTCCAAGAGAAACTTCCTTTGTAATATTTAGGGGTATATTGAACTTTCAAAAAAACCACTTTGGGTTTAGGTGGAATATCAAAAACAACTTGTTGACGAAGGCCAATAATTCCCGAAAAATTATGTCTAGGCTCTGAAATTCCATAAAATACTGGTGTATAAGCAGCTCCAACTTCAGCAAACCACTCAACTGATATTTTAGATGGAGTGGATTTACATTTCAACGAAACCCGCTGTTTAATTCTTCGTTTGAGATTATTTACCAAAAAGTTTTGTGTAACTGACATGGGCAAAGAAAGTCCATTATCGCTCCAACCAAATCTATCTCTATTTTTTGACCCAGGCACAAAGCCTATTCCGTAACGGATATCAGTAAAAGACTTCATTCGGCGATTAACCGCATGATCCATGTTCAAAGAAAAAATGGGACTAACTGCGAAGGTTTCGAGAAAAATAGCCTTTTGGTATCTGGTACGATACGAGATTTGGCCAATTCCTTCCAATGAAAAAATCAGGATTAAAAGTGTATATAAGATTTTTTTCACAAAAAATTTATGGGTAATAAAGCACTGTTGCTAGCCAAAAATCCGTCTCGATTGATTCTCAAAAGAATATAGACAGAAAACTGCCAGATTTTTTAGATGATAAAACGTTCGATGCTGAAACTTATTTTAGGCTCTAACGTTTCTATACCGTCTACAAAATGTATTCTAAAGGTAAAAGTTTCATTTGAAAATATAGATGTTTGTTTTGAAAAAAATGCAAATCTTGATTAAATGGCTTGTAAACGCATCTTTAAAATACTGGTTTAGACAAAAAATTAGGTAATTTGCGTTCTTAAATGTATTAATTGTCATAAAATTAAATGAATTATCAAAACGATAAAAAGTCAATAATTTTACCCATTGCGGTAGCGGTTTCGTTGGTTTTGGGGATATTCTTGGGAGCAACTTTTTTTGGAAAGAAGACCTTTATTTCGAATGCTGGCGGCACAAGCTCAGTTTTTAAAGAAGTGCTGATGCACATCAACAAAAGCTATGTGGATGAAGTAAACATCGACTCGCTTTCGCAGTATGGCATAGAAAAAATGCTTGAAAAATTGGATCCTCACACTGCATTTTTACCACCACAAGATGCCGAGCTGGCCAGTGCAGATTTGCACAATGGTTTTGACGGAATAGGAGTGGAGTTCAACATTTTTAATGATTCGCTCTTTGTGGTTTCACCTTTGGTTGGAGGTCCATCAGAAGCCATTGGAATTAAAACAGGCGATATTATTCTCAAAGCCGATACGGTTAACCTAACTGGAAAAAATCTGAATTCCAATGTTGTTTTTAAAAGCCTTCGAGGTCCTAGAAACTCTATTGTAAAGTTGACCATAAAAAGAAAAGGAACAAAAAACCTTTTATCTTTCAATGTAAAAAGAGACAAAATACCAACATACTCAATAGATGCCGCCTACATGATGCCCGACAAAAAAACGGGTTACATAAAAGTGAATCGCTTTGCCGAAACCACCTACGATGAGTTTAAGGCACATTTGGGATCCTTGAAATCGAAGGGAATGACCCAGTTGATGATTGACCTGAGAGGAAATCCAGGTGGATATATGGACCGAGCCACAGATATGGTGGACGAGTTGGTGGGCGGAAATGATGTCATAGTTTATACCAAAGGAAAAGATCGGTCAAATAATTACGAAGTAAAAGCTTCAAAGTCGGGCATATTTGAGAAGGGAAAAATAGTAGTGTTGGTGGATGAAGGCAGTGCTTCGGCTTCCGAGATTGTGAGTGGAGCCTTGCAAGATTTTGATCGTGCGACTATTGTAGGAAGAAGAACATTCGGAAAGGGCCTTGTGCAAGCACCTATCCAACTTTCGGATGGTTCTGAGTTGCGTTTGACCATTTCAAGATATTACATTCCAAGCGGTAGAAGTATCCAAAAACCCTACGAACTTGGCAAGTCTGAAGATTATATGGAAGACATGCACAACCGATACGCAAGCAAAGAACTTTTTGTTAAAGACAGCATAAAGTCTAACCAAAAACTGAAATTCAAAACCAAAGGTGGCAGGACAGTTTATGGCGGAGGTGGTGTAACACCGGACGTATTTGTGCCACAAGACACCAGCTACTATACGGGGTATTTGGTGGATATGTTTGCCAAAAACATCTTTAGGGAATACAGTTTGAACTACACCGTCCAAAACACTGCAAAGCTGCAAGCAATGGGTTTTGATACTTACCTTAAAAATTTCCAAGTCGACGATAAAATGCTCTCTGATATGAAAGCAATAGGGGCAAAAAACCAGGTAAAGTTCTCAGAAAAGGATTACCAGAAATCGAAAGAATTTATAAAAACGCACGTAAAGGCTCTGATTGCTAGAAATGTTTGGAAAAACAACGAGAAAAGTGGCCTTACCAATGAGTTTTACCAGATTATCAATCAAGACGACAGTATGATAAAAATAGGAATGAGTAAGTTTTGATTTTAATAAAAGAATTGAGAAATGACAAAGAATCGTTCGATAAAAATAGGCCTGATAGTCATTTTTGTTTTGACAATTGTTTTTCATTTCTCAGTTCTGATTGGCTGGGTGCCTTTTGAAAATGTTTGGGGCGGAAGGCTAAAAAACCAACAGGAAATGCTTGTATTTGAGACATTTTCCATTATTTTAAATGCATTTTTTATTGTTGTAGTATTGGTAAAATCAAGATATTTGAAGCTAAAAATTCCTCCTAAAATCATTACTGTCCTATTATGGATAATGACATTTTTATTCTTCTTAAACACAATAGGAAACCTTTTTGCAATTAACAATCTTGAAAAATACATAGCCACCCCCATCACATTTTTGCTGGGTATTTTATGCTTTATTCTAGCAAGAGAAAAGGCGTAGCAGGATTCGACATTTAGAATCGATTATATTTTCTTTATTCAATTGTTATTCATCAAGTTAAGAATGCGATTTTGTATAAAATGCCTTAATTGTGGCCACTAAAAGCAATCATCAAAAGAACGATGAAACCCGCTAAGCCTAGAGCGTGAAGAATAGTTAGAATAATTCCAGCCTTGGCAAGTTTTTTTCCTTTTCGTTTGTTCTTCTTGATTCTAACTAAAGCAATTATACTAAACAGAAGACCAACAATACCCAGAAGGACAGGATTAAAAATTAGCTGTAGTTGAGCTAGAGCACGAAAAAAGGAAAATCCCCAAGATAAAATAGCTGCCAAGGAAAAAGAGAACCCAATAACGGATGATGGTTCATATTCAGATTTCTTGACATTTGTGCTATCACTTGCAAAACCAGCTGTACTGTGCACATTGAAAAGCGAATCAAGCTTTACAGGGTTTTGGACAGAAGTTTCTGTTGTAGCAAAAGACAAATGTGAAAGGAAAATGATGCCCAAAAGAGTGAATAAAATGAGATATTTGTTATTGATAGCCATAGGATTTTTTTGCTAAAAAAGTGAATTTGGTATACACTAAATGTAATTCATCACAAAACTTATTCTAAGGTAATTAATTACCAATGACGTTTTATTTTTTCAAATCAAGTAATGAAAATACGCTAACTCTAACAGCACTAAAAGCCGAATTTCCAGTTAATTGGTCAATTACCTTTTCGTCAGAAAGATCATTTATACTTACCCCAGCATATTGCTTTGCAACGTCTAGTTTTATACCTTTTCTATGGTGTCCATATCCATGCGGCATACTCACTACACCAGGCATAATGTCGTCAGTAATTTCGATAGGAATCTCCACTTGACCAACTCTTGATGTCACCACAACGGTTTCGTGGTCTTTTAAACCCAAAAAGTCTGAATCTGCGGGGTTAATTAAAAGCGTACATCGGTTTTTGCCTTTCATGAGTTTTGCAGAATTGTGCATCCAAGAGTTATTGTCTCGTAAATGTCGGCGACCAACCAACCAAAATTGTTTAGAATCCGTTGCAAATAATTCATGTTTAGCCTCTTGTAATCGAGAGAGGTCTTTAGCCAATATATCAGGACAAAGATTTATTTTTTGTTGAATACGATTTTCGGCAATGGGTTTCAATGCTCCGAGGTCTATACCATGCGGATTTTGTTTTAAAACATCCATCGAAAGTTGGTATGGGCCGAATTTTAGACCCAAATCTAGTTTTACTTCTGGTGGAACTATTGTTTGATTTTCGCCTAAAAATAGATTTCGTAATTCTTGAAAAATTTCCCAATCATACTTTGCTCCTTCGGCTTTTTCAAAAAGCGGAGGACTATATTTGGCGGTATTTCTAATGGCCAACACATGAAAAGTAAGGTCATAATGTGGGTTTTCTAGTCCGGTGGCTGGTGGTAGAATTAAATCTGCGTGACAGGTGGTTTCGTTAAGATAGATATCAAAAGAGACCATCAACTCGAGCGTTTCTAGGGCTTTTTCTAGTTGAACACCATTAGATGTGGACAAAACAGGGTTTCCACAATTGGTAAACAACATTTTTATTTGTCCATCTCCCTCGGTCAACATTTCTTCAGCCAATGCGGCCACTGGCAATTCTCCAATAAACTCAGGATATCCACTCACGCGACTTTTCCATCTCGAAAACCTGTCTTTGGGTTTTGCATTTCCAATAAAATCGATGGCTGGCAGCGTAAACATTGCTCCACCTTTTTTGTCGAAATTATCCGAAATAATGTTGATAACATTAATCAGCCAGAGACAAACACCGCCAAAAGCTTGTGTAGATACACCGACTCTTCCATAGCAAACTGCTGTCGGTGAACTACAGAAATCATTCGCAATTGTTCTTATTGTTTCACCTGAAATTCCTGTTATTTGTTCAATGTCATTCAGGTTAAAATTATTTATTTCCTGTTTCAGTTGGTCTAATCCAGTAAATTTTGATTCATCCAATTCGAGATTCTTTATGGCCAAAATTTCTTTCGCCAAGGCAATCAAAAAGAAGGCATCGGTATTGGGTTTAATAAAAAAATGCTCAGAAGCGTGTTTGGCTGTTTCTGTTTTTCTGGGATCAACAACCACATATTTTCCACCTCTATTTTTGATTGCTTCGAGCCTGTGTGCTACATCGGGCACACTCATCATGCTACCATTTGAAGCGAGTGGATTTCCTCCGATGATAAGCATATAATCGGTGTGATCAATATCTGGTACAGGCAAAAGCATCGGGTGGCCGTACATCAGCCACGATGCAAAATGATGTGGCAATTGGTCAGTGGAAGTAGCCGAAAACATATTTTTGGTTTTCAACAACCTAAAAAAATCAGGAGCAAACATAGTGGTACCAAGGTTGTGAATCGTTGGATTTCCTTGGTACACACCAATGGCATCACGTCCATATTTTTCCTGAATTTCCTTAGTTTTGCTTACAACCAAACTGTAGGCTTCGTCCCAAGAAATCTGTTGCCAACCATTTTCAGTCTTTTTTATTGGAAATTTCAGTCTGTCTTTGTCTAAGTAAATATCTTTCAGGCCATTGGCTTTTGGGCAAATATGCCCTCGGCTAAAATTATCCTCAAAGTCACCTTCTATTTTCAGTATTTCTGAGTTTTGATGAGTAATCTTCAAGCCACACATGGCCTCACAGAGATTGCAAGTTCTGAAATGCGTTTCCATTGATTTTTAGGTTGATAGTTTAGCAAATTAGTGATTTTTCGGGATTTATAGTTTTAAAAGTAAAATTCAAGAAAACAAGTGCTTATTTTTCCCTAATTTCATGCCTACAATTCAACCCTATAAATGAAAAAAGCAGCGTTTTTAATTTTTGCAATACTCATTGCAAACCTCAGTTTTTCTCAAGAAACAAAAACCATCAACGTCGATTTTAATAAACAGATAGGTAAAATGTATCCTTTTTGGGCATTTTTCGGTGCAGATGAGCCCAACTACGCCTATATGAAAGATGGCAAAAAGTTGCTTTCTGAGTTGTCGGCTTTGAGTCCGGTACCTGTTTATTTCCGGGCTCACAGTCTGCTAAACTCTGGTCACGACACGCTTTCACTGAAATGGGGCTCAACAAATGTATATACTGAAGATGCCAATGGAAATCCAGTGTATGACTGGAAAATAATTGATAAAATTTTCGATACATATCTTCAAAGGGGGATAAAACCCATGGCACAGTTTAGTTTTATGCCGGAGGCATTGTCTACCAAACCACAGCCTTACGAACACGCATGGAAGCCAGGAATGCATTATACCGAAATATTTAAAGGGTGGACGTTTCCTCCAAAAAACTATAAAAAATGGGCGGACTTGGTGTATGCTTGGGTAAAACATTCGGTTGAACGCTACGGAAAGGCGGAGGTAGAAAGTTGGTACTGGGAGCTCTGGAACGAGCCGAACATTGGCTATTGGAGCGGAACCGTGGAAGAATATTGTAAATTATACGACTATACTGCTGATGCAGCCAAAAGAGCTTTGCCAACCATCAGAATGGGTGGACCAGAAACGACAGGCCCAAATTGGAACAAAGCGGCAGAATTTCTAAAAGTCTTTTTGAATCATTGCAGTATGGGAAAAAACTACGCGACTGGCAAAATCGGATCGCCACTGGATTTTATAACTTTTCATGCCAAAGGTTCACCCACAGTTGTAAACAACCACGTGCAAATGAACATGGGCACACAGTTGAGAGATATTTCGGAAGGGTTCAGAATAGTTACGTCTTACGAAAAATATAAAAATCTTCCCATAATTATTGGTGAGTCTGATCCAGAAGGCTGTGCGGCTTGTGGAATGAAGACCAATCCACAAAATGCCTACCGAAACGGCACCATGTATTCGAGCTATACCGCTGCATCGTTTGCTAGAAAATATGCTTTGGCAGACCATTTCAAAGCCAATCTTTTGGGGGCGGTTAGTTGGTCTTTCGAGTTTGAAAATCAACCGTATTTCTACGGATTCAGAGATTTGGCTACCAACGGAATAGACAAACCAGTTTTGAATGTATTCAGAATGTTTGGCCTAATGTCGGGACAAAGAGTGAGCGTAAAAGGTAACCAGAGTTACACTTTCGAGATGGTGCGAGACTCGAGCGTTAGAGGAAAAAATGCTGATATTGATGCTTTAGCCAGCAAAGATGTAAATTCGGCAGCCGTGATGCTCTGGAATTATCACGACGACGACGTAAAAGCGGAGGATGCGACTATAGAACTGAATTTGTCAGGATTACCAAACAAAACTATCAATTTGCAGCATTACAGAATTGATGATGAAAACAGCAATTCTTATGAGGTTTGGAAGAATATGGGTTCTCCCCAAAGCCCGTCCAAAGAGCAAATAAGCACTTTGGAGAAAGCAGGTCAGTTGACACTTTTGACCTCGCCTGTTTATCTAAAACCCAAAAATGGCATTTTAAAAATGAACGTTATTTTGCCAAGGCAAGGAGTTTCTTTGTTGAAAATGGATTGGTAAAACTATTTTTTCACCTCAGAAATATGATATTCCTGAATTAAGGCTGGTTTTTCGGGAGAAAGCGTGAAGCTAATTTTAATGTTGGTGTTTTCTCCTTCAAGCATAAATGATCCACGAAGTGCATTTTCTGGCATCATTTCGCCTACTCGCATAATTTTACCAGCTTTTTGGTAAATGGCTTCCGCTTCTTTTTTTAGGCTATTTGTGAAATAATCCAAAAAGAAGTTTTCTGCAAAAATTCCCGAAGCTTCGGCTTTTTCCCAAGATGGAAGAAGAGAAACGAGCTGTTTTTGACGTTCTTTTAATACTTCAGAAACAGCCCAAGAAATAGGTTTTAAGTCTGCCAAAGCGATTAAGGTATCCATAATTTGGGTATTCAAAGCATTAGCTGGGGCATAGGTGCGATTGGCAAATGACACGAACCCGATGCCATACTGTGGCAAAATTTTCCAGTTGCTACCAAAACCAGGCAAGCCACCACTGTGGCCGATGTTGATATTGTGTTCGCAGTCTTGTACCCATCTTAGTCCATATCCATAAGCTTGTACAAACGGACACGAGTTTCCTTGAGCATTTTTGTTTTCTACATTTAGCAGAGCAAAATTCCAAGGTTGTTGCATTTCTCGTAGTGAGCTTCTTTTCAATACTTTAGATTCTGGTTTATCGGAGCTTGCAGCAGATAGATGAAAGGTCATGTATTTTCCAAAATCTTCTATGGTGGTCAGCATACCACCCATAGCTCCATAAGCACCGTCGCCCAGCATGGGTTGTTCTACCCATTTATCGTCAATCCATCTGTATCCAAGTGCCAGTTGGCTTTTAGGCACTTTGGTATAATCCCAGTAGGTATTGTTCATACCCAGTGGTTTCAAAATATGTTTTATAGTGTAGTTTTGATAGGTTTCTCCTGTTACTTTTTTGATGATATATCCCAACATAGCGAATCCCATGTTGCTATATTCATAACTTACACCAGGGGTATTTGAGAAAGAAATGCCCTTTTTGAACATTTTAAGCATCGTATCGTCTGAAATGGCCAGTTGTCTGTCGCCCCAAGGGTTATCTTCGGGAAAACCAGCAGCGTGAGTTAGCAAATGCCTAATTGTGATTTCTGGTGAATCTATCGAAAACTTTTGTCCTTTTATTTCAGGAATGTATTTATGTACAGGATCGTCTAATTGTAGTTTTCCAGCGTCTCTAAGTTGTAAGATGGCCATGGCTGTAATGCTCTTTGACATAGAGGCAATACGGTAAACCGATTGTTGACTGGCAGGTGTTTTTTCGGATAAATTCGTGACACCCAAAGCATTGAAATGTACAATTTGTCCATCTACAACCAAGCCATAAACCAAACTAGGCAGGTGATTTTTCTCTGCATTTTCTTTACAAATTTGATCAATAATGGGTAATGCGGCTTTTATCTTAGCCATTTGCTCGGCAGACGATTGAGCAGAAACTTTTTGCAACACACAAAAGGAAATAATTCCTAACAGATAGTAGCTTAGTTTTGTCATAGTTTGGAAGAGGCGATTTTTCAAAACTTAAATATAGAAAAAAGAAACGGATTCTACCGTTTTTCGTGACACAGAAATTCTGAATATAGGGTTAAAAAAAGCATATCAATCGCCATTGATTTTTCCAAAACGCAACATTTTTTATAGTTTTGGAAAATAATCAACCACAATATTTTCCAAAACGCAACATTTTTTATAGTTTTGGAAAATAAAAAACAATTAAATCGTGTATATTTATAACATTATGAAGTAATAGATACAGAAATGAAAATAATTGGGAGACAGCCAGAGCAAGATAGAATTAGAGAAATCATGAATAATGATAAACCTGCTTTTGTGGCACTTTATGGTAGAAGAAGAGTGGGAAAGACGTTTTTAATCAAAGAATATTTTAATCAAAAGTTTACTTTTTATGCTACTGGACTGGCAAATAGCAATACCCAAAAGCAGTTATTAAACTTTACATTATTTATAAATAATCAATTTTCTGCATCATACGAACCACCCAAAAGTTGGTTAGAATGTTTTTCTTTTCTACAAAAAGAGCTTTCTAAAATTGAAGGAGAGAAGATATTGTTTTTGGATGAATTGCCGTGGTTTGACACGAAAAAATCAGATTTTATGACTGGGCTTGATTTTTTTTGGAATTCTTGGGCAAGTTCGCAACAAGGGCTAAAACTATTTGTGTGCGGCTCAGCAGCCTCTTGGATGATAAACAAGCTCATTCGAAACAAAGGAGGATTATATAACAGAATTACACATCGATTCAAGATAGAGCCGTTTACATTGGCTGAGACAGAAGCGTTTTTTAAATCTCAAGGAATAAACTTGGACAGATACCAAATAGTGAATATTTATATGGCTGTTGGGGGTATTCCGTTTTATTTAGAACAGATACAAAAAGGCTTAAGTGCTGCTCAGAATATCGAAAAAACCTGTTTTAGTCCAACGGGACAACTCAGGAATGAGTTTCAATTTGTGTTTTCTTCGTTATTTAACAACTCTGAAAAACATGAAAAACTACTAAGGGCAATATATGGGTTGGGAAATAGAGCCACCCGAGACCAAATAATCAAAAAATTGGGTTGGGAGTCGAGTGGAGACTTTAGTTTAAAACTTAATGAATTAGAAGAAAGTGGTTTTCTGAAATCGTATGTACCAATAGGAACAAATAAAAACAAAAAAACATTTGTGATAGCGGACTATTACACATTGTTCTATTTTAAGTTTATCGAACATTCGGCAAAATATTCAGAAGGGGTATGGACCAGTATAATTGACACAGGAACTACCCATGCATGGGCGGGCTTGGCATTTGAGCAAGTATGTTGGGACCACACCACAAATATTAAACGTAAACTGGGAATAGAGGGAATTTATAGCGAAACAAGTACTTGGACGAAATCAGCAGATTCAGAAACAGCAGGTGCTCAAATAGATTTGGTAATTGATCGAAAAGATCGAATAATTAATCTATTTGAAATAAAATACTCTACCAGCCCTTTTACCATTACAAAAGAGTATGATTTAAAACTTAGAACAAAACAAAGCTTATTTAAAGAAGTAACCAAAACGAGAAAAAGTGTTTTTTTGGCGATGATTACGACTTACGGTCTCACTCAAAACGAATACGCAAAGTCCATCATTCAAAACGATTTGACTATGGATGATTTGTTTTAAGAAGGATAATCAATAGAGTATTACGAGGTCTTTAGTTTACACAATTTTTTATTTCCGCTTTAAAAACACCTCCATTGCTTGCCTGAAATCCATTTTCAAGTAAAATAGACCTACCTGCTCCAAAGTTAACTGTTGTCCCACTTTGAAGGCTGCTAGAAGCCGAAATTGCCTGACTTGCGTTTAAAGCTAAAGTTGAATTACCTCCAACCACTTTTGTCAATTGGTGATTGTTCACACAGTTTGGATTAACTTTTATTAGGAAAGTGTCTCTCAAACATTGACGACTATCTTCCACAAAATATTGCTGACCAATTATCGGATTTATTTGAATAGTTTTTGTATTTCCTGCAGGGTTATTCCAAATATAATCGCCAATCCACGAGGCTTGTAAGTTTACAGAACTCTGATTTGGTGCAATTTCAATTTCTGAATTTTTATTCACGTCTTTCATAATTGTAAACTGATCAGCAACCGTTCCGTTTTCTGAAATCCACTTAGAATCCAGTCGGTTTCCTTCAATTTCGAGATAAATTGAACCCCCAGTTTCGGAGTTAGAGTAAACTGTGGCATCGTGGGGATAAGTTGCCTGTTTGGAAGTTACCCACCCTGCCGAACCTGCAACCACATAAACGATGCCTTTGTTGGGCAAGCCAGATGTTTTTTCATAAGGGCAAGAGTCGGCGGTACCATCATATCTACCGCTTGAGTTGCTTTTGTTGTGACTAGTTGGACTAAATGAGCTTTCAAGACCATAGTGCCCTTTTATTAAGCGTGTTCTTTCATAGTTATGACTATGGCCACAAAGAACCAAATCTACGTTGTTTCTTTCAAGAATAGGGAGCACTTTTTCTCTAATATATCGAAGCTCTAGCTCTGAGTCAGAGTTGTGGCTACCCATAGTGTAAGGAGGATGATGCCAATAGACGATGGTCCATTTTTGTGTATTTGCGGCCAAATCGGCTTTTAACCAGGTTATCTGTGGACTATTGAGAGTATCAGATAAGCGATATAAACTTGCAGTTTCTGTCCCGTAAGAATCGAGACTTATGAAGTGTATATTGGCGTAATTATAAGAATAATAACCTTCATTGTAAGAGGGTGGACCACCAATTTCGCCATTGGTGGGTAGTGTAAAATTCTGAAAATAAGCTCCACTTCTACTCCCTTGGGATGTGCTGTAATAGTCATGGTTTCCGGGAGCAGGAAAAATAGGTGTTTGCTTCATGGTTCGGCTATTTTGATATGGCTCAAAAAACAATGTTTGATACTCATTATCATAGCCAGAGTTGTAAGCATTATCCCCAAGAAGAAGCCAAAGGTCGATATAGTTGTTACCAACGTAGTTGAGAAAGGCATTTTTTACGTTTGCTTGAGTACTTGTTCCCGTTCCACAATCGCCCGTAACCCACACTTTAGTTTTCTTCTCGGTTCCGATAGTTGGTGCAGTGTAAAAATAGTGATTGGCCGAGCTTTGAATTATTTGGTCGGTATTCGCAATGTTGTAGTAGTACTTTGTATTCGGTTGTAGGCCTATCAGATTTACAATATGCTCGGTTTTAAAAGCATTATCTGAAACAGACAGGATTAGGTTGTTCGGGTCTGTACCATAGTTTATTTTGCTGGTGGTCAGAGAGATGGTTCTATATCTTATCTGCATGCCAGTAGAAGAGGCCATTTGTAGATATGGTCCTCTAGACACAAAAACACTGTTCTGGCCAATAAGCTCGAAGTCGAAGGACAAATCTGAGCTACTCGATGCCGTCTGGTGAATCTCTACGGCTATCGTGTTTTGTCCCATTTGTAAAACATTGCCAGGTAAAGTTGTACTCAACCACACCTGTCCATCGTCGGCAGCGTTTGTGGCTAAAGTATTATATAAAACAGGATCTCCAAGTCCATCTTTAAAAACTTGTACCCCGTTGAAATATACAGCCACACCGTCGTCTCTTTTGCCTCGTAAAAGAAAGCTACTGTAAGTACTTGATAGCGTGACTACCTTTCTAAAATAAGTAGTGATATATTTGTTATTGGGATCAGGTCCATAATTCACCACGGTAGTTTCGTCTCCTTCGCCATATCCAAATTCTGCATTACCACTGGCCCACAAAGCGTCGTTAAATCCGGCATTTCGCCAGGTTGTTCCTTGGTCAGAGCCATTATCGAGGTATTTCCAAGTGTCGCCTGCAGCAACAATGGTCGATTGAGCCATTGTGAATGAGACAGAAGCAAGAATAAGAAAAATTGATTTTAAAATGGCCATTTTTAAGACGAATTGCATATTTATAATTTGATCTTAGGAATTATTCAGGGGCTCATGTTTTTAGATCCAGAGTAATTTCCAAAATTTCATATCTTCACCAAACCACCTGTTTTCACAGACTTATAAATAGCTTCCACCACCCTAATATCTCTTAAACCTTCCTCTCCAGGAACAATCATAGGTTTTTTCTCGATAATGGACAGAGCGTCTTCGTCCAGTTGTTTGGGTTGTTGGCTGGCCAAGGGGAAGTTGATCTGTGTACCGTCTGACATGCTGCCTTTGTTGTTGCCGTAGCCACTTTGGGGTTCCATTTTTAGCCAACCTTTTTCGTAGTTTACTTGCAAATGGTTCATGTTTATGCCGAAACTCGACTGACAAGCCGCTCTCGCTCCCGAAGGAAATTCCAACTGAAACATCATAGTCTCTTCTACTTCTTTGTAAATCTCCGGGCGAGTTGTGGAGGCTTGTGCTATTACGCTGATAGGTTCTTCACCAGCTGCCATACGTGCTCCTTGCAAGGCATAAACGCCCATGTCGCCCATTACGCCTCCGCCCAATGCTTTGTTTTGTTTCCAATGCGTAGTGCGGCCATCAAAATACCCTGCTGCAGAATTAATCATTTTAGGCTTTCCAAAAGGACGTTCTTTGGCAACCTTCATTACTTGCTGTAGGTTGGGGTCGTGCTGACAACGGTAGCCGATAGATAGTTTCACTTTGTTTTTATTACAAGCATCTATCATGGCTTGGCAGTCAGCTACTGAGGGAGCCATAGGTTTTTCGCAGAAAATATGCTTGCCTGTAGCCGCTCCTCTAACAGTAAACTCTCGGTGCATCGATGGCGGCAAGATCACATAGATAATGTCGATGTCAGGGTTGTTGGCTATTTGGTCGTAATTATTGTAATCATAAATGTTTTTATCTGCTAAACCGTATTTGTTTTTCCAGATTTCCACCTTTGAGGGTGTACCCGTCACGATACCTTTGAGTTCGCAATGCTCGGTTTTGAGTAAAGCTGGTGCTATCAAGTCGGTACTGTAATAGCCAAGTCCAACTAGTGCTATACCTAATTTTGTCTTTTGTGGCTGGGTAGCTTTGAGCAATACGTGCGGCGAAAAAACGGCCGATGCGGCGATTAGTCCTGTACTTTTTAAGAAATCCCTTCTGTTCTTCATTTTGAGGTTATTTTGGTTGAAATAAAATTCAGTTTCTAGAAAATTCAAAAAATCGTTTTTTATTTGTTTGAAATTTCTAATTTGCCAAAAATACAAAATTTCCTCATGAATGAAACACCAAATGCAGGCAATGTACTGATAGCCGAGCCATTTCTTGGAGACCCAAACTTCGAACGTAGTGTGGTGCTCATTTGTGAACACAACGACGAGGGCTCGTTTGGATTGGTACTAAACAATGTCTCTAAAAACACTATAGCAGATGTTGTTGACGACATTTATGTAGAATTTCCACTTTTTATTGGTGGTCCGGTCGAGCAAAATACCTTGCATTTTGTACATCGTTTGGGTCATTTGATAGAAGATTCTATCGATTTGGGCAACGGAATTTTCTGGTCGGGGGATTTCGAAAGTGTTAAAAGTTTATTGAGCATTGGGAGTATAAAATCCGAAGATATTCGATTTTTCATTGGCTATTCTGGTTGGGGAGCTGGTCAGTTGAAAAATGAACTAGCACAAAACACCTGGTTTGTTTCTGATATCAATTCTGATGTGATTTTTGAAGAATATACCAATCAATTTTGGAGAACGGTACTGAAACGAATGGGCGGTGATTATAAGGTTTTGGCCAATTATCCAGTAGATCCTAGGTTGAATTGACTCTTTAGTTGTGAGTTCTGTTTTAAGTGTTTTGAGTTTTTTAATGAATATAGATTATGAAAAAAATTGTCTTTCTGTTTTGTCTGATTTTTGCAGGAAATCTGTTTGCTCAAAATGAGATTGTGACTCATCTCGACCAAAACTTTACGAAATATACCCAAATGTCAGACCAGATTTGGCAATGGGCCGAGCCTGGTTATTTAGAAGAAAAAACGGGGGCCTTATTAATCAAAGAATTGGAAGCCAATGG
Source organism: Lacihabitans soyangensis (assembly GCF_024343775.1). Taxonomy (GTDB): domain Bacteria; phylum Bacteroidota; class Bacteroidia; order Cytophagales; family Spirosomataceae; genus Leadbetterella; species Leadbetterella soyangensis. Next base: position 99,955 of record NZ_RJUF01000003.1, on the reverse strand, counting down.
GTTTTCTGTAAAAAAAGGAGTTGGAGAAATGTCAACAGCTTTCGTAGCAATTTACGGCACTGGCTATCCGACTATCGGTATTTTGGCTGAAATGGATGCTTTGCCGGGTCTTTCACAAGAAGCCATTCCGACCAGAAAGGCTAAAGTTCTTAATGGCTATGGGCATGGCTGTGGACATAATTTATTCGGAGTAGGTTCGGTGGCTGCAGCTATTTCTACCAAAACTTGGATGGAAAAGAACAAAATAAAAGGTACAATAAAACTTATAGGAACGCCTGCTGAGGAAGGAGCGGGCGGTGGGAAAACCTATTTGGTGCAAGCGGGAGTTTTTAAAGACATAGATGCCGTAATTAACTGGCATCCTGGCGACAATAATAATGCAAGTCCAAACTCATCGTTGGCCTATCGGGTTACAAACTTTACTTTTGAAGGCTTAGCAGCACACGCTTCGGCGGCTCCAGAAAAAGGTCGTTCGGCCTTAGACGCCGTAGAGGCCATGAATTATATGGTCAACCTCATGAGAGAGCATATTTCTCCTGAAACAAGGATTCATTATGTGATAAAGAACGGAGGCTTAACTTCCAACATTGTTCCAGATTATGCCATGGTGGAATATACCGTCAGGCACCCATCAGCCAAGGGCTTGGAAGAAGTTTGGAACAGAGTTCAGAAAGCCGCCCAGGCAGCCGCATTGGGTACAGAAACCAAAATGAGTTTTGAGATAATGGCAGGTCTGTACAATTTACTTCCTAATGAGACATTAGCGAAGGCCATGCAAAAAAACCTTGAAATGGTAGGAGGCGTAAAGTTTACACCAGAAGAAAGGAAGTTTGCTGAAGATATCAGGAAGACCGTTTTTTCAAGTTCTTTGGCCACAGTAGAGTCTGCAGATCAGATAAAACCGTACACTTCAGGATTAGCTACACCAGCTTCTACAGATGTGGGCGATGTGAGTTGGGTTGTTCCCACGGCTGGACTTTCCACCGCTACTTGGGTACCTGGAGTACCTGCTCACAGTTGGCAAGCCGTTGCTTGCAATGGTATGAGTATTGGCCACAAAGGAATGATAAACGCCGCTAAAACAATGGCCTTAACAGCAAAAGATTTGTTTATGGATACAAGCTTGGTAGAAAAATCTAAAGAAGAACTTTACATAATGCGTGGATCCAAAGATTTTAATTATAAGTCACTTGCCGGCGATAGAAAGCCACCATTAGATTATAGAAAATAGGCTTAAGACCATCACTAATCCACGTTTTATTCGTGCATTAGGCAAAAATCACAGTGATTATTCAACATTAACCGTCAAAGTATCCGATTGAGCCGGGGGAACATCTGTTTCCCAAGATCTTCGGTAGGTGAATATTATTTGAGCAGTACCGGCACTAGCACCTTCTATTTTGTATTTAAACTTCGATGGCGTTCCAACCATTCCATCTTTGTTTTCGCTTACTATTTCCTCGGTTATTTTAACTATTTCAGGATTTTCGGCTTTGTACTGCCATGTGTAACCAGTGCTTGGATTACCTTCTAATTCATGTGTAATGCTTTCTCCTACTTTGATGGTAGTTCCCATAAGTTTTGGTTTTTGTTGACAGCTCCATGTCGTGATAATGATGAGGGCGATGCTTAGGTTTTTTTTCATGGTTTTGGTTATTATCGCTATGCGACTTGTTATACTTGAGCCGCAATGCATTGCGGCTTTACTGGGATGTCTCTTATTATGTTTACTACAATGCATTACTTGTTACGATTCTTGAGCCGCAATGCATTGCGGCTTTACGGCCGGCTACGCTTGTGCCGTGCTGCACTAGTCGTGCATGGGTTTTGTTCGCATTGCTTTTTTCTCGGCGTTTACTTTCTTGGTTTTTAGTCTTTTTTCTATTTTTTCTAGTGTTGGTTTGGTAGGTTTTCGCTTTTTCGGCACTGTTAAAGCCGATATCAAGAGTTCCTTGAATTTCTTTAAGGCTAATTCTTTGTTTTTTAACTGCGACCGGCTTTCTTGGCAAACCACCAAAAGTTCGTCTTCTTGGTTAATCTGGTTTTTGAGTTTTTCTCTTATTTTCTCTTTTTCAGTTTCGTCCAAAAGGGTAGAGGCATTTATATCAAATCTTAATTCTACTTTGGTTTCGACTTTATTTACATTTTGACCTCCAGCTCCGCTACTTCTCGAAGTATTAAAAACCACCTCACCGGTGAAATCTATTTTTGCGATATTTTTCATTTCTAAAAATTACAAATCGGCAGCTGCTGCTTTATCTATCCACAGCAAACCTTCTACATGTTTTCTCAAAACAGTAGCCGGCAGTTTTTCGTTTATTTCTTCCGAAATCATTCTTTTAATTATTTCGGCTTTTGACCCTCCATTGGCCATAACCATGGCTTCTTTTGCTTCTAGAAGATGTTTTATGCCTACTGTAATTCCTTTTGTTAATGGCGTTGCTGAATTAAAATACTTCTGACCAACCGTTGCTGTAATTTCTTCTAAATCAGTTACTTGGCAATATGCATCAAACGACGAACCCGGTTCATTTAGCCCGAGATGTCCGTTTGTACCCAAACCCACAAGAATAAAATCAAGACCGCCTCGTACAAAAATCAAGTCATCTACTCTTTTGCATTCTGATTCCAAATCGTCAGTCATTGAATCAAAAAAAGTATAATTTGATTCAGGAATATTTAGAGGTTTCAGTAGGTTTTGCTCCACAATATATCTGCAACTGCCTTCGCTTTCTCCAGATATGCCCACCCATTCGTCTAGACCTATGATGAAAGTATGGACAAAGTCTTCTGTTTTTGCCAATTCTGTTATTTTTTGATATGCCAAAATGGGTGTATTTCCTGAGGTTAGGACTAAGGTAGCATTTGGTTTTTTTCTTACTAAATCCAGAATATGATTCGCTACAGCATCTGATAGCGACTCGTGGTTTTCAAATATTTCAATCTTCATTTTTACTTAATTTCGGTCTTTATTTAAAGTTTTGGCAATATTAGCCAAATAAAATCATTTTTTACTAAACGCTTTTACAACCGCTTTTGCAATAATCTCGTTGCCTTGGTCAGAAGGGTGGAGTCCATCGTAGGTCATGGCCACCGCATCTAAAGGATAAGGATATTCGTCTTTTTCGGGATTGAAAGCGATTTTTGTATAAGCTGGATATTTAAATTTCTTGTTCAAACCCGTTTCTGGGTCTTTAAGTAATTTATATTTCACAGCGTTTTTTACAGAGAGTTTTTTGTTGTGGTACAAATCCACTACTTGAATATTTTCAGACTTTCCTATTGCTTTTATGGCTTCTGCAAACTGTTCCAAAAACTGCCCATTTTTGTCTTTATAAGACCCAAACGCCTTGTTTTTCATGTTAGACAAATATACAAAATCGCCTCTCTGGATGGGTGTTATCAAGACAATTTTGGCATCTTTGTTTAGGCTTTTGAGTTTGTCAAGAATTACCCTGAAAGCCCCATTTACCGTGCCGACTCCGGTCTTTTGATCATAATCAGCCAAAGTTCCGAGTGGTTTTCCGCCCCACCAATCGTTGGTACAAAGAAAAACGGTGTAGATATCTGCTTTCTCGATTTTCAGGTCTTCTATTTTTTCGGCAATCCTGATGGCTGTCCAACCATTGTGGCCTTGGTTTATGTAAGAAATGTGAGGAAGTTTTTCGGTCACTCTTGTCATATATCCTTTTTTCACACGATTGCCCGTTTGTTCAGGATGGTCGTTGAGATAAGTAATGGAATCGCCAATAGCTACCCATTTCACATTTTGAACAGATAAAGAGCTCAATCCTATAAAAAGGACGATACTAAAGAGCAGTTTTTTCATTTAGAGGCTTGAATATTTATAAGGCTATGAAAGATAATCTTTTGAGGGTAAATATGGCCAAAATAAACTATTTTTGTTAATCATTTTGTTTAAAAAGTAAATAGCTTCGTCAAAATAGAGATTTCAAGGAATTGTTTATTTTCTCAAAAATCTTGTTTCATTAAAATAACATGAATCCGAACATACCAGAAACCAATCAGAAAAGAGTAGTAATAGTAGGAGCAGGCTTTGGAGGCCTTGTATTTGCTCAAAAACTCGCCAAGCAAAATTTCCAAATTGTATTAATCGATAAAAATAATTACCACCAATTTCAGCCGCTATTTTATCAGGTTGCGATGGCGGGCTTAGAGCCGAGTTCTATTTCGTTTCCATTGCGAAAGATATTTCAACACATGCCCAATGTACACATCAGAATTACGAAAGTAAATTCTGTGGACACCTCAAAACAATCGATTACTACAGATTTGGGAGAAATTTCTTATGATTTTCTTGTTTTGGGATTGGGAACCGATACCAACTTTTTTGGAATGCAAAATATGATAGATAAGGCCATTCCAATGAAATCAGTTTCAGAAGCTATTTTTCTTAGAAACCGTGTTTTGCAAAATCTGGAAGATGCTTTAACCACGCAAGACCCATTAGAGCGAGAGGGGCTAATGAATATGGTGGTCGTTGGCGGCGGACCTACAGGTGTGGAGGTTTCGGGTACTTTGGCCGAAATGAAAAAGATCATTTTGCCAAAGGATTATCCCGAATTGGATTTCAATTTGATGAAAATCTACCTTTTTGAGTCGTCGCCTGAAGTATTGGAAGTAATGTCCGACGACGCATCGGCCAAAGGGAAAGAATACCTCGAAAAATTGGGTGTAATCGTGAAAAACGGAGTAAGAATTGTGGATTTTGACGGTGAATATGCCTACACCAGTACGGATGAAAAAATAAGAACCAACAATGTAGTTTGGGCTGCAGGAGTAAAAGCCAATGCGATAACAGGTTTTTCTCCAGAAATTTTTGGCCGAGGAGGAAGAATAAAAGTAAATGAATTTAACCAAGTAGAAGGTTTTAAAAACATCTTCGCTTTGGGAGATTTGGCACTAATGACTGCAGATACGGAATTCCCGAACGGACACCCACAAATGGCTCAGCCGGCCATTCAGCAAGGCAAACTATTGGCTCAAAATTTCACGAAAATTATCAACAATCATAGTCCGAAGCCATTCAAATACAAAGACTTAGGTTCTATGGCCACCATTGGGCGACACCTTGCCGTGGTGGATTTGCCATTTTGGAAGTTCCAAGGCACATTTGCCTGGTATGTATGGATGTTTGTGCACCTGATGTCTATTTTGGGTGTAAAAAACAAAATCCTCATTTTCATCAACTGGCTTTGGAATTATGTTACTTATGATCAGTCTTTGAGACTGATTATTAAGCCTAAGTTTAAGGAGTAAAAGAGATTAAATAACCCTATTTCTTATAATTATTTACCCAAAGAAGACTATCAGGTTGCCGATATCCATATTTTTCGAAATCCGTACGAAAAAATAACATTTCGCCATTGTCAGGAAATTTTGGATTTAGAATTACTGGAAAGGGTTTACCGTTAAAGAATTTGTTGTAATCATTAATATAAACATTTGACAAGTCTGACTTTTCATATAAAGTACCTTTATATTTATATTGAAACCTAAAATAATCAGATTGCCTGTAGCCAGCTTTTTCAAAGGCAAGTGTATAACCAGTTACAAATACGGGAGAATCGATAGTATTATTATAATGTTTTTTTTGGTTCCATTTGGTCATTAAAAATCCAGTCAATAATAAAATTAAATATATTACCGTGCCTCTGTTTCTAGAGATAAATTCTTCAGAAATATTAAGTTTCATTTTTTGTAACTAATTTTTGGTTTATTAAAGTCTTGAAAGTTAACTATATATGAAGGCATTTTCTTTGGAGGTTGAAATTTATTTAAATTGTTTTCTCGCTGCATGATGCCAATAATTAATATTAGGAAAGAAAAATTCGAGAATGTTTGTACATTATGGATATAAAAATAACGGAATTCTACATTATATTTTCGAAGTAGAAATCTAAATGTCAAATCGAAGTGAACTCCAACGACCTTTTCAACATCCCTATGGCCTCTTTTAACTCTTCAACAGTAGACGAAGCAAAGCCAAGTCGGGTATAGTTTTTAATCTTCCCTTCTACATTGTGATGAAAGCCATTCGAAAGGTAAAGGCCATTTTTTAGTGCTGTTTCAGCAGTTTTCTGCATATCTATTTCATCTTCAAACTTTACCCAAACAGACATTCCGCCTTCTGGTATTTGAAACTGAACTTGGTCTTGAAAAACTCGTTTTAGTTCTTCACAGAAAAAATCTCGCCGGTTTTTATATTCTTTAAGTCCTTTGCGTAAGTGTTTCTGTATTATTCCTTCGTGTAGAAGTTGGGCTATAGCGGTTTCGAGCATATTGTCGCCTTGCCGGTCGATGATTCTTCTGTAGTGTGCCAAATGGTCAATGACATCTTCTGTGGCTACCAAATAACCTACTCGAAAGGCAGGAGAGATACTTTTGGTAAATGAACCAGAATACAAAACCATGCCTTGGTTATCTGCACTTGCCAACGGCATCAATGGACGACTCTGATAATGAAAATCATAGTCGTAATCGTCCTCGAAGATGATGAACTTATATTTTTGAGCAAGTTGAAGTAGTTTTATTCTTCTGTCGGCTTTTAGCGTGACAGTGGTAGGGTAGTTGTGGTGCGAGGTTATATAAATTAATCTGATTGTATTGCTTTGGCACAAATCTTCCAGAGCGTCCACATCAAGGCCGTTTTCATCTATCGGCACTTTCAAAAGTTCTGCACCAACTTGCAAGAAACTGATGTTGGCACTTTGCCAGCTTGACTCTCCGATGGCCACTTTATCTCCAGTTTTTATAAAGGCCAAACTCGTCAGATATAGCCCCATTATCGTGCCTCTCACTATCAGCAAATTGTTTTCATTGATATTCAGTCCTCGAGTTTCATTCAAATACTTTGCGAGTTCTTTTCTTAGCCAAAGACTTCCTTTTGTGTCGCCATAGCCGAGTTTTTGATAAGAGTTTCCAAGTATCAAATTGCTGCGGTAAGCTCTTGCCAAGTCCGCCAAAGGGGCCAGTCTTGGATCAGGAAAGCCGTCGTCGAGATGAAGTTTTTCCGTGGCTTTTATAACTTCTCTGATGAGGAAATCTTTCTTTTCAAATGCAAATCCAGCAATTTTTGACTTTTCGTTTTTTTGATTTTCTTCCAAAAACTGAGGGATTATTTCAGGTAGATTTTGAGCCACGAAAGTCCCATTTCCTTGTTTGGTTTCGAGCCATCCTTGGCTTATAAGTTCGTCATAAACTTGAGTAATGGTTTTTCGATGAACGCCCAAGGCTTCACTTAAGGCCCTTGAACTGAGCAGTTTTTGACCAAAAGACAGTTTTCCTTCACGTATCAAAACCATCAATTGTTGAGAAACCTGCTGATAAATAGGTGTTTTTAGTGATTTATCTATCGTAATATTTGATTTGAAAGGAAACATAAATTGGACTACTCGTTTTGTAAATATTGGACGATTTGTGTGAGCCAGTAAAAGTATAGTTTTGTGGTGTAATAAAAAACAGGATGGAAATAAAATTTGCAGAAACAGAAGAAGATTTAAAGAAATGCTTGGAAGTTATTCAGGCCTTGCGGCCGCATTTGACCTTGGATCGGTTCCTTTCATTGATTCCAGAAATGAAGAAAGAATCTTACCGGCTTGCATTCATTGAAGAAAATGGAAAAGCCATTTCTGCTTGCGGATTCAGATACATGACTACGCTTTTTGAGGGTAGGTATATTTATATTGATGACCTCAGCACCTTGCCCGAAGCAAGGGGAAAAGGTCACGCTGGAGCACTTTTTGATTTTGTGGTGGAAATTGCGAAAACGGAAGGATTGCCTGCCGTTCATTTGGACTCGGGCCATCAACGATTTGATGCTCACAGACTTTACCTCAACAAAGGAATGAAGATTGTTTACCACCATTTTAGATTAGAGTTATGATACCTTCAAATGAACTCGTAATTTTCATATTGGCTGCTTTTGGCTTAGTTATTACGCCCGGCCCTAACATGATTTATTTAATTTCACGTTCTATCAGTCAAGGAAAAAAAGCAGGATTTATTTCGCTACTCGGAGTGATTTCTGGATTTCTCTTTCATATAATTTTGGTTTCATTTGGGCTCACAACTATTTTAATGTCAATACCTTTTACTTACTTTATTTTAAAGACGGTGGGAGTTTTTTATCTATTGTATTTGGCGTTTGAGGCAATTAAAATTTCAGGGAAAAACGTATTTCAGGCTCAAAACAACCTTACAATTGATAATCCCCCAAAACTCTTTAGCATGGGTTTTTTTACCAATGTTTTAAATCCTAAGATTGCCTTTTTTTATGTTTCATTTTTTCCGCAATTTATAAAAACAGAAAATGGCTCTGTGTTCAGCCAAAGTATACAATTGGGGCTAACACAAATGGCTGTTAGTTTTATGGTTAATTTGTTGATAGTACTCTCGGCTGCAAAATGTGCACAATGGTTTAATAAGAACCCAGTATACCTTAAAATTCAGAGATGGTTTATGGCAACAATTTTGGCAAGTCTTGCCCTTAAGATGGCTTTAGATAAAAAGTGAAAAAGAATTTTTTTGAGACAAATTAAATAGAATTATGATACAACAAACCCCGCGTACCACCACAAGCAGAATGCCGAAACGTACACAATATGATGAGGAATTAGTGAATTCAATTTTAGACGAAGCCCTATTTTGTACGATCAGTTATTCTGTTGACAATCAGCCCTATTCTATCCCAACGGCTTTCGTTCGGAAGGGAGATAGATTATACATTCATGGATCGGTGGGTAGTCATTTTTTGCGAGGAATAGAGTCAGGAATCCCTGTTTGCATTTCTGTAATGCTCACCGATGCTTTGGTGGTGGCCAAGTCTGCATTTCATCATTCTGTAAACTACAGATCAGTTATTATCTTTTCAAATGTCATAAAGCACGAAAACTTCGAAGAAAAAGCTTCTTTTTTTAAGGAATTGACAGAGAAAATAGTACCGAACAGTTGGGATTATCTTCGTCCCATGAAAGCCAGCGAGGTCAATAAAACCACACTTTTGTCTTTCCAAATATCAGAAGCATCGGCCCGTATGCGTACAGGCATGCCTAACGACGATGAAGCGGACAAAGAACTTCCCATTTGGTCGGGAATTATTCCTATACCGTGCAAAAGGCTAACTCCACTTGCTGACGAAAACAGTCTTAATATTCCTTTGCCAGAGCATTTGAATTATTCCTCATAAATCAATGCCGTTTAGTTAAGTACAGATTTTAAGTCCCTCTTCTGTGGAGAGGGATTTAGGGTGAGGTATAATCTGAAACAAATACTTTAACTGAGAGACATTGACTCATAAATCATAAAAACCAATAATTTTCAGAAAGCCAGAAAGCCAAAGCCATTTGTTGAAAGCAAATATTATATTTGTAAAAAAAAACAAAAATCAACAAATGGATGCAAAGAAAATAACTCTCAGTGACTTTCACGAATCGATTGGTGGCAAAATGGTGCCTTTTGCAGGCTTTTACATGCCCGTTAGATATTCGTCTGACAACGAAGAACACCGTTGTGTGCGTGAAGGCGTGGGTGTGTTTGACGTGTCGCACATGGGTGAGTTCCACCTGAAAGGTGAAAAAGCCTTGGATTTGATTCAATATGTAACCTCAAACGACGCTTCTGTTTTGTTTGACGGAAAAATACAATATGCTTACTTACCCAATAATGAGGGTGGCGTAGTAGATGACCTTTTGGTTTACAAAATCCAAGACAACGAATACATGTTGGTGGTCAATGCGGGCAATATCGAAAAAGATTGGAACTGGATTTCAAGCCACAACACATTTGGCGTTGAAATGACAGACCTTTCAGATACAACGAGCTTATTTGCTGTTCAAGGCCCTAAAGCTACCGCAACACTCCAAAAGCTGACCAGTATCGATTTGTCTGCAATGGACTATTACACTTTCGTAAAAGGCGAATTTGCAGGACATCAAAACATTACAATTTCGGCTACTGGCTACACTGGAGCGGGTGGATTCGAGATTTATCTGCCTAATGAAGTTGCAGAAGAGGTTTGGAAGAAAATTTTTGAAGCAGGAGCAGAGTTTGATATCAAACCAATTGGCTTAGGAGCAAGAGATACCTTGAGACTTGAAATGGGCTATTGTCTTTATGGCAACGACATCACAGATACTACATCGCCGCTTGAAGCAGGCTTGGGTTGGGTCACTAAATTCACCAAAAGTTTTATCAATAGCGAAAATCTTTTGGCTCAAAAGCAAGCTGGTTTAAAGCAAAAATTGGTTGGCCTTGAAATGATTGACCGTGGAATACCTCGTAGTCACTACGAAATCTGTGACGCTGATGGAAATAGGATTGGAGAAATTACCTCAGGTACGCAATCACCAACTTTGAATAAGGGCATTGCGATGGGTTTTGTAAAAACCGAATTCAGCAAAGCAGGAACAGAAATCTTTGTAAAAATCAGAGAAAAATTGGTGAAAGCACTAGTGGTCAAATTGCCTTTTGTGAAGCCTGGGGTGTAATATTATAGCCCGAGTCTGTTTTTTCAATAAAATTGGCAAGTTTTTCAAAATATCAACCTTAAAACAAAATGAAACTAAACAATAAAGTAGCCATCATCACTGGAGGAGCCAGAGGAATCGGCAAGGCTTCGGCCGAATTATTTGCTAAAGAAGGAGCAACGGTTATCATCTGGGATTTACTTGACGCTGGTCAAGAAACTGCTGCTGAAATAGTAAAAGCAGGGGGAAACTGTCAGTTTATGAAAGTGGCAGTAACAGACCTTTCGGCTATCGAAACAGCAGTTTCGGCAATCATCAAACAACATCATAGAATAGATATTTTGATCAACAATGCTGGAATCACCCGTGATAAAAGCATGCTCAAAATGACTCAAGATGAGTGGCAATCGGTAATTGACGTGAATTTGACGGGTGTATTTAACTGCACAAAAGCAGTTGTTCCCTACATGGTAGATCAAAAGTTTGGTAGAATAATTTGCACCTCGTCAATAGTCGGAATTTCAGGTAATTTTGGTCAAACCAATTACGTAGCTACAAAAGCTGCGATAATCGGAATGGTAAAAACGTGGGCCAAGGAATTCGGAAAACACAACATTACAGCAAACGCAGTAGCACCAGGCTTCATAAAAACCGATATGACAGATCTTATGCCGCAGGAGGTTATAGATAAAATGGTGGCCGAAATACCTTCAAAACGCATGGGATTACCGATAGACATAGCCAATGCATATCTGTTTTTGGCATCAGAGGAGGCTTCATTTATCAATGGCCACACTCTTTCGGTGAATGGTGGGATGGTGTAAGTTTGACGGAAAAAATTTAAATTTGCTGTTAAAAAAGGTAGATAGAAAAAAATTCTATCCGTGTCAAATCAGTTAAATCCGTGTTCGATCACTTTCCAAAAACTATTTTCTCAAATTCAAGAAAATCGTTTTCAAGTTTTTTCAAAATAGAAGTTTTCAAACTTTCATCCTCAATAAAAGAAAAGCGGATACTGTTGAAAACCAATTGTTTAATTTCTGAATAAGAAAACTCGGGATAGCGTTTGGCGAGTAAAACGTATTGCTCAGTGAGGTTGGTTCTTAAAACGCCGGCATCGTCGGTAGAAATGACCATTGGCACTCCGTGTTGATGATATAGCGAAATGGGGTGTTCGTCGTTTTTGACGTTCAGTATAAATTCGTTGCTTTTGAGGTTGATTTCTACTGCAATTTGCTCCTCTTTCATTTTTTTCAAAAGTGAAAACGCATCTTTTTCAAAGGGTAAATCTATTCCATGCCCAATTCGTCTGGCATTAGCTACAGAAATAGCCTCATTTATGTGCCAGGTAAGCTCCTCTGGTTTCACCAAACCAAGGGTCAATTCACCTGCATGAAGAGCGTTTTTTGTCTTTGGAAATTTGTTGTTAAGGTATTTGTACATTTGCATATGCAGCCAATAATCTTTCATAGATACTTCTTGGTCCTCTTGACCAACAATATTTACGCCGTTGACCAGCGGACTGCTTTGATCAGATAGATAACACACCACTAAATCGCCAAAAACTTCTGCAGGTTGTTTTAAACGGAGGATAGCATTTTGGTAGCGAAGCGTAAATTTTTCGTTGTCTATAGCGTTGGAAGTGTGAATTCTTTGCAAGTCTTCATTGTATTTTTGGGCTTGTTTTTGTGCTCCATTTGCATTGAAGTAAGCATACATTTCATCCAAAATAGTCTTTAGAGTTTGCTCATCCTTATTTTGTTGTGCATTTTTTAGGCTTTGATTGAATGCCTGCATTTTTTGAGCATCTCCACCCTTGAAGAAAAGCAAAAACATGGTTTCTATATAACTCACGTTTTCTTTTATGGCTCTTTCTTTTAGTTCCAAAAGACCAGTAGCAAGGTTGGGGTCTTTAGCAGGCATAAAACCATCGAAAGTGCTAAAAAAGTGATCATCCGATGGGCCTTTTGAGGGATGAAAATCTTTGCTTGACCATAGCTCTAGAAATTTCTGTTTGTAGAATTCAAATTGGTATTTCTGAATCAGATCAGAAATTTTTCTCCAGTTTTTATCTTTTTGTAAATCAATAGGGCGTTCTTTTTGAATTATTAAAGTGTTGATATTAAGCCAGAAATCATTTTTTATGGCATACTCAATAAATGTTTCGGTATAAATGGAGCCGTCGTAGTGATGGTGCAAATCTCCGCCTTTGGGCATGGCCGAAAAGAAAGCTCTTAATTGAGCAGTATTATTACGAATTTTATCAAATTGACTGTCGAGAGATTGACTTTTTGCAGAAAAAAAACTGAAAACGAAAAGAATGTATATTTTCTTCACTTGGCTGATTGTTGAGTTTAAACTATAGTTTAAATTCTCTGCAAGTTACAAAAAAAATTGATTTTGAGAAAACTCTGGTTTTGTGCAGATAGGTAAAAGAGGTCTTAAGCTTACTTAAACACGCCCTTCGGGTCAGCTTTTCTTTTCAAAAGTTCACCCAAAATCTCGTAATTTACCTCTTTGGTATTCAGCTCATAGCCTTTGTGAAAACTCTCCCAGGCATCATCTAATTTGTTTTCGATGATATTCACCAGCGTTAGTTGCATGTAAGCAGGTGTGTATTTTGGCTGAATTTCTAGTGATTTTGAAAGCAAGTCTCTGGCGTTTGCCGATTCTATTAATGAATTCGGATTATTGAGGGCAGTTTTTATATAAACGGTGGCCAAGTCAACCATTAGTACATAATTGGGTTCTTTTGAGGTTTCCAATCCTTTGGTCATCAGCTTGATGGCGTTTGGAAAATTGGCAGATTGAAACTCTATAACCCCGAGCCCCCAGTACACGTCCACATTGTCGGGACTTAAGAGCCAAGAGAGATTGAATCTGTGAATGGCAGTGTTTTTATCTCCTTCGGCTAAATAATCCCAGCCCATTTTTGAAAAAAATTCGCTACCCTCAGCCCTAGACTTGAACTGTTTGTCACAGTCAGATATGAAAAGTTGGTCATCTATTTGTTGAGATTCTGACTTGGAATAACCACCAAAAAGAGGAACAAAGTTAATGTCTAGTCCAACCGGAGCAGTTTTGTTTACAATTACAACTTCTGCAGATTCTTCAATTAATGTTGGAGACTCTAGTTTTTGCTTCGGAGTACTGGCCGCTTGCAGTGTTTTTTTTTCAGCGGATATACCAGTCGTCTTAACTATGGAATTGTTTCCGATGGCTTGAGACTTAAGCACAATTTGCTGGGCATTTACCATCGCACCTAAGCCTGTACAAAGAACAACTATAACTATATTTTTAACCAAAGCCTTATCTTTTATTAAAAGCATATTAGAAACGCTAATTTTCAAAAAATATTTAATTTTTAATAATATTCTTTGAAATTTTCGTGCCAAATTTTTTTAAGGTAGAAAACACTCAAAATTAGCAACTTAAAAACGACTAAAACAAAAAAGCCACCCCAAAAAACGGAGTGGCTTAGGTTATTATCTTTATAGATTAATAGATCTCTTTTCTTTGTCCTTTTATTCTTTCGTCTGTCAAGAACTCGTCGAAAGTCATCATTTTGTCGAGACAGCCTTTTGGTCCAATCTCTATGATTCTGTTGGCCACCGAGTTGGTCAGTTGGTGGTCATGACAAGCGAACAATATGTTACTATCAAAGTCTTCCATGCCTTTGTTCAATGCCTGAATAGACTCCAAGTCCAAGTGGTTGGTGGGTTCGTCAAATATCAATACGTTGGAGTTTGAAAGCATCATTTTAGAGAACATACAACGTTGTTTTTCTCCTCCAGAAAGTACCGAGCTTTTTTTCAAGGCCTCTTCGCCCGAAAACAACATTCTTCCCAAAAACCCTCTAATAAACGATTCGTCTTTTTCTACAGAATATTGTCTCAGCCAATCTACCAATATCATGCTGCTGTCTGAGAAATAGTCTGAGTTGTCGTTAGGAAGGTAGTCATGAGTAATGGTTACGCCCCACTTAAACTCACCTTCGGTGGCTTGTTTTTTACCACTCAAAATATCAAAAAGGGCTGTTACAGCTTGTCCGTCTTTGCTTAAAAACGCTATCTTGTCGTTTTTCCCCACCCAAAAACTCACATCTTTGAAAAGATAAACGCCTTCTTCGTTTTTATAGCTCAAGTTATCTACTTGCAATATTTGGTCACCGACCTCTCTTTCGGGCTTAAATCCGATAAACGGATAACGTCTTGAAGATGGCTGGATGGCCGTAATATCCAATTTGTCGATCATTTTCTGACGAGCAGTAGCTTGTTTAGACTTGGCCACGTTGGCAGAGAAACGACGGATAAAATCCTCCAATTCTTTCTTTTTCTCCTCGGCTTTCTTATTCTGATCAGCCTTTTGGCGGGCTGCTAGCTGGCTGGATTCATACCAGAATGAGTAGTTTCCACCATAAATAGATATTTTTTTGAAGTCCAAGTCAGCCACGTAGGTACATACGTTGTCCAAAAAGTGTCTATCGTGAGATACTACGATAACGGTGTTTTTGAAGTTCATCAAGAAATTCTCCAGCCACAAAATAGACTCAATATCCAAGTTGTTCGTAGGTTCATCTAAAAGCAGCACGTCTGGGTTTCCGAATAAGGCTTGAGCCAACAACACCTTTACTTTTTCGGTTGGGTTGATGTCTTTCATCAGCATATAGTGAAGGTCTTCTGTAACTCCAAGGCCAGAAAGCAAAGATCCAGCGTCAGATTCAGCCTCCCAGCCGTTCATTTCCGCAAATTCTCCTTCTAACTCTGCTGCTCTGTTACCATCTTCCTCGCTAAAATCCGGTTTAAGATATATGGCATCTTTCTCAAGCATTACCTCATATAGCCTTTCGTTTCCTCTCAAAACGGTATCTAAAACCGTATACTCATCGAAGGCGTTTTGGTTTTGATTTAAAACTGACATTCTTTCACCTGGATCCATAGCAACTCTGCCAGAAGTGGGGTCTAACTCACCAGAAAGGATTTTAACGAAGGTGGTTTTTCCAGCACCATTGGCTCCGATTAGACCATAAACGTTGCCAGGAACAAATTTTAAATTTACATCTTCAAACAAAACTCGCTTTCCAAATTGCAGCGAAAGATTAGAAACAGTCAGCATATTTTTTGTATTAATTGGGCGTTTGAAATCAACAAGACCCCAAACCGAACCGCAAATTTACGAAAATAATAAGTACTCTGAAAAATATATGTATTCTTCGTGAAAAAGGGCTATTCTATCTTCTTAAACTGCCTTTTGGAAGAGTGCAAGGTTTATTGTTGAATTAAAAATTTTTAATTCTTTCAGAAAAAGTGCTTTTTTGTAATTCGAAACTTCAAAACACTATGAAAAAATCCCAGTTTGCCTTTTTGAATTTTTCTATTTTATTAGGGATTTTTACCTTGTTCATTTCAGCTAATAGTCTGCACTATAATTCTCCAAAGCAGATTTTGATTTCTAAAAAGCCATTAGATTATAAACAAAAACAAGCACTTTGGGCAGATAGCATCCTTGCTACCATGACTTTGGAGCAAAAAATAGGTCAACTGTTTATGATAGCGGCTTTTTCGAACCGTAACGAAAACGATTACAGAAGAGTGGAGGAGCAAATCAGGAAATATCATATCGGAGGAGTGATTTTTTTTCAGGGAAATCCTTTGAAACAGGCCGAGCTGACCAACAGGTATCAAAGTGCGTCTACAATTCCTCTGCTAATCGGTATTGACGGAGAATGGGGACTTGGGATGCGGCTGGACGACGCTTTTTCTTTTCCTAAGGCCATTACGTTGGGGGCCACGGGCGATGCAAATTTGATAGAAAAAATGGGCTTTGAAATTGGCAAACAATGCAAGAGGCTAGGTGTACACATCAATTTTGCTCCAGATGCGGATATCAACTCAAACCCCAAAAATCCGGTCATTAACTTTCGATCTTTTGGCGAATCTGTTTCAAATGTCACCAATCTTTCGCTGGCATACGCACGCGGTATGCGAAAAGCCAATGTAATGGGCAGTGCAAAGCATTTTCCAGGCCATGGCGACACGGGCGAAGACTCACATTATGCATTACCGGTGTTGAACCACACGGTTAAACATATAAATGAGGTAGAAACTATGCCATTCAGGGCGTTGATTGAAGACAGCATAGCCAGTGTTATGATTGGCCACTTGCATGTGCCACTTCTTGATAACTCCCTCAATACTCCAGCTAGTGTTTCTGAAAAAATCATTAAAGAGTATCTCCAGAGAGACATGAATTTCAAGGGTCTTGTGGTTACCGATGCTCTGAATATGAGAGGATTGCTCAAATATTTTCCCACCGGTGCTGCCGAGGTAAAGGCTTTTCAGGCGGGTAATGATTTGCTTCTTCAAACCGGAAATTTGGACGTGGCCTATGGGGCCTTACATCAAAAATTTCTGGATAGTACCTTGTCAGTAAGTGATTTAGACCATAAAGTAAGGAAAATCCTTATGTCTAAATACTGGGCTGGTTTGAATAAATATAAACCGATAGATTTTAGAAATCTTTTACCAGACCTTAACAATCAAAACTCGAAGGATCTGACGCAGAAAATTTTTGACAAAGCTGCCACCGTGGTTAAGGATGACGATGGCTTAGTGCCATTAGCAAATTCACAAAATGTAAGCTACGCTTCACTTTCCATTGCAGGTAAGGCCGATAATGTTTTTCAGAAAACAATGTCGTATTATTCCAACATCACTAATTATAATATTCCGTTTAAGCCTTCAAAGTCAGCAGACTGGACTTGGGTAGTAGAGCAAGCCGCTCAAAAAGACCTAGTAATTGTGGGCATACACGAAATGCACAACCTAGACAGTAGAAATTTTGGCGTGGTGCCTGAAACCATTAAAATTATTAGAGAACTTCAAAAGCAAACCAAAGTAGTAGTGTGTGTTTTTGGTAATCCTTATAGTTTAAAACTGTTTGATGAGTTCGAAACGGTCATTTGTGGCTTTGAGGACGAACCAGAAGCCCACATTGCAGTGGCAAATATTATTTTTGGAGTAAATGGTTCGAGCGGTAAAATTCCGGTAAATACCTTAGCTTTAGACGGAAAAGTAAATTTTGGAATTAAAACAAAACACTTGGGAAGAGTTGGCTTAGGTATAGCTTCAGATGTGGGCATGAATCAATCAAAGTTAGCTCAAATACGTTTTATAGCAAACAATGCCATCGAAAACCAAGAGTTTCCGGGATGTCAGGTATTAGTGGCCAGAAAAGGAAAGGTGGTTTTCTTTGAGTCATTTGGCAACCAAAGATATGGTGCTAACGAACCTGTTGATGGCCAAACCATATACGACCTTGCCTCGCTGACGAAAGTTACTGCCACGCTTCAGGCCATTATGATGCTGTATGACCAGAAAAAGTTAGATATCAATCAGAAAGCATCTTTCTATCTGCCAGAACTCCAGAATTCTAACAAAAAAGACATAACGATTAAGGATTTACTCTTGCATCAGGCTGGATTAAAGGCATTTGTGCCTTTTTATGACAATACCAAGGAAAACCACGGTGAACGCAATCCCAAGTTTTTTGCAAAAGAGAACCTCGGCAATTCATATTTAAAAGTGGCCGATAGCCTGTATGTAAAACCCATGATCAAAGACTCGGTGTTTAGCTGGATTGTAAAAAGTAGCCTTGTTTCTTCACCTAGTGCACCAAAATATCTATACTCAGACCTTGGCCTGATACTTTTGCAGCGAGTAGTGGAAAAGATTAGTGGACAAGCACTGGATGCTTTTGTGGATTCTAAAATATATTCACCATTGGGCATGTACAATACAGGATTTAACATCGCCAACAGGAAACCCAACCAATACATTGCTCCAACAGAGGTAACCAACGATTACAGAAGAACAACCATTAAAGGCACAGTTCATGATCCTAACGCCGCATTACTAGGTGGAGTGGCAGGTCATGCCGGTTTATTTAGCAATTCATGGGACTTGGTAAGGCTTCTTCAAATGAATCTCAACAAGGGCCAGTATGACGATATTAGGTTCTTTTCACCTCAAACGATTGATTTTTTTAGCAAAAAACAGTCTGCAATTAGTCACAGAGGACTTGGTTGGAATAAACCAAGCCCAGACGACGGAAGTGTATCGCAGTATGCTTCTCCAAGTACCTACGGACATACAGGTTTTACTGGAACAGCTGCTTGGGTAGATCCTGAGAAAGAATTGATTTACATATTTTTGTCGAATAGAGTGTATCCTTCTGCGGAAAATAACAAAATATTAAAAAACAAAACCCGTAAGAGAATCCATGACGTGGTTTATGAATCCATGATAGAATAGGGTTTAGCAAAAAAAATGAAGCGTGGCAGTGCTACGCTTCATTACTAGTAACCCAAAAAGTAAAAATTAACGTCTAAGTGCTTAAATTAAGACACTCTCAGTTTAGTCTTCATTCTGATTGTAGTACTTACGTTTTTACCAGATGCTGTCAGAAAACGTCTATAATGTCTTCTGAAATCTGCCGCTTTTCTACGAGAGATATTAATAACTTCTTTGTCCATAAATAATTCACCGCCACGGCAATTGAACAAAAGATCCTTAACAAAATCGAAGTTTACAATGTAAGATCTGTGAGGTCTAACAAAATTTGATACCCCTTTCAATTCTTCTTCGAATATTCCAAGTGTTTTTGAACTAATAACATCCTTGCCGCTTCTGAGCTTAAAAATGGTGTAGTTCTTGGCACTTTTTAAATACACAATATCATTAAGGTCTATCAAGTTTTTTTTGCCTGCAACACGCATTTGCATATCGGTTTCGGTGGATAGAACACCTACAGACGGCAACCTCATTGGAGTACTCATCATCATCGGTTTTGAATAAAGTAGTTTCATCTTGTATATTATTTATTTAGGAAAGCTTTGTTTTGAATACAGATGCAATATTGTCTCCAAATTTATCCAATCATAATGTGATTCGATAAATGGCAGAGATTTTAGGATAAGTGACGGAGAAATATTTAAAATAATTATCAAAGGGTGTTATTTGTCGATTTCGCCTCTTTCGATAATTATTTAAGGGACTAATGGCACAAAAAAAAGTGGCAGAATTTACCACTTAATAAATTTTTTATACAAACACTTGACAAAAACTCTTACAAGCCATAGAAAGATTTTAATGCTGCCCAAAGCAGGCGTTTCTCGTCTTTTTGATTGGCCTGAATGGTTTTTAAGTCATCTACTAACAAGTACTTTAAGGATAGTTTTTCTTGACTTTGATATGGAAACAGCAAAAGGTCGTTACCAAGTTTGCTCATGGCTACTCCAAAGCTGATTATTTCTTTTGCAGAGGTATAATCACTTAATTTTAATGATTCAGCGGAAGAAATGTCTAATATTATAGCACTTTCCAGATTCTGTTTGACCGATTGCAATATTTTGGACAAAAGCTCTTTTTCGGAATCGGAAATATTATTTACCACCAAAACGAGCTTCTCAGTAGATCGTGCAACCACCACTGGTGCGGTTTTGATCTGTTCAACAACTACTGGTGGTGGCAAGGTTGCAGGCTTTGCGACAGGTTCGGGTTGCTGAACTATATCCTGCGACACCGAACCTGTCGTTTTTATGTTGAAGATAGTTTCTCCAGCAAAAACATAACCTGCTAAATATTTATTCATAAACCAGATGCTCGCGTAAGGGTGGCCGTACGATCAGGGCCTGTAGAAACATAAGTAACAGGTACGCCAACTTCTTTTTCTATGTAGGCCGTATAAGCTTTTAGCTCTTCTGGCATTTTGTCAAAATCCGTAATATTTTCCAATGAGCAGTTCCAGCCTTTGAAGGTCTTGTAAATTGGTTTTACTTCAACATCACAAATGTCAAATGGAAGCTCCTCGGTGGTGCTACCGTCTGGTAGTTCATAGTGCGTACAGATACTGATTTCGTCAAAAATATTCAACACGTCTACTTTCATCATAACCAACTGCGTAACGCCGTTGAGCATAATTGAATACTTCAGAGCAGGTAAATCCATCCACCCACATCTACGAGGGCGACCCGTAGTGCTTCCGAACTCTTTACCTTCTTTACGCATTTTTTCGCCAGTTTCTTCCAATAGTTCAGTTGGAAATGGTCCCGAACCTACTCTGGTGCAGTAAGCTTTGAAGATACCATATACTTCGTTTATTTTCGAAGGGGCTACACCCAAACCTGAGCAAACACCTGCTGCTGTAGTGCTTGAGCTAGTTACAAATGGGTAAGAGCCGAAGTCGATATCAAGTAATGAACCCTGAGCTCCTTCGGCCAAAACTTTTGTGCCTTTTTCGGACAATTGGCTGTTTATAAGATATTCACCATCAACCAAGTTGAAAGTTTTGATAAATTCAAGTGCTGCAAAAAACTCTTTTTCGGCTTCTTCCAAGCTATATTCATACTTATAAAAGTCTAATATCTGCTTATGGCTGTTTACGAGTTTTTGGTATTTTTCTTTGAAATTTACAGAAAGAATATCTCCAAGTCTTAAACCCTGACGCGAAACCTTGTCTGAATATGTTGGTCCTATTCCTTTCAAAGTTGAGCCAATCTTTGCACTTCCTTTTGCCTGCTCGTAGGCGGCATCAAGTAGTCGGTGCGTAGGTATGATGATGGCCGTTTTCTTCGAAATGAAGAGGTTTTTCTTGAAATCAATGTTGTAAGAAGCCAAGCCATCAATTTCCTTTTTGAAAATGATGGGATCCAACACCACTCCATTGCCAATAATATTTATGCAATCATCACGAAATATTCCCGAAGGAATTTGGTGTAAAACGTGCTTTTTACCATCAAACTCAAGCGTATGGCCAGCATTTGGACCACCTTGAAAACGTGCAACCACTTTATAATCAGGAGCCAAAACGTCTACAATCTTCCCTTTGCCCTCGTCGCCCCATTGAAGTCCTAATAAAATGTCAACCATTAATTTACGTTATATTTTAATATTAATTCTTTACTCGATTTTCGCATTCGGCGTTTTTGCAGTTTCCATAAAATATAAGTGAATGATGCATCACTTCGAAATTTAGGAAATCGCCCACCATATTTTGAATATTTTGAACTCTTGGATCACAGAATTCTTTCACTTTGTTACAGTCCATACATATCAGGTGATCGTGCTGCTTAAACCCATAAGATTTTTCATATTGGGCCAGGTTTTTACCAAACTGGTGCTTGGTTACGAGGTCGCATTCTACCAGAAGATCAAGGGTATTGTACACCGTGGCTCTACTTACTTGGTACTTTTTGTTTTTCATCGAGATATACAAGTCCTCCACATCGAAGTGGTCGCCTCTGTTGTATATTTCTTCAAGGATAGCATACCTTTCGGGGGTTTTTCTCAACTGTTTATTTTCAAGGTAAGCGGTAAAAATCTGCTTAGCCGCTTGAAAATTTTTGTTATTGTCTAATACCATAGCGTTTGTGAGCCAAATTGCTTCTTAGGTAATTTTAAAATGCAAAATTAAGGGATTTAATGGTAGAAAAAATAAAATTGTTAAAAGTTAGCATAAAGGCCAACCTTACCCGATGGCGTGAAACCTACTTTGAGGTCAAGTTTGTCTGATTTCTGTTTGTTTTTTTGATTTTCGTTGTACAAATCCACCGACTTGGCCTTGAATTCGTTGGCGTATTCTATCATGCATATGCCTACCGCGAAAACCGCAATTCCGCCTAAAAGTTGTTCTATCGGTCGGACATAATAAGTGTACAGTTTACCATCGACTTCTGCTTGCATTTTTGTGCCTTTTATGGCGTCATAGCCTAAATATATTCCTCCTAGAACCAATGGTGGCCCTACGGGCAGAAAGTATTTCGATTTTTTGTAAAGTTTTATAGACTTCTGGGCATTGGCTTGTTCAAACAACGCCAATGTGTTTTTTGATGAAGATTTTACGCCGAGGTGTAGAATTCTGGTGTCAATAAATCCTCTTTGATGTGTTAAACTTGCAACAAAAGTTGAGTCTTGGCTATAGGTATTAAGACTTATAATTAGTGTAAAAATGAAAATGGATGTTTTTAATATTTTTGATTTATTCATGGCCTATTTATTCGGTTTGTCCTCTTGATACATTACTTACACCATCTATTTCCTCCAATTTTGACATCAGAATATCCAAATGCTTGGTATCAAAGACATAAACTTTAATTTTTCCCTCAAATATTCCATCGAATGTTTCTACGGACAAACCCCTCATGTTTATGTGGAGTTCGCCCGAAATCACTTTTGAAATATCCTGAATCATACCCACCCTGTCGATGCCGCTCAAGTCTATCGAAACCAAATAAGACTTTTCAATTTGACTCGCCCAACGGGCTTTTATCACCCTATTGCCATAGTTCGAAAGCAATTGTTGGGCATTTGGACAGAGATTTCGGTGGATTTTTATACCCTCGTTTATAGTCAAAAATCCAAACACGTCATCACCTGGAATTGGATTGCAACACCTGGAAAGAGTAAAGTCTATGTGCTGCATGTCGTCACCGATGAGCAGGGTGTCATTGCCTTTGGTTTGTTTTATTTCTTTTTCAAAACTCTTGGCATCTTTGAAGGCCTTTTCGTCGATTACAATTTTTTTCTGACGATTAACAAGGGCCTCTCTTTCGTGTTTGAACTTCTTGATCTCATCAGGTAGAATGTAACCTTTCCCAAAGAAATAAAAGAGTTCATTGTAGTCTTTCTTGTTAAAAAACGCCCTCAGTTGGTTAAAAGTCTCAAGGTTATTTTCTAAGCCAAGGTTTTTTAGTTTCTTAATTATTATTTCTTTACCCTCGGTTATATAGCCCTTGTTTGATTCTTTGAGGGTATCTTTTATTCTTGCTTTGGCTTTTGAGGTTACTACAAACCTGAGCCAGTCTTCGGATGGTTTTTGGTTTTTGGTGGTCAAAATCTCCACTTGGTCGCCATTTTGCAAGACATGACTAATCGGCACCAAATGGCTATTTACCTTTCCTGCTGTACATTTCCTACCGATTTCGGTATGTACGTCAAACGCAAAGTCTAAAACTGTTGCTCCTTTTCTCAGTACTTTGAGGTCACCTTTTGGCGTAAAAACAAATATTTCCTCATTGAAAAGATTACCTCTAAAATCTTCTAAAAACTCAATGGCCGAGCTGTCTTTTGAAGCAAGCGTATCTCGTACTTGGTTCAGCCAATTATCCAGAGGTTTATCAAGCGAAGTATCCGCTCCCTTATATTTCCAGTGTGCGGCATATCCCTTTTCGGCGATTTCATCCATTCTTTCGGTACGAATTTGCACCTCAACCCACACACCCGCATTGCTCATAACGGTGGTGTGTAGAGACTCATACCCGTTGGCTCGTGGAGTTGAAATCCAATCTTTCAATCGATCAGGGTTGGGCCTATACTCATCTGTAACTATGGAGTACGCCTGCCAACAGGCTGCTTTTTCCTTTTCTTTTTCTTGTGGAGGAATACCTCGAAGTATTATACGTATCGCAAAAAGGTCGTAGATGTTCTCGAAGGTTACATTTTGTGCATTCAGTTTTTTCCAAATAGAATAAATGTGCTTCGGCCTACCTTTTATGTAGAAATCAAGCTTGGCTTCTTTGAGTCGTTTTGATATAGGCCTCATAAAACCGTCGATTAATTTCTTTCTTGCGGTTTTGGAGGTATTCAGCCTTGACGAAATGTCTTTATAAACTTCAGGCTCGGTATATTTTAGATAAAGATCTTCAAGTTCTGACTTGATTTGGTATAGTCCCAATCTGTGTGCGAGCGGTGCGTAAATATATATGGTCTCGTGAGCAATCTTGAGCTGAGAGTTGCGAGCCATGCTACCCAGTGTACGCATGTTATGTAGTCTGTCTGCAAGTTTAATCAAAATTACTCTTACATCTTGCGAAAGGGTCAAGAGCATTTTTCTAAAATTCTCGGCTTGAGCAGATTGTGTCTGCTCGAAGTTCTCTGCGATTTTGGTCAGCCCATCTATAATTTGTGCCACTTTAGGGCCAAAGTCCTTTTCTATTTCGGCTAAAGTTATGGCAGTGTCTTCAACCACATCATGAAGGAGTGCACATATAATAGAGGTGGGACCGAGGCCTATTTCTTCCACACAGATATAGGCTACTTCTAGTGGATGATAGATGTACGGTTCGCCAGATTTACGTCGCATTTCTTTGTGGGCCTCCATAGAAATGTCCAGAGCTTTCCTTATCAATTTGGTGTCACCTTCTTTGATATGCTCCTTGGCCCCACGCAAAATTTTCTTATACCACTTGGTTATTTCCTTTTTTTCGGCCTCAGTGTAGTATTCATGTGGCGATTCAACGGGTAATATGTTTTCTTTGCTCAATCCCATCAATTATTTTCCTCCTTCTTAAATAGACGTAATTTCTGCTAATGTATGCAAAAACTAATATTTTCTAAAACAAAATCGCGTTTAGGTTTGCTTAAAAAGAAATTTCATTAAAATTCTCAAAAAACATTTGGGGTTTTTTTGATTAATAAAAAAATAAATCTAACTTTGCACCCCGAATAATCGAAAGACGTATTCATTTGCGGGCGTGGCGGAACTGGTAGACGTGCTAGACTTAGGATCTAGTGCCGCAAGGCGTGGGGGTTCGATTCCCTCCGCCCGTACTTCTAACCCTTCAATCCTCAAGTATGGTTGAAGGGTTTTTAAATTTTATAGAGTTCGAACAAAAATTCAAGTAAATGCAAACAAAATTTGACAAAGTTTCTTCTACATTGGCTAACCTGACAGTAGAAGTTGGCGAGGAAGATTACAAAGGCTTAGTAGATAAAAAACTTAAAGAATACGCAAAAACGGCTCAAGTTAAAGGATTCAGACCGGGACATGTGCCTCTTCAATATATTAAGAGTATTTACGGTAAGGGAGTTTTGGTTGACGAGGTTATCAAAGTGGCCAGTGATGCTGTGAATTCAACTATTCAAGAAAATAAACTTAACGTAGTTGGTGAACCAACTCCCAAAGAAGACGCATATAAAATTGACTGGGCAGCTCAGAAAGAGTTCGTTTTTGAGTATGAAATTGGTTTTGCTTCTGATTTTGTTGTGGATTTAGAAAAACTTCCGACCCTGACGCAATATGAGATTCAGCCTTCTGAAAAACAGATAAACGAGACCATTGAAGATCTTAAAAACAGATTTGGAGTAGAAACAGAGCCAGAAGAAGCAGAGATAGGTGACATAATTTTTGGAAAACTTAGCCAAGAGTCAACTGATTTTATGTTTCAGTCGGGAATTCCAACCGATAAAGTAAAACCAGAAACGCAAAAACTATTTGTGGGTCTTGAAAAAGGTAGTTCTTTAAAATTGGACATACAGACTATTTTTGAGACGGACAAAGAATTAGGTTTTGCTACTGGTAAATCTGACGAAGACGCAGCTGCGTTACAAGGAGAATTCGAATTTGTGGTTGAAAAAATCACAAGAATGAAACCTTCTGAATTAACGCAAGAGCTTTTTGATAAAGTTTTAGGGCCAGGAAAAGCCACTAGCGAAGAGGAGTTTTTGAACCAACTTACCGAAATTATCAAAGGAAATTACAGCAGAGAATCTGACTTTTTGTTAGATTTTGATGTAGATAAAATGCTTTTGGACAGCACACCAATCGAGCTTCCGACTGAGTTTTTAAAGAAATGGTTGGTTGAGATAAACCAAGGAAAAGCTACAGTAGAAGACGTAGAAAAGGAATACGATTCCATAGCGAGAGGTTTAAAATTGGATTTGATCAGAACTGAGATAGCCAAACAAAACGACCTGAAAATTCAGTATGATGACGTTTTGGAAGAAGTGAAAAACGAAATCAGAGGATATTTTGGACAGCAGGGTGGTTTTGAAGGCATGGAGGAATTCATTGACAGCATGGCCAAGAAACAATTGGGCGAGAAAAACAATGAAGCCACCAAGAAGCATTACGAGAAAGCATTTGGTAGAAAAGTCTTGAGTTTTGTTAAGGAAAAGGTGAAGAAAGAAACCAAGACGGTGATGGTAGAAGAATTTAACGAGATAGCCTCGGAGAAATACAAAGTATAATTTTCTTGAAATATTAGGAATAAAAATCGGGTACTGGGTTCGCTCAAACCCGATTTTTTCGTTTTGGGGTATTGAACTTTTAGATAATTTAGATAGTTTTAAGATAAACAAATTTAATAAAATGCATTTAGGAGAAGAATTTAGAAAATATGCAGTGCATCACCAAGGAATGAGTGGTCTGATGATAGACGACTACATGAAGCACAATGTAACCAACATGACTCCCAACATTATCGAAGAAAGACCGATGCGTTTTGCAGCCATTGATGTATTCTCTCGTTTGATTATGGACAGAATCATATTCTTGGGAACTGGTGTTGACGACCAAATCGCCAATATCGTTGTTGCTCAGTTGTTGTTTTTAGAGTCGGTAGATGCCAAAAAAGACATTTTAATGTACATCAATAGTCCGGGTGGATCAGTTTATGCTGGTCTTGGAATGTACGATACCATGCAATATGTAAGACCTGAAGTAGCTACCATTTGTACTTCATTAGCGGCCTCTATGGGAGCGGTGTTGTTAGCAGGTGGTGCAGCTGGCAAGCGTACGGCATTGCCTCATGCCCGTGTGATGATTCACCAACCAAGCGGTGGAGCTCAAGGACAGTCACGCGACATGGAAATAACCGTGAAACAAATCATTGAGTTGAGAAAAGAACTTTATGAAATTCTTGCGAAACACTCAGGTAAAACATTTGAAGAAATAGAAGCTGACTCTGACAGAGACTACTGGATGAAAGCAGAGGAGGCCAAAGCCTACGGTTTGATTGACGAGGTTTTGTACAGAAATTGATTTAAGATCAAATAAGTTATTCGCCAATAGCTCTTCAGAAATGGAGAGCTTTTTCTTTTTTAAAGGATTTTATTGTAAGTTTATGATAGCTAGTTTTTTAGGTTTTAAATTTCATTTGAAAAATGCCAAAAGAATTTTCAACGTTTGAATTTGCTGGTATAGTCTTTATGGCCAATTTACTTCGTTATCTGTTTTTAGCTGGGGTGGCCTTCTTGATATTTTATGTCGTTTTTAAAAAGCAATTTAGCTTATCTAAAATCCAGCAGAGATTTCCGAAAAACAAAGATTATTTGAGAGAAATTGCTTATTCGGTGTTAACATTTTTGATTTTTACCTTGGTGGGAGTTGGACTTTATAATCCAGTGGTTAGGCCATATACACATACTTACTACGAGGCCTCGCAGTATGGGTATTTTTATCTCTTTATTTCATTTTTTTTACTTCTTTTGATGCACGATACCTACTTTTATTGGGTACACAGACTTATGCATCACCCCAGAGTTTTCAAGTTTTTTCACCACGTCCACCACCAATCTACCAACCCGTCGCCATGGGCATCGTTTGCTTTTCAGCCCACCGAGGCCATTGTGGAGGCTGGAATTTTTGTGATTTTTGCTTTTACTATTCCCGTTCATTTTTATGTTTTAGTGGCATTTTTACTTTTTATGACGGCTTACAATGTTTACGGACACTTAGGTTGGGAGCTTTATCCGAGTGGATTTGAAAAAACCATTTTGGGTAAATGGATGAATACCTCAGTCAGCCATAATCTTCATCATCAATATTTTAAAGGAAATTACGGCTTGTATTTTATGTTTTGGGATAGATGGATGGGTACTGTTTCTACGAATTACGACTCTAAATTTCAATCATTACCAAGGCCTTAGGGTTATTTTTGCAAAATTATTTAGAAACTCTGGCTTCTTACGTTGCATATTGTGTATAAGATTGGTTTCACCACCAAAAACCATTATTTTTGTAAAAATATTAAGAAATGGCATCAAATAAAGAACCCAACTGCTCTTTTTGTGGGAGAAAGAAAAATGAAGTAGAGCTGCTACTTTCGGGTACAGATGGGCATATATGTAACCTTTGCATTGAGCAAGGTTATGAACTGATTCAGCAAGAACTTTATGGTGTAGGGCCAAAGTCCAAAAAGAAGAAAAAAGGAGACATTCCTAAATTCGACATAAAACCACCTATCGAACTAAAAAAATACCTCGATAAGTTTATTATTGGTCAAGACGAAGCCAAGAAGGTGTTGTCTGTTGCTGTCTATAATCACTACAAGAGACTTTCGCAGCCTAAAGGCGACGAGGACGTAAACATAGAAAAGTCGAACATCATTATGGTGGGCGAGACGGGTACAGGTAAAACTTACTTGGCAAGAACTATTGCCAGAATGCTCCAAGTACCATTTGCCATTGCCGATGCTACTGTTCTTACTGAAGCCGGTTATGTAGGTGAAGACGTAGAGAGTATACTGAGCAGATTGCTTCAGGCGGCAGATTACAATGCGGAACTAGCCGAAAGGGGCATAGTTTACATAGATGAAATAGACAAAATTGCTAGAAAATCTGATAATCCATCTATCACAAGAGATGTTAGCGGCGAAGGTGTACAGCAAGGATTATTGAAGCTTCTGGAGGGTTCAATAGTAGGTGTGCCACCACAAGGAGGAAGAAAACACCCAGACCAACAGCTGGTACAGGTTAATACAGAGAATATACTGTTTATATGTGGCGGTGCTTTTGATGGTATAGCTCGTCATATTGGTAAAAGAATTAACAAAGCACCGATTGGCTTCAAAGTAGATGCCAAAGGACTTGACTTCAACAACGAAGATAGTCTTTTGAAGTTTGTAACACAGCAAGACCTGAAGTCGTTTGGTTTGATTCCAGAGTTAATCGGCCGTTTGCCACTTTTGACTTATCTGAATCCGTTGGATAAAGAAACTCTTCGCAAGATTCTTACCGAACCACAGAATGCTCTGATTAAACAATACAAAAAACTGTTTGATATGGAAGGAATAAAGCTTGAATTTAACGACGAGTCTTTGGACTACATAGTAGACCAAGCCATTGTGTTTAATCTTGGAGCAAGAGGTTTGCGTTCTATTTGTGAAGCTATTTTGACAGACGCCATGTTTGAGTTGCCATCTGACAAGAGTATAAAATCTTTTGTGGTTACCAAAGATTACGCTCAGCGGAAGTTCGAGCACTCTACCTTTTATGAGGTGAAATTGGTGGCATAAAGATTTGAAAATATTTATCTAACCCTCGTCATTTAATGTCGGGGGTTTTTTGTTTTATGCGAATAAGCTTCTTGGAATTTTAAAAGTAATCTCTAAATTGCACCATTTTAAATTAAAACCTCTATTAATATGTCACAAAAACTAACTAGCAGTTTAGCAAGCGGATACGAAGTAAAAATTGGTGATTACATATCCCGCGGTTACGAGATTTTCAAGGCCAATATGGGAGCATACATAGGCTATACGGTCTTGTATTTTCTGATAACCACTGTTGTAAATATGATTCCCTTTTTGAATATTATAAGTTCCTTGGTAATTTCTCCGTGTTTGGTATTTGGTTTTTATTTGGTTTCGAAACAAATTTCACAAGAAAATACACTTCCTACATTCAATACTTTTTTTGGAGGATTTAATTATGCAGGAAAGATAATCGTTATTTCTCTAATTACGATGTTGGTTTTTGTGGTTTGCATGATGCCCTTTTTGATTTCGGTGGGCGTAAGTATTTTTGCTTTGAGAGACAGTGATTCGAGCGAAATAATTAGTGCTATACTTGCGGGACCACTTCCAATTTTGGGAGTTGGATTGTTGGTAATGGTATATTTTGCCGTTAGCTGGTGTTTTGCATCTTTAATTGCCGTTTTTCATAACAAAGAATCGTGGGCGGCTATGGAAATCAGCAGGAAATTGGTGGGTAAAAATTGGTTTATGATGCTGTTATTTTTAATAGTTGTTGGGGTAGTTACTGCCGCTGGATTTTTGCTTTTGGGTATCGGAATTATTTTTACATTACCACTGGGTATTTGTAGTTTATACGCTGCCTTTGAAGATATTTGTGGATTACCAGAGGATGGGAAAGTTTCTGACGAGATTAGCCAAATAGGCGAGGGGATTTAAATCAGCCATCTGAGTGTTTATAACAAAAAAGCCTTTGAAAGTAAATCAAAGGCTTTTTTGTGTTTATTGACCTCTCTTATGCGTACACATTTAGGGCGGACACTACATCTTTTACGCCACACATCATCATGTTAGACAAATGATTTTCAACATTACTTTCGAAGCCTTTTAGAGTAGTTAAGTCACAACCCCATATTTCTTGATTTCTGAGAACCAAAGACACTACTTCATGAGCTGAATTGTGTTCCCACACCGATTTGAAGTACGGAGCAGAGTCGCAGTTAATTTGATATTCTTCACCTTCATGTTCGCCATAATATTTGCCATTTTCTTCTTTTGTTACTTTCATAAATAACAGGTAAGCAGCAAAACACCTCGCAAAGTATTGCGGAACAGAATCAAAAGTTTCGTAGTAATTTAGCAATAAAGGAATTGCACGGGCTTTCATTTTTAAGGTGTACTGAAGCGTAATGCTCAGCCATTGGTGTTCGAGGTATGGATTTCTGAATCTATCCATTACCTCTCTTCCATAACGGTGAGTAGTTTTTTGGTCAAGATTTAGTGGAATAGCTGGTCCCAATTCTGTCAACATCAATATGGTGATATACTTTTCCATCATTTCGTCGCACAGGGCTTCTTTCACAAGTCTGAAACCAGACAGGTAGGCCATTCCACACAACAAAGTGTGAGGAGCATTTAGCAAACGAAGTTTTAATTCGCGGTACTTCTCAATATTTTTAGCGATTTTTACCCCATTGTCAGCTTCCGCAAAACCAAGTAAATCTTCAATACCTTCACCCTCAATAGCCCACAATCTGTACACTTCGGCTTTGATTATCAGGGTGTCCTCATAGCCAATTTTATCAAAAAGTTTATTCGTTTCTTCCTCATTTGGTTTGCCAGGCACTATTCTATCTACCAACGAACTGCAGAATTTCACCTTTTGGTTTAGCCAAACTAAAAACGAATCGCCTAAGTTGTTTGCTGCAACGTGTTTATAAACGATTTCTTTCAAAATGCCTCCGTTGTTAACAATCAATTCAGTCGGAATTACCAACGTTTCCGCTTGATTGGTCATAAACCTTTTATGTAGCCAAGCTGTCAGTTTTCCTGGGAAGGATTCTGGGCAACTTTCCAATATGTTTTCCTCTACATATTGCAGACCCGCTTCGGTGGTATTGGATACAACCAATTGTATATCAGCATTTTCCGCTGTTTTTAATATTTCTTCCCAATGGGTTTTGGTACTCAATGTTCGGCTGATACAATCTACCACAATATCTTCCTCTACTGTTTGGCCGTTTTCTAAACCCCTTACCGAAATGGTATAAAGGTTATCTTGGTTAGTGAATTCAGAAACATCTGGACCAGTAGTCTTAACCATTACCACACTGCCATCATAAACCCCTGCTTTGTTGCCTTTGTCAATGAAGTAGTCTATCAAACCTCGGAGGAGCACTCCGGTACCAAATTGGAGGACTTTTTCGGGATATTTTGTGGTAATATTTTTAGTGGTTCTGTTAAGCATTGAATGTTTATTTTAAACCTCAAAAATATCAAATTTTTGCCTTAATTTTTAGTAAAATCCAACTATTATTCGGTGATAAATTGACAACAAATGCCCTTGGGTGGTCATATTTGTACCATTGTGTTGGTGGCACATCAAAATAGTACTATTTTCTCATGGAACCGAACAATAAAAAATAAAACAATTTGCAATTGTTATGCAAGCATACTATTTTTGTTTTAAATCTTAAATAATTATGGATTACAAAGTAGCAACAATGGCCGACATGATGGCTAACGGTCAAGAACCAGAAATACTCTTTTGGGTAGGATGTGCAGGTTCGTTTGACGATAGGTATAAGAAGGTGACCCGTGCATTTGTAAAAATCTTGAATCATTTGGACATAAAATTTGCTGTTTTGGGTACTGAGGAGGCCTGTACAGGAGATCCGGCTCGACGAGCAGGCAATGAGTTTACTTTTCAGATGCTCGCTCAACAGAACATTCAAGTTCTGAACGGATATGGGGTGAAAAAAATAGTAACTGCCTGTCCGCATTGTTTTAATACCCTCAAAAACGAATATCCAGAATTGGGAGGAACTTACGATGTTATCCACCATTCAACTTATTTGCAGGAGCTTATAAATTCTGGAAAACTTAAGGTAGAAGGTGGGTCATTCAAAGGCCAGAAAATTACTTACCACGATTCTTGCTACCTAGGTCGTGCCAACGACATTTATGAAGCCCCACGTGAATTAATAAAAGCTTTGGATGCGGAGTTGGTAGAGATGAAAAAATGCAAAACCAACGGCCTTTGCTGTGGAGCAGGCGGTGGACAGATGTTTAAAGAACCAGAAAAAGGCACAAAAGACGTAAATATTGAAAGAATTGAAGATGCCTTGTCCACAGGTTCAAAAGCCATAGCCGTAGCTTGTCCGTTTTGCATGGTGATGATGTCTGATGGCGTGAAAAATAAAGAGAAGGAACACGAGGTAAAGGTTTATGACTTGGCCGAGCTTTTGGCGGAAAGTTTGTAAGCTACGGTCAGATCGCAGGTCGGACCTGATTTAGGCTTGTGTGAAAACCCTGTGCTAAATTATTTCGAAGCACAAATAAATGTCTGTCTAGTTTGTGTATCAATATTCAAAAGTTTTGAGTCTACCGTTAAATTCTAAAAATCCTTTCTTTGTTATTTGAGGATGTCTAAACAATTTTGGAAAATTGTTTTACACAAATCAAAAATCACGTACTTTCATATTCTAAATAATTCAACCTTATAAAGAATATGAAAAATCTTACATCCCGTAGAGAATTCCTTCAAAAAGCCGGCTTAGCTTCCCTTGGAATGGCTGCCTTTCCTAGTTTTGCAAAGAGAATTGCGGCTAGCGACAAAGTGCGAGTAGCACATATTGGCCTTGGTGGCATGGGCAATAGCCACTTGAATTGGTTCGCAGCTTTAGCCGAGGTTGACGTGGTGGGTATTTGTGATTTAGACTCCGACCATCTCAACAGCACTGCCAAAAAATACTCTGAAAAATATCCAGACCGAAAACTTGAGCTTTTTGATGATTTTCGAAGGGTTTTGGATAGAAAAGATATAGATGCCATTACGGTGGCTACGCCTGACCATTGGCACGCCCAATTGGCCATTTTGGCTTTCGAGGCTGGCAAAGATGTTTACGGTGAAAAGCCACTTTCGTACAGCGTAAAAGAAGGCCAAATGATGTTGACGGCACAAAAAAAGCATAATAAAATATTTCAGCTCGGTACACAGATACACGCAGGAGACAATTATCACCGGGTACAGGAAATCATAAAGTCGGGTGTTTTGGGAAAAATAAAGACGGTTAGACTTTGGAAAACAGGCCTTCCGCCGGTTCTAGGTCCTTCAAATTATCAAAAACCACCAGCCAATCTCAACTATGACATGTGGCTCGGGCCGGCTCCTTATCACGAATATTCAGCTGAGAGAGTGCATTTTACTTATCGCTACTTTTTGGATTATTCGGGTGGAGTTTTTCAGGATTTTTGGTGTCATATTGCAGATATTGTTTGGATGTCTCTAAATCCTCAAAACCTCCGAAAGGTTACTGCCAAGGGCGAAAAGCCAGATGGAGTAGGAGATGCACCTAAGACTATTGAAATAGAATACGAATTTGATGATTTGAAAATTTTCTGGACATCTACACCGCCAAATGTTCCTGGAGCCGCTACCAGAGGCATTGGGGCGTATTTTGAGGGAGAAAAAGGAACGTTAATATGTGATTATGGTAGCAAAGAAATTACAATCAATGGCATTACTATGCTCGATGTTCCGGATGTTCCTATTTCTATAATCCGTTCTCCGGGGCATCAGCAAAACTTCATAGATTCCGTAAAGAGCAGAAAGCAACCAGAAAGTAATCTCGAATACGCCAGAAAAATGACCCTGCCGATGCATTTGGGCTTGATTTCGTATAGGTTGGGTAAATCACTGAAATGGAATCCTGAAACTGAGCGATTTATCAAAAACAAAAAAGCAAATAAATTGCTGTGGAGGCCATACAGAAACGAATGGAACCTCATAAATGCTTGATAAACCTGGAATAATTTAATTTTTTTATATATAAACTGGATTATTTCAATTTTTGGTAGCTGTTTTTTAGCAAAACTCCAAATTGTACGAAGGCTCATAAATATAAACCCCGTATTTTTGAGGTACAACAATTAAAGAAATCGCATGGAAGGACTGATAGTTCTCATTTTTATCATTGGTTATGCAGCTATCGTGTTAGAGCATAAATTATCAATTAATAAGTCGGCATCGGCATTATTGACAGGTGTACTCTGCTGGACCATTGTAGCTTTGGTATCTACCAATATAGAGGAAACCTTGCATCATCTGAACGAACATTTGAGCGAAATTGCTAGCATTTTGTTCTTTTTAATGGGAGCCATGACCATTGTTGAGCTTATAGCTACCTATGGTGGTTTTGAGATAATTACCGATCGAATAAGCACCAAAAGTCAATCAGGGCTATTATGGATTATTGCCTTAATTACTTTCTTTATGTCGTCACTTTTGGATAACCTTACTACAACCATAGTGATGGCTACCCTTGTAAGCAAAATAGTACATGATAGTAAATTGAGACTGATGTATGTGGGAATGATTGTTATTGCTGCCAATGCTGGTGGAGCATGGTCTCCAATTGGTGACGTTACAACGACTATGCTTTGGATTGGTGGACAAATTTCAACTGGTAATATTATTTCACAATTGTTTTTACCTTCAATTGTGAGTCTGCTGATACCCTTACTAGTACTTTCTTCTCAAATGAAAGGTACATTGCCTATAAAAGAAGAAAATAGCAAAAATACTGATTCTGAAGAAGTTACATTTGGCAAAAACATAATATTTTGGGTTGGACTAATAGGTTTATTATCAGTTCCAGTTTTTAAATCGGTCACTCATTTGCCTCCATTTATGGGGATGTTATTGGCATTAGGAACCATTTGGGCTGTGGCAGAGACCTTGATTAAGAACAAATCGGAAGATGTAAAAAACAGGCTGTCAATTTTCAGAGTCATAGAAAAAATAGACATGCCAAGCATTTTGTTTTTTCTTGGAATATTATTGGCCGTAGGAGCATTACAAACCATGGGAATGTTAACCTCCGTGGCCACTTGGCTAACCGATAATCTAAAAAATCAAACTGTAGTGGTGACTATAATAGGTCTTTTGTCCGCAATTGTTGACAACGTGCCATTGGTGGCTGCAGCCATGGGTATGTATAGCTTAGAACAATTTCCGATGGATGATCCATTTTGGGAGCTTTTGGCTTTTTGTGCGGGTACAGGCGGAAGTATTTTGATCATCGGCTCGGCGGCAGGTGTTGCTGCCATGGGAATTGCCAAAATAGAATTCTTCTGGTATCTAAAAAAAATGAGTTGGCTGGCTTTGATAGGATATTTTGCGGGAATTGGCGTGTTTTTATTGCAAAAAATGATATTTTAGTTTTTAGAAATTAATCGATAGAAAAAGACCTCTAGGCAACGGCCTGAAGGTCTTTTGTGTTTAGGACGACCACAAACCAAATCTTTTCGTATTTTTGGATATTAATATTCAACCAATCAAAATTATCATGAAAAACAAGTATTTTTTATCTTTAGCTGTGCTATTTCTATTTAGCATTTCGGCATTTTCTCAAAAACAATTCAAAGTTTTATTGTTTACAAAAACCGCAGGCTGGCACCATGAGTCAATTCATGAAGGCGTGGAGGCCATCCGAAAAATGGGAGAAAGACATTTCTTCGATGTCGATTGGCAAGAAAACACCATGTTTATCAATGAGAAAAATCTAGAGAAGTATCAGGTTATAATTTTCTTGAACACCACCGCAGATGTTTTGAACGACGAACAACAAAAAGCAGTCGAGAAATTTATACAAGCAGGCAAAGGCTGGGTAGGTATTCATAGTGCCTCAGACACCGAATATGAATGGCCTTGGTACACCAAAATGGTGGGCATGATGTTCAAAATTCATCCAGCAAACCAAACGGCCTATTTGAGAGTACAAGACAGCAATTTCCCAGGAATGGAGCGTTTCCCGAAAAAACTCCTTTGGACCGACGAATGGTACGAGTTCCAAACTCCAGCAAAATCCAATGATTTGAAAATTCTGGTAACCGTTGACGAAAAAACATATAACCCTGCTGCCAAATGGGGACCAAACGAAGGCAAAGGCATGGGAGCAGTCCACCCTATCAGTTGGTATCACCCTTATGATGGTGGAAGAGCATTTTATACAGCTTTAGGTCATATTCCTTCCACATTCTCAGATCAAACCTTCCTTGACCACATCTATGGCGGCATCTATTGGGCTGCTACAGGGAAGGGGATTGAGTAAAAAAAGCAAAAGGCATTTAGGCACAAGGCATTTAGATAAAAATCTTAGTTTTCTATGTGCCTATGTGTTTAAAAAACCAAAATGAGCAAAGCGAAAACTTTGTGAAACTCAAAATCGCAAAGTGAATAAAAAGAAAACCTCTGAGAAACTCTGGGCCAGAATAAAAAATGGACATAACAAAGATAGAAATAGACCAAAAAGATACTCTTGAAGAGATCTTTCAAATCTATGAAACGTCATTTCCAGCAAACGAGCGTCAGACTTTAGAAACATTAAAAATCAGACTTAAAGAAGACAAAGAAGTACTTTTTGCAGCTAAAATCAATAATGAAGTGGTAGGCATTGGGTTCTTGTTTGATTTACGTGGGTCTGATTTTTTACTTTTAGACTATTTGGCCGTCAAGGAAAATCACCGAGGCCAACAAATAGGAGAGAGGCTCTTTGAATTTCTAAAAAGCTATTCCAAGAGGCACCATAAACACCTTTTGATGGAAGTGGATGATCCAGAATATGGAGAAGACAAACCTTCAAGAATAAAACGAATAGCTTTTTACCAAAAAAATGGTGCATATTGGCTGAAAGACGTAAAATATATTCTACCCGCATTAGACAAGACTCTCCCAACCGAACAAATCCTAATGGTAGTACCAAAGAATGTAGAAAGCGAGTTTTCTGGACAAGAAATCCATAGGTTGGTAAAAGTACTTTATTCTGAGCTATATGGGATTTCGGGTGAGGATGAAGACAACCTATTAAAAATAGTCTCTTCCATTGCTAAAAAGGTTCAAGTTTCAAAGTTTTTATAATTTAAAACACAAGCAAATCCGGTTCAATATATTCCTTCCTAGTCCTTTCGTCTTTTAAAATGTCAAAACTATAGTGTTGATCTAGCAATTGTTTGAAGCCATATTTTAATGGTGGAAAGGCTTGAATAAAATCCAGAAAAGTATCAGTTTTGGCCTTTTCCATAAAATGGTTGACCATGTTCATGGAGGCAACGGTTAAGGTTTTATTAAACTTTTCCTCCGCTCCAAGAGGTTTTACAAAAGCCAAAATCTGTTCGCAAATTATTTCTGCACCGAGTTTGAGGCCATGATTTTGAATCATTATCCAAGCCAATCTTAAGTGTGCCTCGTGTGTAAAAATCTCAGGGCTAAGGGTTTTGTTGTAAAACTGTTGGGAAAATTCTACATCAGAAAGTAAGTGGTGTTTTTCTGGCAAAAAAGCAAATTCATTCTCAATCGGCAGCTTTTCCAAATCAGGCTCTACCCATTCTTTTCTTGCCTCAAATGAAAATAAAGTCTCCTGGGTAT
This sequence comes from Lacihabitans soyangensis, assembly GCF_024343775.1. GTDB lineage: Bacteria > Bacteroidota > Bacteroidia > Cytophagales > Spirosomataceae > Leadbetterella > Leadbetterella soyangensis. Next base: position 61,791 of record NZ_RJUF01000003.1, on the reverse strand, counting down.
AATAGTTAAAAGCCAGATTTCGACTTGCCCAATCTGAATTTACAAACACCTCAGCAGTTTCTTCAAACGTTTTTGTTTCGTTTAATTTCACAAAATTTGCGGCTATCAAAAGCCAAAACCGAGTCAGGGTTTCATGGTAACCTTGTGTTTCGGAATTGGGCGTTCCTACCGAAGTATTGTAGGTTTTGATATGATATCGTAACAAATCCAAAGCCTTTGGCAAATCATAGGTTTTGCAATACCAGATGGCTACAATCAAATGGGCCTCGTGTGTCCATTTTTCTTTTGGTAAAGTCCATGAGGTAAACTCACCCACTAAAATTTCGTAATCGCTCATTTTAAAAAATCATAGGTAGCCTTCGCTATTTCAGCAATAATTCTTTCGTTGGTTTCTATTTTTTCTTTCGATTTGCTCACAAAAACGGCTATCGCAAACTGGTTTCCGTTTGGTAAAGTAATTATACCGATATCGTTTACTGCGGCCATTTCGCCAGTTTGTTTGTTGTTACCCGAGGTTCCAGTTTTGTGTGAAACGACAGTTCCTTTTGGTAACAATCCTTTTAATCTATTTGGGCCAGTGGAGGTCTCCAGAAGCAATTTTTGAACAAATGCTCTACTTTTCGACGATAATATTTTTCCATTGTTTAAGGCTTTTAAGAGCTCTACCGCAGAGTTTGGCGAAGAGTAATTTTCAAACTGTGGCTCCCAAGAGGCCTGCATAACGGTTTCATTGTGTTTAATTTGTACGTCTTTCATGCCTATTTTTTTGAGATAATCGTCTACCACTTTTGGCCCACCAATAAGGTCGAGTAAAACTTCACAACCTACATTGTCGCTCTCAGATACGGTTGGTTTTAGAATTTCGGCAAGTGTTAGTTTTACATTTCCTTGTGGGTATTTATCTCGCAAAGGACTGTACCAATCGGGCTGCATGCGTTCTTTTGAAATGTAAACCTTCTGTGCCAAGCTTAAATTACCCTTGTCAACCAAATCCAAAACCGCCAGAGCAATGTGAAACTTAAAAACACTTTGCATGGGGAAATGCTCGGTTTGGTTGATACCATAAGATTTTTTGGTTTTAAAATCATAAACGGATACCCCAACTTTGGCATTTCGATCTTTTAAGATTTTCTGAAAAGTATTTTCTAATGTTTGACCAAAAACATTTATCGAGATGGAAAACAGAACTAGAACTTTTAAAAAACGCATAAAAAATGATGATTTTAAAGGTATTTGTGATTCTTTTAGAAGTAAGAAATTTAAAGATTTAGACCCATTTTCCAGCCTGCTTTCAAGAGTTTTTCTGGAGGTTTGGTTCTTAGATATTTGGGCATCTGAAACCCTAACTGTAACGAAATGCCCTCTTTAATTTTGTTTTTTCGGTCGGAGTTTTGCGATTCTAAAGGAACTTTTTTTACTGAAAAATGAAATCCAAAGCCTAAAAACCTATCCATTTCTTCGGTTATTTCGGCTTCTTGTTTTTCAACTATTTGCTTTGGCTGTTTATCAAAATCGATTTTTTCGCTAAACAATAGTCCCTTCCTTTGGGCATTTGCTTCGCTCAAAACTCCGATTATAATAAATATCAACAATACAATTCGCATGGAGAAGTGATAATATCCTAAAGTTATTCTTATTTATGAAAAAAGGCAAGAAAAGTTTTTGAAACAAAAAAATCCCGCCAATTGCTCAGCGGGATTTTAGTATTATCTTTTAACCTTCACAATCAAATCATTCCTTTTTTCAAAAGGTATTCTGCAATTTGAACGGCATTTGTGGCGGCACCTTTACGAAGGTTGTCTGCTACACACCAAAGGTTTAGTGTATTAGCCTGAGATTCGTCTCGACGGATACGGCCTACAAAAACCTCGTCTTTCCCGTGTGCTGTGATGGGCATTGGATAAAGGAAATTGGCAGGGTCGTCTTGTACAATCACACCTTCAGTAGCTGCCAGTAATTCACGAACAGTTGCCAAATCAAAATCATTCTCAAACTCGATGTTTACCGCCTCAGAGTGACCACCAATAGTAGGAATACGAACCGTGGTAGCTGTAACCTTGATGCTATCGTCGCCCATGATTTTGTTGGTTTCTTTGATCATCTTCATTTCTTCTTTGGTGTAACCATTGTCCTGGAACACATCGATATGAGGAAGAACATTCAGGTCGATTTTATGAGGATACACTTTAGCAACGCTATCGTCACCAGCTCTTTCAGCAAAAAGTTGGTCAACAGCAGCTTTACCAGTACCCGTAACAGACTGATAGGTAGATACCACCACTCGTTTGATTTTGTATTTTTCGTGCAAAGGCTTCATTACTACCACCATCTGTATGGTTGAGCAGTTTGGATTTGCAATGATTTTGTCTTCTGCGGTCAACACATCAGCGTTTACCTCTGGCACCACCAATTTTTTGGTTGGGTCCATACGCCAAGCCGAGGAATTGTCGATAACCGTAATGCCGGCCTCGGCAAATTTGGGTGCCATTTCTAGAGATGTACCACCACCAGCTGAGAAAATAGCGACATTGGGTTTCATTTTGATGGCATCGTCATAACCTACAACGGTAAATTCTTGGCCCTTAAATAAGATTTTTTTCCCGATACTACGCTCAGAGGCAACTGGGATGATTTCGGATACTGGGAAATTTCTTTCCGCCAAAACTTTCAAGATTTCGCCACCCACTAGACCGGTAGCTCCTACTACTGCAACTTTCATGATAATTAATCTTACCCCCCGACCCATGGCAGGGTATTTAAATTATTGATAAAGAGAGAGGTCTATTCTCTTTTTGTTGAATTTGTTGTAAACGTATTGATGGGTGTAAATGGGATGCAAAATTAAGAAAAAGAATTTTGAAATGAAATAGGAGGGCTATATTAGTGAAACGATTTTTCAATTGGTCTAATAGTAGTAAATGATGCCGATAATCAATATAGCGAAAGGGTTTTACCAAGCCCAAATGCGTTCTGGAGTAATACAAAAATGCATTCTTACATCAAATTGGTCGGTATCATCAATAGAATCTATTGGTTCGAAAAGCGAAAGTCCAACAATGGTGGTGTCTTTGGTGGCGTATTGTAGAAATCTATCGTAATAACCTTTGCCATAGCCCACTCGATTTCCTTTTTTGTCGAAAGCCAAGAGAGGAACAAAAATCAGAATGTCTTCGGTTTTGAATAGTTCAAAGAAGGCCTCCGAACTAAGGGAATCGGTTAAGTCTAAGGGTTCGTCAATTCCCCATCGGTTAGTTTCTAGATTGGTGGTGGCTTCAAATTTTACATGGAGCAATTCACCATTATCTAAGCTTTTGGAAATATAAATATCAGGAGCAAAATCCCGACGAAGGGTTTCTAAAATCAGAAGAGAATCTACCTCATTATTTCTTTTTATAGGTAAATACAAATGAATTGGCGAATAGCGGTGAATCATGAGTCTACTAAACAGCAGGTCGCGTATCCGCCCGTTCATTTTTTCAATTTCTTGAGAATTTAGACCCTTTCGGAGGTCTTTAAAGTGCACTCTTGCTTCAGTTTTTCTCACAGTTTGTTGCGATTTTAATCATATTGCGAAAAAATTTACAATTTGACCTTTTTTAAATAAAATATCTTCGGAGTTTGGTAATTCTACAAATCCATCGGCATCGCTAAGGCTTATAAAGTCTCCAGAGCCATTGTGCTTAAGCGGAAATGCCATTAAAGTACCCGCAACGTTTTCGATTTTTACTTGTAAAAAATAGCTTAGTTGTGGTTTGAACTGGATGTCTTCTCCTAGAATTACTTTTTCAAAATCTTTTTTTAATGAACCCAAGCATTTCTCTAAAAAAGGCAAAACATAAAGGATGGTACAGAGATAAGTTGAAACCGGATTTCCAGGTAGAGCAAATACCATGTTTTTTGCCGTTTTACCAAACCACATCGGCTTGCCCGGCTTCTGGGCTATTTTGTGGAAAATAGTTTCGACATTATTGGCTTTTAAAGCTTCAGGAATAAAATCTTTTTTACCCATTGATACTCCACCTGAAAAAATCAAAACTTCAAAGTTTTTCAGCAATTCAGCGATTTTCAAGATGGAGTTTTCTAAATCATCAGCAATATGAAAATATGAGACAGAGACATTTAACTTTTTCAACAAAGCACCAACAGCATACACATTTGACTTTCTGATCTGGTGTGGAAGCGGAATTTCTGTAATCTCCACCAACTCATCTCCAGACGAAACTATGGCCACATTTGGAAGTTCAAAAACATCAAGTGTTTGTTTGCCAATAGTAGCTGCTAAAGCCAAATGCGAGGCATCAAGTTTGGTGCCTCGTTGAAGTACCAACTCCCCAGCTTTTTTGTCTTGACCTTGATGATGCACATTCTGTCCTTTTTGAATTTCAGAATTTATCGTAGCGAAGCCGTCAACAATTTTTAGATCTTCATATCTAACCACCGCAGAAGTATTCTTTGGCAAAACCCCTCCAGTCATGATTTCAATGCAGTTTTGAGAGGTGTGTAATGTGCTTTGCAAATCACCAGCACCCTGCATTTCTTGGATTTTGAACGTCCGTTGCCCATTTTCAAATACTTGAAAATCAATGGCAATTCCGTCCATTGTTACTCTATCATAAGGCGGAAAATCCCTATCTGCAAATAGGTCTTCGGCCAAAATTCTACCAAGGGCATCTTCAAACGGAACGCTTATTTTTCTTAAAGAAATTGAGTTTTCAAGAATAAGGGCAAGTGCTTTTTCTACCGAAATCATTCAATTAAATTTAAAAATTTCTTGGTTACGTTCATTGATGGGCAATTCTCTTTCTCTCAAAAATCCACCATTTCTTCCACTAAAAACAGCCTTCAGTTCAGCAACGATAGAAAGTGCTATTTCCTCAGGTGTAGAGGCTCCCAAGTCAAGTCCGGTCGGAGCAAAAATTTTGTTTGAATCAATTTTGGTGCCTTCAGCGGCTAGTTCATTCAAAATTCTTTCAGAACGGGTTTTTGGGCCAAGCATACCGATGTATTTTACGGTGGAAGTTGTCAATTTTCTGAGATTCTTTTTGTCTATTTCCAGCGAGTGCGACATCAGCAGGGCGGCTGAGTTTTTGTTTAATAAGTTCTCAGAAAAATCACTCGGAGCAATAATCGTGAGGTTTTCACGATTTTGAATTTTGTTTGGTTCAGACACAATTCTTACTTCCCAATACAACATTTTCAGAAGCTCAATAAGTGGATAAATATCGTATTGATTTCCAAATAGATAGACTGTTATAGGTTTTGGAAGAATTTCCACAAAAAGCCGAAGCTCATTATCGATATTATAATTTTTTGATTTTTCGAGAGCTAAAATTTCTTCAGAAAAAAGCCCGACATCCAAATGATTTTTCAGAAAATCAATGCTTTGTTTTGATTCGAAATAGAAAAGTTTTCCTAGTAATTCTGGTTCTTTTAAAGAATTCGTGATGACAACAAGCGGTTTATTGTTATTTTCAAAACTCTTCTTCAGAATTTCTATGGGATTGTTTTCGTTCTCAAAATCTACCGGAATAAACAACACATCTATCACACCGTTACAGCCAAGGCCTACGCCTATTTGATTGTCATCGCCTTTTGTGGTGTCATATCTTACCAACTCTGGTTTGGACTTCAGAATTGCCATTCTTGCTTTTTTGAGGGCGTCGCCTTCCAGACAGCCACCGCTTATTCCACCTTCCCAAAATCCATCCTCAGAAACCAACATTCTGGCTCCAGTTCTGCGGTAGGAGGAACCTTCTACATAAACCACCATGGCCAAGGCACAAGCCACGTCGGCCTTGCGTTTTAGGGTCTCATAAAAAGCAATTATCCTTGTAATCTCTTTCATTTCGGTAAATAACGCACCAATTTCTGCATTTTTTTTGAGGAGGAGTAAAAAATGTTCATTTTTGTCTAATCAAAGATGAGTTTTTGAATAGATAAATTGGTAAAAAAAGAAACGTTCAAAGAAACAGGTTTCTCGAAAAGTAAGCATGATAACATTAAAATTACTTTGTTTTGGAATAACCAAAGAGATGGTGGGAGGTTTTGAAAAAACAATTGACCTGCCTGAAAAAAGTTCTGTTGCAGACTTGTTGGTTTCTTTAAAAACACAATATCCCGAGCTCGTGAAACTGAATTCTTTGAGGGTTGCGGTAAATGAAGAATATGCTGAAGACTCGCTGGTTTTGAATCATAGAGACGAAGTTGTACTTATACCTCCAGTGAGCGGTGGCTGAAACAGAAAAAAATATCCAAATTGTATTGAGCGATGAGCCTTTAGAGTTATCGGCTTGTCAAGCTTTTGTGGAAAGTCCCGACTGCGGCGGCATAGTGCATTTTGTAGGTACCGTGCGAAACCACACCAAAGGAATGGAGGTGGTAAGGCTTGATTTTGAGGCATATAAACCCATGGCTATTTCAGAAATGAAAAAAATTGCTCAGCAAGCCATCGACTTGTTTTCCATAAAAAAAATTGCCATTCATCACAGAGTCGGGTTACTCCAAATTGGCGAAATTCCAGTCATAATTTCGGTGTCTTCTCACCACCGTAAAGCGGCTTTTGAGGCATGTCAATATGCCATTGATACCCTTAAGGAAACCGTGCCTATTTGGAAAAAGGAAATTCTCGAAAACGGAGAAGTTTGGGTAAGTGCCACACCTTGAGCGTATCGAATCTCAAAAGAAAACCTTTAGAACAGACATTTAATAAGAAAATTTACTAATTTGAATTCCAAAATTCAACCTTAGTAAAAAATGTCTTTTCTGCGTTATTTTATCGGAGCCTTTCTAATACTTGGTTTATACTCTTGCAGTATTTTCGAAGAAAAAATCGATTACAGCTCTCAGGTAAAACCCATCATCAATAAAAACTGTATCAGCTGCCATGGCGGTGTAAAAAAACAAGGAGGATACAGCCTGTTGTTTAAAGAAGAGGCTTTCTCAAAAGGTAAATCTGGCAGAATTGGCATTGTACCTGGCGATGCATCGGCAAGTGAATTTATCAGAAGGCTAACCTTAAAAGACCCCGAAGAACGCATGCCTCATGAAAAAGAACCACTTTCTGATGAAGAAGTTAAAATTCTCACCAAGTGGATTGACCAAGGTGCAGAGTGGGAGCAACATTGGGCATTTGTGCCTGTCTCGAACCCAGAAGTTCCAAAAATAAACAACGATTGGTTAAAGAACGACATTGATAAATTTATCTACGAAAATGCAGAAAGACAAGGCCTTAAAACGTCGAGTTTAGCTCCTAAAGAAGATTTGGCCAGAAGAGCAGCTTTAGATGTTATAGGGTTTCCAGCATCAGATAAAACAAAAGCCATTTTTTTGAAAAATAACCTGTACGAAACCTATGTCGATAGCCTTTTGGCTTCGCCTGCTTACGGTGAAAAATGGACTTCTATGTGGCTGGATATGGCCAGATATGCCGATACAAAAGGTTATGAGCGTGATGGTGGCCGAAATATTTGGAGATACCGCGATTGGCTCATAAAAGCTTTCAATGCCGACATGCCTTATGACCAGTTTTTGAAAGAACAAATAGCAGGAGATCTCCTTCCAGAACCATCCGAAAACCAACTTATAGCTACGGCATTTCACCGAAACACCATGACCAACGACGAAGGTGGAACAGATAACGAGGAGTTTAGGACTGCGGCGGTATTGGACAGAGTAAACACTACTTGGGAAACTCTGATGGGCACTTCGTTTTCGTGTGTGCAATGCCATAGTCACCCTTATGACCCCATAAGATTTGAAGAATATTATAAATTCTTGGCCTTTTTCAACAACAGTCGCGACGAGGACACCTACTCTGAATACCCTGTTTTAAGGCATTTTGATGAAAAACAAAGAGCAGATTTGGCTCGTGTGGACAATTGGCTCGCCAAAACTTTTTCTGCCAATGAAAAGAAAGAACTTATCACTTTTCTGAAAACGCTCCAACCTTCGCACAATTCTCTCAAATGCGACGAGATGCTAAATGCTGCCTTGGCCGATACCAAGTGGCTAGCCATGAGAAACAACTCCTCGGCACGACTGAAATCAGTTAATCTGGAAGGGAAAACTAAACTCATAATGAATTTTAAGGTTTATGTCAAAGGCGTTTTTGAGATTAAAACGGATAATTTAAACGGAAAAACGCTAGGTTCGTATAAACTTAGCCCTGAAAAAGAAAAAGGAGGCTGGCGAACAATAGAGTTGCCGATAAATGCTACTTCTCGCGTTCATGATTTATTTTTTACATTTAAAAGCCCAGAACTGAAAGATCCAAACGCCAACGGAATCATGTTTGATTGGTTTTATTTTACAAAAGGACTTCCCGATAATTCTCCCGAAAACAAAACGGTTTTTTGGAATCTCCTCAATGCTCCAGTAGAACAAACTCCCATCATGTTTGAAAACCCAGCCGATTTTTCTCGTAAAACGCGAATTTTTGAGCGAGGAAGCTGGTTATCACAAGGTAATGAGGTGTCGCCAGCAGTGCCTGCGGTATTAGGAAAACTACCCAAAGGTGCCCCAACAAACCGGCTCGGTTTGGCCCTTTGGATGACTTCAAAAGAAAATCCATTAGTTGCCAGAACGATGGTCAATAGAGTTTGGGAGCAAATATTCGGTACTGGTTTGGTAGAAACCTTAGAGGATTTAGGTTCGCAAGGTGCCGTGCCCACCAATCAGGCTTTGCTTGATTACTTGAGTTATAAATTTATGAATGATTACAACTGGTCGGTGAAAAAGCTTATCAAAGAAATCATGCTATCGGCTACTTACCAACAAGACTCCAAACTAACACCCGAAGGCATTGAAAAAGACCCTTCCAACAGATATTTGGCTCGTGGTCCGAGGGTAAGGCTTTCTGCTGAACAGATACGTGACCAAGCTCTGGCCATTAGCGGTGTATTAAATCCCAAAATGTACGGCCCACCCGTAATGCCATACCAGCCAGAAGGTATTTGGAGCTCGCCTTACAGTGGTGACAAATGGATAAAAGCTCAAAACGAAAACCAATATCGAAGAGCAGTTTATACTTTTTGGAAACGCACCAGTCCTTATCCGTCAATGATTTCTTTCGATGGCGTGGGTAGAGAGATTTGTGTTTCTCGCCGTATCCGTACAAACACCCCTTTGCAAGCTTTGGTGACTTTAAATGACTCTGTTTATGTGGATTTATCTGCGAAGTTGGCTCAAAAATCGCTTTCAGTTTCCAAGAACAATTTTCAAGAAAGTATTAAAAAAGCCTATGGTTTTGCCATAGGAAAAGAAATGAAAAAAGAGAAATTTGATATTCTTTTAAGGCTTTATCAAAGCACACTTACACTCTATAAAAAAGACCCAAGCAAAAGTAAGGAGCTTTTGGGCAATCCAAATCCCGAGCTGGCCGCTTTGGTTTTGGTTTGTAATTCTATTTTAAATCTCGATGAAGTAATCACTAAAAGCTGATGGATAAGATATTACAAGAGGCATTGATTAGGCAATTGGAAAAAGAAACCCGTAGGAATTTCTTGAAGGGTAGTTTTATGGGTTTAGGAGGATTGGCCTTGAGTTCTATTTTAGGATGTAGTAAAGATTCAAAAACCGCCCAAAATATTTTTGACCCGCAGAATCCACTGGCTCCCAGACCACCTCATTTTGTACCAAGGGCCAAATCGGTCATTTACTTACACATGGCGGGGGCACCTTCACAGTTGGAGCTTTTCGACTATAAACCCGAGCTGGCCAAACTCGATGGGCAGGATTGTCCGCAGTCGTTTTTAGAAGGGAAAAAGTTTGCGTTTATTCGTGGTGTACCAAAAATGCTCGCCTCGCAAGCTGTTTTTAAGCAGCACGGACAGTCTGGAGCATTCATTAGCAATTACCTCCCACACTTGTCTACCGTGGCTGACGAAATAAGTTTTTTGAAAGCCGTTACTACTGACCAGTTCAATCATGCTCCTGCCCAATTGTTGATGCAAACGGGCAGTGCCAGATTGGGCCGACCAAGTATGGGCTCATGGGTGACCTACGGTTTGGGCTCTGAAAACAATAATTTGCCTGCCTTTGTAGTGCTTACCTCCGGCGGAAACAATCCCGATGCTGGAAAAAGCATTTGGGGAAGCGGATTTCTACCGTCGGTTTATCAGGGTGTGCAGTGTAGGTCAGAAGGAGACCCAGTTTTGTTCATCAAAGACCCTAATGGCATAACTCGAGATATCAGAAAGGCCTCCATTGAAGCGATAAACGAGATAAACCAAGCGGAATTTAAGGAATACGGTGACCCTGAAATTTTGAGTCGTATAAGTCAGTACGAAATGGCTTACAAAATGCAGATTTCGGCTCCTGAAGTTATGAATATCAACAGTGAGCCGCAGTACATCCACGAGATGTATGGCACTAAACCAGGCAAGACGAGTTTTGCTAACAATGTTCTTTTAGCAAGAAAACTGGTGGAAAACGGTGTGAGATTCGTACAACTCTACGACTGGGGATGGGATACGCACGGTACAGATGCCGGAGGAGCATTAGACATAGGCCTCATGAATAAATGCCGGAGTGTGGATAAAGCCATAACGGCACTCATTTTAGACCTCAAACAAAGAGGACTTTTAGACGAAACACTCATCGTTTGGGGTGGAGAGTTTGGGCGTACACCCATGGCTGAAAACCGTGACGGCAAACCGAATGCCTTCAAGGGTAGAGACCACCATGCTGAGGCTTTTACAATGTTTATGGCTGGTGGAGGCATAAAACCGGGAGTAAGTCATGGCGAAACTGACGAATTGGGTTACTCGGCAATTGCTGGTAAAGTAAACCCTCACGATATTCAGGCAACCATCATGAATCAGCTGGGATTTGACCATGAAAAACTTACCTTCGATTTTCAAGGACGTTCTTTCCGATTGACAGATTTGGAAGGGAAAGTGGTGCGGGAGTTGGTGGGGTGATTTTATGGAACACAGATGAAACAGATGCAAAGGCAGCACTGATTTTCACTGTTTTTTTAGAATTTATTTACAAACAGTTATTATTTTTCTTAATTCAATTTATAATCCGTGTCTATCTGTGGTGCTTATTCCGATAGCTATCGGAATGTCATCAGTGTTCAATTTCAAGTAAAGTAAACCAAATGAACCGTAGAAATTTCATAACAAATACCCTAGCAACCACCGCTGCCATGGCAACATCAGCAGAGGTTTTGGCTCAAAAAAGCACAAAAACTATCCTGGAAGTTATCGTTTTAGCCACAAATTGGGGTTTCGAAGGCTCGGTGGATGCTTTATGTGCAAAGGTTAAAAAGGCTGGCTACGACGGCCTCGAACTTTGGTGGCCAACCAAAGAAGCTGATCAAAAAGAGCTTTTTGCGGCCTTGGAAAAGTACCAACTCAAGATAGCTTTTCTATGTGGAGGTAGCGGTTCCGATTTCGAAAAGCATTTTGCCCAATACAAAAAAGCCGTGAATGAGGCCTTGGCCACAAAACCTTTATACATCAATAGCCATTCGGGCAAAGATTATTTCAGTTTTGAGCAAAATGCCAAAATCGTGGAGTTTACGATTGACCGAATGGAAGCTACGGGCATAAAAGTTTTGCACGAAACCCACCGAGGTCGGATGTGTTATTCGGCACCGATAACACGTAGTTTCCTGGAAAAGTATACCAAAATGAAACTCACACTCGACATCAGCCATTGGACAAATGTTCACGAGTCGATGTTAGGTGATCAAAAAGAGAATGTAGAATTGGCACTAAAACACGCTTATAACATCCATGCACGCATAGGCCACGAAGAAGGCCCACAAGTAAACGACCCACGTGCACCCGAGTGGAGGTATGCCCTCGATCAACACCTAGAATGGTGGGACAAAGTCATCGCTTTTCGTGAGGCCGAAGGAGCAAAAAGAATAACTTTTCTGACTGAATTTGGCCCGCCAAATTATCTGCAAACTTTACCTTTTACCAACCAACCCGTTGCAAATCAGTGGGATATAAATGTGCACATGTTGAATCTCATCAAAAATAGATACACCAAATGATTACGGAGTTCATCGGGAAGTTTCACCCTCTTTTGGTTCATTTACCTATCGGATTTTTCCTTTTGGCTTTTTTTTTGAAGGTCATTTCTTTTTGGAAAAACAAAGAATCCATTGATGCTATATTGCCCATCATGCTCATTTTGAGCTTCTTGGCCTCTGTATTTTCTTCAATTACAGGCTTTTTGCTTTCTCAAAGTGGCGAGTATGATGTTGAAATGGTGGACAAACACCAGTGGAGTGGCATAGCATTTACGGCATTGATATTAGTAGTTTATTTTTTTCGAAATAATGCCAAAATGGGTATTGTATCTTGGATAGGTTCAACCATTCTTCTGATGGTCGTCGGTCACTTGGGTGGCAGTTTAACCCATGGAGAGGATTTTTTGAGTATTCAGGGAGAAGTTGAGAAGGCACGGATAACTGACATTCAAAATGCCAAAGTTTATAATGACTTAGTACAGCCGATTTTGGAAGAAAAATGCTACAGTTGTCACTCATCGAAAAAGCAAAAAGGAAACCTTCGATTGGATAGCCCCGAGTTTATCCTGAAAGGGGGTAAAGAAGGAAAAAGTGTGGTGCCACATCAAACCGAGAAGAGTTTGATTAGCAAAAGGATTTTTATGCCTGAAGGAGAAGAGGAACACATGCCGCCTAAAGGTAAACCACAGCTCACAGAGGCTGAAACCAAGGTGTTAAATTGGTGGATAAAAGAAGGAGCTTCTTTTGATAAATTGGTAAAAGATTTTAACCAAACGCCTGAAATTAAGGCAGCTTTAATTTCATTCCAAAGCTCAGGAAATGATGAAAAAGGTCCGAAAATTTCGAATATTCCGGAAAAAGAGGTAGAAGCCGGTTCTGAACAGAGCATAGCTACTTTGAAGAAATCGGGAATTTTGGCCTTACCCGTGGCTGCAAATTCTAATTACTTACTTATAAATTTGAGAAATATTGACCCTTCCGATAAAGACTTGGAGGCGTTGAAATCGTTAAAGAAACAGATAGTTTGGTTTAATGCGTCGAATCTTAAAAATGCGGATCTTTTGGCCGCAACTCTTGGTGATTTAGACGAAATTCGCGTTTTGCACCTCAACAAAACCAATTTTTCAGATAAGGGAATGGCAGCTTTGAAAAACCTAAAACATCTCCAAATACTAAATTTAGCAAGTACAGCCGTTACAGAAAAAGGCTTGGAAAACATCAAAGGCTTGAGTGAATTACAGAAAGTGTATTTGTACCAATCAAAAGTGCGTTTTTCTAAACTAAAGATGGCTGATTTTCCAAAAATCAAGCTGGATACAGGTGGTTATAGCGTTCCAACATTGGTTACAGATACGAGTTTGGTCAAACCACCGATGTAATTTTGCTCTCAACTGCCGCTCTTTCTTCTGGCGTATTGGCATTGGTCAGTATTTCAGGATTCGATAGTCTTACCAATTCTATTTCCGAGTTTATAAGGACTTTTCGTGGGCAAGAATATCCGATGGTCAAGAAATTAAGTAGTGTTTGGTACACTTTGGGTTCCCAAATGGTGAATAGTGGATCAGGAAAATCTGTCTCAGGGTTATAACAAGCCGTGGCAAATTTAAAAGTGTTTCGGCTAGATATCAAGTTAGCAATATCCTCAGATTTAATCAATGGCATATCGCAAGCCACAACCAGCCAAGCAGAATTAGGGTCGTGCTGAAAAGCAGAAAGTATGGCTCCATAGGGGCCAAGTCCGATGAACTTGTCTGTTATCGTATTACCTTCGAATTCATTTTTTTGGTCATCGCGGCACGAAATAAATGGTTCGAGCCCCATTTTCTCCACAGTTTCATATAAAAATTGGTATTGCGGCTTGCCGTGATATTCAATGTTGGCTTTATCAGTGCCCATACGAGTACTTTTTCCTCCAGTGAGTATAAGAACTTTTAATAGTGCAGGTTTTACCTTTTCCAGAATTAAATCCGAAATTTTCGAAATTTCAGCTACTTTAAAAACCGAAATTTCTGGAGAAACTTCGAGCCAATCGTATATTTCGGTTTCGCCTTCATCGAGTATTACGGCTTTTATATCAGTCAGTTGACCTATTCGTTTTTTTAGCGAAGCTTCTTTTATAGAATTTATAATAACGATTTGACTTTTGGCCTCAAAATGATTGCCGTTTACCAACACAAGGTCTTGGTCATTGAGCAGAAATTTCTGTTCAAACTGAGATATCGTCTTTTTCCCTAAGCTTTTATGACTGATTTTGTCTTGAAAAATATTTTTAGAAAAAACTTCATTTTCGTTGCTTCCATGGTCAGCATCGACATAGATTGTATTTAAATCTGCCGGAAGGTTTTCGATTATTTTATCGACTAAACTCTCAATCAGGCCACACGGTGCCCCTAGAAATGCAATTTCGTTTCTTCCAAAAAAGCCAATATCTGGCTTTATTAATTTGGCGTGTTTTTCGTGCTTTTTCATTTTTTACCGCTAAGGCACTAGGCCGTAAAGATTTTTTTACCTTTAATTTACTAAAATACTTATCATTCAGAAAGTTTAAAGTTTTTCTTTCCACCCGTTTTTTCAATCAAACGAGTTTCTTTGATAACGATATTGTGTGACATGGCCTTGCACATATCATATATGGTAAGAGCGGCCACACTCGCACCCGTGAGAGCTTCCATTTCTATGCCTGTTTTACCCGAAAGCGAAGCGGTGCAGAGAATCTCAATGTCGTTTTTCCCAATGACTTTTATAGAAATTTGGCAATTTTCGAGTCCGAGAGGGTGGCAAAGGGGAATCAAATCGCCTGCTTTTTTGGCGGCCATCACACCAGCAATTATTGCGGTCTGAAATACCGGTCCTTTTTTGGTGTGAATATCCTCTCCAACAAATTTGGCCATGATTTCGTCGTCTACCACCACAATACTTCTTGCGGTTGCGGTTCGCTTGGTAACGGCTTTTTCACCAACATCTACCATTGATGGATTTCCGTGGACGTCTAGGTGAGTGAATGAGGACATAAATTATCTAAATTATTTCTTCAAAATTAGTGATATTTCGAGGAAATAATCAGACAAAAATGAAAAACAGAATTTAGGAAAAAGTTTGAACTTGTTACGAAGAACGTTTCACCCAACTTTTCATAGTCAAATAATCAATAAAATAGATCACTTTCAGAGAAATATTGTTGTTTTGGTCAGAGTTCATGCTGTTTCTGAGGTTTTCTCCATAGGAAATAAGCGAAGCATTGTCATTTGTAAATGCCGCATCTTTCCATACAACATTCAGGAAACTACCCGGAGCAAACTGCCAAGTATAAACCATGTCGATATTGAAATAGTTGACATTTCGGTTATAATTTCCTGTTACAGATGATCTTTCACTCAGCAAGCCATTATCCCCAAGATTAAAATAGGACTTGTTCGTAACACGGCTATTGTAATGGCGGGTTCTGAAAGTCAGACCCATTTTGTTTGTAAAGTTATATTTCAAGAAAAGTATATTTTCGAAGGTTTTAACATCACGTTTGGCAAAAATGACATTGCCGTTTTCATTTCCAGAGAAACCCACACCGTTTTTTCTTGGTAGAATTCCTATTTGGTGGTTTACCGAAAACTTGGTGTTGAATCGGTAAGTTTGGTTTATAGATGCATCGTAGGCAAAAAGGTCGTAGAAGTTGAAGTATTTCCTCATAAATATTTCTCCATTTAGATAATATTTCTTGGCAGAGTTTCCTTCTACAAAAATACCTACCAAGCCGCTATTTCCTCTTTCAAAATACTTTCCCTCTACCCTAGGCTCGTAAAAATCATTTTGTTTTGGCATAAAATCGTTTATCAGACCTATCCAAACCAGTTTTTTGGTTTGGGTAACGATGCTTGTCTGTATTCTGGAGTTTTGATATTTGGTAGCTATCTGGCCGATTGGCGAGAAAAGCGTACTATAGGTCAAATTAAGATTGTATTGTAGCCGATTGTAGAATTTCTTCGGAGTGGTGTATCTATAACCTACATATCCTCTGTGGGTTATGAAGTTGTTGTTTGTAAAATACCCAAGGTCGTTGTTATTAAATTTGGTATCAGTAAGTTCCTGATTGTATTGCCAATTGAACCTCCCGCTGGATTTGCCCAGTCCGAAGGCATGAGAATATCCGAGTTTGTTTTTATCCACAAACCGTTGGTGGCTGAGGGCTGTTTTGCCTGAAACAAAATACGTATTTTTCTTGTCAAAAATGCTAAACATGGCTGAGCTCACATTGGCGTCATAGGCTTGACCTGTTCGGGTAACGTTGGCATTGAGAAATGTCACACTAGAGTTGTTTTTCAAGGTTTGGTCTAGAACCACTAAGCTATAATTGGTGGCTGGATCTGTCTCGTATTCTCTTATTTCGCCTGTTTCCTTGTTTCTTATTTGTGCATGTTGGCTTTTGGTAATGGCGTTCAGAATACCAATTCCAAGGCCAGACTTCGTCCTTCCTGATATTTTGGAAGCATTTATGAGTTTTGATTCGGTCGGATTGTTTATAACTTCTTCGTTTTCTTTCAGATTGTTGTATACTTCGTTTTGGTTGATAGGCGAACCACCAATACGTCTCGAATAGAAGAAATCGCCTTTGTTGAAAAGCTCTGTGCCTTCGGTAAAGAAATTTCGGTATTCGTTAAATTTTACTTCGAAGGGAGTTAGGTTCAATACCCTATTGTCACTTTGTACTTGGCCGAAATCTGGGATTAAGGTGGCATCCAATGTAAATGCTTGACTGATACCCAGTTTGAGGTCCAAACCGCCAGAATATTGATTACTCCAACTTTTAACCTTAGGGTCTGTACTCGGGAAATGATTCTCATAAACCGAGAAATAGGGGAAAAGCTGCAATCGAAGTGGAGGTTTAATGTCCGTAATTCCTGTCCAAAGGCCTTCTTGGGTCAAAAATCCATTGACGTTCATATCCACAGGGTTCCAGGTGTACTGTTGCTCTGTTTTTCTCCGTCTTCTGGTAATATTTATACCCCAAGTTTGCACTTTATCCTTGCTAAATCTGATGGCAGAGTAGGGGAGAAACATCTCGAAAGCCCAGCCAGATTTGTCCAAAATCACTTTACTTTTCCATACAGCATTCCATGCAAAGTCTTCTCCGCCGTTGTTAGAATTTTGAACTGATGACATTTTGGAGTCCCATTGTTCACCCAATGGAGTTAGGAAATACTCAAAGGCATTGAGTTTGTCGTTATAAGTGTCGAAAATTATTCCTATGTAGTCATTTGTACCAAATCCATCACGACCTGTAAGCTCCCTCGAAACACTATCGATGTTGTTTTCATGGCAAATTCCACCAAAATATATGCCTTCGTCGTCATACATCAGGTAGGCTTCTGTTTGATTTCCCTCGGCTTCTTTTCTGCCAAAAGTTGGCCTAAACTCTATCAATTCATCAAATTTTGCAGCGTCCTTCCAGGCAGCCTCGTCAATTTTACCATCAATGACAACCCTTTGAGTGGTACGTTTGGCTGGAATGTTTTTAACAGTGGTTTGGGCAAAGACAGAACCGCCTACACAGAGTAGAATGATAAATAGCTTTTTCAAAATGTAATGACTTTTAGAGTAATAGCTCGCAAATGTAGCAAGCTGGGCTTTTTCAATTTTTTAAAAAAGGTTAAACGGTTGATGGTTTAGCTTTTTTTAACTTTTTTGAAAGATGGGTAGATACATCGAATAGTTGCATTCAATTGTCGAAAAAAGGTAATAATATTGACATATTTATTATAAATTAGTGTTTTAATTACCTTTAAGCCTTTTTTTAGAGCATTAAAGTATTGGAATCATAGAAAATTAGGAATGAATAATATTACGATAAAAGATATTGCGAGAAAATTTAAGTGTTCGCCCTCAACGGTTTCTAGAGCCTTGAATGATCACTCAAATATCAATGTTGATACCAGAGAAACTATTCAAGAATATGCCCAAAAAATGGGCTATCAAAAGAATTCTATTTCCTTAAGCCTACTCAATAAATCTACAAAAACCATAGGTGTGTTGGTTCCGTCCATTAATCACTCTCATGAGGCACAGATGATTCAAGGAATCCAATCGGTTTTTGATAGTCTGGGCTACATGCTTATTTTCTGTGTAACCAACGAACTACACAGCCTTGAGCAAGAGCACATTAAAAGACTGCTGTCCAACAGAGTAGACGCTATATTGGTATCAATTTCTCAAGAGACAGCCAACCTCAGGGATTTTTCGCATTTCGATATGGTGAATAAAAGAAAAACGCCTTTGGTTTTTATCGATCGGGATATTGTGGAAAATTACGGCAGTAGTGTGGTTATTGACGACTACAAAGGGGCCTATCTAGCCACTAAACATTTGATAGAAAAAGGCTCTCGGAGAATAGCACATTTGGCTGGGCCAGAAGGGCTTTTGGTCTCAAAGCTCCGCCTAGAAGGATATCTGGATTGCCTAAAAAACCACGAAATTTCGCCAAATACTGACTGGATAAAACATGTAGAGTTTAACATAGAGAGTGCGATTGAGCCCACAAAAAGCTGGTTTGAGTCCGAACTAAGACCAGATGCCATCTTTGGTGTTAACGATTATGTGTGTTATGGTGCTGTAAATGTACTTATGGAAATGAACATAAGAATACCGGAAGAGGTGTCTATTGTAGGTTTTGACAATTGCCCCATCTCGCCCTATTTTTTCCCTAAACTCACCACCATCGATCGCAAAAGTTTTGAAATCGGTAGGTTGGCTGCTCAACAATCATTAGAAATGCTATCGAAAGACGACTTTGTACCAGAAAAAAGCATCCTTAGTCCCTATCTTATTATTCGAGACTCTACACAACTATCCTAGAATAATGATATTATTACTACAAGAAAAAATACTTATTTGACCTGCCTTAGAGTTATTAAAATTTCTTAAAAACCTTCTTTTCTATTGATTTAATGATGTTTTCATGAAATTTCGATTTGTGAAAACGAATTCAAACGTTTGCACTAAAAATTTGTATTGTACAATTTTTGGGTAAAAAAGTTATATTCTATAATTGCATCGAAACAAATAAATCGTTTTTTATGCAAAAAAATTACCTTAAATTGAAATTGCTCTTTTGTTTGGTGTTTCTGGCGTGTACATCTTTTGGTGTATTTGCCCAAAATACAATAAAAGTAGCGGGAATCGTAAGCTCTACAAGCGGGGAAAAGCTCCCTGGTGTTTCCGTAACAGTAAAGTCTTCATCAACTGGAACTTTGACTGATCCAAACGGGAAGTTTAGTATTGATGCAGGTCCTAATGCGTCTTTGGTTTTTAGCTATATTGGCTTTGAAGCCCAAACCGTAGAGGTCAATGGCCGCACCCAAATATCTGTAACCTTGAAAGAATCAAACACATCCCTTGAAGAGATAGTTGTCGTGGGATATGGTCAGCAGACTAGGAAATCTTTGACCAGTTCGATTTCTACCGTGGCGGCAAAGGATTTGAACCGAGGTGCTATTGCTGATCCTACTCAGTTGCTTCAAGGTAAGGTGGCCGGACTAAACATTACTCGTTCAGGAGATCCAAATGGACGTCCATCTATTGTTTTGAGAGGTGCATCCACACTTCGTGAAGGCGAAGCATCTCAACCACTTTTTGTTATCGATGGCGTAGTTGGAGCTGATTTGGCCACTGTTGCACCTGATGACATCATGTCCATGGATGTATTGAAAGACGCTGCCGCAACCTCAATTTATGGTTCACGTGCCGCAAACGGTGTAATTATTATCACAACCAACAGACCAAAAGACGGTCAAAGTTTTGCAAGCTATAAGGCTTATGTTGCTTCTGAATCAGTTTCTAATACTATTAAAATGATGTCAGGAGACCAAATGAGAAGCTATTTGACCAAAAACGGGAAATCTTTAGGGCCAGATGATGACATGGGCGTTAACACAAACTGGCAAGACGTAGTTAGTCAGACAGGCTTTTCTCAAAACCACAATGTTTCTTTTGGTGGCGGCACAAAATCTACAAACTACAATGCAAGTATCAATTATTTTGACCAAAACGGAATTATAAAAGGTAGCGGATTAGACAGGCTAATTGGCAGAATATCAATAGAGCAATATGCTCTAAAGGATAAACTGAGAATGGGCTTAACCCTCGCATCTACTCAGTCGAATTCAAGCCTAGTGCCATTCCAAGACGTGGTTTTAATAAACAGACTTAGATACTTACCTACAGTGGCACCGTTTAATGAAGACGGCACGTATTACGAAAACTTGGCTCGGTCAAATTATTTCAATCCATTGGGTATAATTGACAACGCCAAAGTAAAGTCAAATTCAAAAACTTCATTGGCTAACTTCAAGGCAACGCTAAAACTACCTGCTGGTTTTTCTTATGATGTTTCGGCAACTATCCAAAACAATCAAACTAACGGCTCGGAATTTTATAATGACTATTATACTAGAAATTATAACAACATTGCGTTTACCACAAACTACACAGTCATTGGTGGTAGAAATGGATTGGCCGTAAGAAATACTTATGAAAACAAGAACACTTTATTTGAGAATTATTTGACATACAACAAAACCTTCGGTAAGCATAATATTAATGCTATTGCGGGTTACTCTTGGCAACAAACACTCAACGGAGATGGTTTTCAAGCAAACAATACAAACTTTCCTACCAATGATACACAGGCCAATTTTCTTGGTTTAGGAAATTCACAAGCGGTTAGTGGTTTTGTGGTTGATTATGGCGGTAATAATTACTCGAAACTTCGATTGATCTCAGATTATGCCAGACTTAACTATAGCTACGAGGGTAAATATTTCGTTCAAAGTTCATTGCGTAGAGATGGATCTTCAGCTTTTGGTGCAAATAACCGTTGGGGCTATTTCCCTTCAGTTTCTGCTGCTTGGGGTATCGATGGCGAAGATTTCATGAAAAATCAAAATGTTTTCTCTGAGTTAAAGCTAAGAGTGAGCTACGGACAAACGGGTAATTCACTTGGTTTTAATCCTTTGGTATCATTACTAAGATATGGAAACGTTGGAACATTTTTAGTAAATGGTGTTACACTATCGGCTATTGGCGTAGTACAAAATCCAAACCCTGACCTCAGATGGGAAAAGACCGCCATGTCGAACATAGGTCTTGATTTTGGAATTTTAAAAAGTAAGGTAACTGGTACCTTGGATCTTTACAATAAACGTACAACGGATCTAATTTGGACCTACGATGTTGATCCATCTGTGTATTTGTTCCGTCAATTAACGGCAAATGCTGGAGAAATGAGCAATAAAGGCGTGGAGTTAACCTTGAATTATACACCTGTAAAAGCCAAAAACTTTACTTGGAATACCTCAGTTAACCTTGCTCACAACAGAAACTTATTGGTATCGCTCAAAGGAGAAGGTTTACAAGCAGATAGTTTACTCATGGCTGCCCCTAACGGTGGAGGCCAAACGGGTTCTACTGTGCAGATATTGTTGAGTGGCCAGCCTGTTGGTCAGTTCTTCACGTTTCAGCACGCCGGAAGAAACGAAGCTGGGGTTTCTCAATTTACAAGCTCAAAAGGTGGCACAACACTGGTACCGTTAAACAAAAACGACTATTTCTTGGCCGGAAATGCCCAGCCAAAGTTGTTGTTAGGATGGAATAATAATCTGACCTATAAGCAATTTGACTTGAATTTCTTCTTTAGATCGGTACTCGGCAACAAAATCATGAACACCGTTAGAGCGGACTTTAACAGACCACAAGAGGCTGGTTCATACAACGTTTTAGTAGAAACAGCTGACGAACCAATAGGTGATTTTAATGCATTTAGATATTCTGATAGATACATTGAGAGTGGAAGTTTCTTAAGACTTGACAACGCCACCTTTGGTTATACTATCAATACCAAGAAAGATTATATCAAAAACTTGAGATTATATCTTTCTGGAAACAATATTTTCATTTTAACAAAATATACGGGAATTGACCCAGAAGTAAATATGGGCGGACTAACGCCTGGAGTGGATTGGACAAGATTTGGTAATGGATTTTATCCAAAAACTCGAACATTTATGTTTGGTTTAAATGCTAATTTCTGATTTATTAAAGTTTAAAGTTTTTAAAAAATGAAAAAAATAAAATTTATATTAACAAGCTTTGTGGCAGTATTTTTTCTGTCTTGTCACGACCTTGAGGTGCCCGTTGAGAACGCTCTCACCTCTTCAAATTTTCCAATAAGGACAGAACACTTTATTCAGGCCTCAGGCCCAACTTATACCAACTTCAGAGGGTCTATAGCATTGTCATATTGGTTTCTGCAATCGCTAAGTACTGATGAGTCAATATTGCCAGCAAGAGGAGGTAACTGGTACGACGGTGCAAGATACTTTCAGCTACATCAGCACAATTGGAATCCTGACAATGGCCAAATTGATGGTACATGGAACTGGATAACTGGTACTATTACTACAATAAATCAAAATATTGCGGTAGTAGAAACAGCCCCTGAATCTCCTGCCAAGTTACAAGGTCTGGCCGAGTTAAAGGCTATGAGAGCTATTGCATATTGGATAATGCTTGATTTATGGGGCAATGTGCCACTCTTGACAAAGTTTGGAGTCACAGAAAAACCTTCAACAACGCCCAGAAAAGACATCTATGCATTTATTGAAAAAGAGGTATTGGAAGCTATTCCGAACCTTAGTGGGGATGTAAACGCTGCTACTTATGGTAGACCAACCAAGTTTGTGGGATATGCTTTGCTGGCAAAACTTTACATTAATTCTGAAGTATATATAGGGCAAAAAAGATATGATGATGTGGTGAAAATGTGTGACATTATAATTGGATCTAAAAAATTCGCCTTGGAATCAAACTTTGCGAAAGTATTTGACATAGACAATGGTCCTCAGATCAAAGAAACCATTTTTGCTGTTCCTTTTGATAACATTGCTGGTGGTCAATTCTTAGCTCGTTATTATCTGCACAGAGCCATGCGAGCCAAGTATGAAATACCGTTTACGCCATCTGGTGCCATTAATGTTCAAGAAGAGTTTTTGGTTAATTTTAATGAAGAAGACGACGTTAGAACCAAAATGTTGCTAAAAGGAAAGCAATATTTGAACAACGGAGCACCAATAATTATAAAAACAACAAAAAGAGGCTTTGATCAAGATTATAAAGAAGCAGATGCTTCAGCTGCAATTGACTACCATTTGGAGTTAGTTCCGAAGCTCGAATACAGAAATTTGGCTGCTTTTGATCTTGGAAATGACGAGAAAGCATGGGCACAAGGATACAGATACGCCAAGTTTTTCCCTGACAAAACTTCCACAACTCGTAACCAAGGTAACGATTTTCCTTTCTTTAGATACTCAGATGTTTTGTTGATGAAAGCCGAGGCTATTATGAGAGGTGCTGCTGCTACCAATGGAGATACACCTTTGGCTATGGTAAATACGCTAAGAAAAATACGAAATGCTAGTGAATTGAAAGAACTGAATCTTGATATAATGCTAGCAGAAAGAGGCCGTGAGTTTTGCAACGAAAACTGGAGACGAAACGACTTGATTCGTTTCGGAAAGTTTGAAGGCAAGTGGGGATTAAAAACGGATGCAGATCCTAATAAGAGATTGTACCCGATTCCAAGAAGTATCTTGAATATCAATCCAAAACTTACACAAAACCCTGGATATTAATAGTTTCATAAACCGAGTTTTAAGTTAAACTCGGTTTACATTTATAATTTATTACAATGAATACAAACTTTTCAGAAAAAGAGCTAAATCCATTGGGAAATCTTGATGAATGGGAAGACGATGTAATTTCTAGATACCCTGAGCCAGGGACAAAACAAAAAGAAGATTACCGCAATTACGTAGATTCTGATAGAGTAGCTACTGTTAAAAGATTTTATGAGCTTAATCACACCTACCAAACGTATGATTTTGTGGTAGAAAAAGAAAGAGAATTCTTAAAATTTGACAAACGCCAAATGAGTATTTGGGATGCTGTTGATTTCCTAAATACTTTGGTGGACGATAGCGACCCCGACACAGACTTGGATCAGTTTCAGCATCTTTTGCAAACTTCCGAAGCCATTCGCCAAGATGGTCATCCTGACTGGTTTGTGCTTACGGGCTTCATGCACGACTTGGGCAAGGTACTTTGTCTCTTCGGCGAACCGCAGTGGGCTGTGGTGGGTGACACCTTCCCGGTTGGCTGCAAACACTCAGACAAAATCGTTTACTCGGAGTATTTCGAAGCTAACCCAGACAGCAAAGACCCTCGTTACAACACCAAATATGGCGTTTATGAGCCAAACTGCGGATTAGATAAGGTAAAAATGAGCTGGGGACACGATGAGTACATTTACCAAATCATGAAAAATTATATTCCTGAGGAGGGTTTATATATGTTGCGTTACCATTCGTTTTATCCACAACATCGTGAAAATGCCTATGATCATTTGATGAGTAAGCATGACCACGAGATGTTTAAATGGGTGGATAAGTTTAACCCTTACGATTTGTACTCTAAGGTACCAGTGCCACCAGATGCCAAGACTTTGAGGCCTTACTACGAGGATCTTGTGGCTAAATACTTACCAAATGTCTTGAACTTCTAGGTTAATAATAGGTTGAATATTAAAGGGCTGCATTTTGTGCAGCCTTTTTTTAACCCAAAAAGCTCAATAGACAATCTGGCGAAATAATACCGATAGGTCGGCCCCGTTTGAAAATAGCTATGAAGATCATCGAAAAACCTATCGAGATAGGTTTACAGAGGGTCGGAAATAGATATAAAGCAACGGGGGTCGCCTTCGACTTTTATTGCAGCCGATTTTCTAATGAGTTTTTTGGGTTTACGAAATTTTCAAAGTATGTACAAAAGGCGTTCGGCCTGTAATGTAAACATGCATGCCGTTTGAACGCAATGAACCAAAATGGGTGCTGTACATTTCGCCTTCCATGTTGTTGACGGTCTGATGAGCAAACTCTCCCGGCCCAAATATGATTTTGTTCCCTTCAAACTCGTAAGACGCTTCTTTATCCTTGATAGAAAAATTCTCTTCGCTGCCCGCTATCGACTCACAACCCATTAGTTTTCCTCCTTTTGTAAAAGTCAGTTCTATCACTACCGGTACGCCATTGGTTCCCCTTACATCAAAATTCAGTACTTTTTCACCATTTATTTCTTCAAAAACCACCTTGTATTCTAGAACACTGATGTTGCTTTTAGGGCGATTTTTAAAATCCATTTTGTTCCAAAACCGGCGGTCTGTACTTTGGCTAAGTTCGTAATCGCCATTGGCTTTCTTGTATTTATCGGGCAAAGGTTGATAATAAGGAGCCTCTATTTTCTGGTATAAATGATACTGATTTCCTACTTTTTTTATGCCTTCACTCCTAAAAAAACCGGTACTGAAAAAGCTCGAAGACATTCTGATGTGCTTCAAGACGGCTTTTCCTTTTTGCATACCAAAAAAACTTGGGTTTGTAGATCTGCCTGACCCAATAATTATCGGCTGGTCGGTTCCGCCAAATAGCGTGAATGTTTCCTCCCCTTTGCGGCCACGCAACATGTTTATTCCCGCATAGAACTTCTGAAAATCTGTTGGAAGCGGTTTTGTAGGATATTTTTTAGCCAGAATATCGTCTTCCAAAAACAGATAAAGCAAATCTTTCGAGATAGTTGGGTCAAAACCTGGCATATTTTCAATAAATGCTGCCACACTTCCCATAAATCCATCATTAAATTTATTGGCCATAAACCTATATTGCGGATAAAATAGCAGAATATTCCAATTCAAATAAGCGTCTTGTCGGCGAGACGGGAAAGTGACCAAATTGCCGTTGGGTTCCATACATTCATACACCCAGTGGAGATTTCTTTCTACCATTTTTAGGAGTTCGGGCCTGTTGGTGCAAGTAGCCACGGTTATCATCGAACGGTCAATCACCTCGGCGTAAGTCATGCTTCTTTCGAGATAAATTCCGTCTTTGTCACAAAAAACACCTTCTGAGAGCCATTCAGTTATGCGTTTGGTATATTTTGGGTTGGGGTAGAGGTGATTTATTTTGGCCAAAGCGGCACAAACTACCCAGCGGTGATTGGGCGTATGCACACCTCCAACAGCCAATCCTGCACCCGCTTTTTCTATTATTTTTTTAATCAAAAGACTCACCTCTTGGCATTTAGTATTTCCTTTGAGGATATTTCCAGCAGCACAAATAGGCTCAATTATAAAGGCAGTATCTGGCGGAGAAGACAAATTTCCGAAGTCCAGCGTTCCGTCGGCCTTTTGTTGGGATATTATAAATTCCGAAATGACTTTCATGCTGCTTATGAGTTCTTCTTTCTCATAGTAATTTGAGGTTTTTTCAGAAAAACCAGCTGCAAGATTGGCCAAATCAAAACCCAGACTTCGTTTAAGAGTTTTTAAGCCCGTTTGCGTAGCCTTTAATATTTCCGAAACCGCCTTATTGTTGGCCTCAACAATTTTTTGCCAGTCATAATTGGCTTCGTTTTGAGCAAATAAATTATTAAATTTTAAAGCCAAAGCAGCGGCCGAAACACTTTTTATAAATTGAGAACGATTCATTTTTTGGTAAATATGTATTTTTTATAATTTCTTAAGAATGAGATTTATTTCACGATTTCCGTTCTGTAAACCACTTTTCCTTGGTGATTGATGGCTTGCACATTCATGGATTTGGGACCAATCGAAAACGTCATAAAGCCATATTCAGCCAATGCCAATTTTGATATCGGTAAGGTGCCTATTTCAGTCACTTCAGAGCCGGAGCCGGATACAAAATAATGCGTTTTTCCCTCCGGAAGCAGATGCTGCAAGTCGTGGTCGTGGCCGCAGAGATAGGCATCTACTTGGTATTTGTCCAAAATTCCTTTCAGTGAATGTCTTACCGCTCGGGTGTCATGGCTTTCTCTACGCTTTAAGGTGGCGGTGTAAAGTGGATGATGGCCCACCACTATTTTCCATTTGATATTCGGAGATTTGTTGTCCAAGGTTTTTTCGAGCCAAATTTTCTGAGCAGTGCTGTCTTGACTGACCACATTTGGCCCATAAGTTTTGTTTTTATAAAAATCGGGAATGAGCGGGTTGGTGTCTATAAAAGCGATGAGCACTTGGTTGGTGGTATCGCCGTTTATAGCAAAAGTCTCGCTGAAATACCTCGCTGGCATCCGCCATCTTCTGCTAATTTTGGAATATGCCACTTGTGCGTCTGGATTTCCAATATAGTCATGGTTGCCTAGAACCGAATACCACTCCCAATGTAAAGCAAATTGCTTATAAACATCTTCATATGAGGTTTTCCATTGCGGATCCTCAACACTGGCTACTCCGTGCGGATAAAAATTGTCACCAGTAGAAATGATAAAATTTCGGTTGATTTTATCTGCCACTTTGGCCATTTGGTTGGCTACGGGAGTTTGGTGATCTTCCCCGAACCGTCCCCAATCGCCCACAACCAAAAAGTTGAGAGTTCCAGGAAAAACCCGAACGACGGAGTCTGGTTTTGGCGTATTTTGTGCAAAAATAAACCCCTGAAAAAGTACCAAAATCAAAGAAAATACGAGGGTAAATCGAGTTGATAATTTTGGTTGAAGAAACGAACTGAAAATATTCGGCATAAGTATGATTTTAACGTAAAAATACGAAAATCATAGCTACAGTATTATGCTAATTTCGCCCGAAAATAGTAGTTATTTGATGCGAAAAAGACATTCGAAACTTTGGTTTTTTAAAGGCTGTAAAAAAAACAAAAAACTAGCCTCCAATGGTAGTCATACTTTCTGAAATAGCGTCTTTTCGACCAGCCTCGGCTTCGAAACCGTCTTTGGCTCTGTGTAAAATTGACGCCTGAAGTTTTTCTTTGATTTCTTGGTTACTAAGTCCAGCCCTGAGCATGTCTCGGAGGTTCATTTCGCTGTCGGCATAGAGACAAGTTTTAAAATCTCCCGTGGGTGTGATGCGGAGGCGGTTGCATGTGCCACAGAATGTGCGACTGAAAGCTGCAATTACGCCAATTGTTCCCTCAAAACCTTCAATTTTATAATTGTAAGAAGTGGAATTGGCTTCGTCAGAAATTTTATAAAGTGTTGTATGTTTGGCCTTTATGGTTTCTATGATTTTTTTGTAAGACATAAAATACTCAGGCTTTTCGCCTTCACCATTAAATGGCATTTCTTCTATAAATCTTATACCAACTGGATGGTTTTTGGCCAAATCTACCAAACCAAAAATATCCTCCTCATTCTTACCCGCCATCATCACCGAGTTGATTTTCAGCGGAATATCGTTTTCCAGAATAGCATCAAAAGTCTTCAAAACATTCGGTAGTTCGTCACGACGGGTCATTTCAAAAAACCGCTTTCTGTCTAGCGAATCCAAACTGAGATTGATAGAAGAAATACCCAATTGCTTGAGTTCTGGCACATAAGGAGCGGTAAGAACACCGTTGGTGGTCAGGTTGATTTTTTGGATGCCCTCAATCTCGGAGATTTTCCAAAGAAAAGCCATCAGTTCTTTACGGACAAAAGGCTCACCACCCGTAATTCTGACTTTAGAAATGCCCATTTCGGCCAAAAGGCCAATCAATCGCAACATTTCCTCAAAACTCAAAAGGTGAGTTTTTGGCAAAAAATCAATGCCCTCATGCGGCATACAATAGAAACAACGGAGATTACATCGGTCGGTCACTGCCAATCGAAGATAGTTTATCGGACGTCCGTGGTTGTCTATGAGCAAAATTCTAAGCGTTTTTTATTTGAACAGTTATTTTTGGGAAAAGATTGCGTTCTGCATGATTCCAATTTAAATAGAGAAGTGGGATTTTCCAAATCGACCATACAAAAATTAAAAGTACTGTAAGAATTAATACCGACATTCTGCGATTTGAAAAATCGCATTACATAAAACGTTACTTAAATAGCCCTTCCGCCTGCACAACAGCCTCAGGTTTCCCAACATCCAATACAAAGTCGTTGCTGTGGTCGTAGCCTATTATTTTGTTGTCGGCACAGAGGTCGAGGTAGAGGTCTATCATGCCGAACTTGCCTGTGAGGTTTATTTTGTCAAAAATGGAATTGGATATCACATGTATGCCGCTGAAGGCCATTGGCGAGGGTTCGGTAGAGCCTTGTTTTTGTTGGGCAGGTAATTTTATCTCTTCAGTTTTTATGTTTTTCCAACCCACCATTTCATGTTTTTGGTTGAAAAGCAAATAGCGGCTAGTTTCACGGTTGGCCACGGCCAAAGTAGCAAGTGCTTGGTTTTCTTGGTGTTGAATTAGTAAGTTGTTTAAATCCAAATCGGTCAAAATATCGCAATTCATCAGTACGAATGTCTCGCAACCTTCCAAAAGACTTTTGGCTTTCAATAGCCCGCCTCCGGTTTCCAGAACCATGTCCGTTTCGTCACTGATGCTGATTTTGCTACCCCAACCTTTGTTGGTTTCTATGGCTTCAATGATTTGGTCAGCAAAATGATGCACATTTACCACGATATCAGTAATCCCAAATTTCTGTAGGTATTCCACATTGCGTTGGAGCAAAGACTTACCATTCACCACCGCCAATGCCTTTGGGTGGTGGTCTGTCCAAGGTTTCAGGCGAGTGCCGAGACCTGCAGCTAATATAAATCCAGCGATTTTTTTTGACATAAATTGTTTTTTATAACCACATCGTTCACATAGCTTTCCTTCGAGAATATTTTTCACACAGACATATTGATTTTTGATACTCTGTGCCTATGTGTCATTTCCTATGATAACTGTGTGTTTAAAATTTCAATAAACGTAAACTAATCTTTCCAACTTTCTAACTTTCCAACTAAAATTAATACTTCACCTCCCTAATACCCTGCTCCACATGCTCCAGCTCCACTTTTACTTTATATTTGTTGCGGAGGTGGCGGGCGGTTTGCTCGGCTGCGAACACGCTGCGGTGTTGGCCGCCAGTGCAGCCAAAATTTATGGCCAAGCTATCAAAACCACGAGCAATATAGTCTTCTACCGAAATGTCAATGATATTATAAACATTGTTCATGAAATCAGGCATTTTGGTTTGTTGCTCCAAGAAATCAATCACTTCTTTTTCACGGCCAGTGATTTTTTTATAAGGTTCAAATCTGCCTGGGTTCAAAATCCCTCTGCAATCAAATGCAAAACCGCCTCCATTGCCGCTTTCGTCTTTCGGTATTCCGCTCTTTTTGTAGCTAAAGCTTTTTACTTTTACTACCAATGGCGTGTTTTCGTCGGCTTTTTGTGGTTCAAAACGCTTGATGATTTCCGTATTGGTAATTTGTGCCAAAATATCGTCTAAAGTAGGCACAATTAATCCTACTTTTCGGTTGGCCAAAAACCACTTGAGGTTCCGTAAAGCCAATGGAATGCTCGAAAGGAAATGAGCTTTTCGTTCAAAAAGTCCCCTAAAACCATAAGCTCCCAGCACTTGCAACATCCGAATAACTACATAACCATTGTACTGACTTACGAAAACTTCTTTTTGCACAGGTGCGGGCAAAAGTTCGTTAATGACCGTAATGTAATATTCCAAAAGCTCGTTTTTCCATTCTTCACTGAGGTCTGCTTTGGCTTGCCAAAGAAGTGAGGCCACGTCGTATTGCAATGCTCCACGCATACCGCCTTGGTAGTCAATGAAGCCCACTTTTCCATCCTTCACGATGATGTTTCGGCTCTGAAAGTCTCTGAACATAAACATCTTGTACTCGGTTTTGGTTAGATAAGTGGCCAAAGCATCGAAATCTTCCAAGAGCTGTTGTTTGTCGTAAGGTATTTTTAAGGTATCTACAAAGTAATATTTGAAGTAAAGCAAATCGCTCATGATGGCCTGTTTGCCAAATTCTTTTGCAGTGAGGGCAACATCAAAATTGAGATCTTTTGCTCCCAAAATCTGCATTCTGGCCAATTCTCGAAGACTCTTTTTGTACAAGTCAAAAACCTCAGTTGTGAAACCTTTTGCTTCGAGATTATTAAGCAAAGATTCCTTGCCTAAATCCTCCAGAATATAAATTTTTCGTTCGGTATCAATCGCCAAAATTTCAGGAAGTGGAACATCAATAGCCTTGAAATGATGGGTATAGTAGAAGAAAGTTTCGTTTTCTTTGATGTTTTCGTTGTAACAACCGATGTACGATTTTGCTGCGGTATAAAATCTAAAATACCGTCTATCTCCACCACTGAGCGGAATGATTTCGGTATTGGTGATGGGTTCCGCGATTGCGGTCTCAAAAAATTCTTGAACGATTTCTGCTAAAGGCTTCATTTTTTCGGATTAAGCCACAAAGATATTGGAAAACTGTGCGGTGTGCAATTGAGAATTTGTCTGTCTGCGAAGAAATGTTAATATGGAGACCCTTGAAAAGAGAGATTTTGAAAAAATGGAAGAACTTAAATCAAATCTGATTTTTTGTTCATAAATTGAAAACTCAATTCAACTATTTAACCAAGATGAAAAAAATTAGCTTTGTTCTTTTACTCTCGCTTGTAAGCCTTTCGGGCTTTTCGCAGAAAAAACTTTATACCTATCCACTTGGTGTACAGGCCTATACGTTCCGCAATCATTTCCCTAAAGGTGTAGAACAAACCTTGGATATTATCCAGAAAATGGGTTTTACAGAGCTAGAAGGTGGCCCACAAAAGGGTCAAACCGCAGCAGAATTCAAGAAAATGTGCAACGACCGCGGCATTAGTATTCCTTCTACCGGTTGTAGTTTTGAAGAGCTACAAAAAGACCCACAAGCGGTGGCCGACAAAGCCAAAGCCTTGGGTGCCAAATATGTCATGTGTGCTTGGATACCACACAAAGGCAATGATTTTACGCTAGAAGACACCAAAAAAGCGGTGGAGGTGTTCAATGCTGGAGGCAAAGTTTTGGCCGAAAACGGCATTACATTCTGTTATCACGACCACGGGTATGAGTTTCGCCCGCACGATAAAGGCACTTACATGGATTACATCATCCAAAACACAGACCCCAAATATGTTTCTTTTGAGATGGACGTACTTTGGACCATTCACGGAGGAGGAGTTGCTTCGCCCCAAGAATTGCTGAAAAGATACGGCAACCGCTGGAAACTGATGCACGTAAAAGACCTCAGAAAAGGTGTAGTAGGTGATAAATCGGGTCATGAACCGGCAGAAAACGACGTAGTTTTAGGCACCGGTCAGGCAGATTGGAAGAAGATTTTCAAACTTTCGAAAAAAGCGGGTATACAACACTATTTCATTGAAGACGAAAGCAATAAAGAGCTCGAGAATGTACCTAAAAGCATAGAATACTTAAAAAGCCTTTGATGGTTTGCTAATAAATTGTTCGGAAAGTATATCAACTTTGAAACTCCCCGATTTCTAGTTTTCTAGAATTTGGGGAGTTTTTTTTATTTAGCAAAAACAGATTTTAACCCAAAAAACTCAATAGACATTGTGGCGAAATAGAATTTGACAAAATAGCTACGACGAGTATCGAAAAACCTATCGAGATAGGTTTGCAGAGGCTCGGAAATAGGTATGAAGCCAAATTTTATTGTAGCCGATTTTCTAATGAGTTATTTGGGTTTAGATTCCCAAAATTTTTTTGATATCGCCTTCAATTTCCTCTGGAGTGGTGGTTGGTGCATATCTTTTGAAAGGCTTACCCTGTGGATTCACCAAAAACTTTGTAAAATTCCACTTGATGGCACTACCCAAAGTGCCGCCCAATTTATCTTTTAAAAATTTGAATATCGGATCGGTAGATTTGCCATTAACATCCACTTTTTCAGTGAGCTGGAATGTTACTCCGTGATTTATTCTACAGGCTTCCTCTACGGTTTTATTCGATTCAGGTTCTTGATTCAAGAATTGATTACAAGGGAATCCCAGTACTACAAGGCCATCTTTACCATAGGTTTCATGCAGTTTTTCAAGTCCATCAAACTGAGGTGCCAATCCACATTTGGTAGCGGTATTTACTATCAAAACAGCTTTGTCTTTAAACTCCGTCATTTTTATTATCTTACCAGAAGGTGTTTTGGTCTTTAAGTCGTAAAAATCCATATTTTGTTTCTTTCTATTAGAATGTTGATGATGTCCAAGTTCAAACCGCCTGTCGATTCTTATTGTTCAAATTGAATTGTTCAATTAGGGACCAAATTCTTTTTCAATTTACCAGTGGCAACCCTTTTGATTTCTGAAAACCCATTGATTTTTGGGATTCTAAAGGGTTTTTTGTTTTGAAAAGTGTATCAAAAGGTATAAGAGTTAGTCCTAATTTGGTTTTCAATTGTTTAATTCCACAATAAGCACGAAAAGTGACAAAATTTCACCACTATATGTCCCTATTGTGGTAGTCTTTGAGCTTCATGAAAGTTAGTTTTGTCTAAAATCTCGTTTTAATTGCAGATTTGGAACTAATATTAGATTTTTCAGAGTAAACATCAACCTCAATTTTACGTTTTTAAGGCATGTATAAATTCAATTCAAAGCAGTTAACGTACTCGTTAATCACGCTTATTCTTATAGTTTTCTCATTTTTGGGCTTTAAAAAAATCGAGATGTTCGAGCCCAATATTTCATTGGACGACTATACCATCGAGGAAGGTTTTGATTTGAAAGTAATCGCTTCTGAAAACTACATCAAAGCACCTGTGGCCATGGATTTTGATAATAAAGGTCGCATGTGGGTAGTAGAAATGACGGGATATATGCCCAATCTAGAAGGAATAGGAGAGGAAGAACCGACAGGTAAAATAAAAATACTAGAAGACCTCGACAAAGATGGCGTTATTGACCGTTCAAAAGTGTTTTTGGATAAACTCGTTCTTCCTCGTGCTTTGGCCTTTATTTATGGTGGTTTAATGTATGTAGATGGCCCCAAGCTGTGGTTTGTTGAAATAAAAAATGACCAACCGGGCAAAAAGACCCTCGTTGACCCTATTTACGCCGAAGGTGGAAACGTGGAGCATGCATCAAATGGTCTGATGATGAACATCGACAACTGGATTTACAATGCCGATTATAATTTCAGATATCGTCTTCAAAATGGAAAATGGTTGAAAGAACCTACTTCAATGAGAGGTCAATGGGGTATCACCAAAGACAATTTTGGCCGATTGTATTTTAATAACAACAGCACGCATCTCCAAGGCGACTTCGTGCTGCCCAACAGGGTAATTAAAAACAAATATTTCAGACCTAAGGCTGCCGAGAATCAGATGTTGACCGACAATAAGGTTTTTCCCATTCACGCTACTTCGGTTAATAGAGGCTATGTGAAAAATGTCTTAGACGAAAACGGATTTCTCAAAGAAGTTACGGCTTCGTGTGGGCCAGTGATTTATAGAGGGTCTTCATTTCCAGCTTCTTATAATCAAAACGCCTTTGTTTGTGTTCCTGAAGCTAACCTGATCACCCGTAGTATTTTGGATGTAAAAACTACCAGCATTAAAGGTACCAGAGCTATTCCAGGCAAAGAGTTCATTTCTTCTAAAGATGAGGGTTTTCGGCCAGTAAACCTCTTTAATGGACCAGATGGAGCCATGTACATTGTAGATATGCACCGAGGGATTATTCAGCACAAAGCATATATTTCGCAATATTTAACTGAACTGTTGGCCAAAAAACAGTTGGATACGCTTCAAAATGCCGGAAGAATTTTAAAAGTAACCCATAAGAATGCCAAAGCTTATGAGATTCCTGATTTTACCAAAACAACAAGTAAAGATTTGGTAAATCTTTTAAGTCACCCCAACGGGTGGATTAGAGACCGTGCCCAGCAGTTGTTGATTCTGAGGAAAGATTTAACCATTGTGAAGGATTTAAAAACTCTGACGCTTGCTAGCAACGAATATTCCACCGAGATTCATGCGTTGTATGTTCTTGAAGGACTCAATGCTCTCACATTTGGTTTTCTGGAGGAAACTGCCAAGAAGTCTAAACAACCCGAAACCGTAGCCCATGCTCTGGGTCTTCTCGAAAAGTATGCTATTACGGCCAATGTTCCGAAATTCAAGCAATTGGTAGTTTTATTGCAAGCTCAAAACAATGAAACGATAGACCTTTATTTGGCCAGCTCTTTGGGTTCTTGGATCAAAATATCAGAAAACAATTTCTTGCCAATTCTTTCAGAAATAGAAAAGAAATATTCAACAGATAAAGTATTTCAAGACGCCTTAACAAGTAGCTTGGAGGGTAAAGAGACCGTTTTTATGGATAAAATGACTCCGAATGAGTTGTTGAAAACCAATTTGAACTTAGCCATAACAAACAAACAAAAGAAAGAGCCCAATCCGATATTTGTAAAAGTAAAAAATGAGGTGGACGGCCGCACGAAAGGTTTACAATTGTTCAGGTCCATTTGTGCCACTTGTCATGGAGCCGATGGAAAAGGAATTGAAAACTTAGCCCCTCCCTTGAAAGGATCAGAGTACATTGACGGCTCTACAAAACGCTTGGCGGCCATTATTCTGCATGGTATTGGAGGCCCAATGAGTGTAGGGGGGAAGCGTTATGAGCTGAATAACGAAATGCCCGCGTTGCTCAACAACAGTTCTATTAGTGACCAAGACATTGTAGATATCATAGGTTTTACACAAAATGCTTACGCCAAAGAGCCAAAGAGAATAACTGTGGCCGACGTAAAGAAGATGAGGTCTAAAAAACCGGAGGGCAGCGGGGTTTTTAACGAAAAATTATTGTTAGAAACTGATTTCGAAAAATAGTTTTAAGCTCTCATAATAAAGATACCAAGGCACGAAAAACAATAGCTCTGGTTTTAGCAAAGTCTTCATAACTGATGGATTTTTCTTTGATTAGTAGGGGGTCTGACTAAATTCCTTCTTTGCTGGCAATTCTAACCAGCTCGGCAGTGTTATTGAGATTGGTTTTCTTAAGCATATTTGCTCTATGGTTAGAAACAGTACGAATACTTAAATCTAGCAAATCGGCTATTTCTTTACTGTTTTTACCTTCGCTTATTAATTTCAAAATTTGCTTTTCTTTTTTCGAAAGAACATCAGTTTTCAAATTATTTTTTGGGCTTGAAACGGACTTTCCTTTGGTTTGAATAGCTCCAACCAACGTGGCCGAAATAGAAGGTGGGAAGTATTTATTCCCCTCAAAAACGGTTTTTATTCCAAGTAAAATCTCGTCTTTTTCACTGTCCTTTAGCAAATATCCATCGATGCCGTTTTCAATACTTTTAAGAACATAATCAGCATCGTTGTGCATCGAAAACACCAATATTTTTATGGAGGGGGCTAGTTTTTTAAGATGCTTGGCTGTTTCCATGCCCGACATTTCTGGCATATTCAGGTCTAACAAAATCACTCCTGGCTTTAGTTTTGGTACTAATTCCAAAGCTTCCTTGCCACTGCCGACATCTCCAACTACTTCTAAGTGGTCCTCGTCTTCGAGCAAAGAAATTAGCCCTTTTCTAACTACGGCGTGGTCGTCAACTAACAATATTCTTATTTTCCCCATTTTGGTCTGAATTATCAATCGGCAATTTAATGAAAATATTTGTACCTTCTTTAGGAGCCGAGGTTAGTTTGAAACTTCCTTGCAAAAGCTCGCACCGAGTTTTAATATTTGTCACACCATTGTGGATAAGCGATTGCTTTTTGTAAAAAATATGGTTAGGGTCAAAACCAAGTCCGTCATCGCTGATTTCCACAAAAACTATACTGTCTTTTTCTAAGATTCTTATGATGATATTTTTAGCTTTGGCGTGTTTTAAGGTATTGTTGGTGGCTTCTTGTATAATTCGATAAATGTTTATTTCTAGGCTTTGGGACAATCGTTCGTTAATTAGTTTGATTTCTAATTTTACCTTGATTTTGGTAGATTTTTCTATAGAATTTTTCAAGATAGTCAGTACTGGTTCTAATCCAAAATCAGCCAAAACTGGTGGCATAAGATTAAATGATACAATTCGTGTTGCCTCTATTGTTTCATTTATGAGGTCGTGGAGGCTACTTAAAGTGGACTCAAACTTGGGATGGCTCGCTTCTAATGATTTAAGTTTGCTAGCCGCCAGTTTTATACCGGTTAGCATTTGACCTACCCCATCGTGCATTTCTCTAGACATTCTCTTGCGTTCTTCTTCTTGACCTTCTAATAGCGAGGCCGACCTGGTTTTTTCTTCTTCGAGCTTTGCTTCATATTTTTCTCTAGAGGCTTTTTCGAGTTTTTCTTGTGCTTGAAATAGCATTCTGTTAGAAAACCTCAGCTGGTCGTTTGTTTCTTGCAATTGGCTTTCAGAACTGGTTAAGCGAGCGATTACCTCTTTTACGTAGTTGACCAACGGACTAAAAATCATGAATGCCTCTACCAACAAGGTACCCAAGGTAAGAAACAACAAAATGAGTTCGAAAGATTTTACAGAGTCTACACGTTTGGTGGCCTCTGCATCGTAGGTGAACACGATTTTTTCCATGAGCTCCAAATACAAACGTTCATTTTCGAGAATTTCGGTTTTGCTTTTATCATTGAGGCTATTGATAGAAGCTTGTTTAAATAAAGCCAAGAGCTTTGTAAAAACAGGTTCTATGCTCTGGTACAGTTTTGCTATTTCACGACTATTAGTGACATTATACTTTCTGGGTTTCTCCAGCTTATTGTTTTTTAAAGCTTCATGACTTTCTTTCCAAAGATTATAGGCAGAAGGAAATATTTTCAAATATATATTTTTTTGTTCTGCCGAAACCGTGGGGTCATTAAGAATAAGTGAGATTTTGGTGAGACGCTGACTGAGCATGCGTTGGCGACCCGCTATATTTATTACATGTGAGTCATCAAGCGAACTCGATAGAGTAGATTGGATAATGATTTGCCCCAAAATGGTTAAAGAGGCCACTACCAATAATGCAAAAATATACTGGACTTTTAATCTTTGCCCAACGGTTTTGTCTAAGGTGGCCATTTCGGGTTTATTTTGAAATCAAAAATAACATAAATGAGCTAAAAAAACCTAATATACAGTCACCAAGTAGATTCATAAGTGTTTTTTACACAAGGTTGCGGATTTTGAGATTTATCTGAAAACCCGAATGGCCATAATTCTGTAAATCAAAGTGCAACAAACACTTGGTTGTTTTCCACTTTTACTTCGTAAGTTTTAATTTCATAATCGTCGCCACTCAAGCAAGCTCCTGTTTTTAACGAGAATGTTTTCTTGTGAAAGGGACAGGCCACTTTGGGCTCTTCTCCAGTAGAGCCTATCATTCCTCTAGAAAGTGCCATCTGTTGTTTGTGAGGGCAAAGATTTTGCGTGGCATACCATTCGCCACGTTTTTTAAAATTATATATGGCTATTTGTTCTCCGTCAAGTAAAACACAGGCTCCTCCATTTTCTGGGATATCCTCAACTTTACATGCCAATATCCACGTTGTAATTGTTTCGGTATTGTTCATATTTTTCATTGGTTTCATCATGGCATGAAATAATTCATACAGATGTATCATTGGTTCATTATACTTACTTTAATACAGCATTCCAGTCTTCTGCCTTTATCTGTTCTCGAAGTGGCTCAAACTTCACCGTTGGGTCTTTTTCTTCAGGAGCATTTACAAAGTGCACGAATCTTTTTCTGATTTCGGGGGTTTCAACGGCCTCTTTCCACTCGCATTTGTAGGAGTCTACCAGAGCGTCCATGTCGGCCTCAAACTGGGCGTTCAATCCTAGGGAATCGTCTATAACTACAGATTTGAGGTAGGCCAGTCCACCCTCCATTTTGTCGAGCCATGGGGCCGTTCTTTGAAGAGGCTCGGCTGTTTTTATGTAAAACATCAAGAATCTATCGATTAGCTTAAGACACATTTCGCTACTAACATCAGTGGCCAAGAGTTCTGCATGGCGAGGTTTGGATCCACCGTTGCCGCATACATAAAGATTCCAACCTTTTTCAGTAGCTATAATTCCGAAATCTTTGCTTTGAGCTTCGGCACATTCTCTAATACAGCCCGATACCGCCGACTTGAGTTTATGTGGTGAACGGAGTCCTTTGTATCTATTCTCTACCTCTATAGCAAAACTTACGGCATCTTGCACGCCAAACCTACACCAAGTAGTTCCTACGCAGCTTTTTACGGTTCTCAGAGATTTTCCATAAGCCTGCCCACTTTCGAAGCCCGCGGCGATTAATTCTTCCCAAATTGCAGGTAAATCTCCTACATGAGCACCGAACATGTCAATCCGTTGGCCACCAGTTATTTTGGTATAAAGACCATATTTTTGAGCTACCTCACCAATCGCTATGAGTTTTTCAGGCGTTATTTCTCCGCCCGGAATTCGAGGAACTACAGAATAAGTTCCGCCTCTTTGGATGTTGGCCAAAAATCTGTCGTTAGAATCCTGTGCCGTTAAACGGCCTTTTTCGAGGACGTTTTCGTTCCAAAGGCTTGCTAATATTGAAGCCACCGCTGGCTTACAAATTTCGCAACCATCTCCATGTCCCAAATCTTCCAAAACGTCGTCGTAAGTTTTGAGGTTTTTGATTTTTACCAAACTCAATAATTCCTGACGGGTATGGTCAAAATGCTCACAAAGAACGTTTCTAACTACTTTTCCTTGAGATTTAAGAATGCCTTGAATTAGATCCTTCACCATGGGTGTGCATCCTCCACAACCCGTACAAGCTTTTGTTGATTTTTTAAGAGCATCCACTGTGTCATTCCCATTTTCAATCACCTCATGGCAAATTTGCCCTTTCGTAATCGCTTCGCAAGAACAAATCAGAGCTTCATCTGGTAAAGACATCACGCCGGATTCTCCCCCGGACTCACCACCACGCGAGCCCAAGATCAAATCCTCAGCGTCTGCAGGGATAGGAAGTTTATTGTTCACCGTTTGCAAAAGCATATTGTATTGCTCGGCATCACCCACTAATATACCTCCCAAAAGGTATTTGTTATCGTTGCTGATGTTTATGCGTTTGTAAACACCCTTGGTTTTGTTTTCATATATAATGGTCTGACAATCTGGCTCTTCAGCAAATGCATTGCCGAAACTAGCGACATCTACACCAATGAGCTTTAGTTTGGTGGACATATCAAAACCGGTAAATTCTTTGGTTGCATTACCCATAAGTTCTGACGCTACGATGTCGGCCATTTCATAACCTGGAGCTACCAAGCCGTAAATCATGTGCTCGTGCAATGCACATTCGCCAATTGCGAAAATACTTTCGTCAGAGGTTTGGAGTTTATTATTTACCAATATACCGCCTCTTGAGCCAACTTCTAAGCCCGCTATTTTAGCCAGTTCATCGCGGGGTTTTATTCCAGCAGAAATGACTAACATATCAACTTTCAATGTCTCTCCATCAGCAAACACCATTTTTTCGATGCTATCTTCGCCAGATATTTCTTGTGTGTTTTTATTGCAGTGAATCTTTATGCCCAGTGCATTCAATTTGCTTTTTAAAATATCAGAACCTGCCTGATCTATTTGTTTTGGCATAAGTCTCGGTGCAAATTCTATAACGTGGGCATCGGTGATTCCCAAATCAAGTAAAGCTTTAGCGGCCTCTAAGCCTAAAAGACCTCCCCCTATTACAGCCCCTATTTTAGATTTTGCCGCATGAGATTTCATCATGTCTAAGTCTTCAATCGTTCTGTAAACAAAAACCCCGTCTTTTTCTACCCCAGGAATCGGTGGAACAAATGGAGCAGAACCCGTGGCGAGTATTAAATAGTCGTAGTTGAGCGAAATGCCTTGGTGGGTATTGATGATTTTCTTTTTTCTATCAATATTGGTCACTGGGTCACTGAGATATAATTGTATTTGGTTTTCGGAATACCATTCCAAAGGTGCCATAGTAAGTTCTGCAATAGTTTTCTCGCCAAAA
Organism: Lacihabitans soyangensis; assembly: GCF_024343775.1. Lineage (GTDB taxonomy): Bacteria > Bacteroidota > Bacteroidia > Cytophagales > Spirosomataceae > Leadbetterella > Leadbetterella soyangensis. The sequence goes on along the minus strand of NZ_RJUF01000003.1, from coordinate 20,956 downwards.
TAAGCACTCAGGTGAACCCTGTCGTAAGCTGGGCGAGGTTCTTCTCCAAACACAATAATATCAAACTGTTCATTTCCACCTTTGGATACTAATTTTTCACAAAATTTGTAACCCACCATACCGTTACCAACTACAACTACTTTCTTTTTCATGATATCAAACTTATATACGTGATAAAAATACTCAATTGTACTTATCTAATAATATTTATAAAATGAGTATTAATAAGTAATTAATTATGAAACAATATTAGATAATTGAAAATTAAAACACTAAGATTGTTAAAGAAAATCTATTATTTATGTTCAAATAGACTTGTTTTTGAAATAAATATTAAATTTTAACTAAAAATAGTACAATTGGATTTCTTCTAAAAACTTATAAGTATTAATACTTAAAAATATGAAACCAAAAATAACACTTGTAGGAGCTGGGCCAGGGGATGTTGAATTGATTACTCTTAAAGGAATAAGGGCTTTAGAAAATGCAGATGTGGTTTTATATGATGCTTTAGCTAATGAAGAACTTTTAAAATATACCCGGCAAGATTGTAAGCATATATTTGTGGGCAAAAGATTTGAAAGCCATAGCTTGACTCAAGACCAAATAAACGAGCTTTTGATAGCTTCGGCATTTGAGTATGGCCATGCCGTCAGACTGAAGGGAGGCGACCCAATAGTATTTGGTAGAGCAACCGAAGAACTGGAGCATGCTGAGTCGTTTGGAATAGAAACAGAAATAATTTCAGGAGTATCTAGTTGTATTGCAGTGCCTACAGCACAGGGGATTCCAGTAACTAAACGCGGACTTTCAGAGAGTTTTTGGGTAATGACAGGCCACACAAAAGCAAAGCAATTGCCAAAAGACATATACTTGGCGGCTCAGTCGAGTGCGACAATAGTAATATTAATGGGCTTGAGCAAACTTGAAGAAATAGCTAAAATTTTTAGAAGCTATGGCAAAGTGGAAACACCAGTGGCTATTATCCAAAACGGAACTTGTCACAATGAGCGGTTTGTGATTGGCAAAATTAAAGATATAGCCGCAAAAGTAAGAGAAGAAAACATCAAGCAGCCGTCTGTGATAATAATAGGGGAAGTGGTGAGTCTACACAAAGAGTACATCCTACAGTATGGGTCGGAGATACTTTGTAACTAAATTGTGTTTTCGCTCATTGGATAAACGACAACTCAAATTTCAATTTGATTATTTCTTGCAGCCCAAATAATTTCTAACTAAATCCTCTACCTTGTCATGATTCTCCTTATTGACTTCCCAAACACCAGCACACCATTTTTCGATTAATTCGATTCGTTCATTTTGATCATTACAGGCAATTACCGACGAAATATCCACATGGAGCTCTTGATAAGAAGGCACAATGAAATTTGGCCAAGCCATTTTTCTTTTGCTCATTAATGTATGGAATTTCTGTACCTCCCTGCCCGAGTATCCTTTCTCTATAAACAAATATAAGCCAGCTAAAGCAAAAGTTAGGCTTATGGGTTTTGTGTTGTCATCGGCATATTGACAAGTAAAGGCATCAACCACATATTGATGCACAAAACGATCATCATGGAGGTTTAAGGTAAAAAACGCCAGTTCGTTATAATGTTCCTGCATATTAATAAATCTCCAAACGATATAGGATGCAATTATTCATTCTTTTGAAAAGCAATCAAACTATAATTTACTAAAGTCTTTCTTCAATCAAAGTTTTGTTTCCACCGAAACTTTCCGCTACTAGGCCACTCGGGCTAAGAACACAAAATTGTATTTCTTTCAAAAATAGGTTTAAAAAAGTTAATAAATGATAGCAAAAGTTACAGAATAGTAAAAATGTGGTTTAAAAAAATCAAAAAAGTGGGCAAAAAAATCAAAAACATGTAAAAACAAGTGAATTTATACAAGGTGAAAAAATCGGTGTTTTTTGGTGTTTCAATTTTCAAAATATAAATTTTCAAATGTTAAATTAAAACATGCAAAGAACTTTTCCTATTTCCTTAAAATAAATACTTAAATGTATTTGAGTATTTATACTTAGTTATAATTTCGAACTGTCATCCTTTTTTAAATAATTGAGAATCAGAAGGGAATCTTATTCCGATTTAGAAAAAGATTTCAAAAGAAGGTGTTGGAGCACCTATAAACTCTTGGATGCATACAAGAGTAAAAAAAGGCCGAAGGGGTATTGGAGTACCGCCAACGGCCAAAGGAATTGCCTACGGTGTTGGAACACATAGACGGATGTAAAGAAAATCAATAAATTTTCGAATAACAAACTGTCTTCAGAAATTGAGTTTTTTTATCTGTGTTTCTTCTTTTTGTAATCAAAACAAAACAAGTGTTTTGTACTCCTAAAATTGCTATTAAGGATTTTATCTCTAAAAAAATTAGAAAGATGGAAAAGAAACTTCTATTTTCAAAAAAACTTTGGTTATTTATACTTATTTATTTCTTGAAAGTTTCTACATATGGTCAATTCAGTTTGGTAGGCCAGGTGCGTACTCGAACAGAAGTAAGAGACGGATTGGGAAACCTAGCTCCTTTAGACGCAAAAGCAGCGGCATTTACATCACAACGAACTAGATTAACATTCGGATATAAATGGGATAGAGTGGTTTTTACTACTGCTATTCAAGATGTGAGGGTTTGGGGACAAGATGCTTCAACTATCAGTAACGCAGACGGAAGTAAACTTATGGTTCATGAAGCCAATGCAGAACTTATTTTGGCAAATTCAGCAGATACCACTGTAAAATTCAAAGCAATTCAGAACCTTTCGCTTAAAATTGGCAGGCAAGAATTGTTGTACGACGATGTACGTTTATTGGGCAATTTGGACTGGTTGCAACAGGCACGTCGATTCGATGCAGCTATTTTCAAAGCCCAACACCAGGGTTGGTCGCTAGATTTTGGCGGAGGATTTAACCAAAATACCGATGGTTTTGGAGTAACAGGGACAAATTATACCGCTGGCAATGCTCCTGCGTCTGCCCTTTCTAGCAAAAACGTGAGTTTGGCCATCCCACTTGGATTTATTCCTACTGCTGGCAAAGGCGGAGCATTAGTTTTGGCTACTCCACTGAGTACCAATGGTCAGAATCAACAGTTTAAGTCTTTCCAAATGGCCTATTTGACAAGGAAATTTAAGCAGACCAAACTTTCGGGTTTGTTTTTCAAAGATGATTTTTCAAAATACATTTCTGACAGTATTGGTAACGCTACACAAGGCTACGTGTATGGCCGTAGGTACAACCAAACGGGGGTAAATTCAAGACTAACGTATGGCTTAATGGCCAACAGCCAATTTGGAAATGCTTCTGCTATGTTTGGGAAAATTTCTGCTCAGGCTTGGTTTTATGCTCAATCTGGAAAGGACCGCGACGGTCTGACAATCAAAAATGCGTATCATTATGGTGCATTTGCGATGATGCAAAAAGGCAAGTGGTCTTTTGGACCGGGTTATGAGGTACTCACGGGTAATAATGCCACAAAACCGATCGCTGGTCAAACCTCTAAGTTTGATCCACTTTATGGCACTCCACACAAACACTGGGGTTACATGGATTACTTTTATGTGGGTACTGGCTCTCCAGCTGGTGGATTGCAAGATGCATACCTCAAACTGAAATACGTAAACAAGGTTTTCACCTTTATGGCTGACGCACATTATTTCAGTTTGGAAGCTGCTACGCTTAACAAGTTAGATGGCAATAAACTGTTGGATAAAAAGCTTGGAACCGAGATTGATTTCGTTGGACAAGTGGCTATGAATAAATTCACCACTTTGGAGTTAGGTTATTCTATCATGAAAGGAAGCAATTCTTTGGAATACGTAAAATCAAATACTTTAGACAAAACCAAGAAAACGGGTAACTGGGCATACTTAATGATCAACATCCGTCCAGATTTCTTTTACACTAAACCAGTAGCTATCAAGCAGTAATGGCAATTGTCTGTGTCGACTAATGTTTTAGTCAGCCAATGTTTGTGTCCCCACAAACATTAAGCACAAACCTTGTAGGTTAAATCTTTAAACATCACATTTTCAATTTATTAAAAAAATGAAACGAACCATAAAAATATTATCGGTAGCTATGCTTTTGGCCATAGTTTCGGTTACAACATCTTTCAAAACCGCTCCAGTGAGCGTAATTAAACTGGGATTTATACCTTTAACTGATTGTGCCCCATTGGTGGTGGCCAAAGAACTAGGTTTGTTCAAAAAATATGGTGTAAATGTAGAACTTAGCAAAGAAGCTTCATGGGCAAACATCCGCGATAAAGTTCTGAACGGAGAGCTTTCTGGAGCCCACTGCTTGTTTTCAATGCCGCTTTCGGTTTATACGGGCATTGGTGGCAAAGCAGGCTCACAAATGAAAATAGCCATGGTTTTGAATAACAATGGCCAAGCCATCACGCTTTCAAAGGATTTCTGCGGTGTGGTTGGGTTCAAAGAAACCAGCAAAGTTGCGGCTGCTGTAACAGCTTTGAAGAAGAAAAAAGAAGTGACTTTTGCTATGACATTTCCTGGTGGCACGCATGATATCTGGTTGAGAAACTGGATGGCAGCCGCTGGTATAAATCAAAAATCTGTGGGAATTATTACCATTCCGCCACCTCAAATGGTAGCCAATATGAAGGTGGATAACATGGAGGGCTTTAGCGTAGGGGAACCATGGAATGGCGTTGCAGCTGCCCAAAATGTTGGTTTTACAGAGATTACCTCACAAGATATTTGGAAAAATCATCCTGAAAAAGCCCTTATAGTTAACTCAGAGTTTGCATCAGAAAACAGAGCAGATTTGAAAAACGTGATGAAAGCAATTGTTGAGGCTTGCAAATGGTTAGACGCAAATGCCGCAAACCGTAAGAAAGCAGTAAGCTGGCTTACAAAACCATATTATGTAAATGCTCCTGTGGCCGCAATAGAAAGTAGAATTCTTGGTTCATATGACCTTGGGTGTGAGCTCGGGGCACAAAAATACGGCGACAACAACATGCGTTTTTATAATAATGGAGTAGTTAATACACCTCTTAAGTCGCACGCTATTTGGTTTTTAACTCAATATGTTCGCTTTGGAATGCTCAAATCAGCTCCTGATTATAAAGGAATAGCCGAAAAACTAATATTGGACGATCTATGGGCAGAGGTAGCGAAGGAAACTGGAGTACCAGTTCAGGCAGACATGAAAGGTTTCAAAACCAATCTTGACGTAGCCTTTGATCCCAACAACCCAGCGGCATATCTTGGTAGTACCCGCAAATAACAAATTATTCGGGAGGGGAATCGTCTCTTCCCGAATTCACAAAAAGCATTAAAATCATGAAAAGCATTTTCTCTTTAAAAAATATGTATTCGATAGCCTATTTTGTAGGTAGCATGGTTATTTTACTCTTGATTTGGAGCTTAGTATCGGCCATTACAAAAAGCGAAATTCCGGGGCCAATTGCAACATGGTCGGTGTTTTTCGAGATGCTCAAGGACCCTTTTTATGACTACGGACCCAACGATAAAGGCATTGGTATTCAGCTATGGAGTTCTATTAAGCGTGTAATGATGGGTTTCGGAATGGGTAGCTTGTTGGCTATTCCACTAGGAATGCTCATGGGCGGTTCAAAATTCACCATGAATCTACTAAATCCACTAATTCAGGTTTTGCGTCCAGTTTCCCCATTGGCTTGGTTTCCTTTGGGACTCTTGGCGTTCAAAGCTTCGGAAGGAGCCACGGTATTTATCATAGCCATCACCTCACTTTGGCCAACCTTAATTAACACTGCATTTGGTGTTTCGAGTATACCCGACGACCACAAAAATGTGGGTAAAGCATTTGGGTTTTCGCGTTGGAAATACATCACCAAAATACTCATTCCATTCGCTCTTCCTCATATCATCACAGGTTTAAGGTTGGCCATTGGAGTAGCTTGGATGGTGATTGTAGCCGGAGAAATGCTTTCAGGAGGCGTAGGAATCGGCTTCTTTGTATGGGATTCGTGGAACGGGCTAAGTCTTGAAAAAATTCTTTCGGCCATACTTATTATTGGTTTTGTAGGCCTGTTGCTCGATAAGTTTTTCAATGGACTTCAGAATTATTTCGCCTACGAAAACAGGAAATGAAACAAATTGTAAAGATGAAAATGATTTCTAAACAAAAAACATCATGATAACAGAATTAGAAAATGAAATATTAATAGAGAAAAGGTCCGAAACGTCGAATTGCATTTCTGTAAAAAACGTAACTATATCTTTCAAAACCAATGGAAAAGGTACTTTTACAGCAGTAAAAGACATTGACTTAGACATTAAAAAGGGAGAAATAGTGAGCATCATTGGTCACTCAGGTTGTGGCAAATCTACTTTGATGAACTCTATCAGCGGTATGGTAAGACCTACCTTCGGAGAGGTAACCGTAAACGGAAGCAGGGTAACCGGCCCAGGACCCGATAGAGGAATCGTATTCCAAAACTACTCGCTTTTACCATGGATGACGGTTTACAGAAACGTTTACGAAGCAGTGGATTCGGTCTTGAAGAACAAGTCAGCTCTTGAAAAGAAAGAGATAGTAGAGTATAACCTCAAGATGGTAAATCTTTTGCAGCACAAAGATAAACTCCCCGGACAATTATCAGGCGGAATGAAACAGCGTACGGCCATTGCTCGTGCATTCGCCATTAATCCGTCGGTACTTTTGCTGGATGAGCCTTTTGGAGCTTTGGATGCACTTACTAAAGGGTCAATGCATGTGGAATTGCTCAAAATCTGGAATCTAAATAAACGCCAGCAGACTATCGTAATGGTAACTCACGACATAGAAGAGGCCATATTTCTATCTGACAGAGTAGTCGTTATGAACGACGGCCCTGAGGCTACCATTCGTGAAATAGTGGATATTAATATTCCAAGACCAAGAAACAAAAAAGATATTGTTCACCTACCCGAATATATGGAAGTACATGACAAACTTTTAAGTCTATTGGTCAAAAACCTCTCTATTGAAGATGTAATTTTTGAATAGGTGTTTATATTTTTTTGAAATCGCATTGGGTCTTTTCGCAGGGCTCAGTGCTTTTTCGTTTTTAAACCATCCTAAAAATATAACCATTCTGAGATGTATTAATATTAACACAATAAAATACATAAAAACACGAAATAAATACTCATATATTTTTGAGTATAAATACTTATTTTTAATTTTGAGTAGTCCAATTGAATTTTGGCTTTAAGTCTCAGTTTTATAATTATTTAGTATTCAATATTCCAAAATTATATAATGTATGAAAAGCAGTACCAAACCCTTAGATAACATCAGGATATTTGATCTTTCTTCTGTTCAAATGAGAACATTCCATGTCACTTGGCTTACTTTTTTTATGTGTTTTTTTGGCTGGTTTGGTCTGGCACCATTGATGCCTACTATCCGTGAAGATCTAGGTCTTTCTAAGTCTCAGGTCGGAAATACCATGATAGCGGCGGTTTCTGCAACCATAATTGCCCGTTTACTCATCGGTAGACTTTGTGATACTTGGGGTCCTCGCAAAACCTACACATTATTGCTCCTGATTTGTTCTGTTCCAGTTTTTCTTGTAGGGCTGTCTCATTCTTATCAAACATTTTTACTTTTTCGTTTTGCCATAGGTATTATAGGTGCCTCTTTTGTTGTAACCCAATATCATACTTCTGTAATGTTTGCACCCAATATTAAAGGCACGGCGAATGCCGTTGCTGGAGGATGGGGCAACTTAGGAGGTGGCATCACCAATATGCTTATGCCAGTGGTTTTTGCAGCAATTGTGGCTGCTGGTTATACAAATAGCCAAGCATGGAGATTAGCTATGATATTACCTGGTTCCTTATTACTAATTAGTGCATTTCTATATTACAAATTCACCAAGGATACTCCTGAGGGCAATTTTGAGGACATCAAGCGGGTAGCACAGAAAAAGGATAAACCAAATACCAAAGAAGTCCTGACCGATTGGAGGGTTTGGGCCCTGACTATTGCTTACTCTATTTGTTTCGGTATGGAAATAACCTTCGATAATGTCGCGGCACTTCATTTTGTAGATAACTTCGGGATAGACCAAAAAAATGCAGGTTTAATAGCAGGCCTTTTTGGTTTTCTAAACATTTTCGCAAGAGCATTGGGCGGCATTTTTGCCGATAAGGTTGGTCGAAAAAAGGGCCTAACTGGTAAAGGTTGGTTACTAGCTGCATTTATAGTAATTGAAGGCATTGGGTTAGTGTTATTTGCTAACTCAGGTTCTATTGGTTTTGCAATTATTTCCATGCTGTTTTTTGCTTTATTTCTTAAAATGGCCAATGGAGCTACCTATGCTCTCACTCCATTTTTGAATTCTAAAAATGTGGGCTTGGTAGCTGGCGTGGTAGGTGCTGGTGGAAACATCGGTGGAATGGCCATGGGTTTTTTATTTAAATCCGAAAACATCACTTATGGCGAGGCGTTTCAGTACATTGGTTTGCTAGCCATTGTAGCTGGACTTGTAGTTGCTTTTACAAAATTTGACCTAAAAAATCAATTCAATGGGGCTCCTCAAGAAAAAATAAAAGTAGAGGGAGAATTGGCGGTATAATTAGTATTTGCTATGAATGAAAAGAGCTATAAATCAACGTGTTGCTATTGTGGAGTTGGCTGCGGAATTCTAATAAAAGAGAAAAGTAATGGTCAGATTTTGGTAGAAGGTGATAAAGACCACCCCGTGAATCGTGGAATGTTATGTTCAAAGGGCATGAATTTGCACTATACCGTCATGGACAAATCAGACAGGTTGTTATACCCTCAGATGCGATTCAACAGAAACATGCCACTTGAACAAGTTTCGTGGGATGCCGCCTTGGATCGCACAGCAGCGATTTTCAAAACTTTTATAGCCAAATACGGCCCTGAATCTGTTGGTTTTTATGTTTCAGGACAGTGTTTAACGGAGGAGTACTATCTTTGGAACAAGTTGATGAAGGGATTCATCGGAGCAAATAATATTGATACTAACTCGCGTTTGTGTATGTCGTCTGCGGTTGTTGGTTATAAGTTGAGCTTGGGAGAAGACGCCGTACCTGTTTGTTATGATGATATTGAACTTTCAGATGTTATTTTGGTAGAAGGGGCTAATCCAGCTTGGTGTCACCCCATTATTTGGCGAAGAGTGGAGGCACATAAAGTTGCCAATCCACATGTTAAGATCATCGTCGTGGATCCTCGAAAAACTCAAACAGTAGCTTCGGGAGATTTACATTTAGACATAAACCCAGGGACAGACGTCGCTTTAAATTATGCCATTGCCCGAGTTTTGATAGAAACTGGTAAAATTGATGCCGAGTTTATTGAGAATCACACTGAAGGCATAGAGGCCTTCAAAGAAAAAGTTTTTGAAAAGACGGTTTCAGAATACGCCAAAATTTGCGGTGTAGAATTGCAAAAAATCAAAACTGCAGCAAAGTGGATTGGCCAATCTAAAGGTTTTTTGTCGATGTGGACAATGGGACTAAATCAGTCGGTAATTGGCGTAAACAAAAATCTTTCGCTTATAAACCTTTCGCTTATTACAGGCAAAATTGGAAAGCCCGGCAATGGGCCTTTTTCATTAACAGGTCAGCCCAATGCCATGGGAGGTCGTGAAGTAGGTGGTTTAGCCAACATGTTAGCTTCTCACCGAGACTACGCCAATCCTGTTCATCGCAACGAAATGCAAGCTTTTTGGGGTGGAGGTGCCATTTCGGAAAAACCCGGCCTCACTGCTACAGAAATGTTTCAGGCTTTGGCAGATGGCAAAATGAAAGCGATTTGGATTGTTTGTACCAACCCACTGGTAAGTATGCCAGATGCCAATATGATAGAAAGAGCATTGAAAAATGCAAAATTGGTGGTAGTGCAAGACGTTTCCAGTAAATCTGACACCACAAAATTTGCCGATATTGTGCTTCCTGCGGCTGCTTGGACAGAAAAAGACGGAACAATGACCAATGCAGAGCGTCGCATTTCATACCTAAATAAAGTAGTTGATGCCCCAGGAAATGCATTGCCCGATACAGAAATTATCTGTCGATTTACTGAAAAAATGGGCTGGGGAGATAAATTTTCTTACAACAAAACCGAAGACATCTATAAGGAGTACATCAAAACTACAGAAAACACCAACATCGATGTTTCTGGATTAGACTTCGAAAAACTTCAAAATTTTGGAACAGTTCAATGGCCGTTTACAAAAAAAATGAGTACTGACGAATCTTCCATCGGAACGGAGAGGTTGTTTACAGACCATTCATTTTATACGGCCTCTAAAAAAGCACGCATTCATTCAGTACCGTTTCAGAACCAATCCGAGCAAATTTCGGGCGACTTCCCATTAATTCTTATTACTGGGAGAATTAGAGACCAATGGCATACCATGACCAAAACGGGAAAGGTTAACAAACTCAACCAGCACATCAACCAGCCGTATGTTGAAATGAATCCACTTGATGCCAAAGAAAGAGGTATTTCGGATGGTCAGGTTGTGATGGTTACTGGCACAAGAGGAGAAGCAAAAGTAAAGGTAATTTTAACTAACGACCTAAAGAAGGGAAACTGCTTTATGCCAATGCATTGGGGCAAAATACTCAACCAAAACTTTGGACGGGCAAACAATCTCACCAATTCTCTGGTCGATCCTCGCTCAAAAGAGCCCGACTTTAAATATGCTGTGGTAGAAATTTCAAAATATGAAAAGCCAAAGGAAAAAATAATAGTTATTGGGGCGGGTTCTGCCGGTTTAGGTTTTATTTCGGCTTACCGAAAATACAATCAAACTGATGATATTGAGGTATTTAGCAAAGAAATCTATCCATTTTATAACCGTGTGATGTTGCCAGACTATATCAGCGGGACCCAGGCTTGGGACCAGCTCGTAAAACTCCGTGAAGATCAGTTCGAGGAAAATAACATTTTGGTTCACAAGGGCATAGGCATAGAACACATCGACCGTAAAAATAAAATCCTTACTGACTCCAAAGGCAGAGAACATTCCTACGACAAATTATTTTTAGGTATGGGAAGCAAGGCATTTATGCCCAAAAATTTCCCTAAAATCCCGGGAATTTTCAATATGCGTAGCCGTTTAGACGCTGATCATCTGGCTCCGTTTCTCAAAAAAGGTGGTAATGCCGTGGTAGTAGGAGGTGGTCTGTTGGGATTAGAGATGGCCGCATCTTTAAGGGAAATCGGAGTGAACGTAACGGTGGTGCAACGTATAAGTAGACTGATGGACAGACAGTTAGACTTGTTGGGTAGTGCCATTCTGCATGAAGAAATTGTAGCAAGGGGCATAGAGGTTTACTTCAATGACGAAGTAGAGCAATTTTATGGAACAGAGAAAATAGAGGGAATCCGTCTGAAATCGGGAAGAAAATTACCATGTGACGCCATGATAGTAGCTGCCGGAACCACTCCAGTGATAGAATTAGCCAAAGAAGCAGGTTTAGAGTGCAATAGGGGAGTAAAAGTGAACGAATATCTTCAAACTTCTGACGAAAATATTTTTGCCTGTGGCGAAATAGCAGAATGGAACAATCAGCTCTGGGGAATTACAGCTGCCGCAGAACAACAAGCAGAAATTGTGGCAAAGTTTTTAGCAGGTGACCTAGCTAGTTATTATAAAGGAAGCTTATCTATGAATCTTCTTAAAATGTCAGGCTTGGATCTTTGTTCATTAGGAGAAATTGAAATTCCGATTGGAGGAGAAGGCTATGAAGAAGTAGTTTTCATTGATAAAGCCAAGCATTATTACAAGAAATGCGTGATCAAAAACGACCGCTTGGTTGGGGCAATTTTGATAGGGGATAAATCAGAGTTTTTGGAATTCAAAAATCTCATTGCTGAGGGCATCGAATTGTCTGATAAACGATTACAATTACTTCGGTCAGGTAAAAAACCAGAGCCGGTATTGGGTAAGCTTGTTTGTTCGTGTAACAATGTTGGCGAGGGCAATCTCAAAAAAGCTATCAATGGCGGTTGTGTGGTTTTCGATAACCTTTGCCAAGAAACTGGAGCAGGCACTGGCTGTGGCTCTTGTAGACCAGAGGTCAGAGGAATTCTTGAGAAAAGTTTGGCTGAGGAGGCGATATCTTTGGGTTAATGCGTATTAGAAACTTTTCGTGCCATAGATTCTTAGTTTTTCTAAAGAAGCTATAATGGTGTATTGACTATTGTGATAAATTACTTACGCTTTTAAAATGAATGATTTTTATAAAATTAGAATAAACTTCAAAGGTGGTGTAGTATCACCGGGTGAACTAAAGCAAATACTTGTGGCAGCACAAGGTGCTCATGTAAAGGAAGTTAGACTAAGTTTGCGTCAACAGCTTATCCTTCATATCGCTCATCCTTTTGCTCGAAAATTCGAAAAGAGTTTGGCAGATTTGAATATTAAATTTCAGGTTGATTCCAATGAAATGCCAAATTTGGTGAGTTCTTATGTTGCCGAAGATGTTTTTCAAAAAGGCAACTGGATAACTGAAGGTATATATAAAGACATATTTGATACTTTCGATTATGATTCTAAACTGAAAATTAATATTTCAGACAACGCCCAGAGTTTCACTCCATTTTTTTCGGGACATCTCAATTTTGTTTCGTCTAGTACGCCCAATTTCTGGTACCTATTTTTAAGAAAACCAAAAACCAACCACGTAAATGCTTATGACAAACTCATTTTTTCAAACGAAATAGCTAAAGTTTCAAAAAGTATTGAAGAAGCCTTGGAGCAATTTCCAGAAAACGAAGCGAAAGATGTTTTTGAAAACATCCCTAAAATCATTTCCATAGCAAAGGAGGAGGAATTAAAACTCCCAAAATTCACCTTACCTTATTATGAAGGCTTCAACCGCTATGGCAAAAAGACTTGGCTCGGAATTTATCGCAGAAACGAACTTTTCTCGGTTTCTTTTCTATTAGAAATGTGCGATTTGTGCCTTTTTACCAAACTCGGCGAAATTTGCTTTACGCCATGGAAATCGCTCATTATTAAAGGCATAGAGGAGGCGGATAGGAAATTTTGGAGTTCTATATTGGCCAAGCACAATATCAATGTAAGGCACGCGGCCAACGAACTCAATTGGCAGGTAGAGGACGATTCTGAGGAAGCTCTGAAACTAAAAAACGAATTGGTGGAATCATTCAACAGGCAAGATATTCGTACTTTTGGGATTTGTTTTGGTATCAAAACAGTCCCAAAAACAGAAGTCTTCGCTTCCATTATGGTTCAAAGGCGACGTACCAAATTGTTCAATGTCATTCCGTTCTTTAATGTTTATGACATTTCTTACACCGAAGATTTTGACCCAAATGGCAGAACGAAAGTGTATCTAGCCAAGGGAATTCAAAAGATGAATTTATCAGAACAATTACGGAGATCAGTCTTGCTTTATAATAAGCAATTGTCAGAAAATTCTATAAAGGTGCTGGGTGATCAAATGAAAGTTTCAGAACCTCAAAAAGTCAAAAAAATAAAGATATTTCAGTGCAATAGTTGCCTCTCCATTTATGATTCTCGGTATGGCGATGAATTGGCTGGAGTGCCTGCCGGGATTACATTTGAGAATCTTCCGAGCGATTATCGTTGTGGCTTGTGCGAAGAACAGAAATCTAATTTTAAATCGATTGAAATGAATGACAATTTTGTGCATTCATAAAAAGTAATCCGAAGATTACTTTTTATGAATTTTAAGTATCGACTAGCCTTTTGGCCGAAATCACAGCAAACTAGTTTCATTTTTTATAAACCTTCCCATCTTTCATAACAAAGCTCATTTTCATCAGAGCTTTAACGTCTTTTGTGGGGTCATCATCTATGGCTACGATGTCTGCCAATTTTCCAGCTTCTATGGCTCCAAGCTCGTTTTCCATTCCTAGCACAAAAGCATTGGTAATGGTAGCAGCTTTCAAAGCTTCCATAATAGGCATACCTGCCTCGGTCATATACATAAATTCCTTGGCGTTGTATCCGTGTGGAAATACTCCAGCGTCAGTTCCGAAGCATATTTTTACACCGGCTTTGTAGGCCCTAGCAAAAGCATCTTGAATCAAAACACCCGTTTCCAAGGCTTTTTTTACTACAAATGGATGGTAGTAGCCCGGTATCTTTGCAGAATCTGAGGCTGTTTTACCAGCAATGATGGTAGGTACCAAATACGCACCTTTCTCTTTGAAAAGTGCTATACATTCATCGTCAAGAAAAGAACCGTGTTCTATGGTGGTCACGCCTGCACGCAATGCACGCTTCATTCCCTCAGCTCCGTGAGCGTGAGCAGCAACTCCGAATCCATAATCTTTTGCAGTAGCTATTAATCCATTTAGTTCATCATCCTGAAACTGTGGGCCTTTGCCGTTTTTGGCAATACTTAAAACACCTCCAGTTGCAGTTATTTTTATCCAATCGGCACCATCTTGATATCTTTGACGAACCGCTTTACGGGCTTCTTCGGCCGAGTTAACCACACCATTAGATGCCTCCTCTTGTAAAGAGAGTTTAGTGCCAATTCCATTGCTTGGATCTCCGTGTCCGCCAGTTGTGGCTATTGTTTTGCCCGAAGTAAAAATCCTCGGACCCACTACAGAACCCCTATTTATGGCATTTCTGAGTGAAATATTCACATTACTACCGCCAAGATCTCTCACAGTAGTGAAACCAGCCATCAAAGTTACATTGGCATATTTTTGTGATTCAAAAGCTATATCGGCCTCGCTGTACTGAATTCTTTTCTGAAACTGATCTTTAGCTGTTTGACTTTCAATATGCACATGCATATCTATTAGACCAGGCATTACAAACTTCTTACTCAGATCTATTACATTATCAGTCTTTTCACCTTTGTGTAAACCATTTTTCACCTCAGTGATTTTGTTTCCTTCTACCACTATGGTCATATCTTTCAACACTTTTTGGTTTCTGGTGTCTATTAGGTTTCCACATTGGATGTAGGTTTTTTGGGCAAAAGCCGAAACGGAGGCAAATACTGCTAAGAGTATAGTTTTTTTCATTATTTAGTTTTTAGTTTAAGTTTAAAATTAGGTATTGAATAGTTTCAAGTTTAGGATTCCTCAGGCATTGGTTTATGTATTTTTTCTGCTTTTTCTAGCATTTTATTTACCCGCATGAGTTGCATCATTTTTCTAAAACGTTGCTCATGAAGGTTCAATTCCAATACTTTTTTTCCAAGATAAAGCTCTTCTTTCATGATGTAATTTAGGTATTTTTTACAAATCAGCAAATCAAATGGTCGACAAATAAGATTGAAAAATCAAATAAATACCAATTTTCACTTTCGAAAACTATCACATTAGCTAATAGCCTCTCTTATCCTTACCAAGTCCACCAAAAGCTGCTCTAAATTATCTAAATGCAACATATTGGCTCCGTCAGATTTCGCATTTGCTGGGTCAGGATGTGTTTCTATAAAAAGCCCATCGGCACCCACCGCTATGGCCGCCTTGGCTATCGTGCTGATCATTTTTGGGTTTCCGCCCGTCACTCCTGAGCTCTGATTTGGCTTTTGAAGAGAATGTGTGCAATCCATTACTATTGGGGCTCCAAACTCTTTCATGTCTACCAAGTTTCTGTAATCTACCACCAAATCAGAATAACCAAAACTATTACCCCTATCGGTCAACATGCCTTGCACCTCTGGATTGACAGATTTTATTTTTTCTATCGCAAATCCCATCGAAGCACCTGAAAGAAACTGCCCTTTTTTGATGTTTACAGCTTTACCTGTTTTTGCGGCGGCTTCCAAAAGCTCTGTTTGACGACATAAAAACGCGGGTATTTGTAGAACATCCACATAGGCCGCGGCAAGCTCTGCTTCTTTGGTTTCGTGTATGTCTGTTACGGTTGGAATTCCAAAAGTTTTGCTGACCTCTTCTAATATTTTTAAGGCTTTTTCGTCACCAATTCCAGTGAAACTATCGGCTTTGGTTCTGTTGGCTTTTCTGTAGCTTCCTTTGAAAACATAGGGTATCTCCAGTTTGCTACAAATGCTTGTTATCTTCTCGGCTATTCTCAAGGCCAAATCACGGTCTTCAATTGCACACGGACCCGCTAACAGGAAGAAATTATTGCTTTCGTATTTGGCTATTTTGTTGAGTTTGAGCGTCATTATTGATTTTGTTTTAAAATTTTATGTAAATATCCGAACTATCTTTCATTCAAAAAAAGATAGATTCGTTTTGTTGGTTTCATATAAAATCTATTTCTTTGCAGTGTTTTTCACCAAAATACATTTTTAAAATGTCTGATATAGCATCTAAAGTAAAGAAAATTATTGTTGAGAAGCTTGGCGTTGACGAGACAGAAGTTACTGCTGAGGCCTCATTTACAAACGACTTGGGAGCGGATTCGCTTGACACAGTTGAGTTAATAATGGAATTTGAGAAGGAATTTAATGTTTCTATTCCTGATGACCAAGCAGAAAATATTCAAACTGTAGGTCAGGCAATAACTTATTTAGAAGAAAACTCTAAATAATTATTTTCTCATTCAATTAAGTTCAATATTCAATTGATAAATGTTAATTTGCATTGTCAATAGGGTATTGAACTTTTAATTTTCAAATAATATGACATTAAAAAGAGTTGTCGTTACTGGACTCGGAGCACTTACTCCTATCGGTAACACCGTCGAAGAATTTTGGAATGGCCTTTCTAACGGCGTAAGTGGTTGTGATTTTATAACACGTTTCGATGCCACAAATTTCAAAACTAGGTTTGCCTGCGAAGTGAAAAACTTCGAAGTAACAGACTTTATTCCAAGACAAGACGCTCGCAAAATGGACTTATTCACACAATTCGGTGTTGTAATTGCCGATCAAGCCATTGCCGATTCTGGCCTTTCTGACGAAAACATCAACAAGGAGAAAGTAGGTGTAATTTGGGGTTCGGGTATAGGAGGTCTCAAAACCTTTGAAGACGAAATGATTGGTTTCGCTCAAGGAAACGGCACCCCGAGGTTTAACCCTTTCTTTATTCCAAAAATGATAGCTGACAGCGTTTCTGGTCAAATTTCCATAAAGCATGGATTTAGAGGGCCAAACTACGTAACTGTTTCGGCTTGTTCTTCGGCTAATAACGCCATCATTGATGCCTTTAATTACATAAGATTGGGTCGTATAGTAGCTTGTATTTCAGGTGGTTCTGAGGCAACTGTTGCTCAGGCCGGTGTCGGTGGATTCAATGCCTTGAAAGCTCTTTCCGAAAGAAACGACGACCCTAAAACGGCCTCTCGACCTTACGACAGAGACAGAGACGGTTTTGTATTAGGCGAAGGTGGTGGAGCAATTGTCTTAGAAGAATATGAACATGCCAAAGCCCGTGGAGCAAAAATCTATTGTGAGCTTATTGGCGGAGGTTTTTCTTCAGATGCTTATCACATCACGGCACCTCATCCTGAAGGTTATGGAGCGTATCTCTCAATGAAAGATGCACTTGAGGATGCACAAATAGCCCCAGAGGAGGTTGACTATATAAATACCCACGGTACATCTACACCGCTAGGAGATCCGCAAGAGATCAAAGCCATAGAGCAATTGTTCGGAGATCACGCTTATAAAGTTTCTATCAGCTCTACCAAATCAATGACAGGTCACCTTTTGGGTGGTGCGGGAGCAGTTGAGTCGGTAGCAGGAATTTTGGCTCTAGAACACCAAATGGTTCCTCCAACCATCAATTTGGACAACATAGACGAAGTTATAGACCCAAGAATAGACCTAACTCCAAATGTTGCTAAAGCTAAAAAACTTAACGTGGTTTTGAGTAACTGTTTCGGATTTGGTGGACACAACGCGACACTTATTTTCCGAAAAATTTAGTCAATTCTCAGCCACTATGTCAAAACATTTCTAATGGAATTCGGAAAATCAATCCTAGGTTTTTTAAACAAAGACCCAAAGCAGAAGGAGTTCATAAAATCAATTGAGCAAATTATTGGTGCGAGTCCCAAAAATAAGCTTCTTTACCAACTGGCTTTTAGACATACTTCGGCTTCGAAACACAACGGATTTAACAGTTTTAAGGAATCTAACGAAAGGTTGGAGTTTTTGGGGGACTCTGTTCTGGGTATGGTTGTTGCCGAATTTTTATTTAAAAAGTATCCATTCAAAGACGAAGGTTTCCTTACCGAGATACGTTCTAGAATAGTGAACCGCGAATCTCTAAATGTTTTGGCAAGACGCATAGGTTTAGACAAACTCATAGAATTCGACGGGCAACGTAATTTTCATCGAACTTCTATGTTTGGTGATGCCATGGAAGCACTTATCGGAGCCATCTATTTAGACAAAGGCTTTGCTTTCACCAAAAAATTCATTATTTCCAAACTTCTTTCAAATCATTTTGACCTTGACGAAGTCATATCAAACAATACCAACTATAAATCTACAATACTAAGTTGGGCTCAGGCAGACGGCCGCAAAGTTGAGTTTTTGATAGTAGAGGAAAAAGGAAAAAACCACAGCAAAGAATTCATAGCTCAAGTTTTGGTAGACTCTCAAGTGATTAGTTCGGGAAGCGGCTGGAACAAAAAGAAAGCCGAACAAGATGCATCACGTAGAGCCTGTGAAATTCTGAGTATCTAAAGTAGAGCAATTTTCCAAAATCGCTCAGTCTTGAAGTTTCTAGTAGCACCAACCCATCGTATTTACAGAAATCCCTATCTTTCCTCAAACTCTGAGTTCGTTTCTTTAGGAGAAATTCAACCAGACCTGTATTTTTACCATTATTTCTGAATGGAGAAATATAAATTTAAGTCTGTTCTTTACTGGTATCTCATAAAATTGATTTTCTCATTATGTCTGATTCTAAAATTTCTCGTCGTCAATTTACCATAGCCTCATCGGCCTTTCTTTTATCTCCATCTTTGGCATTTTCTAAAAATCAAGATTTTCCTACAGTAAGAGTTAATAAAGCTCAAAGAAAATTTAGCGATGGTTTGGTAGAAAAAACGATAGAAAGAATCAAAGCAAAATGTGCAGACAAGGAAATTGCTTGGCTTTTTGAGAACTGTTTTCCAAATACCTTAGATACCACTGTTTTTCATTCTCAAAAAGACGGAGTTTTTGATACTTTCGTTATTACAGGTGATATACACGCCATGTGGCTGCGTGACAGTACAGCACAAGTTTGGCCATATCTTGAAATTTCGAAAGATTCCAAACCCCTACAAGACTTAATTCTTGGTGTTATAAATCGTCAGGCAGCTTGCATCATCATTGATCCGTATGCCAACGCTTTTAACGAAAAGCCGGAAAAAAGCGAATGGTACTCAGATCATACCGACATGAAGCCCGAACTTCATGAACGTAAATGGGAAATAGACTCGTTGTGTTATCATGTAAGATTATCCTATAATTTTTGGAAAAAAATTGGTCGAAAAGAACAATTCAATGATCAATGGTTGAAGTCTGCTAAGTTAATTGTGGACACTTTTATTGAACAGCAACGGTTAACCTCTAAAGGCCCATATCGTTTCGGCCGTACTACTTCATGGTCAACCGACACTGTTCCAGGAAATGGTTACGGCAATCATACCAAGCCAAACGGCATGATTCACAGTACTTTCAGACCTTCTGACGATGCCACCCAGTATCCATTTCTTGTTCCATCCAATCTTTTTGCCGTAAAAAGCTTAGAGCAATTGGCAGAAATAGCCATAGAAATATATAAAGACATTAGCTTTTCCCAAAAATGTACTACGCTTGCCAAACAAGTGCAAAAAGCCATCCAACAATTTGCAATCGTAAAGCATCCCGAGTTTGGTTCTATTTATGCCATGGAGGTTGACGGGTTTGGCAATGCCTTATTTCAAGACGACGCCAACGTTCCCAATCTTCTCGGTTTACCTTACCTAGGCGTTCTCAAAGCTACGGATCCTTTATATATCAACACAAGAAGATTTGTATTATCTTCCAAAAACCCATACTATTTTAAAGGAAAAGTAGCCGAAGGTATCGGAAGCCCGCACACGCTCGTCAACCAGATTTGGCCAATGAGCCTTATCATGCGAGCCATGACTTCACAGTCTGACGCCGAAATACTACAGCAATTAAAGTTTCTAAAAAACACCCATGCCAATACAGGCTTCATGCATGAATCCTTCGATAAAGACGATGCCTCAAAGTTTACCAGAAAGTGGTTCGCTTGGGCCAATACCCTTTTCGGCGAACTCATTCTCAAAATAGAAAAAGAAAGGCCACACCTACTAAAGCAAGTTTTGTAGAGTCATGCCGCTTATTTCGTCTTATATTCTAAGGGAGTACCCCTCCGCCCCAAAAACAATAGAGCAAGAACAAGCGATAGGGGTGGGCACTGGGTCGGGCAGATCTACGCTCGTAATCTTCGCATTACCATTCTTGATTATGCTCCCGTTTTTGTGCCCAGCCTAGCGGCCAGGTTACAAAGAGCTCATGGTTGGTGAGCGATAGTCGAACCACTAACCGTCAAACAAACCAGACCAGCCGCAGGCAAAGCCAGTCCTAACTTTACCCTCCTTTTTAAGGAGGGTCGGCCGCAGGCCGGGGTGGTTAGTACGACAATTCACCCACCGCAGGTGAGCAGAACAACCATTTTAAAAAAAACAAAACGCTAAACATATAAATATTTCAATAACCGATCTAAAATAGTCAAAACGAAAAACGGCAGAAAATGCCCAAGAAAACACATTCAATCCAGAAAAGGGGAGATTGCGGCAAAAAAAGCACATATAACGAAACGCCAAACAAATATAACAAAAGCAAGAACTTTCTATGAGGTAGAAGTCAAAAGTCTTTGAAAAGCAGTGAATTAGGAGAAATGGTTAAAAAGAATAATAAAATAATATTTGGAAAAGGGGGAAATAGTGTCTTACCTTTGCACTCCCAAACGGCGAGGAAGTATAAACGGAGAAGCTTGGAAGGGGATAAAGTTCAAATAAA
>NZ_RJUF01000002.1 GCF_024343775.1 Lacihabitans soyangensis | reverse complement strand
AATTCTCTGAATTCGTCTATTGTTCTTTTTGCTATTTTTATATTTTCAAACTCAAACCTCTGACAGACAGTTCTTTCCATAATTGAATGATAAGATTCAATATGAGCATTTTGTTGCGGTGTACCTGGTTTTGTAAATTCCTGTGTAATGCCATTGTTTTTTAGAAAATCTTGCACCACACTTGCTATAAATTGACTACCGTTATCGTTTCTTACTATAAAATTTTTAGGCAATCCAAACTCAGCAATGACCTTTTCAAATAGCTTTATTACATCTTCTTTTTTTATATTGTAAGCCATGTAATGGCCAATATTAAATCTACTGAATATATCTAAGATCGTTAATACTTGCATACTTTTACGTTGGCCACTTACCCAGACATATTTAATGTCAAATTCAAAAAAACTAAACTCTGTCTCCACTTTGGGAATCAAATCTTTTACTCGGTTTCGATTTGATTTTTTACTCGAAATCGGATTGCTTCCTCTAAGTAAATTGTTGATTTTCATTAATTTATAAACATAGTGTTTGCTTATTCTATATTTTTCTTTGTCCACTAAATGACGAAACGTTTTATAAGCTCCATAGTCAACAAAAGGCTTGGCGAACAATAACTTAATACGTCCAACAATTGCTGATTCTGTCACTTCTCTACCTTTAGAATCATATATAGTCGCATAAGGTTTTCTTCCAGCTTTGCCATCTGAGGGTTTATAATAAAATGAACTCTTCGATAATCCACAATGGCTCAAGACGTTTCTAATTGGAAATCCCTGGCTAATAAATTCAATAGCGACTTCCATTTTTAACTCTTTTTCAATTGACTTTTTTTTAAAAGCTCATCTTTTATTCTCAGCTCCAAAGCATTGTCGGCAACTATATTGCGAAGCTCTCGAATCTCACGCTCTAATCGCTTGATTGCTAAATCCTTGTCTGACTTCTTAATTGATTCTAAACCTGACTCTCCTGTCTGATCTAAAATCTTTTCCCAGTTGTAAATAGTTGTAGAGGATACTCCAAATTCAGCAGACGCTGCTCCAATACCTTTTTCTTTGTAAAAGGAAATTATCTGTAATTTCTGTTGCTGACTCCAGCTTTGACGATGCTTACTCATAATGACACAAAATTAAAAGTTAAAACTCTATTTTTGTGTCCTAATATTTATCGGGATGAAATCATTTCTAAAACTGTTTTTAAGATTTGATCTTTTGCGAGCGTTGGATTTTGAAGTCGTTTGTGTTTTTTAGTCAAGTTTGAACACAACAGGGAAATGATATTCAACTTTTAACTTTTTGCCTTGATATACCGCTGGAATCCAGTTTGTGGACGAAATTTCTTTCAAAACCCTCATGGCTGCTTCATCCATTCCATAACCTATACTTTTTACATATTTGTAATTGCTTGTATTACCTGATTTATCTATTTCTAAACTTATTTCTGAAATTCCCTATTTATCCGCTCTTTGGGCTTCAGAGGGGTAATTTATGGTGGTCCCTAAACGATAGAAAAGTGTTGACAATCCGCCCAAGTATAATGGAGCTCTGTCCAAAGTAAATGTAATATTTTCAGTAATTGAATCTAACAGATATACTTTTATACTTTTCTTTTTTTCTCCCAATCTTCTAATTTGTAATACACAACATCATTTTATTCGGTAATCATATTTTTGAATTATTTCTGACTCCGCATTATAGAAAACCCAAATGCTATCTTTAACATTGTTTTTGAAAAAACCTTCGGTTATTAATCTATTGCAATAACCATATTTTTTATAATATCCATGCCTTTTCTGTTTGTCAGATTGGAGTACATCATATATTTCATTGGTTTTTTATTAAAAACCTCCTTTGTTTTTTGATCGAAACTAAAATTAAGCAATAATATGGCAAATACTGTGAATTTAAATTTCATTTTTTTATTCATTTGGAATATATTTTCACACAATGATTGAAGCCAAAAGGCATCATTTTTTTTTATTTACATTGACTTTTTTCAAGAATCTCACTCTAGCTCTATAGAACTTTAGATTTTAATAGAAGAAATTTCACCTCCATTTAATCGCAACGGCTTATTGAAATTCAAATATCCATTTACAAAAAAGAATTTGGATGAGTAAAAGAAGAGCATAATAATTATGTATTCAAAATCGTATTTGAATATCACTAAATCAGCCAATAATGCAACGTTGGAAAGGATTATGAACCAGAGGCTCAAAGAAATTTGGGGGTTTATTTTTTTGTTGCCAAAGACCAGCGAGATAAAATAGGCATATTGAAAAACTCGAATAAAAAAGAGTATTTGTAAATTGAAGGAAAAGAATGGGAAAAATACAATGATAAAGAATAGTCCCAAGGAGAAAATCAAGAAGGTTTTAGTAAATACTTTTGTCCTTTTCGTTTCGATCCTTTTGAGTTTTTTTAGTATCAAATAGAGGTGTATTTGAATTTCAAAAAAATAAATGATAGTTATTACTGGCAAATAAATAGCTTCGGTATGAAAAAAGTAACTGAAATTAAGGCCGATTGACAAAAGTATAAGTGCAGCGATTAAAAGAAAATCGTTTTTGTTAAGTGAGTAATTTTTGGAATTAGCAAATGAAAATATCAAAAATAAGGGAATTGCGTTTTTGGTAATGAGAAAATACCATTTCAATTGAAGTGAATTAAACACGAAATCCAATACAATCAAAAGAAAGTAAATAAATACAAATGCTTTTTTCAAATGTTAGTTAGTATTGTTGAAACAAAGTGTAGATATAAAATTAGATAAAATTGTAGATATTTTATAATCTAAAATGGCAAATGAGGAAATTAGTTAAGCCATTTCTCTTTTGGAATGAAATCATTTCAAGTAAATTTTGCCAATTGTTTCAATTAAGTGGCTAATAAATACACAAAACGTATAAACTATAAGTTCTTAAAAGTTTCTAGAAATTTGGTCGAAGGAATAA
This sequence comes from Lacihabitans soyangensis, assembly GCF_024343775.1. GTDB lineage: Bacteria > Bacteroidota > Bacteroidia > Cytophagales > Spirosomataceae > Leadbetterella > Leadbetterella soyangensis. The sequence goes on along the minus strand of NZ_RJUF01000002.1, from coordinate 201,978 downwards.
TAAATAAGGGTTTTAGCTCCAAATCACTAATCTTTTTTCTTTCCTCAAACACAAAAATCAAAACTGCTGCCGCGAGGGCGATACAAACAAATGCGAAAACTGCCATCATGAAAATACCGTAAGGATAGTCTTTCGAGGTGAAATTTGTATTTATCATTGGATTTATTTTAAGGCATAAGCTAAAGTTATTATTTGCGGTTAAAAACGGTAATTGTCACATAATAAATTCTTTAGGACTTGATTTTGCTTTTTTTTTTACATTATTTTCATGAACAGGATTTTAAAGTTTTTGTCGCATTAATGTTTGAAAGACTTCTAAAATTCCTTTCTATTTTCTTGCAACATCAAAAGGAATTATTTTACTTTGTAATTCAAAGTACTTTTTAATTTAATCTAAATTTAAAAACTATGTTAGTAAAAAATCAGAGCTTAATCATTATTCTGGCTATTGCCTCAGCCTTATTGTGTGTACCGTTGGTGGCTATGCAGTTTACTTCGGAGGTCCATTGGACCGCAAGTGATTTTGCAATTGCGGCTGTTTTGTTGTTCGGTACGGGGCTTTTGGTGGAGCTGGCTATCCGTAAAGTTAAGAAATGGAATGTCCGGTTATTTGTGATTTTGGGAATTCTCGCGACTTTATTTTTGGTTTGGGCGGAGTTGGCTGTTGGTATTTTCGGTACTCCTTTTGCTGGAAATTGAGCGGCGTACCAGGGTTCGGTTGTTTCTTAAACAAAAATGCAGTGTTCTCTGTGAAAACACTGCATTTTTTATAGAATTTGGTTCAGATCAGTTAAACCCAAATTTTATCAATCCTTCTTTGCTCAGTCTAATGGCCTCCATCGGGTCCATTCCGTCGAACACTTGGTCTTGCTCCACTATATAGTATTTCATACCTGATAGTTTTGCGTTTTTCAAGATACGTCCAAAATCTATTTTGCCCTTGCCAACCGGTGCGAAACGCCCTTGGTCATCCATGTCTTTCACGTGCCAAATCTTGAAACGACCTGGATATTTTTGAAAATATGAAACTGGGTCAACACCGGCTTTGGTTACCCAATACAAATCCATTTGGAAGTTCACGTATTTCGGGTCAAGTTTTTCTAACATGTAGTCTATCGGTACAATTCCTTTGCTGTTTTTCTCAAACTCAAAAGCGTGGTTGTGGTAAAGAAATTTCAATCCCGCAGCGTGGGCTTTTCTTGAGATAGTGTCTAATACCGAAGTAAGTCTTTCTACATCCTCAGTCATAGAAAGTGAACGCGTTTTTGGGTCAAACTTAAACATGCCCATTGGTGGTACAGGTGCCACAAAGTATTTAAAACCAGCAGCTTTTACGTCGTCTATGAGTTTGTCGGCATTACTGGTAGTCATGGCTCCCATGTGAATACTGATAGGTTTTAAGCCCAAACTTTTGGTATAAGTCTTAAATTCAGCTGGAGTCATGTTGTAGAATTTACCATCTTTATAGTCAACCGCCTCTATGTATTTGTAACCCAAATCAGCCACTGCTTTCAGAGTGGCTTTGGCATCTTTGCCCATTTCATTTCTGACCGTGTATAGGGTCATGCCACCCCATTTTTTTTGTGCAAATAGACTCGAACTCGCAGATAGCAACAAGATGGCTATCAAAATCTTAGATAAAAAACTGTTTCTCATGATAGATAATTAATGATTAACCCTGGTTAAGATATATTATATTTTTGTCGCAAATTACAGAAATATATCAATTATCGAAGATTTTTTTGACGTATCGATGGTTTTGTTCGATGAATTGCCCATTTGTCTAAGGTTAATAATTGATTCCTCTGTGGGAAAAAGATTTTATTGAATTTTGGTTATTTTTCACACGAAAAATTTCAATTTAAAAGCTTTTGGAATATCTTTTGAGGGAGTTTAAGGGTAGGGGATTTATTCTCAAAAGTCTAAAATGACGCCTCTGGATATGATTTTGTTTTACGTTCAGATTTGAGCGGAAATTTTTTTTTTTTTTTGAGGTAACTACAGCGAACCATACCAAATAAATAATAGTAATGAAGAAACAGCTTTTAGGTCTGACAGTTTTTTTAATATTAAATACCCCTTTTTTAAATGTTTTCGGACAGAAAGGGATTTTTAGAACCGCTACAGTTTATCAAAAGAACAATTCTTTTAGAAACACAAAATTGGAGTTCAAAGACAATTTTACAGTTTTAGAAAGTGGTAAGGGAGTTCTCGATCTCACGAAAGTAGAAAAGTTTGTGATCGAGAATAGAACTTATAGGGTTTTAGATTTGGAAGGCAAACTTGGTTATTTTGAGGAACTTGTTGCTGGGAAAGTTTCGCTATTTCAGAGTTTCGATTATATCAATTACTATTCTTTTTATGAGGGTAAATTGTCTAAAATACCTGAGAAATACTTCAAACAGTATATTACAGAACTAGCAAAAATATCATGTGATTGTCCCGAAATTGCCAATAGTTTATCGAGCTATAGGTTTACGCATGGCGTAATTTTGAATACATTCAAGGAACTAAACGAAAGAATGGGTGGCAATCCTGTTGTTCAAAACAAAAAAAGGACATTTGATGAGAGTAAGCCAGTGATTGGTTTTGGGTTAAAACTATTAAATACAAAGGCCAATTATGAAAGCCTAGAATGGAAGGTAAGCTTACCCGAAAACACTACAGTTACACCTTATTTTCAATTTCAGCCAGCTAGTTTTGGTAAGTTTACTTATTCTGCTGAGATTTTTTCTCAAAGAATCAATAGTAAGAACATGAGGCCCAGTCAATTGTATATCTTCAATGGTGAAAAGTCTATTGATGCTTTGGATACCATGTTTTTTAAAGCGATATCATATACCAACGTTTTCATTAGCAATAAACTGCATTACAAGTTCAAAAGTCAAGAATTTCAAAAGCTCATTCCTTCGTTTTATGTTGGGCCCTCTTTGGCATTTTATGCTAAGAATGCAAAGCTAGATTTGTTTTCTACCTATAGGGACTTTAGAGGTTATACAAAGCAAGAATATGAGCTAACTAACGGTGAATTTAGATGGTCTCCTATTAAGGTGGGTTTTAATGGAGGAGTCAATTTAGATTATTTCGTCACCGACAAATGGTTAATGAAAGTCGACCTTGGAGTCAACTGGATGTATGGCACTTTTGCAACGCGAGACGACATTATCTTCATTAACAAGGACGTTCCTATGCAGTTTAATGAAACCAATTTGCAGTATTGGATTAGTTTGGGCGTATCATATAAGTTTTAAAAAGTTCAAGCATAAATAGAGCTTAGCTTGAAAATTCTTTGCACCAAAATCAAAAGTTTTTTATCAATGAATACACCCACTCACATTTGCCAAAAATACAGAGCCATTTTCAGCTCGAAAGCCCGGTGATAGGTTTATGGAGCCAAATGCGTAGAACTTTACTTGAGAATTGGTGGGAACTACACCTGATGAACCCAACATTTGACCAGCCTGGTAGGTATTTGAAAGTATCGGATTATCATTGAGACTCAAATTGGGATAGCTCGAAGCCCATGACGTTTCGCAAATCTTGTAAATTTCACCGTTGATTGTACCGATATATAATTCCCCAGTCAAGTCTTCCCCAAAAGTCGTAAAGTTTCTGGAGGAGTTTTGAAAAACAAGCTCATTCACCCAATTGGAACCTACCTTTTTTAGTGTCCATAATTTGCCAGTGCAGAAGTCTACGTAAAGATATCGACCCACTAATTCATTATAATTGGCACCTCTGTAAACATAACCGCCCGTTATGGAGCAACCTTGATCATGGGCGTATTCGAAGACAGGTGGAGTGTAGGAGTTATTGCAGTTGGTGGTATTGTAGGCGTGGGTACCTTCATAGCATCGCCAACCATAATTTATACCTCCAGTTTGGTTTGCAGGTTCAAAGTCAATTTCCTCATAGGCATTTTGGCCTACATCGCCTATCCATATGTCACCAGTGAGTTTGTCGAAACTAAATCTCCACGGATTTCGAAGACCGTAGGACCAGATTTCATCTGCATTTCCCCCAGGTCCATCAGCAAACGGATTACCAGACGGAATGGCATAGTTGAGCCCCCCACTAGTACTATTGACATCTATCCTCAAGATTTTGCCCAAAAGATTTGTTAAGTTTTGCGAGTTATTTTGTGGATCTCCCCCACTGCCACCATCGCCCGAACTGATATAAAGATACCCATCTGGACCAAAGTGGAGGTCGCCACCGTTGTGATTAGAGAAAGGCTGCGTAATGGTAAAAAGGACAACTTCCGATAGCGGATTGGCCAAAGAACTGTCCGTTGCTGATATTTGATATCGAGCAACCACTGTGTTTTGACTCTGGTTGATATAATTTACAAAAAAGTAGCCATTCTGTTTATAATTAGGATGAAATGCCAATCCCAGCAAGCCCTGTTCTCCACTGTTTCTTACTTGGGTAGATATGTTCAAGAAAGGTGTGGCGTTTACTGTGCCATTTTTGTTGAGTATTTTTATTATACCAGCTTGTTCAACCACAAAAAGTCGTTGATCGCCTGCGTGCTTAATGGACAGAACTCCACCAAAGTTTTTTGCAAAAAGGCTCAGCTGGAGGTTAGGTTGGGAAATAGATGGGAATTTAATATATAATGTTAATACCAAAAGTAAAATTATAGTTTTCATATAGCTTTGATTTAAAGATAGTTAATATACGTAGATTAATGGATTTTAGTTAATTTTTTAGCAAGATTTTAGATGGTGAACCTTTTACGCTGAAATAAATGTCTTAGTATGAGCAGTATTTATATCATCGGAGTAAGCTTTTCAATGGAAAAAAGGAATCATGGAAAAAAGATAACGCTTGAGTCATATAATTTGTAAATTCGGACATTCAATTTATTTGTATGGTAAAAGACGACACATCCTTCCTTCAAAAGTCCCTTATGAGTTTCTCGAGCATGACACTTGAAGATTTCTCTATTTCTGAAGGTTTATGGCAGACGAAATATTACAAAAAAGGCGAGGCATATAATTCTGTTCGTCAGGTTTGTAAATTTCTGGGTTTTGTGGAGGCTGGTGTTTTTAGAACTTATCACATTGAAGAAAAGAACGGCGAAGAGAAAAATATCTTCTTTTACTCGGCCAATCAGTTGGTGGTGTCTTTTGCCAGTTTTATCAATCAAGTGCCTTGCCATTATCACACTGAGGCCATGACCGATGCTAAGGTAGTTTTTATCCACTATGACGACCTTATTCATTTGTATAAAACCTCGCATGCATGGGAGCATTTCGGTAGAATTTTGGCCGAGCAAGCTTCCAACATTGCTTTTGACAGAACAGAAAGTTTACTTTTTCAGTCAGCCGAAATGCGATATTTAAATTTTGTGAAACAACACCCCAACCTCATCAACGATATTCCACTGTATCATATATCTTCTTATTTAGGTATTCAAGGACCTTCTCTGAGTAGAATCCGAAAAAGATTGTTGGATAAATAGACGATTTTAACCTAGGTTAAAATTTAAGTCGTTTTTATACTTGACATTTGTAGCATAATTAAACAATAAAGAAAATGAAATTTACAAGAAGAGCTTCAGCAAATTGGAAAGGGACAGGAATGGAAGGAACAGGTACTGTTTCTACACAAAGTACAGTTTTAAACCAAACTCAATATTCTTTCAAGACCAGATTTGCCGATGGAGTAGGCACAAATCCAGAGGAACTAATTGGTGCAGCACACGCAGGTTGTTTTACTATGCAATTCAGCTTTTTGTTGAATGAGGCTGGATTTACGGCTGACAATATCGATACAGAGGCAAAGGTTAATTTTGAAGACGGAAGTATTGTGAGCATTAACTTAGACCTTACCGCCACCATTCCAAATATCAGTGATGAGCAGTTTCAAACCATTGCCGCTGCTGCAAAAGAGAAATGTCCAATATCGAGATTATTCAAAACTGAAATTACTTTGACCGCTAAATTGGCTTGATCTGTAAGTATTAATAAGCAAAAAAGCCACTGAAACTTAAATCAGTGGCTTTTTTATTGTAAAATATTTGGTTACTTCCCGATTCTATATAATCTTCCTTGGTCAGTTACAGCATACAAAGCACCATCTTTTCCCTGATGTACATCTCTGAAACGCTGATATTCTTCAGTCAAAAGTCTTTCTTCTCCTACTACTTTGTTGTTTTTGATCACTAATCTGTTGATATGCATTCCGCTCAAACACCCTACAAAAAGGTTGTTTTGCCATTCAGGGATTTGGTTGCCAGTATAAAACGTCATGCCCGAAGGTGAAACCGACGGATCCCAATAATAAACTGGTTGTTCCAGACCTTCTTTTTGTTGAATACCGTCACCCACTTTACCTCCAGCATATTCTATACCGTAAGTAATGGTTGGCCAACCGTAGTTTTTACCAGGCACGACATGATTTATTTCGTCGCCGCCTCTTGGTCCAAACTCATTCGACCAAAGTTCTCCATCCACAGGATTGATGGTCAGGCCTTGGACATTTCTATGTCCATAAGAATATAATTCAGGTCTTGCACCTGCAACACTTGCTAATGCGTTGCCAGGTGCTGGTTTCCCGTCGGTAGTAATTTTAATTATTTTACCCAAACTAGAGTTCAATTGTTGGGCTTGAGGACGCGTACTGCGGTCAGATCGCTCTCCTGTACTGACAAAAAGATATCCATTCTTGTCAAACAATATTCTACCACCATAGTGCAGATTGCCTCTGTGTGCTGGGGTAGCTCTGTAGATTACTGTTGCGTTTTCTATTTTCTTTTCATCGTTGCTTAGCCTTCCTTTCGCTACTGAGGTATGATTTCCACCACTTACTGGCTCCGAGAATACCCAATATACCATTCTATTTTTCTCGAAATCAGGATCTAAGGTTACACCAAGCAAACCTCCTTGACCATCGCTATCTACAGCTGGAAGTCCAGTGATTTTGTCACTCAATTCGCCAGAAGTTTTGGCTATTCTGAAATTGCCCGATTTCTCAGTAATCAAAAGTCTGCCGTCGGGTAAAGAGGTGAGTCCCCATGGCGAGCTAAGATTTTCTGTTAAAACTTTGGTGGTAAACTTAGTGGCTGTTTTTACGCCATTTACACGTGTTTGCCCTACAAAAGCGGGCTTGTTTTTGGGTGAGTTTGGTTCCCTAGTTTCTACAGGGGCAATGGTGCTATCCGTAGATACCTCCAGTTCAGGCTCCGATTTTGGCATGCCTGTACAGTTCAATGAAAATAACCCGATTCCAATTATTGGGATTAAAAATTTACTACTCATTGTTGATTGTTTTGGTTTTATTGAAAACGTTAAAATATTTTTATTAGTTTAAAAATTATTTACCGCAAAGGTACAAAAAGTATTGCATCAGCTATAAATTCCTTGCCTGATAAACTGCTGATGGTCACTTTTACATCTTGATTTTTCAAAAAGTTGATATTTCCGAATTCATACCAGTCGTTTGCCTCTGAATCAACTTTAATCACTTTCTCTATCATTTTTTCACCATATTTCACCAAGATTTTTAATTTTTCTGAGCTATTTTCTCTTTTCGGGAAATAGAGCTGGAGCACGTAATTGCCACCTTGGTCGATTTTGGTAGAAAAAATGGCCTCACTTTTTGATCCCATTTTTACAAAGTCTTTCCCATACCTACCATATTGTTTCTTGATAACTTCGTGGTCGCCGATTGCCGAAAACTGATTTACAAAGCTATTGTCTATCAATATTTCTCGCCTTGAGCCGTCTGCCAATGGATTGCTTTTTAAGAGATTTTGTAGTTTCGGTATGTCTATTTCATGAAGGTTCTTTTTCGATTCTACCGCCAATACTGCGGCCATAGCTGCTGATTGTGCCAGTACCATAAACACGGGCTCCATACGAATAGAGCCAAAAGCAATATGTGATGCTGACAAACAAACTGGTACCAGTAGATTGTTACACTCTGTTTTTTGGGGAATTATGGCTTTGTAAGAAATAGGGTAGGGGTCAAGTCCGCCTAATCCCATCTGCACATCACCTTCGTTTTTTACCTGGTATTTTCCATCTGCATCTTTTACTATAATTCGTTGAGTATTGTGTGAATCCATGGTGTAAGCCGCCATGCCTATTCCGTCGCTAACAGTTTCTTCTCCCACACAGTGCTTTTCGGTCATAATTACATCGCTAATCATTCTTCTGGCTTCACGCACATACATTTGTGGCGAAAAGTGTCCGTTATTTATAAATTCATCCTTCGGATACCCCCATTTTTTCATTTCGTTTCTCAAATGTTCTGGCACTCTTGGGTCGTTTCCAAGAAAGTAGAAAAATCCTCTTATGTGGTTCTCATGGGCTTTTTGGATAGCTTTTCTTTGGGCATAATTCGAATTCGGGTAATCATAATTACCTCCAATTAAATTTGAAGAAAAAGGTCCAGAATTATTGATATCCAGCTTGCGGTTAGGCATGGGTTGTAGGTGCATCAATGCCCAGTTGAGTTCATAAGGTTGTTTTTTTTCAATGTACCGCAACAATAATTCATATCTGCTCGGGTAATAATCTTCAGGTGCAGTAATGGGTATCATGTTTGGCATGCTATCTGTCAAGCACATTCTAAAGTTGTAGGCCTGTACTTTTTCATCGCCACTGCCTTTTGGTGCTAATTTTCCTTGACTTATTCCCCATAAAAGTCCACTTGTTGAATCACCTGCTATTTTGAAAGGGTCAATGCCATCAGGAAACTGATGTTTGTCAAGCATTTGCACGCCATTCCAGGTTTCGCCGTATTTTCGATTATCTTCTCTCCCTACGGTGTATGAAACACCCGCTTTTGCCATCAAATCGCCCTCATAAGTGCAGTCTATGAAATATTTTGCCCTTATTTTTGTCAATTGCCCTTTTGGATTCTTCAACTCAATGGCTGTTATTGAGTTAAGGTTTTTGAAGACACTTATCAATTCCATTTGAGTCTTCACCTCCATATTGGCTTTTTTCAAATAATCATTAAAAATTTTTGAGGCCACTTTTGGTTCGAAAGTCCATTGCTCAAATTTGCCATAGTGCTGACCTATCTTTCTGTAAAAATCTCTTGATAAGCCAGTTATAGCATACTTGTTGCCAATGTCGGTTTGGCCCAAGCCTCCCGTGGTAAGTCCACCAATATGTGTACTTGGCTCAAGAAGTATGACAGATTTTCCTTGTATTTTGGCAGTGTATGCCGCCATAACTCCAGCCGAAGTGGCTCCATAAACGCAAATATCATAGGTTTGACCATATACTTTTCCAGTAAATAGAAGGATAAGAATTAACCTGATAAAAATCTTTATACTCATGGATGCGGAGGGATATTAAATTTCAAAAATTCTAAGAAAAAGTAATTTTAAGACATTCATCATAAATTTAAATAATTTTTTATTTTTATTTTTGCAAAAAAACGAAATTTCATGCCCACTACAGATTTTGCAATCAATGGTAAGACTTATGCTGTCTCTATTGATGGTTGTCCTGAATTTAGAACTGGAAAAGACATTGTATTATCAAATGCCGATACCGATATTGTTTATAACCAACCTTGGTACAAAAAAGGTTATACCTCTGAACGATTTCTTTCAAATGAAGAGTTTGCATATTTGAAAACTGGATTAACTGCCAGTGTAAAAAAAATAATAACTGAAGAGTTGGGGTTGGATACAGAGGGATTTACCTTAGAAAAATACCATCATTTTGTTAGCGAAAATCAAGATCATTATAAGGTAGTTTCTCGTACGCGTGATTTATTTTCGGCGGATTTTAATTTCCCGATAGAAGAGATGATTCCTAAGTTTGAGAAACTTCTCGGTTTTTCTTTGACAGACATGGACCCTAAATTAAAGGAAAAGCTACATATCATAGTGCGGATAAATCGTCCAAAATCAAACGATTACAATCCCCCACACAAAGATATTTATGAAGAAGTTGATAAAAACGATTACATACCGCCATTTGTAAACCTTTGGATTCCGATAGCCGGAGTTACAGAGAATTCTTCATTACCGATGGTGCCTGGTAGTCACCAATTGAGTGAGGCCGAAATTGTCCGTACTTATGACGGTGGCGTAGTAGAAGGTAATACTTATAGAGTAAGAATGATAAAAGAATGGGGTGGAAGTCATGACTTGGAGAGAGCCGAAGTTAAAGACGGTGAGGTTTTGTTCTTTTCGTCGCACCTGATACATGGTATGGCTATAAATGCAGAAGAAGATCTCACCAGAGTTGCTCTTGAGTTCAGACTTTTTAAGGCTTAATAAAGTCTTTATATCAACTTAATATTGAAACTGCAGCCTCTCAGAGGTTGCAGTTTTTTTTGTTTCAATAGTTTGTTCTAACAATCACTTGAATGTTTTATTTCCTCTATTTTTTGTTTTTCGATTTTTGTGACTATTTTTAAAAAATTTTAAAAACCCTAATTAAATGAAAGAGAATAAGTCTTATATCGGGCCATTGATTATTATCGGGCTACTGTTTTTTGTTTTTGGATTTGTGACGTGGGTAAACGGTACACTCATCGCTTTTTTCAAAAACGCGTTTGGACTTGATAATTCGAGCTCATATCTGGTGACATTCGCTTTCTTTATCAGTTACACCGTGATGGCCATTCCATCTTCCTCGGTTTTGAAAATCGTGGGTTTCAAGAAAGGCATGTCGCTTGGTCTTTTCATTATGGCCATTGGCACCATATTGTTTGTTCCAGCTGCTAAAATGGAATCTTACCCACTGTTTTTAGGTGGTTTATTTACTATTGGTATAGGTTTGACTTTGCTACAAACAGCCTCAAATCCTTATCTGACTATTTTGGGACCTCGTGAAAGTGCGGCTCAGCGAATCAGTTTGATGGGAATTGCCAACAAAACTGCTGGTATCATTAGTCAGAAAGTATTCGGAGGTTTGCTATTGGCAGGGAGTTCGGTGGCGGCCAGTGCTGTTTCTACAGCCGAACAGCTAGACAAAGTGGTATTGCCTTATATGATTCTTACAGGGGTTTTGGTGGTATTGGCAGTGGTGATTTTATTTTCAAAAGGTCTTCCCGAAGTCTCTGAGGAGCAAGAAGGTGTGAGTGAAGGAGCCTCTAGCAAATCAAGCATTTTTGCGTTTCCAAATTTGGTCTTGGGACTGCTGGCTTTGTTTGCCTATGTGGGTTTAGAGGTTATTTCAGGCGATACTATTATTTCTTATGGTATTTCCTTGGGCTTCCCTGAATCCGAGGCCAAGGACTTCGGCACTTATACACTCTGGTTTATGATGCTCGGTTACGTGGCTGGTATATTTTTGATACCGAAATATGTTTCACAGCAAAATTGGTTAAAATATTCTTCAATTTTTGGTTTAATAATTACCGCAATTGCCTTATTCACAGGTGGTTTTACATCTGTATTTTGTATTGCTCTTCTTGGACTAGCCAATGCTATTATGTGGCCGGCAATATGGCCCCTGGCTCTGGATGGCTTGGGTAAATACACCAAATTAGGCTCGGCATTGCTTATTATGATGATTGCTGGAGGAGCATTATTGCCGTTGCTTTATGGTAAATTGTCGGATTTGTACAGCACCCAACTGGGTTATTGGTTACTGGTGCCACTATACCTGTTTTTATGGTATTATGCCACTTTGGGTCACAAAAAGAAAAATTGGTAATACTTGCGGTAGCATTTCCATGTTTTTTATCTATTTTTATCAAAAGCATTGGATTTTAAAAACAGATTTATGTCGAAAAAGTATTTGTTAGTTTTGTTGTTTGTTGGATTTCAGGGTTTTGCACAGAAAGGTCTTACTTTTGAGGATTCACTAAGAGGAAGTATAACCCCAGAGCGTGTTTGGTGGGATCTCAAACATTACGATTTGGTTTTTGATGTAGACCCCAAGAAGAAATTCATAAAAGGTTTAAATTCTATTTCCTACCAAGTTCTCAGCGAAAATCAGAGCATGCAGATTGATTTGCAGTTTCCGATGAAGATAACCTATATCGAGCAAAACGGACAAAAGCTGACATTTACAAAAAGAGGTGAGAATGCTTATTTTATAAAACTTGCTGATAAACAGAAAGTTGGAGATCGGAATTCACTGAGTATTTCATTTGAAGGGAAACCACTTATAGCCAAACGTGCACCTTGGGATGGTGGTTTTTCATGGGCTAAGGACGACGATGGGAAAGATTTTGTGGCCACCTCTTGCCAGGGTTTGGGTGCTAGTGTTTTTTGGCCATGCAAAGACCACATGTACGATGAGCCAGATAGTTTAAGAATGACTGTAACCGTTCCTGATAGTTTGTCAGATATTTCTAATGGCAGACTTACCAAAATGTGTATTGACAGTAAAGGGAATAGAACCTCTACTTGGGAAGTCAAAAATCCAATCAATAACTATGGTGTAAACCTCAATATCGGGAACTATGTACATTTTGGAGAAACCTACAAAGGAGAAAAGGGAGATTTGACATGCGATTATTATGTGTTGCCTTATAATTTAGAGAAAGCCAAAGTACAATTTAAAGACGCCACAAGAATGCTACAGGCCTTCGAACATTGGTTTGGACCTTATCCATTTTACGAGGATGGTTACAAACTGGTGGAGGTTCCATACTTGGGGATGGAACACCAAAGCAGTATAACTTATGGAAATAAATATAAAAATGGGTATCTAGGCAGAGATTTGTCTGGTACCGGTTGGGGAAGTAAGTGGGATTTTATTATCATTCATGAAAGTGGTCATGAGTGGTTTGCGAACAATATCACTTACAAAGACATTGCCGACATGTGGATTCATGAGAGTTTTACCAATTATTCTGAGACTCTTTTTACCGAGTACCATTATGGCAAATCTGCTGGACAAGACTATGTGATAGGAACAAGGGCAAATATCACAAACGATAGCCCTATTATTGGGAAGTACAACGTGAATCAGCGTGGCTCGGGCGATATGTATTATAAGGGCGGTAATATGCTACACACCATTCGACAGGTGATCAATGACGACGAGAAATTTAGACAGATTTTAAGAGGATTAAATAAAGATTTTTACCATCAGACCGTCACAACTGAGCAAATAGAGAATTATATTTCTTCCAAATCCGGAATAAATTTCTCCAAAGTTTTCGACCAATATCTCAGAAATACAAAAGTGCCTAAATTGGCTCAAAAATCTTCAAAAGGAATGATTTCCTACCGATGGGAGAATGTTGTTTCAGGTTTTGATATGCCCATAAAGGTTTCAGTTGATGGAATGGAACAATTTGTCTACCCTACCACCGATTGGAAAAAACTCAAAGGTAAAGCCTTGAAGGCCGATAGGAATTTTTATGTTGAATAGGGCTAAGAATTACTCTTTTTGGCATCATCTGTCTCCCTGAGCTTGTCGAAGGGACGTGATGTATGTCAAATCGGAGTGTAGCTTCGACGAGCTCAGCCTGACCGTTTCTGTCTTTTTTGATTTATCAAAGAGACCATCTACCTTTTTTAACCTGCATATTTCCCGTATTTTTGCATAAAATAAAGCATTCTCCATTGGAAAAGAATTTAATTCAATTTTTATCTGTATTTTCAGAAAGTTTTGAAAATAATATAATTTCAAAAATAACAATAAGTTTTAAAAATAAAATAATTTCTGAAAATATCGTTGATAGTGAAATTAAAGCTATTTATATAAAGCCTTTTGTTTCTAAAAATGAGAGGAAATTGTCTTTTGTTTTCAGGTATCCAACAAAAGATGTAACGAAAAATTTCGAGTTTCCTGAAGCTAAAGAGATGATTATTAAATTAATGGGTAATCAGTTTTTACAAGCCGACTTGTTTTTAAAAAACGCCTCCTATCATCTGATTTTTGATAAAAAGGGGAAGTCCAAGTTGGTTAAAAAGGAACTGGAAGCCGAAAGGCCTATTGCGGAAACCCACAACAAAATCAAGAACAGAATTGTTGAAGATGCTCCATTTTTAAGACTTCTCGGAGTTTTTTCGAATGAGGGAAAATTGAAGACCGACAAGCAAGACAAGTTCGTTCAGATTAATAAATATCTTGAGTTTTTTTCTCAAAGCATAGCTTCCTCAGACCTAAAAGATGACTTTTCGGTAATAGATATGGGGTCTGGAAAAGGTTACTTGACTTTCGCGATGTATGATTACTTAACGCGAATTTTGGGTAAAAAAGCTTCTGTGAAAGGCATTGAGTACCGCCAAGATATGGTGGATTTATGTAACAATCTTGCTCAACAGGCTGATTTTGAAGGTCTAAGTTTTGTTCAAGGAACCATAGAAAACTCCGAAACAAATGGAAATAATGTTTTGATAGCCCTGCATGCTTGTGATACCGCCACAGACGAGGCCATTTTTAAAGGAATAAAGGCCAACGCCAAGATAATAATGGTGGCTCCGTGCTGTCATAAGCAGATAAGAAAGCAAATAAATCCACTCGATGAATTAAAGCTCCTTACGAAATTCGGAATATTGGAAGAGCGACTTTCAGAAAGTTTGACCGATCTCATAAGAGCTTTGATTTTAGAGGCTTATGGTTACCAAACCAAAGTTTTTGAATTTATTAATTCAGAACATACTCCTAAAAATCTGATGATTTCGGCTGTTTTTAAAGGATTGGACGAAAAAAAGAAAACTGAAAAACTCAAAGAAGTAAGAGCTTTAAAATCAAGATTTGGGATTGATTTTCATTATTTAGAAAAGTTACTGGGTTGTTAAACTTATTTTAAAGAATTCATGGATTTTTCCAGAATAAATACTTTAGGGGTTACAGTTTTTAGCCTTTCTTTTCCACCATTTGCTTTTAGATACTATTATTTCTCCAGAAAGTGAAGGCGTCAGCTCTAAAATTAGGTTTTTTGCTAAATGAAAATCTGCTTTTGGAATAGTGATTGTGATGACATCGAAACCAACGTAAAAAACTTCCAGAACAATTTTTTCTTTAATTTGAAAATCGGGAATTTGAAATTCGAAAAGTCCATTTAGGTCTGATAGGGTTTCAAATTTTATATTATTCAATTTTATAACAGCACCCTGCAGTGGGCTTTTATCCATTCCATCAATTACTTTTCCTTTAAGACTTAGAATAGAACTGTCCTTTTCAGTAATAGATGCGGTAATGTTGGTCTTATCTTCCTTTACTGCTGCAACAGTTTGAATTTGTTCAAACTTTTCTTTTTTTGCGTAAACGTTATCAGTAGTTGAAAAGATAGTTAAGCCAGTTATTAGATTTATAAATTTACCTACCCAGGATGATTTACTTTGAATCTGTAAAGCCCTACCGGTTTGATTTTTCTTTAAATGCCCGCAAATTTTGGAATCACTTTTTAGAATAAGCTCAACTATTTCCTTATCCGTTAAATTGGTAAAATCAATAACTTTTTTTGAGCAATTTAAACAATACTTACCCCCGTCCATTTGATTCATTTCCGACCATTTTTCACTACATGGCGAGGTGATATTTAATATGTATTTTGTGCTGCTCATATTCGGCCAAACCTTAAGTTTTTAAAGCTATTTTTAAAAAAATCACAAGTTCTTTATAATTTCTACCGTCCGGGTTCGTTCGGCTTCTTTTTCTTTTTCGAAATTTATGCCGTAAGTGGTGGGTTGTTTGATGTTTGAGTATTTGTTTTTCTCTAAAACATTCTCACATTGCTTAATTAATGAGAACACCATTTCATCTTTTAAACCTTCGTCCAAAGCCAAATTATAGAGTTTTACAGCCTTAGTTAAAATATCGGCAATAGCTTGTGGATTTCGTTGCGACATCGCCAGCCTTTGCATTTCAGTGGCTTGCTCGAGTGTCAGACGTGGCAGTAGGTTTTTGTTGGGATCATAAGGATTGATGACCAACAAATCACTTAAATGTTGCTTGGCCATTTCATACTTTCTAAAAGCTCGGTAATCCTCGGTTTTTTTCCAAAGATACATCGCTCTCGAACTATTTTTTATCTGGTTTTCAATGCTCAAATCTCCCTGAAATTCAGGTACTTTTGCCAAGTCTCTGTACAAAAAGAAGGCATCCCAATACCGGCCAACCTTGAAGTAGTCGTCTGCTTCCTCCTTGAGATATTGTTTCGATTGGGCCGAGGATAGGCCCAAAGATGCAAGAATAATAATGACAATTGAAAAGAATGATTTCATTCTGAGTTTATGATTTTAGTGATTCCGATTCGTAAAATTTTCTCTCAATAGTTTATAAAATCAATTTTGCTGCCAATATTAAACTTCATAACGACAAAACTGAAAATTAAATTATATTTTTATGAAAAATTGTAATGGAGTTTAAGCGTAGAGAATGGTAAGAGAAGATTTTGTTTCGTATTTTTCAGGGTTTCTTAATCGAAACAAAATTGAATTTAAATTGCTAGATTCTTCCTTTTTTCGGATCGGAAAAGTTGAGGTGAAGTACTTCGAAACCATTCCAGAGGATTTTAGATCTACTGAAAAGCCAATCAATTTATGGAAAGACCAATGGCTTAAACATCCCGAAATAGTCATTTCCAGATTGAGTTCTGTTTTGGGATTAAACCAAAAACTTCCTGCCAGAGTTTGTAAGGTCCGCAGAATTAATCGGCACGTTGCTGAGGATTTTTTGAACCAGAATCATTTACAGCAGTCTATTGGGGCAAAGCTCAAATACGGTTTGTATTTACCAAAAACCTATTACAGGCTTTTGCAAGGGACTTTTACTCCAGAATCTGAAGAATTGTTATTGGCGGTTATGACCTTTTCTGGGGCCAAAAAATATTACCTGGGGGACGAAATTGTACAGTCTTTTGAGCTCATAAGGTTTGCTAACCTAAACGGCTATAATGTTGTTGGTGGATTTTCAAAAATGATAAGGTATTTTATAAAAGAAAAAACTCCGGGAAATATCATGACTTACATAGATGCAGATTGGTCCGATGGCGAAAATTTCTCTAAATTAGGCTTTGATTTGGTTGAAAAAACCTCTCCATTGTATTTTGGTTTAGACGAAAACCTGAACCGTGTAAAGCTAAAAGACAAAGCGAATGCTGAGGTGGTAAACTCTGGAAGTTATAAATACATTTTAAGTGAATTTTAGCGAGCAAAAAACTGAATTAATAGTCATTCTGGGACCAACAGCCTCGGGAAAAACGGAATTGGCAGTAAATCTTGCCTACAAACTGAATGGGGAAATAATCAGTGCAGACAGTAGGCAGGTTTATAAAAATATGGATGTCGGCACAGGTAAAGATTTATCAGAATACACAAAGGATGATGCCACAATTCCTTACCATTTGATTGATATTTGCGAAGCAGGCGAAAAATACAATGTGGCCAGATTTCAAAATGATTTCATGGAGGTTTTTGAACAAATAAAATCGAGAAATGCCCTTCCGATACTTTGCGGAGGCACTGGGCTTTACATTCAGGCAGTTATTTCCGACTTTTGGAAGATGCAAGTGCCAGTTAATCAAATTTTAAGGTCAGAATTGGAAAGCCTTAGTAATGAGCATATTTTTGATAACTTCTCTATTTTTTTAATAGATTATAATTTTTCTAGTAGAAAAAGGCTGATTAGACACATTGAAATAAATGATTTTTTATTGAAAAATCCTGAATTTTCTAAAACAGAATTCACAAAAATAGAATATAAGATTTTTGGCTTAAATCCAGTTTTGGAAATAAGACGAGAGCGAATCTCCAAAAGACTTAAAGTTAGATTCGAAAAACAAGGAATGCTTGCCGAGGTTCAAAATTTGTTGGATGCTGGTGTAAGTGCTGAAGTATTGGAGTATTATGGTTTAGAATATAAATACATTAGTTATTTTCTGAAAAAAGAAATGACTTTTGAGCAAATGTTTTCAAAATTGGAGACTGAAATTCATCGTTTTGCCAAACGCCAGATGACTTTTTTTAGAAGCATGGAAAGCAAAGGATTTAAAATAAATTGGATTCCTGATAGTTTAAGTAAGGAGGAAAAGTTAGAATATATTTTTGGTTATATTTAAAGGAGTACGGATGGTTTTACGATTTATCATAGTTTTATTTTCACTGTCGAATTTTGTTTTTGGACAAAAAAACGTTTGCTTGTTTTCCAATAAAACAGGGAATGAGGATGCGAAGAAACTATTGATTGAAAAGTCTAAAGCATTTAATGTCAACTTAGTAGAAGTTAATGGTCTCGAAAACTTAAATAAGTATGGTGCTGTTTTTTTTCTAGATTTTGATGAAACCAAACTTTCTGTAAAGGAGAATTCAATTTTGGTGTCTTTTTTCAAAAATGGGGGAGGGGTTATTGGTTCCTTTGACATACAGGGAAGCAATTCCAAAAGGATTTGGTTTGAGCAGATTTTTGGTAAAGTTGAAAATAAAATACCGGAACGGAAGGAATTGGACCTCATTCCGGTACAGGATTTGGGAGATATAGGTCTTTCGCCATTGTGGAAAATGCCCTCAGTAGAGGTTATTCATCCAATTGTGCCGAAATATCTAAAGCCTGTTCTAATGAGTTTAGAGGGCAAAGCTATTTCTTGGATTGGAGTCTCAGAATTTGCCAACAAAGTGTTTTATACTTCTTTGAAAATAGATATGCAAAGTCTTCAAAATCAGGACTTTTTAAAATCTTTGATTGGCGGTGTGAAGTCGGTTGTTTCTTTAAAAAATGAGTCTAAAATTGAACAGAATGTTTTGCCCGAAACCTCTGAATTCAGGATTTTAAATATTGCGAAGGACTTTCATCAAGGTATCGTTCTAGAGTATTTTTCACCGATATATTGCCTGATTCTAACAGAAAAAGGAGAATTGTTTAACTATATCACGCTCTCGAAGGAACTTATCTCCTTGGGTTTGTTTGACTCACTTAAAAACGCTGTTGATATTACCGCCGATCCAGAGTTTGAAAGCAATGGCTATTTTTACTTCTACTTCGGGGAAGACAAAGCTGTAGTTAAAAGAGTCAAAATGCTGAATTCACAGAAAGCGGAAATGGACGATTTTAGTTTGGAGTCGTCTTTTCCAATTAAAAATGTTTTTCTGTGTAAAAAGGATTCTACCAATGTTGGTATGCCCAAGTATTATCAAGGCAAGCAATTTAGCCTTTCGAAAGTTGGTGAAATTGAGGTGGCTTCATTGAATAATAACCAAGAAGTGATTGATATAGAGCCTTTTGTGCTATTCAAAAAAGAAGATTCCTTGCAAGCAATTGCCCAAAAAGAAAATGGTGAAATGTTGGTCTTGATGAAAGATAGCCTAAATTTGGTGCAATTTAGAGGGGATAATGGCTTTCCACCTTTTGTTGCTTTTACTTTTAAAATTCTTAGCCTAAAAGCACCATTTAAAGTAGAATTTGAGGCAATTGTGGAGGAGAGATTTGATTTAGAATGGGAGATTTTGGGTAAAAAGCTAATTGGAAAAAAGGCTACTCAGGTTTTCAAAACAAGTGGCGAATATCCCATAAACCTCAAGGCATCCAATAAGAATGGACAAACAGATTTTATAACTAAAACTGTAAAAATAGAAAAAGCCTCCATAGTTAAATGAAGGCTTTCCAATGTTCTGCTAAAGTTTTTCTTATTCGTGTTCTCCCAAATATCTTTCTGCATCCAAAGCCGCCATACAGCCAGTTCCGGCTGCCGTAACAGCCTGGCGATAGATCTTATCTTGAGCGTCGCCACAAGCAAAAACACCCTCGATATTGGTTTTGGTTGAGCCTTTCTCCACTATAATGTATCCTGCCTCATCTAGTTGCAAGAAATCTTTGAAAATTCCAGTGTTGGGTTGGTGACCAATAGCCACGAAGAATCCATCCACCGCTATTTCGCTGGTTTCCCCAGTTTTGTTATTTTTTACTCTTACACCTGTAACGCCATTCGTTCCTAATACTTCTTCAGTGTCGGTATTGAACAGAATTTCTATGTTTGGTGTGTTTTTTACTCGCGTTTGCATGATTTGCGAGGCTCTGAATTCGTCTCTGCGGACTAACATTGTTACTTTTTTGCAAAGTTTTGATAGGTAATGTGCTTCCTCGCAGGCAGTATCTCCGGCACCTACAATGGCCACGTCTTTTCCTCTGTAAAAGAAGCCGTCACACACCGCACAAGCCGATACACCCATGCCGTTAAGTCTTTGCTCAGACTCTAAACCTAACCATTTTGCTGATGCACCTGTGGCTATGATTACAGTTTCTGCTGTTATTTCTATGCTTTCGTCTATTATTACTTTATGAGCCAATGGCATTGAAAAATCTACACTTGTAGCCATACCGTATCGGTTATCTAGGCCAAATCTTTCTGCCTGAATCCTCAAATCTTCCATCATTTGTGGACCTTCTATGCCTTGTGGATATCCTGGGAAATTTTCAACGTCGTTGGTGATAGTTAACTGTCCGCCTGGCTGCATGCCTTGGTACATAACTGGTTTCAAACCCGCTCTTCCTGCATAAATGGCCGCTGTATAACCTGCCGGGCCCGAACCTAATATTAAAACCTGAACTTTTTCTTGTGTCATCAATTATAATCTTTATTTAATAATGCATTTTGGAGCTGCAAAGTTCGAGAATTGGAGTCTTATTTCCATGATAAATGTCACATAGTCTTCAATTAGTACGGGATTTTTTGACTATTAGCAGCCTACAAAAACTTTATCTCAATCCTCCTATTCAACTGGCGATTCGCCTCTGAGTCATTTTTGACTTTAGGTTGCGTCTCACCATAGCCAATCGGGACAATTCTATCGGCCACAATACCTTCTGTTTTTAGGAATTCTACGACAGCCATCGCTCTTTTTTTCGAAAGTTCTTTGTTTGTAGCATCGTTTCCGATGTCATCGGTATGTCCTGATATTTCTACTTTTAGCGAGGCATTTTTCTGAAGTAATTCTTTGAGTTTCTTAAGTTCTATGTCTGATTCTTTTCGCAATACCGCCGAGCCACTGTCGAAGAATATATTTTCTAAAACTTCCTTGGTCTCTTTTTCTATTTTAGTCAACAGAATATCTAATCTTTTGCCTTCATCGTCTCTTGTAAAGTCAAACTTGAGGCTTTTGAAAAAATAGTTCGGCGTTTCTACATACAAAACATATTCACCATCACCTGGCAAAATGGCCATATAGTCACCTGTGATGGGGTCAGATAGGAATTTAGATATTTTTTCTCCTGTTTTGATGTCTACCAATTCTATGGTTGTATAAAGAGGTTTATTGGTTTTTTGGTCTAAAACAAAACCCTTTAGATAATGGGTTCTATCAATTTTATCTGATAATTCAGCGGGTATAGAAAACTGATAAAGAGACACTTTTTCGTTTTTATCTACCGAATAAAATGCTTTTTTACCATCAGCTGAAATGAAAAGAGAAAGCTCGTCATCACCTGTATTTATAGGATAGCCCATATTGAGCACTTCGCCGCCGAATCCCCTTTTAATGCTTGTCAAATAGATGTCAAACTTTCCCATTCCTTCTTTTCCGTTTGAAGAGAAAAACAATGAATAGCCGTTGGCATGTATAAAGGGCGAGACTTCATCATAACTCGTATTGATATTTTTGCCCAAATTCACGGCCTTTTTCCAGTTTCCTTTTTCGTCCAGCTCACTCATCCAAATGTCTTTTTTGCCTTGTCCAAGTGGTCTTTCAGAGGAGAAAAATAGTTTTGAGCCGTCTGATGACAAACTCGGCTGAGAGTCCCAAAAGTTGGAGTTGATGTTGGGTCCCAAGTTTTTTGGAATTGACCAATTTTCGCCCTCTTTTTTTGTAATGAACAAGTCACAGCTGCCAAAAGAATCTCTACCTTCGCAGGAAGTAAACACCATGATTTTGCCATCCGCCGAAATACTGCAAGTACCTTCATTGTATGGTGTATTTATTTCCTTTGAAATACTCGTAGGTTTGCCCCAGACATTATTTTTGCTTTCAGAAATATAGATATTTTCGTCTTCTAAGTCGTTCCGGGCTGTAAAAATTATGGTGCTGTTGTCGGCAGTGAGCACTGGAAAGTACTGTTTGTTTTTGAAGTTCAATACATCTATCAGTGGCTCGGGCTTGATGTTCAAAGGTTTGGCTATCGCTTGAATCCCAAATTCTGCGGTCTTTATTTGTTTCTGTATCTGCTGATAAATTATGGAGTTTTTGTTGGTGTTGTTGAGAGATACGGTCAAGTATTTTTTTGCATCCTCAAATCGATGATTCTCTAAAGCCCTCGAGCCCAAATAGGTGTAGGCTTGTACAAATCCAACCCCTGCAGTATCTTTCTCAATCACTTTAAGGTAAAATGCGGTTGCCTTTTTCTGATTTCGAAATGATTCATGAATTTGAGCAATTCGGAAATAAGCCTCTGTCTTACTCGAATCTTTTTCCAGATATTTTTCAAAATTTTCCAGTGCCGAATCATACTTTCTCTCCATGAAATCCTTCTTGCCTTTCTCAAATAGCATGAGTGTTTTTTTATCTTGAGCAAAAACACTGACGGAAATAAAAAGGAGTATTATAAAACTTTTATGGGCCATTTTGAGATTAGTAAATACAGATAAAGTGCAAAAATTAGTCCAAATGATATTATACCAGACATTTTAAAAAACGTTGACATTTTGTTATTATTTTTGAATTTTGAATAGAATCTATGCTGAATTATTATTCCTTCTTTAAGGCGTTTCATATTATTGGTTTCGTTACATGGTTTGCTGGTTTGTTTTACTTGGTCAGGATGTTCGTTTATCATGCCGAAGTTGAGCAGAAACCTAAAGAATTACAAGCTGATTGGAGGGCACAATTTACGCTGATGCAGTGGAGAGTCTATAAGATTATTTCCACGCCTGCAATGGTCATTACTTGGTTGTTTGGATTACTTATGTTGGCAACCAACCCGGCTATTTTGGATCAAACTTGGATCAAAATCAAATTGGTTTTATTGGTATTGTTGGTTATTTATCATTTTTACTGCAAAACCATAATTATCAAGCAAGAAAAAGGAGAAGACAGAGCTGGCTCGTTTAACTACAGGTTGCTGAACGAATTACCAACTTTGTTTTTGGTGGCCATTGTTTTGCTGGCAGTGGTTAGAGATTTCTTGGATTTCCTGAAACTCTTTGGGGGCGTAATAGCCTTTGGAATAGTCCTGTTTATTTTTGCTAAACAATATAAAAAAAGAAGAGAGAGCAAATGAGAATTTCGAAATTATTGATTTTTTTCATATTCTTTTTTCAGTTAGCTCATGCTCAACTTAGTAGAAGTAAGTTACCTATTTTTGTAATTAACACAAAAGGTCAAACCATCAAAGACGAACCTAAGATATTGGCTGAGTTGAAGGTGATTTATAATGGTGAAGGGAAAGAAAACCAACTAACAGATACGCAGTTTCACTACAATAGTTTTGTCGGTATAGAATATCGTGGCTCCAGCTCCCAAATGTTTCCTAAAAAAGGCTTGGGGATAGAATTAAGAACTGAAAAAGGAGAAAATAATCCTTTGGCATTATGCGGATTACCAGAAGATGCCGATTGGATACTATATGCATCTTACAATGAGAAAAGTCTGATGCACAACGTTTTAAGTATGAGTTTGGCTCGCCAAATGGGAATGAATGCCAGTCGGACCAAGTATGTGGAGGTGGTAATAGATAATCTTTATCAGGGAGTATATGTTTTGATGGAGAAAATAAAAGTGGACAAAAACCGTGTGAATATAGCTACATTAAAACCCGAAGATATTGCCGGAGACGAATTGACTGGTGGTTACATTGTAAAAATAGACAAAAGCACGGGTACAAACTACGGAACTTTTAGATCAAACTACACGAATGCCAACGGTTTTGCTAATCAGTACTATTATCATCTGCCAAAGACCATAAATGATGCCCAGCGAAATTATATAAGAGCCTATATCCGAAAATTTGAAGATGCAATTTATGGGAAAGATTATAAGGATGAGTTGAACGGATATGCTCAATATGTGGATTTGAGTTCGTTTGCTAAAATGTTTATTATCAACGAAGTGTCTCGTAATATTGATGGTTACAGAATAAGTTCATATTTCACGAAAGATAAAGACTCCAAAGGCGGAAAGTTAACTGCCAGCCCTCCTTGGGATTATGACATTTCTTATGGTAATGCCGATTATTGTCAAGGAAGTAGATATGATTTATGGGCATATAAATTCAATGAAATATGTCCCAGAGATGGTTTTCAAGTGCCTGTTTTTTGGGAAAGGATGGTTTCAGATCCCAAATTTATTGGAGAATTGCGGAATATATATTTTGAACAGAGAAAGGCAGGCGGCGTGCTTGACCATGACAGGATTGTTAAGGAAATAGACGAATTGAAGTCAAATTTGGGAGAAGCAGCTGTTAGAAATTTCCAGAAATGGCCAATAATTGGAACATACGTTTGGCCTAGTCCGCAACCCGTTCCTGCTACTTGGGATTTAGAAATAGTGGAACTTAAGAATTGGATTTATAATCGGCTTGTTTGGATGGATAGAAACTTTCCTGAAGAGTTTGTGCTAACTTCTAACGAATTACCGTCTGAAAGTCTAAATGTTACGGCATTTCCGAATCCTTTTGTTGACAAGCTGCAAGTAAAAATATTAAGCCAAAATGTTCAAAAAGCCGAGGTCTCTTTCTCGGATATTACTGGCAGAATAATTCTTAAGAAGGATATCGAACTTTCCGCAGGTGAAAATTTTGTGGATTTTGACCAAATTCAGAACGTAAATGATTTTCTGTTTTTGAAAGTTAAAACTGAAAGTGGAGTCATGAATTTTAGGAAAGTGGTGAGGGTGAATTGAGTTTCAAAGTACTAAATTATTGGGTGATTTTTCTTTTTATCCTCAATCTCGTAGTGTTCAAAACAGAGAAATTCATATTCAGTTCTTCAAAATATTGAATAATAGTTTGAACTGATTGATTTATTCGCTCGTCTCTAATAGTTTCATTCAATCTAATCACAAGAATTCCAAAATGCTCTAATTTTAGTCTGTAAGTGAGTTCTCCAAAGTCTTTATCTTCAGTATTTAACAGGCATTTATGTTTACTTGAAATTCCCAAAACCTCAATATCGCTAATTCCAGAGTTGGACTCCGAGATTGAAATAACTTCAAAGTTATTTTCCCTAAGTTTTTTTATAATTCCAAAATCAACACTTTCATCGGCTATAATTTTCATTTTAAGATGCCAATGAAAATACAACTTCATTTTTTATGGACTCCGAAGCAAATTGCAAACAGGCAAAAATGTCATTTTTGCTTATATTTGGATAGGCTTCCAAAATATCTTCTATGGTATCCCCAGAGGCTAATTTTTCAAGAATTAAGTCTACTGAAATTCTGGTTTTGAAAATGACAGGTTTTCCAAACAATATATTTGGGTTTGATTCAATATGGGATTTCCTGTTCATAAGTTTTATATTTTAAATATTTCAAATAGAATCTTTCATAGACCTATCCTTCAATAACATCAGCCATAACCAATTCTAAACCCACCAATATGTTTTTCCCGTCTAGCGTTTTGCCGAAAGGTATTGTTTCTGTCTTGCCATTAAAATAGACCAAAGTTTCACTAGACTGTGGACTTACCAACCAAGCTAATTTTACGCCATTTTTAACCCATTTGGTCATTTTTAGCTTCAATTCCTTAATGTTATCAGTTTCAGATTGAAGTTCAATAACGAAATCAGGTACTATTTTCGGTATCGATTTTTTCTCGGAATCACTCAAAGAATCCCATCTTTCCCTTGAAATCCAAGCCACATCTGGGCCACGCATTGAATCGTCAGGTAGAAAAAAAGCTGAATTTGAATCGAAAACAATTCCAACTTTATGTTTTTTGTTCCAGTTATAAATCTCAAAATTTAAACCACTGTTGAACGAGCTGGTAAGTGCATAAGTTGGTGACATATTTATTAAAATTTGACCTTTTTCGTCTCTTTCAATATTCAATTCTGGATTTGCCAAACATAGAGCTATCAATTCATCATTTGTGAACTTTCCTTCTTTTGGGATATTTAAAGGCAATACCATAGTACTCTTTTTTTACCAAAAATATAAAATTTAGTGAATAACTCCAAATACCTACGCCCTCACCATAATCTTATGAGGAATTCCATCTTCTATATAGTCTTCATTGATGCTTTCGAAGCCAAACGAGGCGTAAAAGCTCTCTAAATAGGCTTGAGCACCTATTTTTATAGGTTTTTGTCCAAATAGTTCTTGGACTTTCACCACAGATTTACCAAATATTTGTCTTCCATAGCCTTCACCTCGACCTCTTGGGGATGCTACAACTCTGCCAATGCTCAAAAAACCTTCATAATAAGCAGCATAGTCGAATAGTCGGGTGTAAGCCATCAGCTGATTGTTTTGGTCGTATCCCATAAAGTGTATCGCCTTTTGGTCTTTGTGATCAAGGTCTAAGAAAATACAATTTTGTTCAACGACAAAAACTTCTGACCGTAAAGCCAATATTTCGTAGAGTTCATCCACACTTAATTCAGTAAAAGCCTTACATTCTATCCGAAGATTACCCATTATTGTTATTTTTGTGAAAAAAATTATATGTTTCTAGATATTCATACCCATTCGTTGTCTTCCGATGCCAATATAAAAAAAGTTTTTAATTTGGACATCACGGTGAATACATTGGGGGAAGATTTAAAGCATTTTTTTGGAGAAAATGAATCAGTTTCGGTAGGAATTCATCCCTGGAGTGTATCTGAGGAATTGTTTTTTGAGCAAATTGAGATTTTAGAATTTTTGGCTGCAGATTCGAGAGTAAAGGCAATTGGAGAAATTGGCTTGGACAAACTTAAAGGGCCAGATTTGAAACTTCAAGAAGAAGTGTTTTTGAAGCAAATACGAGTTGCGGAGGCGGTAAAAAAGCCAGCAATAGTCCATTGTGTAAAGAGTTTTAATGAACTCATTGCCATTAAGAAAGTGGTTAGGCCAAAGGTGCCTATGATTATCCATGGTTTCAATCGCAAAGTTGATTTAGCAAAAGAATTAACGCAAAAAGGTTTTTTTCTTTCATTTGGAAGGGATTTGTTGGAATCTGATTTGGTAAAAGAAGCACTCAAGAGTATTCCTTTAGAGCAAGTCTTTTTTGAGACTGATGACGATAAAGTATTAATTGTGAGTCAAGTGTACAAAACCGCAGCTGATATTTTAAAAATAGATATAGAAGTACTAAAAGATAGAATTTATCAAAATTATTTAGAATTGTATTTATGAGTGATTTAGGTTGGCTCTCGAGAAGTGAGCTATTGGTTGGAAAAGAAAATATACAAAAACTTCAGAATTCGCATGTCCTGGTGGTTGGTTTAGGTGGCGTAGGTTCGTTTGCTGCGGAATTTATATGTCGAGCAGGAGTGGGGGAGATGACCATTGTAGACGGTGACGTTGTAGACCCAACAAACAGAAATCGTCAACTTCCAGCTCTTTTCACAACCCATGGAGTCAGTAAAGCAGGCTGGATGAAAGACAGACTTTTGGCTATCAATCCAGACTTGAGGCTAAAGGTCATTAATGAGTTTTTGAGTCCTGAACGATGTGAAGAACTCATGAAAAACCAATATGACTACGTGATGGACTGCATTGACAGCATTACCCCGAAATTAACACTTATTGCTTCTGCTTATAAAAGCGGTAAAAAAGTAGTAAGTTCAATGGGTGCAGGCGGTAAAACCGACCCGACGCAGATTAGAGTGGCAGATTTATATGAAACACATACCTGTAAACTTGCATTTTATGTCAGAAAAAGACTGAAGAAAATGGAAGTTTCAAAAGGTGTGAGAGCTGTTTATTCTTTGGAAGAAATGGACAAAGACTCCTTGGTTATGACAGATGGTTCAAACTTCAAGCAGTCTGCATATGGTACCATTTCTTACTTGCCAGCGGCTTTTGGTGGCGTGGCGGCGTCGGTAGTAATTAGAGACTTGTTGGGTATAGAAATCGAAACTCAAAAAAGGCCTAAAATGATGAAATCGAGCAGTATCAAAAAGAAGAAATGATATTTTGGAAAATATTACTGCACAAAAAAAGCCTTGATATTCAAGGCTTTTTTTATGAACTAATTTCTATTTTTTATTTCGAGGTGATAATCTCGAATTTTAATTTTCTTGGATCTGACCTGTTTATAATTTGCTGATTTCTAATGTATTCTAAATTATAAACATTCGAAATAACCCTCCCGAATTTAGTAAATACATCTTTTAATTCTTTCACTGTTTCCGGGAAATTGGCCGAACCGCCACTTGCTAACTTCGTCAATACTGCCTTGTCAACCCCACCTTTTCCATTCAAACCGATGCAAAAACTAGTTATTTTGTAAGAATTTTTATCTGACTTTATTTTACCCAAAAGATAGTCTGCATTAACCGCTGGAGGTGCCATGTTGTCAGAACCATCTGTAAAGGTAAATAGCACCCTAGACTGAGATTTTGAAGCCTGAAGCATGTCTATACCCGCATCCATGGCGTTGTAAAGAGCAGTAAACTTGCCTTGTTTTAGGCCTTTTACATAGTTTTTCAGTGCTTCTTTGTCAGTAGATAATGGAAACTCATTGACGGTATCTGAGAAATCTACAATACCCATCTTTACCACTTTTCTTTCAGTAAATATTTTCTCAATAAAATCTATGGCATAAGTTTTAACGGTCTCAAAATCAGTTCCTAAAGACTCGCTTCGGTCTAAAACTAACACCACGCTTATATCTTCTGATTGGCTGAAAGACATCGTGAATTCCACGTCTTTTTTCCAATCGTTGGTTTCTTTCTTAAACTCGTAAGCGTTTATGGCCTCTATGTTGTAATTATTGGAGAATTCATCAATTATTCTGAAATTATCAATAATTACTTTGGTTCCTGCTGGTCCATCTACTTGACCGCCAAAGGTTTTAGTGAAGTCAATTTTGATTTCTCGTGAGGTTTTAAGCTCATCAAATCTGATTTCAGGGCTTTTGCCTGAGGTATTCCAGAAGTCGATATAAATGTCAAAAGTTGAGCCTTTGGGGTTTACATCACCGCCACCGCAGCTTATCAACACAATACTCAGTAGAACAGTCTTAAGGATTAAGAAAGCATTTCTTATTTTCATTGGGATAAAATTTATATTCAGCTTTGGAAACGAAAACATCATGCCAAAACTTTCATTTGCACGTAAAATTATTGCAAATTTGCACAAAAAATCGGATTAATGAACATTGGAGTGGTAATTTTAGCAGCTGGAGAATCAAAACGTATGGGTGTACCCAAGCAAATCCTCCCGATTTTTGGTGTTCCAATGCTCAAATATTTAGTGGACGAAGTGCTTGATACTGAGGCTCATCCGGTAACAGTGGTGGTTGGAGCCAATAAAACCAAGATTGTCCCACTCTTAGAAAATATCCCAATAGGCATTATAGACAATCCAGATTGGCAGAAAGGCATGGGTAGCTCCATCAAAATGGGCCTGGTGGGTGCTTATTTGATCACAAAAGGATTTGATGGTTTGATATTTATGACCTCAGACATGCCTTTTGTAAATGCCGCAATGATTAATAAACTTATCGAAACCGCACGTGAATTTCCTGATAAAACGATAATAGCCTCAAAATATAGCGGAACCTTGGGGGTGCCAGTTTTGTACAAAAAAGAACGTTTTGAGGATATTCTGGACATGAAACCCGAACAAGGTGCAAAGCAATTTTTTAATAAATATCCTGATGAAATCGTGACGGTAGATTTTGATTTAGGTGCGGTGGATTTAGACACCAAAGAGGATTATTATAACTTTTTACAATCAAAAAACTGATTCATGCAAGCCATTGCTTTTTACATATTATTACCGTTTTTGTATTTTTTCTCTATCCTGCCAATAAAGTTTCTCTATATAATTTCTAGAGGTTTTATCTATCCAGTACTCTATAAATTAGTGGGTTACAGAAAAAAAGTGGTAGAACAGAATCTTAAGAACTCATTTCCAGAGAAAAGTAAAGAAGAAAGAGAATCTATTGCCTCAGATTTTTATAAATACCTGGCCGATATGTTTGTAGAAACCATCAAGAGTTTCACTATTTCGGAGGAATCTTTATTAGAAAAAATAAAATTGGAGAATACCGAAATACTAATTCCGTTTTTTGAAGCAAATAAGAACGTGGTTATAACACTTGGCCACATCGGTAACTATGAACTCATTGCCAAGGCCATGCCTTTCTACCTGAAGCACAAGGTTTTGGTTCCGTATCACAAAATGAGTAATGACTATTTCAATAATCTTTTTTATAAATCGAGAACGGCATTCGGGACGGTTTTCTTTCCTACATTTGACACATTCTCAAGCATAAAAAAGGACTACCGTAAAGCCTTTGCGGTTACACTGGCCAATGACCAATCTGCTCCACCCACCAAATCTTTCTGGACCAAATTCTTAAATCAGGATACAACTTTCTTTACAGGAACCGAGAAAATTGCCCAGCAATTTGACTATCCCGTTGTATTTGCTCATGTCACAGTTCCGCAAAAAGGACATTACACTATGACTTTTGAGTTGATTTCTGACAAATCCAAGTCGGAGTCGGAAGGTTTTATAATGACAAAACACGCCGAACTACTTGAAAAAGACATAATAGCAGCCCCGAAATATTGGCTCTGGACGCATAAACGCTGGAAACACAAAATGCCAGCAGGTGTAGAATATGGTTTTAATTTTTCCAGAAAATCTTAACCAAAACTCACGTTTTCTTCTCCCACTATCTCCAAAAGACTTCTTTGAACGTCTTTGTTGAGGTCTATCTTCATCGTTCTTGAAAACATGGCCACGTCATATCTTTCCTCCATGTCATACACGTTCATTTTAAAGTTGAATTTGCCAGGATTTGAAGTGATTATATCGAGTAAGCCATTGATGGTAATGTCGTTGATCTCGGCCAAATTTAATTTAACATTTACTTCTTTGAATCGCTTCGCCTTCATGTCGTTGAGCAAGTCGATTTGAAGCGGTTTAAATTCTAGTTCGCCCTCACGGTTCCATTTGGTTTGGATTTTTCCTCTTATGCTCACAAAAAAACCAAGACCAAGATAATTTGAAAACTCTACATAATCTTTCCCAAAAAGCATAATTTCGAGTGAAGAGGTATAATCCTCAATCTTAAAAATTCCAAACGGATTTCCGTTTTTCGACTGTTTCTGTTGTACTGAAGAAATTACCCCGCCAATGACAAATTCCCGGTTCACGTTGTCAGGTTCAAACAGCTGATCCAAAGGTTTACACAATGACATTTCTATAGAAAATTGATCAAGGGGATGGCCTGAAATATAAAAGCCAACCACATCTTTTTCGTATTTGAGTTTTTCTATATCACCCCATTGTTCTATGTTTTCCGACTTAGGTTTCTGAATGTCAAAACCACCATTGGTTTCAAAACCACCAAATAGCGAATTCTGAGCCGAAGCCTTATCTTCAGCTACTTTATTGGCATATCGTATTAGTTTTTCTATAAAAGTGCTGCCTTCGCTTTCATGGAAATACACCGCTCTGTGAATGTCGTCAAAACAATCAAAAGCACCAGCGTAAGTTAGTGATTCAAGTGTTTTTTTGTTTACCGTTCGAAGGTTTACCCGAGTTATAAAGTCAAAAATATCTGCAAAAGGGCCATTTTTTTCTCTTTCCTCAATTATGGCATCTACTGCGGCATCGCCTGTTCCTTTTATTCCTCCAAGTCCAAATCGTATTTCTTTCTTCTTGTTTACACTAAAACGCTTGTTTGATTCATTAATGTCTGGTCCCAATACACTAAGCCCCAGGAGTTTACATTCTTCCATGAAGAACGTAATCTTGTCGATGTTACCGAGTTGTGAGGTCAATACCCCGGCCATGTATTCTGAGGTGTAATGTGCTTTCAGATAAGCTGTTTGATAAGCCACAAAAGCATAACAGGTGGAGTGCGACTTATTAAAGGCGTATTGTGCAAAAGCCTCCCAGTCGGTCCAGATTTTCTCCAAAATCTTGGTGTCATGGCCGTTGGAAGCACCACCTTCCATAAACTTCACCTTCATTTTATTCAAGACCTCTATTTGCTTTTTACCCATGGCTTTACGCAAAACGTCTGCATCACCTTTAGTGAAATTGCCCAATTTCTGCGAAAGTAGCATCACCTGCTCTTGGTAAACGGTTATTCCATAGGTTTCTCCCAAATATTCCTCCACTTCTGGCAAGTCATACTTTATTTCCTCCGTGCCATGTTTTCTGGCAATAAAGTTGGGTATGTAGGCTATCGGACCTGGGCGATAAAGGGCGTTCATTGCTATTAAATCGTCAAATCTATCGGGTTTGAGTTCCTTCATGTATTTTTTCATACCGTCGGATTCAAACTGAAAAATCGCCGTTGTTTCACCACGTTGGAAAAGCTCAAAAGTTTTGGTATCGTCTAGTGGAATCTCATCTATTTCTATATCATGTCCATAGTTTTCTTTAATCATCCTCAAAGCCTCTTTTATGATAGAGAGGTTTCTTAATCCCAAAAAGTCCATCTTGATTACTCCCGCATCCTCAATAACCTTTCCTTCATACTGCGTTATCAACAAATCCGAATCTTTTGAAGTACAAACAGGTACAATGTCAGATAAATCCCACGGTGCAATGATGATGCCCGCCGCATGTATACCCGTATTTCTTACAGTTCCTTCTAGTTTTTCGGCTTGTTTTAACACCTTAGATGTCAAGTCGTTGCCATTGTACATTTCTCTTACTTTCCTGACATTCTCCTGTTCGTCAGGCCCAAGGCCGAGCTCGTTCAATGATTTTGGCCCAACCATAGGCATGTGAATCAATTTTTTAAAATCCATGCCATAAGATGGTTTGTCCGGAATCAACTTTGCAATGTAGTTGGCATCTGCAAGTGGCAAATCCATTACCCTAGCTACGTCTTTTATCGACGACTTGGTAGCCATAGTACCGTAGGTAATAATCTGGGCTACCTGATTTTTTCCATATTTATCAACCACATAATCAATCACCTTCTGACGGCCTTCATCGTCAAAATCCGTATCAATATCGGGCATTGACTTCCTGTCAGGATTCAGGAAACGCTCAAAAAGTAAATTGTACTTGATGGGGTCAATATTGGTGATACCAATGCAGTAAGCCACCACAGAACCTGCAGCCGAACCACGACCAGGGCCAATCATCACGCCCAAATCTCGTCCAGCTTTTATAAAGTCCATTACAATCAAGAAATACCCCGCAAAACCCATGGTTTTGATGGTAAACAATTCAAAATCAAGTCGTTCTTGTGTGGTTGTAATTATTTCTCCGTAACGTTTTCTGGCACCTTCATAGGTTATATGACGCAGGTATTCCCACTGATTCAGCTTGTCGTCGGCGTGTATCTTAAATTCCTCCGGAATCGGGAAGTTAGGCAGCAAAATGTCCTGCTTAAGATTTAGCTTTTCTATTTTCCCAACAATCTCATTGGTGTTGTCGATGGCCGCCGGAATGTCCCTAAACAAATGGCTCATTTCTTCAGTCGACTTGAAATAGAATTGGTCGTTGAAAAACGCAAAGCGGGTATCTTTTGAGCTCATCGTTTCGTCGTCAGCAAAATCTTTGGCCGACGGCGTCGCTAGTTTTTCGTTGGTATTTACGCACAACAAAATATCGTGGGCCACCCAATCCGACTGATCCACATAATGACTGTCGTTTGAGGCAATTACCTTCACATCGTATTTCTTTGCCCATTTGAGCAAGATCTCGTTCACTATATTCTGCTCAGGTATTTCGTGGCGTTGTATTTCCACATAATAATCCTCTCCAAATCTCTCCAACCACCATTGAAACTCCTTTTCACCCTCATCCTCGCCTTTCTTCAATATCGTCTTTGGTACCGATGCTCCAATACAACAAGTGGTCGCTATCAACCCTTCCTTGTATTTTTCAATCATCGCTTTTGTTACCCTCGGGTACTTGCTATAAAGCCCTTCCATATATCCAAGCGAACACAACTTCGTCAGGTTTTTGTATCCAACGGGGTTTTTGGCCAACAAAAGCTGGTGGTATCGAATATCTTTTTGTTCTTTCGTAAACTGCTTACGGGTATGATCCTCCACTACATACAACTCACAACCCACTATTGGTTTCACATTAAACTTGTCAGCGGCAGCCACAAAATCAAACACACCGAACATATTTCCATGGTCAGTAATGGCCATAGCCGGCATATTGTCTGCTTGAGCCTTGGCAAAGAGTTTCTTTACGTTAGAAGCTCCATCCAACAACGAATATTGGGTGTGATTGTGTAAATGGGAGAATTGCATCCTTTCTTTTTGTAATAAGTAGTATCATGCAAATATAGCCAATAACCCCATTCTTTCTTAACCCCGAAACTCATTAATTTCGGAATTATATCCGAACCTTCTCAAAATCAGCAACTCACTGCATGTGCATTAAGTTTTCTGGCGGCCTGCTAAAGCACCGGGCTATCCGTTACAAGTCCTCGCGGCTACGCCAGCTGCGGGCTTTTCACTTCTATCCCTGGCCGGAAGTGGAAGGAACCATCCAGTTGACAGCTTTCACAGTTAACAACTTTTAAAAAGTTGTCAACTGTTGTACCCACCAAATATTCCCATCAAAATTTGATTTCTAGATATTTTTTCCTAATTTTGCGACCCAATTTACTTTTAATACACTTAATCTGTTTTGTACAATGCCTAAGCAAAAAACAAATTCAGGAGCAAAAAAGAGGTTCAAATTGACTGGAACTGGAAAAATCAAGCGTAAGCATGCTTTCCACAGTCATATTTTGACTAAAAAATCGACGAAACGTAAGAGAGTTCTTGCATCGTCAGCTCTAGTTAGCTCTGCGGACGAAAGCCGCATCAAAGCCTTGTTGAATGGTTAATTCAACAATTGGTTCAATTGTTTCACCCGAATAAAGGCCTTTAAGATTCCCTCATCGGAACGCCTCATTCAAAAAACTAAAAAATTATGCCACGTAGTGTCAATCATGTCGCGTCTAAAGCTAGACGCAAAAAAGTGCTGAAATTAGCCAAAGGCTATTACGGCAGAAGAAAAAACGTTTGGACGGTTGCTAAAAACGCCGTTGAAAAAGGTTTAGTTTACGCCTACATAGGTCGTAAGCAAAAGAAAAGAAATTTCCGTAGCTTGTGGATCGTAAGAATCAATGCTGGTGTGAGACCTTTCGGTTTGTCATATTCAGTATTTATCAACAAACTACAAAAAGCAGGCATTGAGCTTAACCGTAAGGTGTTAGCAGATTTGGCTTTGAATCATCCAGATGCTTTCAAAGCTATCGTAGAGAAAGTAAAATAATAAAAATCCTATTAGATTTTTATTAACAAAAAAGACGTCATTTGACGTCTTTTTTTTGTTACCTAATGATAATTTTCTAGTCTAATTATGGAATTACAAGAGATAGTTCATAATTTTAAACAAAATTTATTAACATTAATAAAATCACTATGTTAGAAGTATTGCAAGGATTAATTCAGCAAGCAGGTCAGTCTGCAGTTGTAGAAAATACAGATGTTCCAAACGAACACAACGAAGGAGTAATGGGTGAGGTTATGCAAGGCCTTTTAGGCGGTTTAACCAACCAAGCCAATTCGCAAGGCGGTATCGGAAGTTTATTAGGAATGCTTACAGGTGGAGGTAACTCAAACCAAGGAGGAAGCCTTATGAGTAACCCTATGGTGGCTGGAATAGCTCAAAATATAATCGGTAGTATTATGTCAAAATTTGGCCTTTCAAACAGTGCTGCCGCTGGAGTAGTGTCAAGTATGTTGCCTTCTGTTTTGGGTGGACTTATCAGCAAGGCCAATGACCCTAACGATTCTTCTGTAGATACTGGTGGCATCATGAGTGTGCTTTCTGGCGGTAAAACTGATGGAATAGACTTTGGAAGTCTATTGAGTCAAGGTGCAGGTGCTTTATCTGACGGAAAACTTGATATGAACGATCTAATCAATTTAGCCTCTGGAGGTTCGTCAAATCAAGGTCAAAGTACTGGCGGTGGTCTTTTTGGAAATATCCTTGGTGGATTATTTGGAAAAAAATAATAGGAATTGGATAATAAAAAGCGTAGAAATAATTTTCTACGCTTTTTTCATATAAAGCCTTTTAGGAGCCATGAAGCTTAGCCCAAAAATTATAATTCTTCTTCTGTTATTCCATAAACTTTCGGCACAAATTACCGTTTCACATCCGCTTAATAATGCTGTTTATCAACGAAATAGTGCCAGTCAGGCCAATCTTATTATAAGCGGTACTTATTCTCAGCCTTTGGCCACATCGGTTCAAGCGAGACTTTTAAATCCTACAAATGGCTCGGCCATTTCAGGCTTTGATTGGAGTATTATTCAAGAAAACCCCACAATGGGTTATTTTCAAGGTCAATTTAGCAATGTACCTGCCGGCTGGTACACATTGGAGATTCGGACCGTCAAAAGCGGAACCGTTTTGGAAGCCGTTTCTGTAAATAGGGTAGGTATTGGTGATGTTTTTATGATTGCTGGTCAGTCCAATGGACAGGGGTATTTTGATAATTCAAATAATCCTATAGGTTTAGCATCAGCCTCTGAAAAAGTAGTTACTCATGACTATGGCGTTTATTGTTCAAACCAAAACTTCCCTATGCCGGTTCTTGGCCAAATATTCGAATTGACCAAGCCCAGCACTGCAGGTTTTGCATCTTGGTGTTATGGAAGATTGGGAGAGCAAGTTGTGAATACCACAGGTTTTCCCGTGGCCTTTTTTAATTCAGGAGCATCTGGTTCAACTTCTGATAACTGGAAGGTTAGTGCAGATGGAGGAGCAACTAATAATATTTTTACTGGACAACAATTCTGTAGTCATCCCGACGAAAATAATGGTAGGCCTTATTCCATCGGTTTACCTTATTCTAATTTCAAAAGAGGTCTAAATTATTATAACTCTTTGTTTGGAGCTAGAGCCGTTCTCTGGCATCAAGGAGAGTCCGACAAGGTTCAAAACGTGACCGCATCAACATACCAATCTAACGTTAGCTACGTTATTAATAAGTCTAGGAATGATTTTTCAAGTAGTTTACCATGGGTGATATCTAGAGTTTCATTTATTGATGGAGCAGCTTCAAGTATAATTACTGGTGCACAGACGGGCCTAATCAATAATTCCAATCAAATTTTTGCAGGTCCTGAAACGGACAATATCAATAATAACACTATTGCTGGCTCAAGAGACAACATAAATTTGCACTTTTCAAAAATTGTTGGGATGCCTTTGCTAGCCGATGCTTGGTCAAGTTATTTAAATCCAACTTTCTTCAATACCTCTAACCCAATTTCCGCCAATACACCTCCAACAGTCTCTGTGAGTTATGTCAATTCTACTCAGGTTACATTGACTGTCCCATCGGGTTATTCTTCTTACAAATGGGTCAGTGGAGATTTTAGTTATGGTGGTTCAACTTTTGGCACTTCTAACTCCTTAACCGTAAGTTCGGGTACATACAGATGTTGGGTAACTACTGCTAATGGCAATCAACAAATTAGTAGTCAAGTGAATGTCAACCAAGCCTTACTTTTGGCTAATAATGGCAGTTCATGCACAGCCAATGCCTATTTGTCAGATCTGAAATTTGTTTCTGCATCAAACGGTCTGGGTCCTATTGAGCTCAACAAGACCAACGGAAACTCAGCAGATGGTGACGGTTCTGCGATAGTATTAAAAGGTCAGAGCTACACCAAAGGTATTGGAGTTTCTAACAATTCAGAGATAAAATACCAAATACCGAGTGGCCAATATTATAAGTTTAGATCCTTTATTGGAATAAGTGATGATGTGTCCAATGCATGTGATAATATTGGTGGGGTAGTTTTTAAACTTTATGGCAACGAAACCTTGCTTTATACCAGCCCCATAATTTACAGAAATTCTGCTTTGCAAGAAGTGAACATTAATGTATTTGCCTATAGTTCTATCAGGTTAAAAGTGGAGCCAGTGGGGTCAAATACGACTTGTAACCGTGCGGTTTGGGCAGATGCTCGATTGCTTTGTTCACTGGGAGACAATGTAGACCCTTCCCCCGTAACAAATCTTGCTGCATCTAATACCTTGACCAAGTGTATTTCTTTTCAATGGACGCACGCTACTGATGATCAGGCTATTGGTGGATATTATATTTATAAAGATGGTATTAAAATTGATACCATTCCGGATACGCAAAACTCCTATACTATTACCGGCTTAAGTTCTGGAAATACCATACAGTTTGGAGTTAAGGCTTTTGACATAGTAGGAAATGAGTCTGCAACGGTCAGTACGACAGTGAGTACAGTTAATGTTTCAATAGTTTATTTGGGTGAGGATTATTTTTGTGTTTCTAGAACATATTTACCAACGCAAGTTATTCCAGCAGGCGGCACATTCTCCATTGTTTCAGGTCCTGCAGCCTCTTTAAATCCAACAACAGGTGAGTTTTTCTCAAACAATACTGGACTATTCTTGTGTAATTACCAGATAAACAATGGTATTCCAGCTTGTTCTCAAGACAATAATTTCTATATCGGTACTACCACGCCACCAACAATTACACCTGTTATATCTGTAAATAAGCCAATAGTTAACCTAGATTCCATTGTCACCTTTACTTCTAATGCATGCGATGGTGCTAGTACGCTAATTTGGAGTTTTTCAAGTTCAAACGCCACAAGCGTTCAATATAGTCCGGTTTCAACAGGTGTTTATTATGCTGCCTGTAAGAAAAACTTGTGTTATGTCTATTCTAACAACATCACCGTAAAAGTGTTGCCCAACTGTTCAAGCAACTTGGTCTTAGCTCCTACGGCTGACAATCTGAGTTCGAGAATCAATCCTTTAAACTTTAATAGCAGCAACATCATCACGGCTACAAATACCATTGTGCCCAATAACAATGTTCAGTACAATGCTGCCAATGCGATTGTTCTCAATCCGGGCTTTAGTGTCGATTCTGGCGTGAAATTTTCTGCAAAAATCCAAAATTGTCCTAACTGACAGACTAGTTTGTGACAATTTGTCATTAAAATTTGTCAAAAAAACGCTTGGCATATTCATTGTGAAATGAGTATCGTAATTATTTTTAATTAAATACACTGACAGAAAATCATGGGAAAAATTATTGGGATAGATTTAGGAACTACCAACTCTTGTGTGGCCGTAATGGAGGGGAATGAACCGGTAGTAATAGCCAATAGTGAGGGAGCTAGAACCACCCCTTCTATTGTGGCGTTTTTGGACAACGGCGAGAAGAAGGTAGGTGCACCAGCAAAAAGACAAGCAATTACCAACCCAAAGAACACCATCGCTTCGGTGAAGCGTTTTATGGGTAAAAAACATAGTGAAGTAGGCTCTGAATTGAAAACAATCGCTTACGACATAGAAAAAGGTGCTAATGACACACCAAGAGTAAAAATTGGTGACCGTCAATACACACCGCAAGAAATTTCTGCTTTTATTCTTCAAAAAATGAAGGCCACGGCTGAAGATTACTTAGGTCAAACTGTAACAGAGGCTGTTATTACTGTTCCTGCGTATTTCAACGATGCTGAGCGTCAAGCTACTAAAGAGGCTGGTTTAATCGCAGGATTGGATGTGAAAAGAATCATCAACGAGCCTACGGCTGCGGCTTTGGCTTATGGTCTTGACAAACAAGGTAAAGACATGACAGTGGTTGTGTTTGACTTGGGTGGGGGTACTTTTGACGTTTCTATCCTTGATCTTGGTGATGGCGTTTTTGAGGTAAAATCTACCGACGGTGATACCCACTTAGGTGGTGATGACTTTGACCAAGTGATTATAGAGTGGTTGGCTGCAGAATTTAAAGCTGACGAAGGTGTGGATTTGATGCACGACGCCATGGCTCTTCAAAGACTAAAAGAAGCTGCCGAAAGAGCAAAAGTAGAGCTTTCAAGTTCTACTCAAGCGGAAATCAACTTGCCATACATCTTCCCTGTGGACGGTGTGCCTAAGCACTTGGTAAGATCACTTACAAGAGCGAAATTTGAGCAATTGGCCGACGGTCTTTTCAAAAGAATGATGGAGCCTTGCAAGAGAGCCATGAAAAATTCAGGAATCACAAACAGCCAAATATCAGAGGTTATCTTGGTAGGTGGTTCTACGCGTATTCCTAAAGTTCAAGAAGAAGTAGAGGCTTTCTTTGGTAAAAAACCATCGAAAGGCGTAAACCCAGACGAAGCTGTGGCTATCGGTGCGGCTATTCAAGGTGGTGTATTGACAGGCGAGGTTAAAGACATATTGTTGTTAGACGTTATTCCTCTTTCATTGGGTATCGAAACCATGGGTGGCGTATTCACTAAAATGATTGAGGCCAACACCACAATTCCTACCAACAAAGTGGAGGTTTTCTCAACGGCAGCTGACAATCAACCTTCGGTAGAATTGCACGTGTTGCAAGGTGAAAGACCATTGGCTAACCAAAACCGTACTTTGGGAAGGTTCCACTTGGATGGTATCCCACCAGCCATGAGAGGAGTTCCTCAAATCGAAGTGGCGTTTGACGTAGATGCCAATGGTATCTTGAACGTAACAGCAAAAGATAAAGGTACAGGTAAGGAGCAAAAAATCAGAATTGAGGCATCAAGCGGACTTTCGGATGCTGAAATCCAAAGAATGAGAGACGAAGCTAAGGCCAACGAAGAAGCTGATAAGAAAGAAAAAGAGACGATAGAGAAAGTAAATGCCGCAGATTCTATGATTTTCCAAACGGAAAAACAATTGAAAGAATTTGGCGATAAGCTTTCAGAAGGTAACAAAACGGCCATCGAAGGTGCTTTGACCGAGCTAAGAGCTGCTCATGGAACACGTGACTTGGCTGCAATTGATGCCTCTATGGAGAAAATCAATGCAGCTTGGCAAGCAGCTAGCCAAGAGATTTACAATGCTCAACAAGCAGAAGGTGCTCAAGGTCCAGCAGCTGGTGCCGATGCAGGTTCTGCTCAAGCTTCTGAAGAAAACGTTACAGATGTAAACTTCGAAGAAGTAAAATAAGAGAATCAATTTTCTTGAGAATAGTGAAAAGTCTGGACTTTAATTAGTTCAGACTTTTTTTACAACCTTTTTTTTGTGCTTGACGTATATGTTTTATGAATCTGCCTGAAGATTTTTTCATAAGGATTTAGGATTTATTTTAAGATGTATGGGTTTAGTCGAAAAAGCACCTTAGTTTTTAGGGTGCTTTTTTTAATATTTGTAAACGCACAAAAAAAACTCAAAGCCATTTGACCTTGTGTTTTTGTGAGAACTTGTGAATTTTATTTAGTTTTTCAATTTTATCAAAGATAAAAATTCTTCTTTTTTCAAAGAATTATTAAACGCTCCTTCAAAGAAAGAAGTCACTGTAGAACTGCTTTGATCAGCGATTCCTCTAGACGATACACAGAAGTGGTCAGCATCTACTACAACAGCAATATCATCAGTTTTAAGAGCTTCCTTCAGAGCATTTCCGATTTGGATTGTCATCCTTTCTTGAACCTGCGGCCTTCTAGCATAATGATTTACCAATCGGTGTAGTTTTGATAAACCGATTACATTTCCCGAGGAAATATATCCAATATGAACTTTACCCACTATAGGCACGAAATGGTGTTCGCAGTTAGAGTAAAAGCTAATATCACGTTCTACAAGTATTTCGTCGTACTTATAGTTGTTATCAAATAGCGTAATAGAAGGCATGTTTTCTGGATTTAGGCCAGAAAAAAGTTCTTTTACATACATTTTAGCCACTCTTTTCGGAGTTCCCATCAAGCTGTCATCAGTCAAATCTAAGCCTAATGTTTGCATGATTTCTTTAAAATGGCCAGCGATGACATCTATTTTTTGGTCATCAGACATATCAAAAGCATCTGGTCGCAATGGCGTAGCGATATTTGTCATGATATGATCATCGCCTATTTCTTGGTCATGGATAGCCTTAAGCTGGGTATTCAACATAGTTTCTTTCAGTTTCAAATAAAGTTATTTTTAAATCAAATTTTGTATCAATCTTCTGACGTAGAATATCATAAATCACTACAACTATATTTTCGGCAGTAGGGTTTAAGATTTTAAAATATTCGACATCCAAGTTCAGATTTTTGTGGTCAAATTTATCAAGGACGTTTTCCTTAATAAGGTCACTAAGTATTTTTAAATCAAATACATAGCCCGTTTTAGGGTCTGGGTACCCTGTGAGTTTTACCAGTAAATCATAATTGTGCCCATGGTAGTTGGGATTATTACATTTACCGAAAATCTCCTGGTTTTTTTCATCGCTCCACTCGGGGTTAAATAACCTATGTGCGGCATTGAAATGTTCTTTTCTAATTACTGATATTTTGTTCAAAATAAGGTTTTTTTAGTCTTGTACAAAGTCTGTGTACTACACAATCAAAAACGGACTGGCTGGTTTTGATAATTGTCTAACGAATGAAAGTTTAATATTGTTCAAATAAAAAAAAATATTACATTAGTAAAAAAAATTAATAATTGTATGGATCGTAGAAATTTTCTAACAAC
This sequence comes from Lacihabitans soyangensis, assembly GCF_024343775.1. Lineage (GTDB taxonomy): Bacteria > Bacteroidota > Bacteroidia > Cytophagales > Spirosomataceae > Leadbetterella > Leadbetterella soyangensis. The sequence continues at coordinate 159,539 of NZ_RJUF01000002.1, read as the reverse complement.
CACCCTTGCCACCTCTGCTATTCCCTTTCTTAATACCAACGCCGCTCCGAAAGATAAAAAAGTTAAATTGGCCTTTATTGGTGTAGGCCTGCGTGGTAGAAATCATGTAGAACAAGCCATTTATAGAGACGATGTGGAGATAACCGCCATTTGTGATATTGACCCAGATGCCATCAAACGAACCTTAGTTATCACGCAGAAAGCCAATAGAAAAGACCCGGCGGTGTATGGAAAGAATGACAATGACTTTATAAATATGCTCAAAAGAGATGATATTGACGGTGTTGTTATAGCCACCCCTTGGGAATGGCACGTGCCTATGAGTGTAGAGTCTATGAAGGCTGGTAAATATACAGCGGTGGAGGTTTCAGCCACGGTAACCTTGCAAGAATCGTGGGATTTGGTGGATACTTATGAAAAAACGGGGTCTCATTGTATGATTTTGGAAAACGTATGTTACCGCCGAGATGTGATGTCTGTCCTTAACATGATACGTAAAGGAATGTTCGGTGAAATGCTTTATGCACATTGCGGCTACCAACACGACCTAAGAGAAGTGAAATTTAACGATGGGAAAAACTTTTATGGCGGAGGTGTGGAGTTTGGTGAAAAAGCAATCTCAGAGGCTAAATGGCGTACGCAACATTCTATTGATAGAAATGGGGACATATATCCAACTCACGGCCTCGGTCCGGTAGCTCATTGGTTAGACATAAACAGAGGAAATAAATTCAATTACCTGACTTCCACAGCTACCAAAGCCAGAGGTTTGCATAAACACATTGTGGACAAAGGCGGAGCTGACCATCCCAATGCCAAGGTCAAGTTTAAATTGGGTGATGTGGTGACCACCACAATTCAATGTGAAAACGGAGAAAATATCGTCATCATGCACGACTGCAATTCACCAAGACCTTATTCTTTAGGTTTTAGGGCTCAGGGTACAGAGGGCATTTGGATGGACGACAACAAATCTATCTATCTTCAGGGAAAAAGTCCCAAGGCACATGCTTGGGAGCCATTTAAGCCCTATCAGGAGGAATACGATCATCCAGTATGGAAAACACATGCCCAAACTGCCGAAAAAGCTGGACACGGTGGAATAGACTTTTTTGTACTTCGGGCATTTATAGAGTCGGTGAAAAACAAAGTAGCACCGCCGATTGATGTTTATGACGCTGCGGCTTGGAGTGCCATAAGTCCATTGTCGGAGCTTTCTATTGCCCGTGGAAGTTCGCCTGTAGAAATCCCTGATTTTACTCGTGGCAAATGGAAAACTAACAAAAGGATTTTCGGATTAACAGAGAATTATTGATCCGAAACAAATTATTTTGGTTGTTTTTAGGTTGTAGGAATATTAACAATTTATCATTTGAATAACAAAATTGCGGTAATTACAGGTGGTACTTCGGGTATCGGAAAGGCGACCGTTGAAAAACTGGTGACTTTCGGTACCACCGTTGTTCTTTTGGCTCGAGACATTCAAAAAGCTGAATCGGTTAAGAGAGAAATTCTGAAAACTTTCCCAAATGGCAAGGTTGATATCTTTGCCGGAGATTTGAAAGATTTGGGTTCGATAAAATCTGCTGCGGAGGAGATTAAGTTTAGATACCCTCAAATTGATATCCTTATTAATAATGCAGGAGGTGTTTTTTCTAAGTTTGAAAAAACTATGGACGGTTTTGAGGTTGGCTTTCAGGTAAATCATTTGGCTCATTTCTTATTGACACAGATTTTACTAGACAATTTGTTAAAATCGAACGATGCCAGAGTTGTCAATTTGTCTTCTGAAGCACATAGAATCGGTAAATTTAGAGTAGGTAACCTCAATGCCGAGAAAAAATTTAGCACTTGGATGCAATACGGAGCCATCAAACTGATGAATATATTGTTTACCAAGGCATTGGCTAATAAATATGGGGAAAAAGGGTTGCAGTCTTTTGCCGTTCACCCAGGTGTAGTTAAGTCAGGTTTCGGTGCAAACAATGGCGGTTTTTTGAAGTATTTCAACAAAATGCCATTTTTGATTACGCCCGAACAAGGAGCTGAAACGAGTGTGTATTTGGCCACTCAATCGAAAGAAAAGTTGTCCAATGGTGGATATTACAAGCGATGCCAAATATCGTATTCCTCTCTTGAAAGTCAAGATCTCGTCGCCCAAGATCAACTCTGGGAAATCTCGATGAAATTGATAAAGTCTTATTTATAAGCCTATTATTTGTCCTTCTACAAAACTTGTGTCGGGTTTTGAAAGGAAAAGTTTTTGAATACTGAAAACGGAATACGCTTGTAGTTTTCCGTTTTTTGTTTTTATTTTAATTTTGGAGGCATTCTTGAAAAGATAGTTGGAGGTACTCATTTCTATAGAAATTTCTTTAGAATCTTCATCTGCCAAACTTTCAATGCTCATCATTTTTACTGGCAGTGACTCTGAATTTTTAAGTTTATAGCTCAGGATTCCTTGGTTCTCGGATATTTCGTAACTATTTACAAAAGCACTTTTATTTAAATCAGCTTCAACAAAGAGACTAAGTTCCTTATCCCACTCTATTTCCTTGGTGGTTTTGGTTTCTTTTTGCTTGCCTATTTGCCAAGTCTTAATTACCTCAGGCTTTTGGTTTTCTAGGCTCAAAATTAGGGACTCAGAAAACCCTTTTAAATCAAAGTATTTCTTGTTTAAAATTTCTTTTTCTTGATTACAAGATGCTAATAGTAAGGATATTAAAAGGGTTTTCTTTGTCATTTATTAATGGTGAATGTCTTCAATTCTGAAAAGGTGAAAAGGCAAAATATGGGGATCCAGCGACACGAAATTGTTGGCACCTTGCCAAGTGTATTTCGCACCTGTAATGAGGTCATGAACCAAGTAGGCCTCTGTTTCGTGCTTACCTAGTTTTTGGAGGGGAAGATTTACGATGCCCGATTGGGTATTGTAACCTTCGAGGTTAACCACAAATAGTAATCTATTGCCATTTTCATGGGTTTTTATGTAGGCCAACATGTTATCGTTCGAAATCTCGCAAAATTCAATATTGTTGGTATGTTGCAAAGCAGAATTCTGTTTTCTGATGCGGTTGACTTCGGTATAAATGTGGGTTATTTTATTTCTTTTTTCCCAGTCCCAATACTTTATCTCATACTTTTCGGAGTTTTTATACTCTTCTTTTGGAGTATTGGCCTCGTGATACAAATACTCATAAGAAGGCCCGAAAACGCCGTAATTGCTTGACAAGGTGGCTGCCATAAAATACTTTATCAAAAATAAGGGCTCATGACCAGTTTGTAAAATATACGGGTTGATATCATGCGTATTTGGCCAGAAATTCGGTCTGAAATAATCTTTCATGTCCGTTTTTGTCAGCTCTGTCATGTATTCTATCAATTCGGCTTTCGAGTTTCGCCAAGTGTAATAGGTATATGACTGGGTAAAACCAACCTTTGCTAGCTGCTTCATTACTTTTGGTTTGGTGAATGCCTCTGACAAGAAAATCATCTCGGGATATACCTCACGAGTTTCGGCAATTACCCATTCCCAAAAACCGAACGATTTGGTGTGTGGATTGTCCACTCGTATGATTTTTACGCCCCATTCTGCCCAAGTGAAAATGACTTTCTTCAATTCTAACCAAAGGTTCTGCCAGTCTTCACTTTCAAAATTTATCGGGTAAATATCCTGGTACTTCTTCGGTGGGTTTTCGGCATATTTTATGGTGCCATCAGGTAAAATTTTGAACCAATCGGGGTGTTCGGTAACCCAGGGGTGGTCGGGCGAACATTGAATGGCCAAGTCCATGGCCAATTCCATATCATATTTTTTACATTCTTCTACCAGATGCTTAAACTCTTCTAAAGTGCCAAGTTCTGAGTGTATTGCGGTGTGTCCACCTTCTGAGGAGCCAATTCCGTAGGGCACTCCAGGTTCTCCAGGAAGGCATTCTGTTGAATTATTTTTGCCTTTTCTGAAAGTACTGCCTATAGGATGCACAGGTGGTAAATACAACACATCAAAACCCAACTCATGTATGCGTGGCAAAAGTTTTTCAACATCTTGAAATGTGCCATGTTCGCCCACCGTCCTTGCCGCCGAACGTGGAAATATAGAATACCATGCTGAAAACTCTGCTTCTTTACGGTCAGCAAAGACTTTTCTTTCTTCTGACCAACACACGTTTTCCTTTATAGGGTATTTTTCTATCCATTGGTGTAGTTGCTCGCTTCTGCAAATCCAAGTGGCTTCTTCATATTGTGTTGGTGTGTTGAAAGCGGCAATTGCTTTTTTAATGTCTTCTTTGTCAGAACCTTTGGCCATTTTAAGAATGGTATTCAAAAATCCTATGCCCACCAATAATTCTACTTCAAGTTTAAGTCCGGCTTTTATTTTTTCATCCACTTCATGCTGCCAAGTGGCAAAGTGGTCTACCCATGCCTCAATTTTGAAAGAGTAAAATCCAATATTTTCAACCAAAAACTCTCCTCCAAATCTATCGTTCCCTTGGCCAAACATAGGGCTTTCGTTCCAGTTTTTGTCGGATTGATGCTTGGTCCAGAGTCTCTGGCCGAGGTAGTCATGTCCGTCTATCAATATATCGGCAGAAACGTTGACTCTGTGTCCGATTACTGTCTTGGTGGGGTATTTGCCAGCGTTTAATTCGGGTCTAATGTTCTCAATAACTGCTCGAGTTTTGCCATCCATCGGGAGCATTATTTTGTTTTTTGTCATAGGTGTATTATTTCGTCACTCAAAAATATTACTAATGTTTCAGATTGGACTTTATTTTAATTAATATTTTGCATTTTTGTCATATTATTCCGTTGAGGATTCACGTTAATTTCAGTAAAATTACATTTATTCTATATATATATGAAGTACCTGATTGCATTGTTCTTGTTTCTTAATATTTCTGTAAATGCACAAACGCTAAAAGGTGCATGGCAAAATACCGACAAGGAAATTACCACCACTATTATAGCAACGGATACTTATTTGACTGTAAATGTTTATGACCTTACGGGCAAAAAATTCGTAGAATCATGGGGTGGGAAATATACAATAGGGGCTACTAATGAGGCTTTTATGGAGATAGAGTTTCATTCTCAGAATCCGGCTGTTGTGAATTCTTCGCAATCTTATAACATCAACCTCAAGAAGAAAAATTTAGAATTCAACGATAAGAAATTTCAAAAGCTTGATTTTGCGAAAGAAAATGCACTTTCAGGACTTTGGAGAATAACCGCGAGAGCCAATGAAAAAGGCGAAATGTCAGAAATGCAACGTGGTCCGAGAAAGACTTTGAAGATCATGTCAGGTGGCTATTTCCAGTGGTTTGCTATAAATACCCAAACTCGCGAGTTCTCAGGTACGGGAGGGGGGAGATACACCCTTGTCAACGGAAAATATACGGAGAAAATCGAGTTTTTCTCTAGGGATAACAATAGGGTTGGAGCTGAACTAAGTTTTGATGCTGAAGTGAAAGATAAGGAATGGATACACTCAGGAAAAAGCTCTAAAGGAGATCCGATAAAAGAAATTTGGACGCTACAGGATTAAATTCTAACATAGATACCTTTTTCAGAAGCCTTGTATTTGGCACCAAGCTCAGGTATGTTCTTAAAAATCGCTGGAATTACATTTTCACCATCAATAATTACCTCGGGCATGTCTTTCTTGAAATTGTTGTAAATATTTGATAGGCTCACGTAATTGTTCGGCTTTTCAAAATCGTTTTTGGCCAAGCTCCAACTTAGGTAACCCGTGGCCATTTCGTTGGTTTTGTAGGCGTCTATGTGTTGACCCGTCACAAAAATCCGCTTGCCCTGATATTGTGGTTTTAGCTCCGATTCTATAACTCTAAAGTTGGCTAGACCATTTTGCGAGACGCCCAAAAAAGGTTTTGCACCACTAACCGAAATAAACAATGTGGTCACAAAAAACAATAAGAATAGTGTTTCAGGAATTAGCATTTTTTTGCCGTGTATAAAAAAACCAGCACAAAAAAATGCCAAAGGAGCCACGATATAAATCATGTTAGATGGTGTATATTGACCCGAAACAAAGAAAGAGACCAAAATAAATATGGAACTGATTATGATAAGCTGATGGGAACGGTTCTGAAAACTATTGTAACGGTGGCCACGAAGAACACGTATTATTCCAAAAAAGCCTAAGGCCATCGGCAAAACAAAAGTCACAAGAATATCTCTTAGGCCAAGCAAAGAAAAGTCAAACGAATAGCTCAAATGAAACAGCCAAATGTCAGTGAAGTATTCTGCTTGGTCGTTGAAATAAAAATAAAGATACATGAAGAAAATAGGCATAATGAATGCCAAAATAACCATGAAAGTCTGTCGGATATTGATACCAGTGTATAGAAAAAGCACCAAAATGGCCCAAGCCAAAAGTACAAAACTTGGAAGGTGAAACAGGGTGGCTATGCCTAAAAACAAACCAGCCTCAAAAACATCATCGCCAACTCCTTCTCTTTTTTCAATCTGTCTCAGTGTTGAGTTGAGAGCCATCAATACAAAGGTGTTGGCCATAAGTGCAGGGGAGAGTTTTAGAAAGTCAAAAGAGGCATTAATTAATACCAAGTAAACCAGACCAGGTATATAATTTTTCTCATTGAAAAGGTTTCTCCTATTCGTAATAAAAACAAAATAGAGGGTTTGAATGAAAATTAGAACGGATGCAATGGTTTCGTAAACAAACTGATTTTTACCCGCCCAGAGATCTATCATTTGATACACAAAACTCGAAAGTGGCCCAACTTGAGTTAGTACTTCGCTATATAATTTGAGGCCTTCGTTCAGCTTTTCACCCACCAACATCCACTCCAGTTCATAAGTTAAGAGTGGTAATTTGGAGCCGATGTATATCATTTTAAGCCCCAAAAGTAAGGCCAAAAGGGTGATAACCTGAAAAATCGAATTTATTCTGAAAAACGTTAGCAAAGCCTTGTATTTTTAAATAATAAGGTGCAAAAATATCATTTCGTTTACGGATAAACCAAAAATAAGACTGATATTTGTAAAATAATTCTGGTCGAGAACAGGTTTTGTATGATTACAAAACCATTTATTGGCTTCTCGTATTCGGATTTTTAAATTGAGAAATGGAAAGTAAAAGACAAAAGCAGGTAGGGAAGTTGATTCAGAAGGATTTAGGTGAGATTTTCCAAAGAGACTTCAAGTCACTGTTCATGGGGAATTTTGTAACCATCACAGACGTGAAACTTTCTCCTGACCTAAGTGTTGGTCGTGTATATTTAAGTTTTTTAAAGGCTGATAACCGCGAGGATATACTTCAAAACATAAAGGAAAATACAAAAAAAATAAGAGGTTTGTTTGGGCAAAAAGCCAAAAATCAACTCAGGATAATCCCTAACTTTACATTTTTTATAGACGATACAGCCGAATATGCTCAGAAAATCGAGCAATTGTTTGCCAATATTCACATTCCACCTGCTGAAGAAGACGAAACCTCGGAATAAGCATGAATCTGCCTTTTTTTGTTGCCAAGAAGTATTTTCTTTCCAAAAAAAAGAGAAGTTTTATAAACTTTATTTCTATTATTTCGATGTTGGGCATAGCCCTTGGCCTAACCTCACTCATCATTATTCTTTCGGTTTTTAATGGTTTAGAGGAGCTCAATCGCCAGATTTTCAGGGCTTTTGATCCTGATCTTAAAATAACTTCTATCGAAAAGAAAGCCTTTTATCCAAATCAAAAACTAATTCAGCAAATAAACAAGGTAGATGGGGTGGCTTTTACCACTGAAGTTTATCAGGACAAAGCCCTTGCTCGAAGCAAAGATGCACAAATGATAGTGGTTTTAAAGGGTGTAGATAGCACTTTCACCCAAAACACCGAGATGAAAAAGTCACTCATTGAGGGTAAAATGGAGATCTCAAATGGTGGACGGCCAACGGCCTATATCGGTGGCGGGGTGTCTTCTATTCTGGACCTTAATGTGCAAGATTATCTGACTCCGCTGGGTATACTTTATCCTAAAAACCAAAAGTTAAATGTTTTGGCACCGGAAGATAATATCAATCAAATAAACGTGGAAGTCTCTGGCGTTTTTGTGTTGGAACAGCAATATGACAATTACGTGTATTTACCCATATCTACTGTAGAACAGCTTATAGAAGCACCAGGTAAACGTACAAGTTTAGAAATAACACTAAAGCCAGGCTCAGAGGTTGCTATTGTTAAGGATGAAATTGCAGCAATTTTAGACAAATCGCTACAAATCAAAGACCGAGATGAGCAGAATGAGTCTTTGTTGAAGGCCATAAAAATAGAGAAGCTTTTTATTTTCGTGGCACTGTTTTTTATAATTGGTATAGCTTCTTTTAATATTTTTTATGCACTCAGTATGCTGGTGATTGATAAAAAAGATGACATCGAGACGCTTTCCTCTATCGGAGCCACAAAAGGCCTGGTAAAAAATATTTTCTTGGCAGAAGGATTTGTAATTTCCTTAGTTGGGGTGATGTTAGGTTTGCTACTGGGTTTAGGTATTTGTTTCATTCAAATGAAGTTCGGTATCATATCCTTGGGAATGCAGTACGCAACTGTAGATGCCTATCCTGTGAAAATCATTTTGTCAGATATCGTCTTGTCGGTTTTGGGAATATTTCTGATAACTTTCTTGGCATCCATACTTCCTGCAACAAAAGCCCAAAAATTTATGTTAAACCAAAAAAGTTAACTTAATGTCCCTGCGTTTAATCAGTTTATTTTCACTCATACTGTTTTCCAATATTTCTAAAGCACAAGACTTTAAAACTTTTGTGGCCAACAAACAATGGATCTTGGTTACAGAAAAGGCCGAAAAGTCACAACTGATACGATTTGTGCCTTATTCAAAGAATTTGGTAACTCTAAATACTATGATTTGGGAGTTCAAGCCCAATGGTCGTTTAGAGTACGATTATCAGTCGAGCGAAGACGTAGAGGCTTGTTTGGGAGTAGATTTTTTGGACCTTGATGTAGATGCTTGCACTTGGCGACCCAATCCTGCCACCAACACTATCCTTTTAACACTAAAGGGTGGTTATGCCAGTATTGACGACTTTATTTTAAAAAATGAATATGAATTTCAGACTTTTTCGGACGAAAACCAAATGGAGGGTTTTGAGTTGGTGCTGAAAAAGAAAGTGTTCTTCCGCAATCTAAATTGATTGGTTTATGAAAAAATATGTGTTTTTGGCCCTGTACTTTACCCAGACCTTAGTTTTTGGGCAAATTCAAAAATCTCAGGATTTGGCATTTGATCTTTTGCATACAGAGCTGAAAATTAAGCCAATTTGGAAAAACCAAACGCTCGAAGGAACAGCCACTCTGACTTTAAAGCCATATTTTTATGAGCAAGAAAAGTTAGTTTTAAATGCCAAAGGCTTTGTGATAGGTTCGGTTCAGTCTGCTCAGAAAGACCTCAAGTACAAATATGATAGTGAGATTTTGGAAATTTCCCTTCCGAAAAAATATACAAAAAACGATACATTGCTTGTCTCTATTAAATATATCGCTCAGCCGGAAAAAATCGCTTCGCAGGGCAGTGATGCTATCGTGAGTGACAAAGGCCTTTATTTTATAAACCCATTAAATGATCCTGCTGGCTTACCAAGGCAACTTTGGACTCAAGGTGAAACTCAGGCCAATAGTTGCTGGTTTCCGACCATTGACACCCCCAATCAGAATCATACACAAGATGTGTTTTTGACTGTAGAAAATAACTTTACGACACTTTCAAATGGGGTTTTGCTAGAAACAAAACAAAATTCGGACGGTACGAAAACCGACCATTGGCAGCTCAAATCACCGCATGCCGTTTATCTTTCCATGATAGCTGCTGGAAATTTTAAGAAGGTGGTAGATAGTACATTCAGTCGTTTCGAGGTGAGTTATTATGTAGAGCCGGAGTTTGAAAAAAACGCATTGGGAATTTTTGGACGAACTCCCGAAATGATTAATTATTTTGAAAAAATACTAGGAGTAAATTACCAGTGGCCTAAGTATTCCCAGATTCCAGTTAGAAAATATGTTTCTGGAGCCATGGAAAATACCACGGCCACGGTGCACTCTAAAAATTTGTTAAAAACGGGTAATCAACTGATTGATGGCAACGACGACGGCGTAATAGCCCATGAGTTGTTCCACCACTGGTTTGGTAACTATGTAACCTGCGAGTCCTGGTCACATTTACCGCTGAATGAGTCTTTTGCCAATTACTCCGAGTTTTTGTGGGCCACACACAAGTATGGCAAAGACGAGGGCGATTTGGTTTACATCAATGCCTTGCAGGATTACCTTTACGAAGCCACTCAAAAACAAGTACCACTTATCAGGTTTGAATTTGCCAGCAGAGAAGACATGTTTGATGCTCATTCTTACCAAAAAGGAGGTAGAGTTTTACACCAGTTGAGGTTAGAAGTGTGCGATGAAGCATTTTTTGCATCTTTGAACCACTACCTCAAAAGCCACCCTTTTCAAACCGCTGAAATAGAAGATTTGCGTCTTTCATTTGAAAAAATTACAGGTAGAGACCTTAAATGGTTTTTTGATCAATGGTTTAAGATACCAGGACATCCACGACTGAAAGTTCTTCAAAAAATAGAAAACAAAAAGTTGCAACTGTCTGTAAGTCAGGTTGTAGATTCTCTTAACCAAACGGTTTATAGCTTGAAACTTCCACTTAAAATTTATTCAGGGAAGACTTCAGTTGAGAAAATTATAGAAATTACCCAACAAGAGCAGAATTTTAGTTTTGAACTGGATGGTGACCTAAAAAATGTGCTCATCAATCCTGACGGATATTTTCTGGGTACCATAGACCACGTAAAAACTAATGATGAGTTGGTATTTCAGTTTCAAAATTCATCCACGGTCTATGCCCGATTATTTGCTTTGGAGGCACTAACATTAAAACCTGAAGAAGGTGTTGGAGAAAATCCGCTTCAAAATAAGGTCATAAGAGACTTGACAGTGGATGCCCTCAAGGATAGTTTTTGGAAAATTAGACAAACGGCTGTTCAAAAATTATTTGATTATGACGGTGAAGATTTTCTTAAAATAGAAAAAGCCTTGCAGAACTTAATTAAGATGGAAACGAAAAGTGTGGTCAAAGCTGATGCCATATTGGCAATGAAAAACTTTCTAAATCCACAGAATGATGTTTTGTTCAGGGCAGCTTTGGAAGATTCCTCTAACCTGGTAAAAGGTGCAGCTTTAGAGGCCTTGTTTACCAATAAAGTATCTGACGCGGCTGAATTAGCCACAAAGTTTTCTTCGAGCTTTGATAATTCTATTTTCGCCTCGGTGGCCAATTATTACTCCGAAAATCCTGATCCTCAGCAATATGATTGGTTTCTGCCCAGACTTACTAGGATGGAAGGTATAGAAGTGTACCAATACTTGGCCATTTTTGGTTCTTATTTGTCAAGAACTGATAAGAGTGTGGTGCAAAAAGCCATTCCTTTTATTTTTGGTCTTGCTAGTGCAGAGCCTGAGTGGTTTGTTAGAATAAGTGCTGCTCAAATATTGGACATGCTACGCGACGATAACCCTGAGGCTGAGGCAGCCTTGAAAAAGGTGATAGCTCAAGAAAAAGACCAGCGATTGATCAATTATTACGATCAATTCAAAAGATAAATGTGGAGAGATTATATCAATTTTCTGTCCAAGTTAACCTTCAAGAGGGCCATTAATGCTCTAGGATTGGTCTTGGGCTATGTTATTTCCAAAATTACCAAAACACCTGTAAACGGTTTTCTACCTGTAGCTTTGGCTATTGAACCGACCACCTCTTGTAATTTAAGATGTCCTGAATGTCCAAGTGGTTTGCGTTCGTTTACTCGGCCTACTGGTATGTTGGATGTCGTCATGTTTGAAAAAACGATTTCCGAGTTAAAAGATGCCTTGCTTTATTTGACCTTTTATTTTCAAGGCGAACCATTTTTGCACAAGGATTTTTTGAAAATGGTAAAATCAGCTACTCAGAAAAAAATCTATACCTCAACCTCAACCAACGCCCATTACTTAACACCCGAAAATGCCGAGGCAACTGTGCAATCTGGTATCGATAGGGTAATTATTTCTTTGGATGGTACCACTCAAGAAACCTACGAACAATATCGTATTGGAGGGAATTTAGAGAAGGTTATAGAAGGAACCAAAAACTTAATTGCCGCCAAAAAGGCTTTAAAATCAAGTACTCCGCATGTGATTTTTCAGTTTTTGGTAGTAAAACCTAATGAACACCAAATTCAAGATGCTAAAGCATTAAGTAAATCTTTGGGCGTGGATGAAATTCGCTTCAAAACGGCCCAGATTTATGACTACGAAGATGGATCGGCACTTATACCTGCGAACGAAAAATACGCTCGCTACAAGAAGACAGCCTCAGGGAAGTTTGAAATAAAGAATAAATTACTGAATCATTGTTGGAAAATGTGGCACTCGACGGTAATTACCTGGGATGGTTTGGTGGTGCCATGTTGTTTTGATAAAGACGCGGAGTATAGAATGGGCAACGTTTCTAAGCAAAGTTTTAGAGAAGTCTGGTCCTCAGAAAAGTACTTGAGTTTTCGCAAGCAACTCATTGGTTCACGTAAAAACATAGAAATGTGTAAAAACTGCACCGAAGGTACCAAAATTTGGGGTTAAGGGTAAACGCTACAGAAGTTTTTTGCGTATTACAAATATTGGTTCGACTTTTGCGGACGTGATATTAAGATTTTTACACTATTGAAAAATTTACTAATTACGTTTTTATTACTTTGTTCTTTCTTGGGTTTTGCCCAAGAGTCGGCGGATGGGTATATGATAGCCTGTGATGCCTCTGATAAGAATGAAGATGTCGTTTTTTTAGGTCCTGATTTTCGTAATTTGAGACCACAAGCTAATACCGCTTCCATTAATGTTACCTACTCTAATTTCCCAAACGACGCCAAAGCAGCTTTTCAAGCGGCTGTGGATGTTTGGCAAAGTGTTCTGATAAGTAAGGTTCCAATAAAGATAACTGCCTCTTGGGAGTCGATAGCCGCGAATACCTTGGCCACATCTGGAGCCAAAAAAGTGTATAAAAACTTTACCAACGCACCTATCAAAGAGGTTTGGTACCCTTCTGCATTGGCGGAGTCCATTGCAGGTGTAAATCTTAATGGCACCGAGGCAGATATCAGCATTAATGTCAACAAAAATATCAGTTGGTCATTCGACACCGATGGCACCAGACAGGCCTTTAAATACGACCTAATGACGGTTATTTTACACGAAATAGCCCACGGCCTCGGATTTACCACCTCTATGAAATTGGCCGGAACCAACGAAACCCAAGCACAATGGGGTATAGAAGGTTTACCACTCATTTATGATATTTTTTCGGAGCGTTCTAACGGTCAGGTGCTTACCAACACTGCAATAATCGGTAATCCTTCCACTCAATTAAAGGCAGCTATTACCAGCCAGGATGTTTTTTTTAAAATTTCTAATGGGCCTCTTGCCAAAGATTACCCTAAGATGTACGCACCGACTACTTTCAGAAGCGGTGGCACACTTTCGCATCTGGACGAATCCAAATACCCAAAGGGAACAGAAAACTCGCTGATGTCTCCACAAATAGGTGCTGCAGAGGTCAATCATTATCCAGGTCAGGTGATTTTGGGTATTCTAAACCAAATAGGTTGGGGAGTTCTAAATTATGTTGGCCAAGTAATCACAGCCATTGAACCTCAGGATATTTCTCAGCAAATTTTTGTGTATCCAAATCCAACACCAGATTTTTTGAATGTTATCGTTCCAGAAAAATACCATCAAAAGAAGGTAAATATGCAGGTATTTGACTCAAGGGGTTTGTTGATAAAAGAACAGAATACCGATGGTCAGTCAAATATAAAATTGGATATTCAAAATTTATCTTTCGGTAAATACATTCTTCGAATTGCTCAAAACGAGTCCATACAGTTCATAAAGAACTAATATTATTCGATTTTATACGGAATATAAGGCGTTATGTCTGCCCCAAACTTATGAAGTTCTCTGACTATCGTTGAGCTGATGGGTGCTAATTCGGGAGCGGTTATCAGAAATACCGTTCCTAAGTCCTTGGCCAACTGTCGGTTAACTTGCGATATTGTATTTTCGTATTCAAAGTCTGTGGTGTTTCTTAATCCTCTCAAGATAAACTGAGCCCCATATTTCTTTGCCACTGAGGCTGTTAGATCATCGTAGTGTACGATTTTAATTCTCGGGTCATTGGCAAAGGCACCTTTTATTTCCCGTTCTATAACATCTATTTCGAAATACCTCTTTTTATTGGTGTTGGTACCAATTCCTATGATTATTTCATCAAAAAGACTAAGCCCTCTTTCTACAATATCTGCATGACCTTTGGTGAAAGGATCAAACGAACCGGGAAAGAAGGCTATTTTCTTCATTTTTTTTTATCTTTTTATCTTTCGTGAAAAGGTTGTAACACAAAGTTACACGAAGAAGTCACAAAGTTGCACGAAGTAATGATTTGTTTAATGTTCTTCTATAATTAATCAGAAGTTACAAAAGTTTCACAAAGAGAAGGTTATTTCGATAATTCTGTGGCCAAGACCATCCTAATCTTTATTCTCGCACCTATGGCCATCACGTCTACCAAGTCTTGAATAGTCAGGTTTTGTTCGGCTCTGAGAATTACGGTCGGTTCCTCCATTCCAGTGGTGGCTTCTACGAGAGAGGCTTCCAATTGTGGAAATGGAATTGGTTTTTTATCGATGTAATACTGCTTGTCTTCTGTAATTGATAAGGTAATGGGCTGTTTACTAACGTCATGCGTCGATTTGTCAGACTTTGGCAATAAAAGCTTTATGACATTCGGACTACCAAGCGTAGATACGATCAAGAAAAACAAAAGTAAGAAAAACATGATATCATTTAGGGACGAAGTCTGAACTTCGGCCTCGAAACGTCTTTGTCTTTTAAATTTCATTAGCGAATCGGCTCGTTTAATGTATCAAAAAAGTCCATTACAGTCGCTTGTAGGTTGATGCTGAATTTATCAATCATCATGTTGATACCATGGTAGAATGAATAAGCCAAAAGACCCACCACTAGACCTGAAAAACTCGAAATCATTTTCTCATAGAGACCATTTGAAATGGTTTCGATAGAGAAATTTCCTGTTACTGATATTTCATAAAATATACGAATGATACCAGAAATAGTACCCACAAAACCCAAAGTTGGAGCCACACCGGCTATCAAACCAAGATAACCCATGTTCTTTTCCATTTTAGAAATTTCCAAGTTGGATTGTATTTCCATAGCACTTTCGATGTCTTTTACAGGCTTACCAACTCTTGCAATACCTTTTTCGAGAATTCTTGAGATCGGTTTGTTTGTGCCTTTGCAAAGTGTTGATGCCGTACGAATATCCCCTCTTAAAATATTGTCTTTCAGTGATCTAAGAAAGCCCATGTCTATTTTTGAAGCATCTTTGATAAACAAATATCTTTCGGCTGCGAGAAACAAAGTGACCAAAAGCAAGGCCATTATTGGGTATATAACGATACCACCTTTAAACAACAACGAGAGATAATTGATACTTTGAACTCCTGCTGCAGCTGCGGTTGAGTCTGTGGCAACAGGTACTTGAAGAATGAGGTCTAAAAGCATATTTTGATGGGTCTAATTTATTTTTTGCGTTATTAACTGAAAAGCTACCTAAATATTTTGCAAAATAAGGTTTTTTTGGCCAATATCAGAAAAATCGGACCAAACTATCAATTTTTCTTAAAATATTTTACTAATTGGTTTGCTTATAAAGTGCCTTTTGTGCTGGGCATAGCGTCCAAATCTTTAATATTTCTTTGAACAGCCATTTTTATGGCTTTCGCCCATGCTTTGAAAATCGATTCTATTTTATGGTGCTCATTATCCCCTTCGCACTTGATGTTTAGGTTACACTTTGAGGTATCGGAGAAGCTTTTGAAGAAATGCATGAACATCTCAGTAGGCATTTCACCGATTTTTTCTCGTTTGAAGCTTGCATCCCAAACCAACCAAGGTCTTCCAGAAAAGTCAATGGCCACCTGCGAAAGGCATTCGTCCATCGGCAAAAGGAATCCGTAACGGTTGATGCCTCTTTTGTCGCCTAAAGCCACCAAATAAGCTTCTCCCAATGCCAATGCGGTGTCTTCTATGGTATGGTGCTCGTCTATGTGCAAATCTCCCTTGACGGTGATGGTCAAGTCGGCACCAGAGTGTTTGGCTAATTGGTCTAGCATGTGGTCAAAAAAGCCCAAACCAGTTTCTATGTGTGATTTTCCTTTGCCGTCGAGGTTCAGTTTTACATAAATATCGGTCTCTTTGGTGGTTCTTTTTACTTCGGCTACACGCTCAGGAAGTTTCAAGAACTCATATATCTTATCCCAGTCTTTGGTGACCAGAGCGGTGGCGTTTTTTTGGTCTTCGGTTGCAGATTCAGGCAGGATTTCGCCAATAAAAATCCCTTTTCCACCCAAATTGGCCGCTAGTTGTATGTCAGTTAGTCTATCGCCCAAAACATAAGAATTTGCTAAATCGTACTCACCTTCAAAGTATTTGGTTAAAAGTCCCGTTCTTGGTTTCCTGGTTGGGGCGTTTTCGTGTTCGAAAGTTCTGTCTATAAAAACCTCGTCGAACAGGATGTTTTCACCTTCCAAAAGATTCATCATTTTCTGGTGTGCTGGCCAGAAAGTTTCCTCAGGAAAAGAATCCGTTCCAAGGCCGTCTTGGTTGGTGACCATTGCCAATTCAAAATCTGTTTCTTCTGATATTTTTCTGAGATTGGAGATTACTTTGGGCAAAAACTCAAGTTTTTCGAGAGAATCTATTTGAAAATCTATGGGTGGTTCTACGATTATGGTGCCGTCGCGATCTATAAAAAGGACTTTCTTCATCAGTTATATTTTTTGCAAAAATAGGCCTAGAATTATTCTTTTTAAAATTATCTTTACATTTAGACCATTAATATTCTAAAATTCAACCTCAGAATCATGAAAAAACTTCTTTTTCTTTTATTTGTAGCATTTCAATCCTTTGCTCAGACCAAATCGCTCAAAATCAGTGCTCCGATTAAGGAATCTACCCCAGAATCGGCTGGGATGTCTTCAGAAAGAATCAAGCGGATTGAAGATATGTTGGCAGAAGCCATCAAGAATGAAACCATTCCAGGAGCCACTGCTTTGATCGTAAAAGATGGTAAAATAGTTTATCAAAAAGCATTTGGATATGCCGATGTGCCGAATAAAGTGGTGATGAAAAATGACCATATTTTCAGGATAGCCTCTATGTCGAAGGCCATCACTTCCACAGCCATTATGATGCTTTGGGAACAGGGGAAATTCACATTGGACGATCCCATTTCTAGATATATTCCTGAATTTAAGAATCCTGTGGTTTTGGATAGATTCAAAATGGCGGACTCTACCTATACCACAAAACCTGCTGATAAAGAGATTACTATCAGACATTTGCTTACCCATACTTCAGGTTTAGGTTACGGAGTAATTGATGGCGACGAAAAAATGAAGGCCATTTACAAAAAGGCTGGCATTGTGGATTTATTCACTACCAACCCAGTGAAAATTGGGGATAACATCAAGAAATTGGCCAAACTTCCACTACATGCCAACCCTGGCGAGAAATTCATTTATAGTGAGGGATTAGATGTTTTGGGGTATTTGATAGAGGTAGTTTCTGGCCAAACTTTCGATGAGTATTTGCAGAAGAATTTGTTTGAGCCTATGGGCATGAGCGATACGTATTTCTATTTGCCTTCTGCCAAAGCTGACAGATTGGTAAAAGTACACACCAAAAAAGATAACAAATGGGTGCATTTTACGGATACTTTTTATGATGTGGATTATCCGGCCAAAGGTGCCAAATCCTTCTACAGCGGCGGTGCGGGGCTTTCTTCTACCGCAAAAGATTACGCAACGTTTTTACAAATGTATATCAATGGAGGTGAATACAACGGAAAGCGTTTTTTGAGCAAAACCACCATAAAGGCAATACTTTCTGACCAGTTGGGTGATATTTGGGGTGGAGAGAAAAGTGCCACGGGCCATGGTTTAGCATTCGGATTGGTAAAAGCCAAAGGTGAAGGAAAGGGAGGGAGCGGTTCAGAGGGCACTTTCGACTGGGGTGGATATTTCAATACATCCTACTTTGCAGACCCAAATTCCAAAATCATAGGCGTATTGATGAAACAAACCCAAAGAATAGGAGAGGACAGAACTTCTACACTCTTCAGACAAATGGTTTTTGCAGCGGTGGATGAATGAGAATTAAAT
Organism: Lacihabitans soyangensis; assembly: GCF_024343775.1. Taxonomy (GTDB): domain Bacteria; phylum Bacteroidota; class Bacteroidia; order Cytophagales; family Spirosomataceae; genus Leadbetterella; species Leadbetterella soyangensis. The sequence continues at coordinate 141,213 of NZ_RJUF01000002.1, read as the reverse complement.
TCATAATAGTTTAGGTAAAGCCTAATGACGTGTTGTGTGATGGATTTTAGGATGCGATAGTTTTAAAACCTATGAGTCAGAGATTTTCTATTATGTTTTTTTCAATGGTTTTGTTGGCCAATTTTTTCTTTTTCGAAAAAATAGAGCCCGCCGAACATGGCTACTTTTATGACAAATTATTGAGTTTGTTTTTGTTTCAGTTTGACTATTTCTTGCTGTTTGCCTACATATCTTTCAAGACCATAAAATTTCCGATCAGGCCATTGTTTTTATTGAGTTTTGTGTACGCTTGCCTTTTCGTTATGGGCATGTCGTCTATCATAATTACTGACGAAAAAGAATTTGACATTTATTATTCCTATTTACAACCTGTTTTTAGGCTAATCTTTATCATTGTTTTTTATCTTATTGGTTTTGAAAAAAGCAAAAAAAAATCTAGAAAAAATACGGCGTTGATAGTTATCGGATTGGTACTCGGGCTGTATTTTTTGTTTCTTCTTAATTCGTATCCTAGGCCTACTATGTGGCAATTTAATTTCTATTGGTTGGTTCTTATGTCTTTTTATATCAGCGGTATTTTTGTTAAATTTACTGATTCTAGAAATGCTTTCTTAGCTGGTGTACTCTTTGTTTTCCTTTCGGATTTATATTACATATTGCCACCAGAAGCAAGAATGTATGAACTTACTTATATTCTTATCAGAATAATCAATACGCTTGGAGAGTTTTTAATAGTGAAATGTATTTTGGAACATTATGTAGGTGTGAAAAAAGTTTAAACCGATTGTTTCTTTATCGTACGGTTTATCACAGGGTTTTTGTAAGTTGCTATTTAGAATGAGTTTGGTATTTGATCGTAGTTAGGAGTACCATTCCAGGACTCTTTTAATGAACGAAATTCCTAAGTTTTAAGACCGTTTAATAAAATTCAAACTTTTTGTTTCTTCTTAATTAAAGGTTGTTACACATTTGCTATTTGTAAAAGATTTTGCTTTAATTGCAACTATCTATAAATTAGCCCTAAAAACCGTGAAAACTTTATTACTAACAATTATTTGGTTATTTACTACCAGCTTAACCTTTTCTCAAAATCGGTCAGAAGCCAGAACTCCGGAAAGGGATAATCCTGCCGAAAGGTTTAACTTTGAAAACATGAAGACCATGGATCCGCTCACTGGCAAAGTTCCCTACGACGAACTTGAAAAAGCGAGGGGCTTAATGAATAATTATTTTTCGGTGATGGCTCAGATTCCAGGCATTGAATGGAAGGAGAGAGGTCCGAATAATATTGGTGGCCGTACAAGAGCCTTAATGTTTGACCCGAACGACACTACAAAGAAAAAAGTATGGGCTGGCGGTGTTGCAGGTGGATTATGGTACAATGACGATATCACCTCAGCAGCAGCTTCTTGGCAAAAAGTATCTGACTTCTGGGATAATTTGGCGATTTCTTGTATAGCTTATGATCCCAGCAACACTCAAATATTCTATGTTGGAACGGGTGAGGGGTATTCCAACATTGATGCTGTGCAGGGTGGAGGTATTTGGAAAACCACTGATGGTGGTGTTACATGGAAAAGATTGGCCAACACTTTACCCAATTTTGCTGTCACATCTGGTCAAGCATTTGCTTTTCAAGCGGTGCAGAAAATCGTTGTGAATTCCACGGGAAGGGTTTTTACAGCCACCAAGGCGGGTGTTTGGATATCTACAGATGGTGGGGTGAGTTGGACAGTGGCTCCTTCAATACCATCTGGTGGAGCCAATTCGGCTTTTGTTTCGGATCTTGAAATTGGTTCGGATGATGTTGTCTATGCGTCTTATGGTTTTTTCACAAGCACAGCCTCGGCAGTATACAAGACCAACAACGTGGCCAACGATGGCTCATCTTGGACGGCGAATTTATTTGCATTTGCGGGAGGCCGAACTGAGCTTGGTTTAGCTCCAAGTACTTCAGGGGCTGGTCAAATTGTCTACGCTGCCAATCAAAACACCGGCAACAACCGAATAAATTTTATGAAGAAGTCAATGGATGGTGGTACCACTTGGGTAGATATTACCAAACCAACCGGTGGGGGCACCACTGGTGATATTACCAATGGTCAAGCGTGGTATGACCTTATTCTGTCCGTTCATCCTACCAATCCTGATTTAGTGTTCATGGGTGGTGCTACCCATGCCCGAACTTTAAATGCTACCGCTGCACTCGTCTCATGGAACACGTTTAGTTACGTGACTCCCATGCATCCCGATCATCACGCTTTTGTGTTTAGACCAGGATTGCCCAACGAGGTGATTGCCGGAAATGATGGCGGAGTTTATTATTCCTCAAACTGGGGAGATGCTTCTATCACCAGTAATAACTCAATAAATTTTTCGGTCAGAAATAAAGACTACAACGTCACGCAATACTACTCAGCAGCCATTAAAAACATTGCTAACGACGGTTATGTTTTGACCTCTGCTCAGGACAATGGTACGCATAAAATTACCACCGCCCCTGGCGTAATTGGCTCGGCCGCTTTTGTGGAGGATTGTTGCGACGGCATGAGTTCGTTTATTGACCAAAACGAACCAACGATTCAAATTCATGCCACACAAGGCAACTGGTTTCAGCTTCATAATGAGTCACTTAATACCAACGTTACCGTTGTAGATAATAACTACGGAACTTTTATCAATCCTGCTGATTATGACTCTCAGAACAATATTTTATACACCTACGAGGGCTTCGATTCAGGCGGCCCAACTTATATGTCAAGGTCAGTTATTACAGCTTCTCCTTTGGGCGGGGTTTATAATTACTTTACCTTCCCAGGACAATTTTCCGTATCGTTTATAAAAGCGGCCTATGCTGCAAATACTGTATTTTATGGTACTCGAAATGGCCAAGTCTACAAACTCTCCAATATTCCTACAAGTGGTTTGCCAACTAGTGCTCCTGCACCTGTTTTGATTATGGACATGGCCACACTAGGAACAAATGGAGGCTTTATTTCTTGTATAGAGATAGGAGCAAATGACAACGAACTACTGGTAACCTGTTCAAATTTCAACGTAAAGTCAGTTTTCTATACCAACAACGGCGGAGTTACATGGATTAGCAAAGACGAGGCAACCTACGGACTACCCAATATTCCCATAAGATATGCTCTCTTTAATCCACTGAATCGTCAAGAGGTATTATTGGCCACTAGCCTTGGCGTATGGACTACCAACAACATCACTTTGGGAAATCCGCAATGGGCTCCTACCAATGCCAAACTGGCCCATGTGAGTTGTGATCAACTTAGGTATCGTGCAGCCGATCATACGGTAGTGGTGGCCACCCACGGAAGAGGAGTTTTTACTACACAGTTGAACCAACCGAATCCTTGCCAAACAGTAATGACGCTCGTGGCACCATACGATAATAAAACTTCAGGAACGACCACCTTTGACAAAACCCAGACTATCTCGGCCACTAACCAGATAAGTAGCACCGCAAACGTGACCATGAAAGCAGCAAATTCGATAACCCTACTACCCATAAATCCCACTGATGGTTCGGGCGGATTTAAAGTAGATACAGGAGCCGTTTTTTATGCTTACATAACTGGATGCGACAATTAAAAACAATATTTCCAACCATTTAGCGTAATTTAGAGTCTTGTTGTTGGAAACAAATGAATACCAAAATGAAAGCGAAATTATTGTTCGTAATCCTTAGTTTCTTTTTCTTGAATTGTGAAAAATCCGATGTCGCTGCCCTCGGCGTTATACAGGGTAAAGTAACCGTCGGGCCACTCTGTGGCACGGTGCCAGCGGGTTTAGATCCAAATCGCGACAATCCCTGCGGTTTGTCAGATGCAGACCTAAATGCCATCTATGGAGACTATAAAGTGGTGGTAAGTCCTACCATAAGCTCAGATAAAGTTACGGCCAAAGAAAAAGTATTGGATAAATCTGGGGCTTTTGTTTTCGAAATTCCTACTGGCGAATATAGGGTGCAAGTGTTAAAAAAGGATGGATCAGCGATAGTGGCGGCCTCCGAGAAAAATATTCTAACCAAAACCATCAACCTTTCTCAAAACCAGGTGGTGGAGGTTAGTTTGTATGTTGAAAAGACCATAAAGTAGAGCTCTGGTTTCCTATTTTTGCGAATTTTAATAGATTTATTCATCTAAAAAATAGGCAAGTAGTGGCAATTCGCGATTTTGATTTTAAAATCTCGTTTTGGCATTTATTAGAAAGCTATTAATGATTTCAAAATCAAGTGCTTATTTTGAAAGGCATAATATTTCGATCAAAGGTTTTTGAAATTATCTTCTAAAAGTTTTAAAAGAGTTTAAACTAGGCATATTTCCTGTGAGATATGCCTTGTTTTTTTTCATTCTATGCCGATGGAGCAGCACTAAAAAAAGTAACTTTTCCCATGCCCGAATTCCCGTTGCTTGCTTGGTAGGCATAAACTACTGCCTCAAAAAAACCATAATTCGGCGTTGTCCAGCTACCCGTAAACTGGCTTGTTTCTCCCGAAAACGTCATCTTGACGGTCTCCAAATACACATTGCCTTTGGGCGTGTCCAATTGGTAAATCATTGCCCCGACCTCGAACAACTTAGGATTCCAAGCTGTATTTGGTGCGATAGGGCAGCCGCACATCATGGTTACATTGGCTTGAAAATCAACTTTGGCCGCGGCGACTGATCCGAAATTTTGGTGTGTTGGGGGCGATTGTACCTGCACCAGCAAACCTGGTAATTCCAGAAGCAAACCATTGCCGCCAGTGAGGTCTTTGCCCGGGATAATCCACTGTGTGGCTGTGACCGTATTGGCTGACTGTAGCCCACCATTTGGGCCAGTAGCGGTTACCTTGATAAGGCAAGGCTCTGTAAGCGAAAGCGTGGTGTTAAAAGCCGATGCTTGGGTGTTTGGATAGAACTCGGTGCGATTAATTGAAATGTCCATCAAGTTGACCACACCCGAGCCGCCACTCGTACGGCCTTCGGCCAAGATTTCGCCTGTTTGGGCATTTTGGATAGTCACATAAGCTCCGCCAATGTCGGCTCCCAGAAATTTCCCTCCTTTGGCAATTACACGAATTGTTACGTTTGTTTTCATTTGGCTTTATTTATTTTTTGTGTAAAATAATAAATTTTCTGTAAGGTTTTATGTTTTGGCAAGGTCTCAAAAAGTAACTCTTTTTGATGATTTTAAGGAAGCGTTTGTCATTTGAGTGAAATTCAGCGTCTAAAGTGAGACTGTGAAAGGTCTGAAAATTCATAACAATTATATTCTATAGCCAAATATCTCTACAATATTTTCTAGTTTAAGTCTCACCATTATAAAAACCATATGTTTATCCGATTGACAGCAATTTTAAATTCCATGAAATTTGTATGATAATATCCTGGATAATCAAAGGCAAAAAAATAGCTAGAATTTTCAAAATATGAAAAATAGCATAATGAAGAGTTATAAATACCCAAAACAGCATTTGGAATTAGGACTTGGAGAGCGTGAAATTTGAAATTTTACAAGCCAACGAATTGTTTTCAAAATCAGTGTATTGCCTTTATTCCGTAAAATAAAATTCTTTTGGTACAAAGAGAAATAAACTTTAATTTGGCTTTATAAACATTTAAATATAAGTACTTTGTGAGCTTTTGAGTGCTGTTTTAGAATTTTTATTTATTGATGTTTCTAACTTATTTAATTTCTAATTAATATTCTATACCCATGAAAAAACTGTTTCTTTTAGCCGCTTTAGCTGTTAACTATGCTTTTGGCCAGAATAGCGTTTCGATACTCGATAATAAGATATATTTAAATGTCTCGGGTAATCAAAATGCCATTGAAGTTAGTAAAATTGGAATGTTCGGAGCTGCAGGTGTCTTCGAGCACACTTCAGGTTCTGCTACTGGTGGAGCTTTGATAGCCAAATCTAATTCCTTGAATTTTGGTGGTGCTTTTTTTGCAACTAATTTTGGAACAGGTTCGGCGGGGACTTTTACCATATCCAATCCTACTAGTTACGGATTGCCCATTTATGCGACCACCAATGGTTTGGGCGTAACGGCCAGGTTATATAGTTCCAATAGTTCCAATAATTCAAATGCCTTGGAAGTTACTACTGATGGAAACGGAAATGCAGGTTATTTTAACTCTGTCTTGGGTAATGCACTTATAACTGGCAACGGCAGAGTAGGTATTGGGTTATCAACGCCAAGTGAGTTGTTAGACGTCAATGGAAGAGCTCGGATACGTCATAATGTAAATACGGCTGGCGTTTGGATGAGCAATAGTTCAAATAGTCTAAGTGTAGCTGATGGTGCATTTTATGGTATGAAATCAGATACCGAGGCTGGTATTTATATAGGTAATAGCTGGCGGTGGTGGGTAAAAGATAATGGAGATCAAGTAGTGGGGAATAATTTGGGGGTGGGATTATCGCCCACCAATGCTCAAGTCCAATTGTTGAATTCTGTTCAGAATCGAAAGATAGTGCTGTATGACAATGGCCCCAACAACGACCATCAATATTATGGGTTTGGTATCAATCCTTCTACTTTAAGATACCAAGTCAATGATCTTTCGGGCCATCATATTTTTTATGCTGGAGTAAATGCCACTAGTTCTAACGAACTCATGAGAATCCAAGGAAGTGGCAATGTGGGTATAGGTACTACAGATGCTAGTAAGGCAGGATTGGTGGTGAATAAGGTGGTTGGAGCCACTCCCGCTATATTTGGAGACAATACTTCTGGTGTAGGCATTGATGCCAATTTTCCGGGTATTTCGTTTAATGGGTATTATAATGGTGGTAGAAAACTGTTGTCAGACGGGTATGCAGGGGGATTAAGTATGGATCCTACCAACGGTCGAATAAGCCTCTATACCTCTGTGAGCGGTACTGCCGGAAATGTCGTGACTACTACTCCACGTGTGTCTGTAACCAGCAATGGAAACTTTGGAATAGGTATTGCAATTCCCACAGAGCGTTTGAACGTTGTTGGCAACGGGCTTTTTACAGGTACAGTTTGTGCATCTAACGTCACTTGTCCTTCCGATGTACGTTTCAAGAAAAACTTTAGGCCGCTCGATAACGCCATGGCACAAGTAATGCAAGTGCAGGGCGTGAGGTATGATTGGCGGAAAGATGAATTTCCAGAACATAATTTCTCTGATAAAAATCAAATGGGCTTCGTAGCACAAGATCTCGAGAAGCTATTCCCTGAGATGGTGGTTACAGACTCCAAAGGTTATAAATCCGTAGATTATGCACGTATTACGCCACTTTTGGTTGAGGCTCTGAAAGAGCAGCAAAAGATTATAGACGAAATGAAGACAAAGAACCAAAAGCTAGAAAGTAGGTTGGATAGAATAGAGGCGATGTGGAGTAAGTAGTGTTTTAGAAGTACCATTTATTTCTCGTACATCCATTTTTGTTCTGTCACTGCCTCCCAGCCCCCCAAAAAAGTAGGCTAGAGGTGCTAATCTAATACTATAGCCTATTTTAGTTGAAGCAGAGTCTTTTGGTTCGGGCAGAGTCTCCGTAAGGGACTCTGCGAGGTGCTTTTGGGAATGAGTTTGGTATTAGAGTGAAGTTCAGAGTCCCCTAAAGGGAGACTCTGAACGAACGAAAAGTCCGCTAAAGTGAAACTTTGAAAGGACGAAGGATTTATAAGTTCAATTGTTCAGAATTGTACAATAGTTCAATTAGGGACTACTGTTGAATTTAGCAACGATGCCACCATTTAGCTAAAATATTATTAGTTGAGGCTAATCTATTTCGTAATTTTCTGTCTTTGGTTGTGTGGTAAACTCGCTGATTAAAAGTTGTTTTGTCACTTCGTCAAGTTTTTTATAATCAACTTTTGTTTTTACATATAAAATTTCCTTTTCATCCTCCTTATTAAATATTTCTTCCTTTTCCTCAGGAGCTGAAAGAAGTTTAACACTATTTCCTTTGATTATATGTTCTGTTACAAGTTTTGTAACTTCCTCTATTTTCTTTTCTAATGCTTCTTGTTTCTTGCCTTTTTTAGCTTGTTTTTTTACTTCTTCTCTAACCGCAATTCTTACATTTTCTAAAAGTAATTGCTCTCTCTCTTCTTCTCCTTTTATAAGTTTTTGATTTCCTCTAAATGATTTAGATAGTGTTTCTTGTACCACTGTTTTGTATGCAAGATATGCACCATAAACTTCAAAGCCTGTTTTGAAAAGGTCAAGTAGTTTTTCGCCTACTTCAAAAATAAAATTTAGAACAACTTCTATAGAACCTTGGTCTATTTCTATGATTTCAAAAGGTTTTGGAGTTTCCTCTGAAATGATTTGTTGATAAATAAACAAGCCTCGATCCCAATTTTTTAATTCAAAAGATAGAAGTTTAAGACTGTTGTAAGATTTCTCATTATTGAATATGATTGCAAATATTGCGTTTGTGTCAGATTGTAATTCTGAATAGTCTTTTGACAAAAAGGGTATAACAGTAGTGGAAATTTTATCAAGTTCTTCAATATTTGAATTAACTCTTAATTGAAGTTGGGTTATAATTGCATTCAAAGTGTTATAGTGACTTCCTGAATCTGGATAATTTTGCTCTTTTAAAGTTGTAAGTTGTTTCAAAAAAGAATCATCAGTAAATGGTTTTTCTTTATTCATCAAAACTTTATCAAGTAGTTCACGAATTCCCTCTTGTTCGAGTTTCTTAAAGTCGGCAATAAGTTTTTCTGTTAATTCTTTAAGAAGTACAAGATTGTTATTATTATTTTGAATTGTTACAAGATAGTCTTGCAATTTTGATGAGAAATTGTCCTTCCCAATTTTATCCTTTATTAAGTCTATGAGTTCAATTATTTTTCTTACTGTCATTTTTTTTATTTTTCTTGCAGTGTTGGTTTTTTAAAATTAAAAAAAGAGTAATTTTCCAAAACTCATTTTTAAAGTTTTAGTAATATCGTTATTGTAATTGGTTGATTTAGTTAAGTAGTTATCTGATAATCAGTTATTTGTTTACAAAAAGGTAATTGTATTATTATTTTTTTATTTAGTTTTAAATATAATCCTACAATCAAAGTTAAGTAAGTTTATAACTAATTCAAAACATTAAGTTCGTGTTCTAGAAAAACTTCCTACAAGCTATTTTTTTCCTCACCCCATTGTCCCCCTCAACTTCTTATACCCCTCCCAATCAAATTTATCCACGAAATCTGCTGCGGCACGAACGCCTCTTTTGAAGAGGTCGAGTTTTTCTTCGTCGGTGATGTCGAAGTTTAGCCAATTGTGCCCGTCGGTGTCTATCATGCCTATCAGGTGTTTGTAGTCGCGGTTTTTTAATAGAAAATCGTAGTCGTGGAGGTACCGCATGGTGTTGAATATGGCAAAGAAATACTTCAGGAAGGTTTTTATGCTGTTGAATTTTTGGCGGTCTTTGCCCAGCCTTACGCCAAAAGTAGGTTTGCGTGGCACACCCGCACTGAGGTGGAACACATTAATGGGGAAATTGGACAACGTGCCACCATCTACAAAACTGATTTTCTTTGGTATTTCGCCTTCATAACCCACGGTTTTCTCCCAAAGTTTTTCTTGGTTTTCAGGTAAATTCTGAACGGTGAAAGGCTTGAAAAACAGCGGTATAGACATCGTAGCCCGCACATATTTGGAGGGCGAAACCTCGTCGGAGTTCTTAAAATACAGCTCCTTGTGTAAGGGAAATTCCACTTTGGTTTGGGTAGTCACATCAGAAGCTATGATGGCTATTTTGGAGCTGAATACGGTATTGCCCGTCACGCCTTCTTTGAGTTTCAATTGGCTGGCAACGGTATTTCTATGGTTTTGTAAATCGCTGGTGGAGTGTATCTGGTGGGTTTCGAGGATATTCTTTACCCAATCTTCAAAGTTTTTGCCTTCGTTTAGGCCCAATTCTTCTCTTATCAGTCGGAGGAGCTTACCCAAATTGAAAAGGTTTTTTATACCCACCCATATCATCGGTTGGTCGCTCAACACGTCTTTGATGATTTTCTTCACATATGGCTCACCATCTACAAAGTCAAAGAAGTTTTTGTTGCTGATGATATCTATCAATTCTTCGGAGCTGGTAGAGTACTTTGTGGGCTTCACGCTGGCCAACATCATGGCATTTATGGCTCCAGCAGAGGTGCCAGCCAAGCTGCAGAACTTGATTTTGGCTTGCTCCAAAGCATAAGTATAGCCCACCAAAGCAATGCCCAACACACCACCGCCTTCCATCACGATGTCTACGTATTGGTTCCCTTGGTCGTCCAGCGTATCTGATACTTTTGGGTTTTTGGATTTTATTTTGGCAATCAAATCCCGTACCTCCGGGTCTTCGGTGAAGTCTTTTATATTCATGGCTTTTTTGTTTTGAAGATAAAATGGTTTTCTTGGAAAAGCAATTAAGTGCTTGTAAATCAGGTGTAAATACTTGTGGAAATGAGTAGAATGTGCATGTGTCTTGAGGGTTTCTTTAGTACTTAATAAGCATTGCCGTTTTTAATTTTCTTTCGTGCCTTGCCAGGCAGGCTTACTTTTTTGCGAGTCGTCGCACCGTTCGAAAAAAAAGTAACAAAAAAAACATTTTCTGAACCGCACCGGCGGCCCGGAATGATCCTACCTAGGCGGCCCCCTGTAAATTTTGATTTTCTTTTCTAATTCTAGTATCATTCCCCAATCAAAATTTCGCAACGGACTGTTCAGAAATTATTAGTAACAATTAGTGTTTATTTTGTATTTTCCTGAAAAAATAAGCCTTCATTGTTTGCTTTTTTAAAATCATCATTTACATTTGTTTAAAAATTAACCAAATGGTTAAATCATTTAGTTAAACTATTTGGATAGTGACTACAGAAGAGAAAATAATTAAGGCTGCCGAGGAGGTTTTTATAGAACACGGTTATGATGGGGCTCGTATGCAAGAAATTGCCGACAGGGCCGAAATCAACAAGGCCATGTTGCATTATTATTTCAGATCGAAGGAAATGCTCTTTGAGAAGATTTTCGAAGAAAAAGTAAAAGTGGTTTTCCCGACCATCAGCGAGCAAATGAAATCCTACGAGGGATTTACGGATAAGGTTTGTTTTTTTATTGAACAGTATTACGATATCCTCATCAAATACCCATTTATGCCGTTTTTTATCATTTCAACCATCAACAGAAAAGACGACAAACATTTCATCAAAAAACTTCCCTTTGGTTTTATGAAGGAGATTTTCTTCGAAAGTTTTTTTAGTGACCTCCAATCGGGTAAAATCAGGGAGGTAAATCCTTTTCAGTTTGCTGTAAGCGTGATGGGCATGAGTATATTTCCTTTTCTCAGTCGGCCAGCCATGAAAGAACTGATAGGCATAAACGACGAGCAGTTTCAGCTGCTCATGCAACAAAGAATAGATGAACTCAAGAATTATGTTAAACTTATTTTAACACCTACAAATCATGCGTAAATTTTCGCTCATGGTATTGTTTTGTTGTGCCGTAAATTTTGGATTTGCTCAGTCTAAGGTTACGCTTGAACAATGCCTTGATTTATCAGAAACTCACCACCCAAACGCGGCTAATCTGCCTTTGATTAGGCAAACGGCCGATCTACAGGTGAGGTTGCTCAATAGTAATTATCTCCCACAGACCAGCTTGGGTGGACAAGCCTCTTGGCAGTCGGAGGTAACCAGCTTGCCCATTTCTTTGCCCAATGTGTCTATTTCTCCCCCTCCTAAGGATCAGTACAGGGCTACATTGGATGTGGTACAGAATATCTGGGATGGAGGAGTGTTGTCCAAACAAAAAGAAGTTGCAGTGGCCAATGCCAAAGCCGAGGAGCAAAAGCTGGTTACAGATTTATACCAAATAAAAGAGCAAGTAAGCGGCCTTTATTTCGGGATTTTGTTTGCTGAAAAACAAATAGAAAATGCCCAGATTCTGCAAAAAGACTTAGAGACGAAATCAGATAAAATGCGGGCGGCCATCAGCAATGGCACCGCCATAAAATCGAATCTTTTGGCCATAGACGCAAAGATTTTGGAGATGAATCAATTGCTCATAGATGCCCAAAAAAGAAAGAAAAGTTCGGTTGAAGCTTTGGAGCTTTTAACTGGTAAGTCATTAGGCGAAACCACCATTTTTGAGCTTCCAAGATTTGTTTCTACGCCTGCTCAGGATATTTCTAGGCCTGAATTACTGCTTTTGGACTACCAGAAAAGCGTCTTAGATATTAATCAGGAAATGGTAAAAGCCAAGAATTTGCCAAAAATATCGGCCTTTGCAACAGGTGGGTATGGAAAGCCTGGCTTGAATTTTTTGGCAAATTCTTTCGGGACTTATTTCATTGGCGGAGTGAATTTGAAAGTGCCATTGAGTTTCTTGTACAGCGGTTCTCAAAGCAATGAAAATCAACAGATAAAGATTTCTCAACAGAAAATAGATACCCAAAAAGAGTCCTTTATTTTGGCAACAAAAATTAAATTAAGCAATCAAAATCAAGAAATCGAAAGGCTCGAAAGTTTGGTTTCAACAGATGCTAAGATTTTAGATATCAGAAAGCAAATCAAACAAACGGCCGAAGCTCAGCTGGATAATGGCATCATAACGGCCTCCGACTTTCTGACCGAACTGACCAATGAAGATATCGCCAAACAAAACAGTATTTTGCATGAGGTGCAGTTGCTTCAGGCGAAGTTTAACTTGAAAATTATTTCGGGGAATTTGAAGTGAGGGTTTTTCAAGGGAGGCACAAAGGCATTGAGGCACAAAGACATTTAGTACACTTCAATGTATAATTTTTCTCAACTTCGGACACTGAGCGGAGCCGAAGTGCCGAAGTGCCGAAGTGGACGAATCGAACAAAAATATTTTAAAATAGATAAAAAATGAAAAAATTATTCTTCTCCATTTTAGTCATATCGCTTACATCTGCCTGTAAATCAGGCGATCAGGCTTTTGACGCTACGGGTGTGTTCGAGGCCACCGAAACCATTGTTTCATCAGAAAGCAATGGTAAAATACTGACTTTCAATATTGAAGAAGGCTCGGTGCTTACAGCAAATCAGTTAGTAGGTACCATCGATTGTCAGAATTTGGGTTTACAAAAGGCCCAAGTGGAGGCGAGTATGAATGCTCTCTCTGAAAAGAGAAACGACGCTTCGCCCCAAACGCAGATTTTGAAAGAGCAAATCAATGCCCAAGTGGCCCAAATAGCTGCTCAAAAAGAACAATTGAAGAATCTGGAGAAAGAAAAAGGTCGTTTACAAAACTTGGTAAAAGCCGATGCCATTCCTACCAAACAACTGGATGATTTGACAGGGCAATATGAAGTTTTGAAAAAGCAGATATCGGCCATGGAAACCAATGTGGGCGTTTTGAGACAACAAATCAAATCTCAGGAAGCTCAAGTGGGTATTCAAAACCGCGGAATATTAAGTGAGAAAAAGCCCTTGATGGAGCGTGTGGCTCAGATTGAGGACCAAATCAAAAGATGCAGCATCGTAAATTCTATCCCAGGAACGGTCTTGGTGAAATTTGCTGAAGCCAACGAAGTGACGGCCATGGGCAAGCCTCTGTATAAAATAGCAGACATGGAAAACATGGTTCTCCGTGCCTATATCACAGGCGATCAGTTGGCCAAAATAAAAACCAATCAGTTGGTGAAAGTATTTGTAGATAAAGGCAAAGACGAGTACAAAGAACTAAGTGGGGTGGTGGAATGGATAGCGTCCAAGGCGGAGTTTACACCCAAAACCATCCAAACCAAAGACGAAAGAGCTAACTTGGTCTATGCCACCAAAATAAAGGTGAAAAACGATGGATTCTTGAAAATAGGAATGTACGGCGAAGTGAAATTGCCTTGATATGTCGAGTATTTCAGTAAAAAATATCACAAAGACCTATGAAAAGGGGAAGGTTTTGGCTTTAGATAACATCAGTCTGGAGGTAAAATCAGGAGAGCTTTTCGGGCTAATTGGACCTGACGGTGCGGGTAAAACCACGCTTTTCAGGATTCTGACCACTTTGTTGGTGGCCGACCAAGGGCAAGCGACAGTGGCAGGCTTAGATGTGGTCAAAAATCTTTGGGATATTAGAAAAATAGTGGGCTATATGCCCGGTAAATTCTCTCTTTATCAGGATTTGAGTATCGAAGAAAATCTAAATTTCTTCGCAACGGTTTTTAACACCACGGTGGAAGAAAATTTCCATTTGATAGAAGATATTTATGTCCAGATAGAACCTTTCAAAAAGCGACTTGCGGGAAAACTTTCGGGCGGAATGAAACAAAAACTTGCCTTGTGTTGTGCCTTGATTCACCAGCCCAAAGTGCTTTTTTTGGATGAACCCACCACAGGTGTTGATCCAGTTTCGAGAAAAGAATTTTGGGATATGTTGGACAGACTAAAATCCCGAGGAATCACAATTTTGGTCTCGACACCCTACATGGACGAGGCCAGCCGTTGCGACAGAATTGCTTTGATTCAAAAAGGGAAAATCTTGGATATTGATACTTTGAAGAATATCATTTCAAAAAATACACAGTTGCTTTTGGCTGTAAAAGGGGAGGAGCGGTTCCGACTTTTGAATGACATCCGGGCTTACGAAGATACGCTCACTTGTTTTGCTTTTGGAGAAGAAAACCACGTGGTGTTGAAATCAGGCACAGAAAAAGTAGATTCTTTAAGCAAATATTTGGCAGATAAAAATCACAAAGGGGTAGAAATAAAAGCAATAGAACCCAACATTGAAGATACTTTTATAAAGCTCATGTTAGAATCTGAAAATCCTCAATGATGCCAGAAATAGTTATACATACCGAAAACTTGACCCGAAGATTTGGCGATTTTGTGGCCGTTAACAACATTTCTTTTGATGTGAAAGTAGGGGAAATTTTTGGTTTTTTGGGAGCCAACGGTGCAGGTAAAACTACTGCCATGAAAATTCTTTGTGGTCTATTGAGTCCATCTTCAGGTGTGGCCACTGTGGCAGGATTTGATGTTTACAAAGAAAATGAGCGGATAAAAGAGAACATTGGCTATATGAGTCAAAAGTTTTCGCTTTATGAGAATCTAACCGTGAGAGAGAACATTACATTTTTTGGAGGAATATATGGAATTGATCGTAAAAGCTTAAAAATCAAGTCGGAAGAGTTGATCCAACGACTTGGTCTTGGCCCAGAAGCAGACAAACTGGTAGGTTCTTTGCCCTTGGGTTGGAAACAGAAGATATCCTTTTCGGTAGCCATTTTGCACAATCCCAAGGTGGTTTTTCTAGATGAACCCACTGGTGGAGTAGATCCTATCACCCGTCGCCAATTTTGGGACATGATTTATGAGGCCTCGGCCAAGGGGATTACGGTTTTTGTGACAACCCACTATATGGACGAAGCCGAGTATTGCGACCGAGTTTCTATAATGGTGGATGGTGCGATAGCGGCAATTGGAAAACCCTCTGAGCTGAAACAGCAGTTTGGTGTGGAGAATATGGACGGTGTGTTTTTACAATTGGCTCGTGGAGCAAAACGTTCGGAATGACTTAAGGCTTTTTTATTGATTAATAGGTAATTGTAAAAAAAAGGAAGTTATTACACAAAAGACACAAAGAAGACACAAAATCCACAAAGTGTTTCTGGCAAGGATAAAATTGAAGAAAATTAAAGGTTGTATAATTGCGACTTTGCGGTAAAATATAAAAAAATGAAAGTATTTTTTGCCTTTGTAAAAAAGGAGTTTTGGCATGTGATACGCGACAAACGAAGTCTGATTATCTTGATTGGTCTGCCGATTGTGATGATGCTTTTGTTTGGCTTTGCCTTGACGAGTGAGGTCAAGAATTCCAACATTGCGATATTGGATTTCTCAAAAGACCCGGCCACCAAAACACTGGTAGACAGGATAGACCAAAGCCAATATTTTACGGTGAACAAATACCTGAATTCAGAAAAAGAAATTGAAGGGGTTTTTAGAAAAGGAGAGGTAAGATTGGTACTGATTTTCCCTCAAAACTTCGAAAATGACCTGTCTAAAGACAAAAAAACACAGGTAAGGTTGGTGGCAGATGCCTCTGACCCCAATACGGCCAACATCACTATAAATTATGCTTCCGCCATCATCAGAGATTATCAGAATGAGGTGAATGAGAATAAAATGCTGCCTTATGCTATAGAAATGGAGACTAGAATGCTCTATAATCCGCAGTTGAAGAGTTCCTATAATTTTGTGCCTGGCGTGATGACGCTCATCATGATGCTCTTGGGAGCTATGATGACTTCTGTTTCTATTGTTAAGGAAAAAGAGATGGGTACAATGGAAATTTTGTTGGTATCGCCCATGAAGCCGATTATGGTGTTAATCAGCAAGGCCGTTCCTTACATGGTTTTGTGTTTTTTGGATATTATCCTCATTTTGTTGATGGCCGTTTATATTCTCGATATGCCTATTCAGGGCAGTTTGGTGTTGCTTTTAGCAGAGAGTTTATTGTTTATTATTACTACTCTTTCATTGGGTTTGTTGATATCTGTCAACGTGAATTCGCAACAAGTGGCCATGTTTATTTCGTTGGTGGCATTGCTGATGCCTTCTTTGATTTTTAGTGGTTTCATGTTTCCAATTGAAAATATGCCGCTGCCGCTGCAGGTCATGAGTAATTTAATACCTACCAAGTGGTATTACAGTATAATGAAGGCCATTATGGTAAAGGGATTGTCTTTTGAGTTTGTTTTAAAACAAACGCTGATTTTAGCAGGAATGACGGTGTTTTTCTTGAGCATAGCCATCAAAAAATTTAAAATTAATTTGGAAGCTTAAGGCTTATTAATTAAACATTATGAATAAATTACTTTTTCTGCTTCAAAAAGAGTTTAAGCAAATATTTCGGAATCCTACGATTCTGCGGATGATCATCATTATGCCCATTTTGCAACTGATTCTTTTGCCCTTGGCGGCTGATTATGAGGTCAAAAATATAACAGTAAGCATTGTGGATCTCGATCATTCGCCTTATTCCAACCGGCTGATTCACAAAATCGATGCCTCGTCTTATTTTAAATTGGTAGAATATTCTCCATCATACAGAAAATCTCTCAAGACGGTAGGTGATGGTAAAACGGATTTAATTTTGACCATTCCAAGAGGTTTTGAAAAAACTTTAATAAAAGAAAATAGTGCTAAGTTGCATTTAGCGACTGATGCTGTCAATGGCATCCGTGGAGGTTTGGGAAGTGCTTATTTGGCTCAAGTGGTGGGTGATTTTAACAGAGAAATTCGGGAAGAATGGCTGGTATTGCCTCGGAATTCAGAAATTCCACAGATTGAGGTAACCTCGGCCAATTGGTACAATCCATATTCTAAATATCCACTCTTTATGGTTCCAGGTATTTTGGTGGTTTTGGTTACTATGGTAGGGGCATTTATGACGGCTCTGAACATTGTAGCAGAAAAAGAGGTCGGAACAATAGAACAGCTCAACGTTACCCCTTTAAAGAAACACGAATTCATTCTAGGGAAATTGATCCCTTTTTGGGTGCTCGGTATGGTTTCTATCACTATTGGAATGGTAGTGGCTTTTGTAATTTTTCGAATTTTGCCTGTTGGCTCTTTTTTAACCATTTATGCATTTTCGGCAGTTTATTTGTTCGGTGTACTCGGTATTGGCTTGTTAATCAGTACTTTCTCGGATACCCAACAACAAGCCACCCTATTTGCCTTTTTTGCTATGATGGTTTTCATACTTTTGGGCGGACTCTACACGCCCATTGAAGGTATGCCACGGTGGTCACAGATTCTCACTTATTTTAACCCACCGTCTTATTTAATTAAAATAGTTAGGGCTATTTACATCAAAGGAAGCCTATTCTCCGACCTCAAGAACGATTTTTATATCCTGATAGCATTTGCCATTGGTTTCAATGGTCTGGCTATATTGAATTATAGAAAACGTATGGCTTAATTTTGACAATAATACTTGGTCAAGTATTTTTTTGAAGTAAACTTGTTAGGTTATTTTACACCGACAATTTCATCGGATTTACGAAAGCATTTTTATTTTATTATCCCAAAAATCGAATCGCTGTTTATAGAAACCAATCAATTCGGCGTGGAGTTGCTCTGAAATTTCAGGTGGTTTTGGACAAAAAACGAATCCGTCGAGCCAATCGATATTGGTTAATGTTTCTGATAGATAATTTTGCTCTGCCGCATCCATTTTCGACTTTGTGTTATAAATATACATGGCCAAATCATTGATAGCCAATCCGTTTTGAACCAGCGTTTCTTCAGGTGCTAATTTCCAAAAATCTCCAGTGATGATAGAAGGTTGAATGGCTGGAATGTTATAGACAGGGTTGTTGCCGATTTTGGCACTGCGTAAGGAATAACTTTCGATGGAATAGAACAAATAGTTTTCTAGGTCGGTTTGAAGGTAAAGGGCTCTTGGACAGTTCATAAAAGCTTGCCATTCGGCTATTGACAAGAATTTTTGGGTATTAAAAGACAAATCAAAAATCAAGGTTTCTAATTCACCATTCTGATTGTAAGAAAGAATATAAGGCGACACATGAAAACCCCAATAAAGTGGATTGGAAATGCCCAGCGGGTCTTGGATTTGAAATAACTCGTTCGAAAGCAAAGTATAACGAGCAGGAGCAAAATTCCAGATTTTTCCAGAATCAAAACCAGCTTTTTTGAGCAATAAGCAAATCAGGTGTGTACGGTCTTCACAAGACCCATTGAGATATCTATACTCAATGTTTTCGGCTAAGATAAGGTCAAATATTTGTTGTCGTTGATGATATTCCACCACCTGAAGGTAGGGAATAAGTGGTTTTGTGTTAAATAATTGATGATATTCTTGTTGACTGTTCATGATTTGGGTTTTTGCCCATTTTAAAGAGTTTTCCACTCAAAGATAATATCGTAAACTCAAATAGATATTAACCTCTGGAAATTATTCAAAACCTAATGGTTTTGTTTAAAAAGATAATGGAATTAGGATAGTAGGTTCAAGAAAGAGTTTTGGTTCTCCTGAAGTATTTGTATTTATTTCGAACAAAAGTTCAGTAAGGTATTTGAATTTAGATTTTGAAAGTTTTCATCAGCTAGTAGAACTATTCTTATTCATTTCTGCTGAAGTAACTTTTAAATTTTTTCAACTATTCCATGAAGTGAAATAGATAGTGTCACTAAGGTAATGATTTTTAAGTATAATGTATTGAAATACAGTCAGCTAAGGTATTTCCTTCTTTTAGAAAAGTAAGTTGTTGTGAAATTTGAAAATATTATTTATGCCAGTCCACCAAAGAAAAATAAGATTCGCTGTACCCAAAAGAGCATTTTGGTGCCATACTTGGCCGCTGCTTTGGTGGGTTCTTTGGCTGCCATAGAGTTGTTTATCATGTTCAAATCCATCCAGTTGATATATTCTGGGTCGAGCTGCACATATTTTATCCTTTTTTTGAATCTGAATTTTCTATAACGCTCGCTTCCAGACCAGTTGATAAGGAGATATTTTTTGTCGTCAAACACTACTTTTATTTTTGTTGGGAAAGTCATTTCACCCAAGCGATTAACAGTAAAGGAACCAAAAGGCGTTTGTTTTCTTGGAGCGTTCACCAAGTCACCTACAGCATAGTCACAATCTGGAGCTTCGAACAAAACTTGCTTGAAAAACCAATCTAGGTTTGCGTATTTGGTGTTTTTAGAAGCTATTTCATCGGCAACATCTATAAAATCTTGTGGTTGTGGATGTTTGAATTTAAACCTCGCAAAATAAGTCTGCATGATGGCGTCCATGTTTTTGATTCCTAGCAAACCCTCTAACGTCTTGAGCCAAGTAGCGGTTTTCTGATAGGTCATTACGCCATAAGTTCCACCCGGATAACTCCATGCATTCCTCCTGATTTCAGTTACTTTAGGGTTACCCATCATCACATAACCGGCTCTCGATGAGGCCATGTCATGTAAATTAAATCCAAAAATATTGGCTTGCTGGCCCTTGTAATAGGCATCCATTATACGGCCTTCGAAGTATTGCGTAAAGCCTTCGTCCATCCACGAATTTTCAAACTCATTGCTGGCCACCATGCCTTGGAAATACTGATGCACAAACTCATGAATAGTGACCACTTCTTGGAATTTCCCCCAAGAACCCACTCCCCAATAACTCCCACAAGTGATAAGTGTAGGGTATTCCATACCGCCAGATCCTGAACCAGACAAGGTGGGATCTATCATGGACAGGGTACTATGCGGGTATTTGCCCACTTTTCGCTCCATATAGTCTATGGCGTTTTTGGCTGATTCAAAATACCTATTTGTCATTTGTATATGCTCTGGCTGCATGTATACCATTAACTTTATGCCCTTGTGGTTTTGCTCCGAGTATTTGTAATGAGGAGACGTTGTCCATGCAAAGTCATGGACGTCTGTGGCAGAAAAACTTACTGTTTTGGTATTGCCTTTGTTTTTAATCTCTGAAACTTTTTCACCCGTTCCTGCCACCGTAAATTCTTGAGGGAGCGTTATCTGTACATTGTAATTGCCAAAGTCTGCAAAAAACTCGGTATGGGCATGAAACTGATGGCAGTTCCACTTTCCGTTTTCTTCCAAAACCCCGATTTTGGGAAACCATTGCCCTACAAAGAAATAGTCGTTGTCGGCCCAACCTGTTCTCGCAAAAATCTTCGGAAGTTTTGCCCTGAAATCCATGTCCAAAATCACCGTTTCGCCTGGCTTTATGGCTTTTGCCAAATTCACCTGAATCACGGTTTTGTCATAAGCATTGAGGTCGTCAGGTTGGATATATTTTATTTTCGGATAGAGATTTTCCCCATTTCTGATTTTTAAAGTACTCAAATATATATTGCCGAAGTTGCGTAGTCTGGTGGTGTCCATTTTGTCGCCTCGCAATTGTCCACCGGACTCTTTGAAAAAAGTGGAGTTCTCGTCTTTAAATGCGTTCAGGTATAAATGAAACTGTAGTTCTGAGGTTGGTTTGGAGGTTTTGTTGGTCCAAGTTAGAGTTTGTTGGCCTCTTAGGGTTTTAGTTTTGGTATCAAGACTTACTTTTATGTCATAATTTGCCGATCTGTCACTTTTTATGGTTTTGGAAAAGGCACTCAAGGCAACCAAAACAAAGAGGGTAAGTTTATGAAACATAAGTCTTTAGCGTATTTATTTTCCGATAATAAAGTTTTTGATTTCAATGAGCGTTTCCTTCGAAATGCCTTCCTTTAGTTTGTAATATTCTTGCAGATTTCCTGTTTTCGCTACTTGGAAAAGGTGATTGTGGTTCTTAAGAAGCTTGGTTTTGATATGCTTATTTTTTTGGTTTTCAATCGCCGCTAGGTTTACTTTAGCGTTCACCTGAATGTCTAAATCTCCGTTTAAAGCAAGCGTCCGAGTTTTAATGTTCTTCCAGTATTCCTGTGGATTATATTTTATGAAGCTTATGAACCAAGGGTTGTTTAATTGCTTCATTATGAGTGGAATATTGGCACTGTTGGTCGTCATCCCCAAAACAAAATTCTCTGCCTTATATTTTTTTTGATAATTTTCACCCAGTTTTTTGATATTGTCGGCTTTACTGATGCTGTCTTTTTCTAGAACGACATCGGACAACATAGGCTCGAAAAAGTCTTTAATGAAATGTTCAACGTGTTCGGCAGGCACCCCAGATTCCAGATAGATATCCTTGTTTTGTTGGATTAAAATCTCCCTACCCGAAACGCCCGGACCCGCTAACGATACAAAGAAATCTAAATTCTTAACTTCTGAGGCCACGATGGGTCCAATTCCACCACCTTCGCTATGTCCAATAAGACCGATTTTCTTTATTTTTAATTCCTTTTTTATAAATTTAACGGCCGCCACCACGTCTTGAGCAAGTTCTTGCGTTGTGCTATTAACAGTCTTTGGTCCTGCTGATTTAAAACCACCGCGGTCGTCATATCTCAAGACCCCTATGCCGTTATTGGATAAATATTCAGCCAAATCTTTGAAAATCTTGTGTTTGCCGAGTGTTTCGTCTCGGTCGGTTTGTCCCGAACCTGAAATTAATACCGCTACAGGGTAGTTTTTTAGACCTTTTGGGCTGGTGAAGGTGCCACTTAATTTAAATGTTTTGCTCAGATCCCAGAAACTTACCTCTTTTTCATCGAAATTTTGGCCAAAACTCTGGCCACAAATCAAAACCCAGAAGATAAAAAATATTTTTTTCATTAAAATCAGTGTTTGGGACAGTCGCAATATCTTTTACCCTGAATAAGCTTCTTCAAAGTATGATTCTTTTTTCTGTAACTGCCGTCTTTTTTGCGTTTGCGGCCATCAAACTCTTCCAGTTTTGTATTTTGGTTTGAAGTCTTAGCCCAAGAATCGGGGCTTAAAAATATCAAAGAAAGTACTATGAGGGCGTATTTCATTTTGTTTAACTGTTTTGTTTTCTTTCTAACGAACAGAAAACTTTTAAAGTTTATCCAAAGATAACATAGAATAGGCTTCGGGTTTAGCATTGAAGTGGATTTTTGTGTTGGACCAAACGAAGTTGAACAAGTCTGAATTTCGGTAGGCTTCTAGTTCAGCTTCCGATTGCCAATGGCTGTGTGTCATTATTACGGCAGGATTATCTTTCTCTTGGAGTATTTCAACCATTTCACAGCCTGGGAAATCTCTGATTTTGCTTTTGTTTTCTTCTAAGAAAGCTAAAAATTCGATGATTTTATCTTCTTTAAAAGTCATTTTTACTATTCTGACTATCATATACTTGGGAGTGCTTTAGTTTATTTGTTAGTATAAAAGATAACCGTTTTCATCTAGAAGTTTTTTATGAAATCACATATTTTGTGGGCTAATAATTACCATAAGCCCTTTTAACTTTTTTTAAGAATAAATGTAATTCGCAATGTTAAATTTTATGCAACCTTCGCAAAAATATTTTGTCTATTGATAGTAAAAAATTAATAATTTATGAAAAAAGTAATCATGATGGGTTTTGCTTCCCTAATGTTTTTGGGAGCAATGGCACAAAACAAAGAAGTAAGAAAGGAAATTAAAACAGAGGTGATGGACTCTGACAAACCAGGTAAAAAGAAGGTAAGAATCGAGAAAAACATCAACGGCAAAGTAGAAATTACGGAGAAAGAGATTGATTTCAAAGAGGGCGATTCGAATGTTATGATACTTGATGAGCAACTGGATACGGTTATAGTTGATAAAAAAGGCGGCGAAAAACGTGTAAAAGTAATTGTAAGTGATGATGGTGATGATGATTTTGAATGGTCTGAAGATGAGGATATTTATGTAGGACGTGGAAGATCGGGACAAAGAAACGGATATTTTCCGAAAGGAAGGATGAAGGAGTTTCATTTTGAAATGGACAGACTTTCAGACCATTTGGCTGATATTCCATACAAATTCAGAACCTTTGATTCTGAGGTTTTTGATGACAGATTGAAAAAAGTTATGGAGCCAACTACCATTAGAAGTGTTGATGTTTTTACAAACAAACCTGAAACTAATGTGTTGAATATAAAATTCTACGCTCCAAAGGCAGGAGATGTGAACATCACTGTGCTAGACCTGCAGGGCAATGTCAAAGCCAAAGAAGAAGCTAAGAATTTTGAAGGGGAATATGTGGGACAAATCAAATTGGGGAAAGGTGCCAAAGGAACTTACTTCGTGATAGTGTCACAAGGAGAAGATGGCATTAGTAGAAAAGTGAAGATTGACTGATTGTTGTTATAATTCGTAAAACCTCCTTAGCGAGAGCTTTGGAGGTTTTTTGTTTTTATATATTACTGAAATAAATGTAAATATTGTATAAATAGAAAATATGGTATACATTATATTTTCAGAAATAAATGAAAATTATTGAATATTTAAAACCCAATCGTTGGATTGGGTTTTAATTTTATTACTTTCCGAAAAGTCTTGAAAAGAAACCTTTTGCTTTAGCCGCCACTTGCGTCACAGCTTCTTCAGCTTCTCCTGCCAATTCGTTTGCTTTATCTTTTGCTTTATTTAGAGCTTCTTCTGCGTCTTCTTTCAAATCGCCCAATTTCTCTGCAGCTTCGTTTTTGAATTCCGCAACGCTTTCCGCATTTACAAGCTCAGTAACTTTAGCTTTTGCAGTATTGAAAGCTTCTGTAGCTTCTCCAGCAATGTTTTGAGCCACAGCTTTAGCATCAGCCAATTTCTCTGCAGCTTCTGCTTTTATTTTGTCTGTATCTATCATTTCGCTCACTTTCTCCTTAGCAGTATTAAATGCCTCGGTAGCCTCACCAGCCAATTCAGTCATTTTTTCTTTCGCTTCTGCCAATTTCTCTGTGGCTTCTTCTTTCAAATTAGCTACTACTTCCGTAGCATCTTCTTTGATGTCAGCAATTTTTTCTGCCGCAGCATCTTTCACCTCAGCAATCTTCTCAGCGGCTGCGTCTTTTACCTCAGCTATTTTGTCAGCTGTAGTTTCTTTTACTTGTTCAGCTGCTTGGTCCACGATTTCTTTTTTATTCTCTTCCATTATTATTTTAGTTTACTGTTTATTTTTTTTACAAATCTAATTAAAATCAAATTAAATATTTCAATCTAATGACCTCTTTTTCAGTCAAGAATCTCCAGTTTCCTCTTGGAAGGTCCTTTTTGGTAAGACCGGCATATGTGGTTCTGTCGAGCTTGGTTACTTCGTACCCCAAATGTTCAAAAATCCGTCTTACAATCCTGTTTTTGCCGCTATGTATCTCTATACCAACTACTTGGCGGTCTGGAGTTATCACTGACAAATCGTCAGCTTTTATGATTCCATCTTCCAGTTCAATACCTTCCAAAATCTTGTCAAAATCTTCTTGCTCAATTTTCTTGTCCAATTCAGCCTGATAAATCTTTCTCATGGCATTGGATGGGTGAGAAAGTTTCTCCGCCAATTCACCATCGTTGGTCATCAGCAATAGTCCAGTGGTTGCTCTGTCTAAACGGCCCACTGGATAAATACGCTCAGGACACGCCTTTTGTACCAAATCC
Source organism: Lacihabitans soyangensis (assembly GCF_024343775.1). Taxonomy (GTDB): domain Bacteria; phylum Bacteroidota; class Bacteroidia; order Cytophagales; family Spirosomataceae; genus Leadbetterella; species Leadbetterella soyangensis. The sequence goes on along the minus strand of NZ_RJUF01000002.1, from coordinate 116,227 downwards.
ATTACCGTTTTACGGCCTTCAGGATCATCGGTGGTTGTCAAGAAATCTTTTGGTTTGTTTAAAAGTACATAAACCAACTTCTCCCTGTTCAATATTTTTCTGCCATATTTTACAACGTCAGTGGCTTGCACTTGGTAGCCCATTTCGGTTATAACTTCGCCATTGACTGTTATTTGACCACTCGCTATAAATTCATCAGCGTCTCGTCTTGAACAAAGTCCTGCATTGGCCAAGTATCTATTCAGACGAATGGTAGGCGTAAAAGTCTCGCTACTTTCTACTTTCGTTCTCACTTTTGGTGGAAGCTTGCTTTTCAAGGCATCCTCTTCGTAGTTTGGACGAATGGCCTGTTTAGCATTTTTGTTGTTGCCGTAGTTTGACTTGCTAAATTCAGGCTTCGAGGTGTTTTCTTTTCTCGCGAAAGCTTTTCTTTCGAAATTTGGTCTTTCGTTTTTGTTTTCAAAACCACCTTTGCTGTCTTCTCTTGGCTTGTAGCCACCTTCTGCTCTATTACCAAATTCTCTTTTCGGAAAACCCTCTGAACGATTTTCAGTTCTTGGGAAACGGTCGTCTTTGCGTGGGAATCTACTTTCTGATGAACCTGTACTAGGTTTGCCGTAAGTGTTTGGTTTAAACTCTTTCTTTGGAAATCTTTCCGTGGGGCGTCCAGCATCTGGTCTGGCGTCTTTTCTTGGAGCACTGCGGTCAGGAAATCTACTACCTAGGTTTTCTACATCTCTTTTTGTGAATCTTTCAGAAGGACCTTCTGGTTTTCCATAAGTACTAGACTTGAAATCTCTTTTCGGGAACCTGTCATTGCCTCCTTCAGGCTTGCCGTAAGTGTTTGGCTTAAATTCTCTTTTCGGAAATCTGTCGTTTCCGCTTTCAGGCTTTCCGAAATTGTTGGGTTTAAATTCTCTTTTCGGGAATTTTTCATTTCCACCTGTGGGTTTCGAAAATCCATCTTTTTTTGCAAATGGCTTGTCAAAACTTCTTTTTTCTGTGCTAAAACCACCTTCTTTTCTTTTGAATTCTGGTCTGCCAAACGAGCTTTTGCTCGAATCTCTGTCGTTGCTACGACCTTCGCTTATTCTTTTTCTCATGTATGTTGCAATATCACTACTGTAATTTTCTACAAAGGTAGTTTAAACCACTGATATACTTAAGCTTAGCCCTGTATATTTATATTTTATCTTGAATATATCAATTACCGTTTGTCCAATCCTGCATCCAATCCCACATATTCCGCCTTGGTTTATCCGATTTTTATTTTGTGATTCGCTGGGAACACTAATTTTGATGTGTTATATTTATTTATCTAAACTTTTAAACAAAAAATATATGTATTCACTTATTGCCATTACGCTTTTGATTGTTGTAGTCATCATGATGGCCGTCAAAGTTGTGCCACAACAAAATGCTTACATAGCCGAAAGGCTGGGTAAGTACAATGGAATTCTTCAGCCGGGTATCAATTTTATCATCCCGTTTTTTGACAGAATTGCCTACAAGCATAGCCTGAAAGAGCAAGCCTACGACATTCATGAGCAGATATGTATCACCCGAGACAACGTGCAGGTGCGTGTTGACGGTGTGATTTTCCTCCAAGTGGTGGACCCGCAGAAGGCCTCCTACGGTATCAATGACTACGTTTTTGCGGTAACACAATTGGCCCAAACTACCATGCGTAGCGAAATTGGAAAGATTGATTTAGACAAGACCTTTGTAGAAAGAATGGTGATTAACCTCGCCGTGGTGGCAGCCATTGATGAGGCCGCCATAGGTTGGGGAGTGAAAGTCCTTCGTTATGAAATCAAGAATATTACCCCTCCGGCTACGGTTTTACAAGCCATGGAAAAACAAATGCAGGCAGAAAGAGAGAAGCGTTCGGTGATTTTGGAGTCTGAAGGTAAAAAGCAGTTTGCTATAAACGTAGCTCAAGGTGAAAGAGAGCGTGTGGTATTGGAGTCAGAGGCACAAATGCAACAGCAAAAAAATAAGGCGGAGGGTGAGGCCAATGCCATCAGAGCCGTTGCTGAGGCTACAGCGGACTCTATAAGATTGGTGGCGGAGTCCATACAATCCAAAGGTGGTATGCAGGCGGTGCAGCTGAAAGTAGCCGAAAACTATATCGAACAATTTGGTAAAATGGCCAAAGCTTCTAACACTATGATTTTACCTTCAAATTTGGCAGATGTTTCAGGTATTATAGCCACAGCTATGAGTGTTATCAAACAAGAAAATACTAAGTAATATGGAAATTTCTGGTATCAATATCTGGGTAATAATTGGAGTGGTCTTGCTGATTTTGGAAATATTCACCACCTCATTTTATGCGATATTTTTTGGAATAGGAGCCTTGGTGACTGCTTTGTTTGTGTATTTGGGCTTTGCAGAAGAACTGCCTGCTCAAGTTATTATTTTTGTGCTGAGTTCGATAGTAAGTTTATTATTTTTCAGGAAAAGAATACTTGAACTGTTTACCAAAAACAACGCTGAATTCAAAGAAATCATTGATGAATATGCCAAAGTTTCGAAAGAAATTCCGCTAAACGGAGAGGGAAAAGTATTCTACAGGGGTTCTGACTGGATAGCCTATCGTGCTGATGGTAAGTCGATTCAGGAAGGTGCCAAGGTGTTGATAAAAAAGATAGATGGCATAAAGCTGATAGTGGAGGAGGTTTAACTTATCTCTTGTTTCTAAAAAAAAAATACAATTAGTCGAAATGCTAATTGTATTTTTTTTATTTCAATCAATAAACCTTTTCAATATTGGTTCGTAAGAGTCTATTCTTCGGTCTCGCAGGTAAGGCCAAGTGGTACGATAATACTCAGTATTCTCCAAATCAAGGGTTGCCACATGAGTTTCTTCGTTTTCGTGGGAAGCCCAATACAGCAATCTTCCGTGAGGATTGGCGATAAACGAGCCACCCCAGAATTTTTGATTGGCCTCAATGCCTACTCGGTTTACTGAAACCACATAAAGACCGTTGGCTACGGCGTGTGAGCGTTGGATGGTTTGCCAAGCGTCGTATTGTTCTTGGTTGATAACAGGATCTTTTTCGTCCATGTCCCATCCAATGGCCGTAGGATAAAACAAAATGTCTGCACCCATTAATGAGGTGATACGTGCAGCCTCTGGGTACCATTGATCCCAACAAATCAACACTCCGATTTTTCCGAATTTGGTTTCCCAAACTTTATAACCAAGATCACCTGGCGTAAAATAGAACTTCTCATAATAGCCTGGGTCATCAGGAATATGCATTTTGCGGTATTTTCCAAGATAACTTCCATCGGCATCAATAATGGCGGCGGTGTTGTGATACAAGCCTTGAGCTCGTTTTTCGAAAAGCGACACTATGAGAACTACTCCCAATTCTTTGGCCACACTTTGCATGGTTTCGGTGGTTGGACCTGGAATGGCTTCACCCAATTTAAAATTTTCGTGGTCTTCTACATCACAAAAATAAAGTGAAGAAAACAACTCTTGCAAACAGATAATCTGGGCTCCGTTGGCAGCTGCTTCTCTGATTTTGACAATGGTTTTTGCTATGTTTTCCTGCACATTTTCGGTACAAGACATTTGAATAAGGCCTATGTTTACGTTTTTCATTTTTGTGTCTAAATAACAACTGCAAAGATAATAGTTAAAAATCATTGTTATAAACATTTATATTGTTCTGAAAATGGAGTTTAAATATACTTACCAAATAATTTTTCTTTTGTTGGTGATAAGGATTCAAAAATTGATACTTTTGGAAAATTATATTGACCGATAAATCCAATAAAAATTAAGTGTAAACTTAAAGATTGAAAGTAATATGGGAGAGAGAAAGAAAAAATCCGCTCAAGCTGAGTTTGTAAAATGGTTTGGTCCTTTGTTAAATGCTTTGAGAGATTTGGGAGGTTCAGGGAAGCCAAAAGAAGTAGTTGAACAAATTGCAAATACTTTAAATATTCCTGATAATCAAAGAGAGGAAGTGATGAAATCAGGTATTTTAAGATTTCATAATCAAGTTGCTTGGGCAAGGCAATATTTAGTTTGGGAAGGACTGTTAGAAGAAGGAAAGAGAGGAGTTTGGACATTATCTGCAAAAGGCCAAATGATTCATTTAAACCTTGAAGAATCGAGAGATATTTTTTTGAAATGGGTTGAGATTCATCAAAAAACAAGAAAGTCCAAAACAGATGATAAACTAATTTCTAGACAGAATGAAGAAGAACCAGAAGAGCTAGAACATGAAATTACACCTACCTTATTAGAAGTATTACAGAGTTTAACTCCAACAGGGTTTGAACACATTTGTAAAAGATTACTTCGTGAGCATGGTTTTGAAAATGTGGTTGTTACCCAAGCGTCCCACGATGGAGGAATTGATGGTTATGGAACTCTAGAATTGAACCCGTTTGTAAGTATCAAAGTTCTTTTCCAATGTAAAAGATATAAAGGAACTGTTTCTAGAGCTCAAGTAGGCGACTTCAGGAATGCAATGATTGGTCGAGCTGAAAAAGGTATTATTTTGACTACAGGAACATTTTCTGAGGATTCCAAAAGGGAGGCGAGTCGTGATGGTGCTCCCCCTATCGAATTAATTGATGGTAAAAAATTAGTTGAACTTTTTGAAAGCGTAGAATTAGGTGTAAAACCAAAAACTGTATATGAAGTGGAATATTCTTTTTTCGAACAATTTATGATATAAAATTGAATGAATTTAAAGGATCAAGTTTTTATTTTCTAGCAGGTATAATATTGAGATTGTTTTTCCAATTATCTCATGTCCAAAATTCTTCCAATTCAGTCATAGTTTCGTCAAAATCATCGGACATTGTAATAGTGCCTCTAAAGATACCCATCTTCCTTTTTCCAGGTTCTACTTTTTGCTTAGTCTCTTCAAAAACAACTTTTACCTGAGCTTTCTCAATATTTTTTGGCAACTCATTCAAAGTGATTTTGCCATTTTCATAAATACCGTCAATTGTGGTTGTCATGATATCAATTGTTTATGAAACAAATTTAATGAAATTATTCAATATCGATTCTGCAAAGACTAAAATCTAACTTTAAATCTTTCGCCCAATTCCTTCAAGCTATCTACCACAGGATCAATCAATGGCAAACCAGAAACCAACCTTTCTGCTCTAAAGTTTCTTTCCTGATCCCCAGGAATTTGCACGGGATTACCATCAATATGTTTGGCCGAACGGAATCTCTCAATCCACTTGTCCATACTTTGTTTAAAATCTTCTTTTGGTCTAAAGCCATCTACACGCATGGCCCCAAGGAAATGCCCAGTACCTTTTCCCACTTGTTCTGCCGCCACGCCTTGAAAACCTGCAGTAGCAAAAGGTGGCACCCATGGGCCGAAATTTGCACCAGAAAGCACACCAGAAAATATATCAACCACTGCTCCCAAACCGTATCCTTTGTGACTTCCATGCTCTCTATCGCCACCTAATGGCAATAGTCCACCGCCTTCTTTTACGGCGTTTGCATTGTCTGTAGGGTTACCATTTTCGTCCTGAACCCAGCCCATTGGTGCATTCAAGCCTTTTCTTTGCAATATTTCCATTTTGCCATAAGCTACGGCCGTAGTGGCAAAGTCTGCCAAAAATGCAGGTTGTTTATCGGCCGGAACAGCCACTGCAATAGGATTTGTACCCAATAATTTTTCTTTTGAAAAGGTAGGCACAACGAGCGGTGCAGCATTGGTCATCGCCCAGCCTATCATATCGTGCTCCAGAGCTTGTGAGGCATGATAACCAGCAATACCAAAATGGTTGGAGTTTTGAACAGAAATCCACCCCGAACCTGCATTTTTCGCTTTTTTGATGGCCAATTTCATTGCGAAAGGTGCTACAACTAATCCAAGTCCTTTGTCTCCATCGATGGTAGCAGTGCTTGGTGTTTCATAAACTATGTTGATATTGGGCTTAGGATTGAGTCTTCCATGGTCAAAAAGCCGAACATAGCCAGCCAAACGAGCCACACCATGAGAATCCACACCATTCAAATCTGCATTAATCAACACATCAGCAGCCAATTTGGCATCTTTGGTGCTGCAGCCTATGGCTTTAAAAATATTTTCTGTAAATTTTCTGACTCTGTTTGGTGCGTACATTCTAACTGTTTGTTTTGGCCTGCAAAATTATTAAAAATAAGGCCTGTATGGGCGATTAGAAAAAAGAATTCTTTGGAAATGAAGTTTTTTGAGGAAAAAAGCGTTAATTCATGTAAATAATCTCAAGTATGAAATTTATAAAAACAGCTTTATTAGTAATAAGTTTATTCTCAGTTGGTTTTGCCCAAAATATAAAAAAAGTAGATGCTAAAATCGATAAAGTTACGGTTTTCTTGCAACAAGCTCAGCTGGAAAAATCTGTAAATACGTCATTGTCAGCGGGTATAACCAAACTCCTAGTGGACGATATTGCGAATAGTATTGACGCCAATAGTATACTGGTAGAAGGCAAAGGTGATTTTACCCTTTTGGCAGTAAAGTATAGTGCTAATCATCTGAATAATAAGGTTTTGGTTTTGCAAGATTCTGTTGTGAAAGTTCAAGCAGACATTGAAAACCTAGAAATGCTTTTTGCTGTGGCTCAAAATGAAGAGAAAATGATCATGGCCAATGCCAATGTTAAAAGTGAAAAGGACGGACTTTTACCGGAGGATTTGAAAGAAATGATTGACTTTTTCAGGGTAAAACTCACTGAAGTAGGAGCAAGGCGTTTACAGATTCAAAGACAAATGCAGCCTTTGAAGGATAAAAAAATACGTTTGGAAAAGCAACTGGCCGAAGTTAGGAACAATTCATTGCCACTTGGCCAAATAGAATTAACTGTTAGTGCCTCCAAAGCCACTCCAGCCAATATTAAACTAAGTTATGTAGCTTATAATGCGGGTTGGAGTCCAAATTATGACCTCCGAGTAAAAGATATTAAAAGTCCTGTTGCGATTGCCTACAAAGCGAGTGTTTATCAAAATACGGGCATCGATTGGAGCAATGTAAAGCTTTCATTGTCAACCTCTAATCCAGCTATTTCAGGTCAAAAAATGGAGCTAAATCCTCAGTTTTTGAGTTTTTATGTAGCTCCGGTAGTTTATCAAAGAAACGTAAAAGCCAACAAAATGGATATGGAGGCTGGGTTTGCTACGGAAGCTCCAGCGGCCATGGCAGATATGGCCACGGCTTCGAGGACAGTTGCTGTGGTAGAAACGGGCATGACGGTCAACTTTGATTTGGGTTCAACTTATACTATTAATTCTGGTGGGCAACCCGAAATGGTGGAGGTACAAACCTACAGTGCCGAAGCAGAATATAAAAGTGTAATAGCCCCTAAGCTTGATTTGAATGCCTACCTTGTAGCTGAACTTAAAAACTGGGAGCAATACAAATTGCTTTCAGGTGAGGCGAATGTGTATTTTGAGAACAAGTTTATTGGTAAAACATTTATCAATGAGCAGGGTGTGGACAATATTTTAAAATTGAGTCTTGGAAAAGATATGAGGATTGTTGGAAAAAGAGAGGAGATAGAGAATTTCAAGGCTAGAAAAACCATTGGCTCAAATGTAAGAGAGAGTTTTGGATATAAGATTTCGGTGCGAAATACTAAATCGGAAACCGTTAAAGTGGTGTTGGAAGATCAAGTGCCTGTTTCGCAAGATTCTGATATCGAGGTAGATGTTGAGGATATTCAAGGAGGAACTGTGGAAGCGAATACAGGAAAAATAACTTGGGTGTTCGAAGTTCCTGCCAGCCAAAGCAAGGAAGTTTTGCTAAAATACACCGTAAAATATCCAAAAGATAAACGAATCAATAACCTGTAAATCTATGGAAGGAAGTTTAGGTAAATTGTTAAATAAGTTTTTGTCTTATTTTGTAAGGGGCTTACTTTTTGTGGCTCCTGTGGGTTTTACGATTTTGATTTTGTACAGTGCTTTTGATTTTGTAGACAGTTTGGTGAGGATAAAATTTAGCTGGGACAATCCCAATCAAGAGTTTTTTGTGCCAGGTTTGGGTTTTTTGATCGTACTTTTTGGCACTGCATTCATTGGTTTTGTTTTCACCAGATTGCTCCCTCAAACCATTCAGAATTGGCTGGAGAATGGGATGAAGCATTTGCCGATTGTTAAGATATTCTACTCGGCTTTCAAAGACCTCATATCGGCATTTGTAGGGGATAAAAAGAAATTTAAAACTGGCGTTCTTGTTACCCTAAACAAAGAGTCCAATATTCGTAAACTTGGTTTTCTGACACAAGATGGGTTGGATGTTTTTGGTTTGCCAGATATGGTAAGTGTTTATTGTCCACATGCTTACGCTTTTTCAGGAGATATGTTTATTGTACCCAAAGAACAGGTCGAAATTTTAACTATTTCGAGTGCGGAGGTTATGAAAATTATTGTTTCTGGTGGCGTATCTTTTTCTGATTCCAACACATGAAAAAACTGATTTTTCTGATTTTATTTATTTCAACTGAAAGTCTTTTTGGTCAAGAACCTCACCAAAAAGAGGCTCTTCAGATAGAAGAACTCTTAGAAAAAAACAACCCCAATCTCTATAAGACTATACAAAGAGGTGGCAACTATTTGGTTTTGGATAATTACAGAAACCAGAAAAGAAGAAGATATTATGTCGAAGATATGCTTGGATTTAGGACCAAAAGCGGACAGTTTTTTCAAGAAGAATTGAGCGATATTGGCGACTCTACCATTACGGTAATGCATTATAATAACGTTGAAAGAAAACTCGAAACTTGGGTTGTTAAGCTCTCTGATATTAAAAAAGTTTATAAAAGAGAAGTCTATAAAGGCATAAAATGGGGCCTAGGTTGGGGAAGTTTAGCTGCTTTTGTACCTATTTTTTACGACTGGGTACAGTTTGGACGATCACCTGCTCAAAACACCGAGGCTCTTATTTTGATTCCAGCTATTCAAGCAGGTAATATCTTAATTGCCAATCGTTCCAAGTTTTTTAACGGTATAAAACTTAATGGTAACAAGCAATTGAAGGTTTTCAAGAGTATCTGAGTCAACAATCCACGCTATTTACTGCCACTGCTAGGCCTCCTTGCGAGGTTTCTTTGTATTTGTGGTTCATGTCTTTAGCGGTTTCCCACATGGTAGCAATCACTTTGTCCAATGGAACCTTTGTTTCCTTCGGGTTAGTGCCAAGGGCGAGCTCAGCGGCCGTAATGGCTTTTAATGCTCCCATAGAATTTCGCTCTATGCACGGTATCTGGACCAATCCTCCTATTGGGTCGCAGGTTAAACCCAAATGATGCTCCATGGCTATTTCGGCAGCTACCAACACTTGTTCGGGTGTTCCGCCTTGAAGTTCGCACAAAGCCCCCGCAGCCATGGCAGATGAAACTCCGATTTCGGCCTGACAGCCGCCCATTGCAGCCGATATGGTAGCTCCTTTTTTGAAGATACTTCCGATCTCACCTGCTACGAACAAGAATCTTTTGATATCCTCGAAGCCGGCCTGGTGATTTTCAATCATCAAATAGTACATCAAAACCGCAGGAATCACACCTGAACTACCATTTGTAGGAGCCGTTACTACTTTTCCCAATGAGGCGTTTACTTCATTTACACTTAAAGCAAAACAACTTACCCATTTCAAGATTTGTCTAAACTTTACCTCAGTGTTCCTTAATTTATGGAGCCAATCGTCTAAACTCAAAACGTTCTCAGGGCCATTAAGATCGGTATAAAATTCATTTGCTCTTCGTTTTACATTTAGTCCTCCAGGTAAAGTGCCTTTTGTAGTACAGCCGAGATACATGCATTCGAGCATGGTTTTCCATATTTTTTCTAACTGCGAATCAACGTATTCGGCATTATTTAGTGCAAGTTCATTTTCATATACCACATCCGATATTTTCTTTAACTTGCAATAAGACAATAATTCAAGTCCATTTTGTACGGGGTATGGAATCGTTTTGGCTGGGATTTCATCAGAATTTTCATTTTCGGTACATATAAATCCGCCTCCTGTAGAATAATAGGTTTCAGTAATTTTCGCACTCGAAGTTGAGGCTGTAAATCGAATGCCATTTGGATGAAATGGTAAAAAATGTTTATGAAAAACGATATTTTCTTCAAAAGAGAAGGGTATTTCTTTTTCAAAGTTTAATTTTAGTTTTCCAGTTGTTTTGACTTCGGAAACAACAAGAGGGATTTTTTGTGGTTCTATTTCTTCTGGTATTTCTCCTGTGAGTCCCATAACCACAGCAATATCTGTAGCATGCCCCTTGCCAGTTAACGAAAGTGAGCCGAATAATTCGACTTTAATGCTTTCAATGGATTTTAAAGGTATTCTAAGGTTTTTCAAAAATCTGTTGGCAGCTTTCCAAGGACCCAATGTATGTGAACTGGATGGCCCAATGCCGACTTTTAACATATCAAATACCGATATTATTTCCATTTGAGATTCTTAGTTTGTTGTCCAAATTTGCACAGTTTTTTGGAAGAAATTACGGTAAAACTATAAAATGTTAAATTATCTTTGCGATTTATAATTTTAATTACATTCAATGCATCGTATTTTAGTAAAAAAACAATCGGGTGGTATAAATGAGAAAATCAGACTGGCTTCTTCAAAAAGTGAAAGTAATAGGGCTTTGATAATCAATGCTTTGTCGGGTTTTGGTGGAGAGTTGCAAAATCTTTCTACCGCCAGAGATACCCAAACCATGATTCGTTTACTAAAATCGGAGGATTCGGTGGCTGATGTTTTGGATGCTGGCACCACCATGCGTTTTTTGACGGCTTATTTTGCGATAACTAATCAAACCAAAACCATGACAGGCACACCCAGAATGTGCGAACGCCCGATAGGTATTTTGGTAGATGCTTTAAGGTCAATAGGTTGTGAAATAGATTATCTTGCAAAAGAAGGATATCCGCCTACCCAATTAAATGGTTTTAAAGAACAAAAAACCAGCGAAATTTCGATAAGAGGTGATGTCAGCAGTCAGTATATTTCTGCTTTGTTGATGATAAGTCCGTTATTGCCAAATGGATTGACCATTAACTTGATGGGCGAAATTGGTTCCATTCCATACATCACCATGACCATAAAACAAATGGAGGCTTTTGGAGTAAAAGTAATGGCGGACTGGGATTCTAAAAAGCTGTCGGTTGATCCTCAAAAGTATCAAGCAACCAGCTATCAAATAGAATCGGACTGGTCAGGTGCGTCCTATTGGTATTCTGTTGTTGCTTTGGCAGAAAATGATGATGTGGAAATAGAGCTGTTGGGTTTGAAAGAGAATTCATTGCAAGGGGATAGTGTCATTGTCAATATTATGTCAGAATTGGGTGTGAAAAGTACATTTACTCCCGATGGGGTTTTGTTGCAAAAAACCAAGGCAAACGATACATTTGAGTGGGACTTTACAGATTGTCCTGATTTGGCCCAAACAGTTGCGGTGGTTTTGGTTGCCAAAAAAATTAAGGGCGTTTTCACTGGTTTGGAAAGTTTGAAAATAAAAGAAACAGATAGAGTGCTAGCCTTGCAGAATGAATTGGCCAAAATAGGAGGGACGCTTGAGGAAGTAGTGGCTAAAACTAGATATGAGGTAAATTCTGGTGGAGGTTGGACAGCAACCCCAACTTTTGAAACCTACGATGACCACCGTATGGCTATGTCTTTTGCTCCGTTAGCTATGATTTCAGATGTTATTATAGAGGAACCCGGCGTAGTGGCGAAATCTTATCCAAGTTATTGGGAGGACTTGGGCAAAATTGTGTCTTTGGAAGAATTGAAATAAATTAATAAGTAAATGAAACAGATTCTATTCGCTCTTTTTTTGTTGATTGGTCATATTTCAATAGCTCAAGTTCAGGTAGCTCCAGATACTTCAAAAGCTCCTAAACCTATGGTTTTGGACAAGAAAACCTACAAAATGGATATACCTAAAGGTTGGAGAATTCAGGATAATTGTCAAGAAAACCTTTGTAGTTTGCTATCACCAACGGATACTTTGAGCTATATTGATAGGTTCGTGGATAACATCAATATCACGGTAGATAAACTCCCAAGTGCTAATTATACGGTGGATAAATACGCTCAGTTTTCTGTCACTTATTTGCCAGGCGTGGTGAAAAACTTCAAAGTAGTAGAAAAAAAGAAGCTGAAACCTAACGTGTATATGGTGACTTACAAAGGTGAAAAGAGCGGCTATGCTCAAACTTGGAGGCAATATTATCATGTCAAAAACGCCAAGGTTTTCATAGTAACTTTCGCCTGCGAAACCGAGAAATATGCTTATTACAAGGATATTGTGGAGCCTTATTTAAATAGTTTTAAGTTGAAATAGGTCAATTTACTTTTTTAAGAAAATCTTCAAAGCTTACTTTTAAACCATTTTCAATTTGAGAGATACCCATCTTAATTTCTGACTTTTCAATTTCGGTTAATTCATTCCAAAAATCTTTTTTGGAAACTTTCTTAGAATTTTGAAATCCCATTTTCGATTCGCAGTTTTCTTTTTGTGAATTCATATCCTAAGTTTTATTATTTTAATTTAAGATTCTAAAAGCATCTTTTATTTCAACAAAAGTTATTCGAAGGCAAAAACACTTACTTATTCATGATAAAAAACACGCTTAACTCTTTCACTTACACCAGTGAGTAACTCATACGGAATAGTTCCGATGGCTGCGGCTAATTCACTGATATGAGGTTTTTTACCAAATATTACGACTTGGTCACCTTCTTTGCAGTTGGCTTCGGTGACATCGATCATTGTCATGTCCATACATACGTTGCCCACTACTGGGCACAATACATTATTAACCAATACCTGACCAACTCCTCTGCTGAAACCTCTGTCATAACCGTCGGCATAACCAATGGCCAATGTGGCGATTTTTGATTCTTTTTCAATAATTCCTCTGCGACTGTAGCCCACGGTTTCACCTTGACCTAAAGTTTTTATCTGGGAAATCGTGGTTTTAAGCGTTCCGACAACCTCCAAGGCATTCGGTTCTATACCCGACGACTCTATCCCGTAAAGTCCTATTCCCAACCGCACCATGTCATATTTTGCTTCGGGAAATCTGATAATTCCGGCTGAGTTACAAATGTGGCGAAGTGGATTGTAGTTTAGTTTTGCAGTAATTTTTGAAGATAAAAGATCAAATTGAGCGATTTGTTTTTTCGAGAAATCTATATGTTCGGCCTCATCAGCTCCAACCAAATGGCTAAAAATAGATGCTATTTCCACGTTTGGTGTTGCTTTAATTTGTTCAACTAATGTCTCCAAATCATCCTCGATAAAACCCAGTCTATGCATTCCAGTATCTAATTTCAAGTGTATTTTTGAAACGGAATTTGGATAAAGATTGGTTTTGAAATGCAAATAAGCCTTTAGAGTTCTTAGGCTATAAATCTCTGGTTCGAGGTCATATTCAAACAGTTTATGGTAGGTTTCAGGATCAGAATTTAAAACCATAATTGGTAATTTTATACCGTTTTGTCTTAAAACTACACCTTCGTCTGGATATGCCACAGACAGATAATCGACCCGATGATACTGCAACCAACTGGCTACTTCCATGCTTCCGCTTCCGTAGGCGAAGGCCTTCACCATCACCATGATTTTGGTTTGGTTGCCTATTTTATTTCGGTAATAGTTAAGATTATGAGTTAAAGAGTCTAGGTTAACTTCGAAGACAGTTCCATGGACCTTCATGACCAGCTTGTTGACGATTTTCTCAAATGCATAGGGTCTGGCTCCTTTTACCAATACTAAAGAGTTAGTCAGATTTTCAAAATTGAACAAACTCAGGAAATCAGAGGTGTTTTCGTAAAAAAAGCTACTTACTTTGGTGGCACCTGAAAAGAACTCTTTATGATCGAAAAACTTAGAACCTATTCCGATTAAAACACTGATATCTTGTGATTTAATTAAATCTCGGAGGCTTTGGAGGAGATCATTTTCCTGCAAGCCAGATTGAAGTATATCACTCACAATCAATACTTTTTGGCGTTTGGTGTGGTGTTGACTCATGAAATTTAGAGCCATTTTTAGACCTCCCAAATCATTGTTGTAAGTATCGTCAATGATGTAATTGTCGTTGTTTCCTTGTTTGAGTTCAAGCCTCATTGCGACTGGGCGAAGCGACTGGAATTTCTCAAAAAATACATCAAGGTTGATTTTTGACTGAGAATTGAGGTACAAACCAGTATAGGCACAATGCACAGCATTTTCTATGGATGCATTGTCAGTAAATGGTATTTCGAAATCGTAGCTTTCGCCTAACCAATTTATCTCTATTAGTGTCCCAGTTTCTGTCAGTTGGGTTTCCACCCAGTTTTCTCCTATTCTATTTCTGGACCAACTAATGAGCTGAATATTAGGATTTACAGCTTTCAGAAGGATAGCCAACTCTTCATTAATTTCCTTATAATCTTTACAATAAACCAAAACTTTAGAAGTCTTGAAAAGCCTCAGTTTTTCTGTTATTTTTTGTTTCAAGCTCCTAAATCCTTCATTGTGGGCAGGGCCAATATTGGTGAAAATGCCGATTTCTGGTTTTATGATGGACTCGAGGTTTTGCATTTCATTTTGCAGAGAAATACCTGCCTCAAAGATGCCCAAATTACTTTTTTCGTTCATTTCCCAAACAGAGAGAGCCACGCCGATTTGAGAGTTGTAACTTCTCGGACTTTTTACGATTTCAAACTCATGTTCGAGTAAAAAATGCAGCCATTCTTTTACAATAGTTTTACCATTGCTTCCGGTTATACCAATTACTGGATATTTGAATTGCTTTCGTTTTTCAGTTGCAAGGTTTTGAAGAGCTTTAATGCTATTCTGAACCACAAAGGCCTTTAAATCCGTTTTTTCTAAGAATTCTTTTAAGACGGAATCACTGTTGACTACGTCTTTTTCAACCACAAATTCTTTTATGCCTTTCTCAAAAAGTTGCTGAATAAACTGATGTCCATTGTGTCTTTCTCCCTTTATGGCGAAGAAAATACTCGACTCAGGGTCAGATAAAAATCGACTGTCCGTTAATAATATTTTGTTGTTGGTGGTTATTTTTTCGCTTAAAATCAACATTGTCTTAAAGAATTTTAATAGTAAAGTTTAGCTTGAAGCTACGGTTTTGAACTTCTCCAGGAGACCTTTATAGGACTCAACTTCCAAGTCTTTCCTCTCAGAATCCCATCCGAGAGCTTCTTCCATAAGTTCGGCCACTGTTTCGATAGACACTATACAGGCGTTCCAGTCTAATATTTCCCAGCGAGTTCTTCTCGCAAAAAAGTCTCTGACGGTTTGTGCCATTTCATACTCGCAAGCATAAATAACTTCGGCTTTAATGAAGGGATAGTCCAAATGTATTTTCGAGAGAAGTTCGGGTCTTTGTTCTATTAAGCTCAGAATTTTTGGAGTTTGATCTCCGTAACTGTTTATAAGGTGCTCAAAACATTCCAAAGGAAAATTTTCGGGCCTTTTAGTTTGAAAAATGGTTTGGCTTCCCAATAATTTGAAATCTTTGGTTTTACAAACATTACTAGAACCTAGGATTTCGCAAATGGCATCGCAAGTATCCTGAGCCATTAGTCTGTAAGTAGTCCATTTCCCACCCAAAAGACTCACCAATCCGGATTCTTCGTCTATTTCCACTTCGTGGTCGCGGAGCAATGTTTTGGTGTCGTTGGGGTTTTTCTTTTTGGCAGAAATCAAAGGCCGTATTCCTCCAAAACCACTTTTTATCTCGTTTTTAGTCGGAATGGCTTTCAAATATCGCTCTGCTGTTTCAAGAAGATAGTCTATTTCCGAGTTGTTCAAAAGTGGCTCTTCGTTGAGGTTGTCGTATTTGGTATCTGTAGTTCCTATCATGATTTCGGACTGAAACGGAATCACAAATACCAGCCTACCATCATTGGTTTTAGGTATCAAAAGTGCCTTTTCGCCATTAAAATATTTTTTTGGAATTACTATGTGAACGCCTTTAGAGGGTTTTATTCTGGCTTGCTCGGCAGGGTTGGCTAAAAGTCGAAGGTGATCGGCAAAGGGACCGGTACAGTTAACAAAAACTTTACTTTTTATTTCAAATGTCTCTCCGTTAAGCGTGTTTTTGAGTGTCGCTGCTATTATTTTGTTTGAATTATCTTTTTTGAAATCAGTAAGTGCTATATAATTGGCTGTCGCTACACCCTGTTGATGTGCGGTTTGCGAAAGTGCCAAGGCAAATCTTGCATCGTCGAGTTGCCCATCAAAATACATGACCGCACTGTGGGCTTTTTGGGTAATATCCGGGCTACCCAGAATCATTTCCTTTTTTGAAAGCCATCTAGCTGCTGGTAATTGATCATTTTTCGCAAACCAACCATACATTTTTAGTCCGATGGTGTAATACAAACCTTCAATAAGGCTAAAAACTGGGGTTATTATGCCTAAGGGGCGAGACAAATGAGAGCCATTAGAAAGTAGATATTTCCTTTCGGCCAGGCCATGCTTTACCTGTTTCAGCTGCCCGAAATCAAGGTTTTTAAAGGCTTGCTCTAGATACCTTACGCCGCCATGAATCAGTTTGGTAGATTTAGAAGAAGTTTCACAGCTGAAATCGCCTTTATCTATGAGAGCAACTTTAAGGCCTCGAAGGGCTGCATCTAGAGCAACTCCTGCACCGCTGGCTCCTGCACCAATTACACAAACATCGAAATGTTCCGTTTTGATTCTTTCTAAATTCTCATTTCTGTTCATTTAAGCTATTTTGTGAACGCCCTCGCTCAAGTTTGCAGTATATATTTCAGGTATTATTCCAAATTTATGCTGATAAGCCGAAGTTATTTTTTCTTTAAAATCTGCTTCAGCTTCTTTTTTGATAAGATTTAGCGTACAACCTCCAAAGCCTCCTCCCATCATTCTACTTCCTAAAACGCCCTCTATTTTAAGAGCTTCACTGGCCAAAAAATCCAGTTCTTTGCAACTCACTTCATACATTTTACTCAGTCCTTCGTGTGTTTGGTTCATGATTTCTCCCAACTTCTCAAAATCATGCTGCTTTAACGCTTCTGATGCTAACATCACCCGTTCTTTTTCATCTAAAATATACTTGCATCTGTTGTAGGTAATTGGGTCAATCTCAGCCTTTATCTGCTCCAACTGCTCAAAATTGGCATCTCTAAGGGTGTTTATCTTTCCAAACTCTTTATTCAATACTTCAACTCCTTTTTGGCATTGATTTCTTCTCACATTGTATTCAGTATCGGCAAGATTGTGTTTTACTGCACTGTTTACCAAAATAAATGTATGTTTTTCGAAATCTGCCGGGATATAATCGTGTGTTAAGCTCTCACAATCTAGTCTAATTACCTGGTTCTTTCTTGAAAAAAGGGAAGCGTACATGTCCATAATTCCGCATTTTACGCCAACATAATTATGCTCGGTAGCTTGTGCGATTTTAGCCAATTGTAATAAATCAAGGTTGAAACCGAAAATCTCATTCAATCCAAAACTAATTCCTGCTTCTACAGCGGCCGAGGAGGAAAGGCCTGCACCGTTCGGTATATCTCCTCCAAAACAGATATTTACCCCATTGTCAAAAGTAAAACCTAGTTTTTTTATTTCTAAAATAACCCCAATGAGATGATTCGACCAATCTTTAGTTTTGGACTCAAGTTGGTTGATGTCCTCGGCTTCATAGTAGTTTTCAAGGTCAAGAGCCGATATGCATATTTTGGAATCTTCTCTTTTTCCTATACTAAAATATATGGCTTTATCTATGGCAGAGGGCATCACAAAGCCATTGTTATAGTCGGTATGTTCGCCAAGAATATTGATTCTGCCAGGAGCTTTAATTTTTATATCAGAATTTTTTCCAAATAATGAAACGTAGCTTTCCTCTATTTTTTTTGAAATGTCCAATGATATCGTTTTTGACTAATTTAAACTAAATACAAATTTTGCTAAAAAAGAAATAGCGTACATTATGTCCTTTGAAGTTTTTGTGTAAAAAGACAGAATTGGGTTGAATTATTTGAAAATGAATACGGTTTACGAATGTGATTGAATGATTATGGATTTATGTTCCAAAATCTATTCTTTAACTATATAAACAGAAATATGTTAACGGCAATTTTCAAATCCTGACTTAAATCATAATTATCAGGTTCATTAATCATGTTTTGAGGGTAGCCTAGCTTCTAATTTTGATGCGTTAAAAAGTTTACAAATCAAATTAACAGCTATGCGTTTATTTACCAAACCACTATTAAGCTCTGACAGCTCAGATTCATCGGGTGCATTAGAAGGTTTTTACTACGACAACAAAATAGTAAAAGCTTTTATCATTGTTACTGTAATATTTGGGGTTGTCGGTATGCTTGCCGGCCTTACAGCCGCTTTGCAGTTATTCTGGCCCGCTGCAAACTTGAATCTCCCATATACGACATTCGGAAGATTGAGGCCACTACATACCAATGCTATCATTTTTGCTTTCGTCGGCAACGGAATGTTTGCAGGGGTATACTATTCAACACAAAGACTTCTGAAAGGACCAATGTTGAGCCCAATCCTTAGCTGGATTCATTTTTGGGGTTGGCAATTGATTATTGTGGCTGCTGCGGTTTCGTTGCCATTAGGTATAACTACCGGTAAAGAATATGCTGAGTTAGAATGGCCGGTGGATATTGCTATAACCTTGGTTTGGGTGGTTTTTGCTATTAACTTCATTGGGGCTATTATTAAAAGAAGAGAGAGACACATGTATGTGGCTATTTGGTTTTATATAGCTACCATCGTTACAATTGCCATGTTGCATATTGTCAACTCTTTGGCTCTTCCAGTTACATTGTTTAAAAGTTACACATTGTTCGCTGGTGTTCAAGATGCCCTTGTGCAATGGTGGTATGGACACAATGCGGTGGCATTTTTCCTTACTACACCTATTCTAGGTTTGATGTATTATTTCTTGCCGAAAGCAGCAAACAGACCCGTTTATTCCTATAAACTATCTATCATTCACTTCTGGTCTTTGATTTTCTTGTATATCTGGGCTGGCCCTCACCATTTGTTATATACTTCCTTGCCTGATTGGGCACAAAGCTTAGGCACTGTGTTCTCGGTTATGCTTATAGCTCCATCGTGGGGTGGTATGCTCAACGGCCTCCTTACACTTAGAGGTGCTTGGGATAGAGTAAGAGAAAATCCAGTGTTGAAATTCTTCGTGGTGGCGGTAACTGCTTATGGTATGTCTACTTTCGAAGGACCAATGCTTTCTCTTAAAAACGTAAACGCAATATCACACTATACTGACTGGACCATCGCTCACGTGCACATTGGTGGCCTTGGCTGGAATGGTTTCATGACTTTTGGTATGTTTTATTATTTAGTGCCAAAAATGTGGAGAACCAATCTGTACTCTGTCAAATTGGCTAATATCCACTTCTGGTTGGGTACTTTGGGTATTATATTCTATGCTTTACCACTTTATTGGGCTGGATTTACACAAAGTTTGATGTGGAAAGAATTTACAAAAGATGGTTTCTTGGCTTATCCAAACTTCCTTGAAACAGTTACTCAAATATTACCAATGTACATGGCAAGAGCCTTTGGAGGTACATTATACCTGGCAGGTACTTTGGTAATGGTTTATAACTTAATGAAAACTGCTGGAACCGGTGAGTTCTTGGCCCATGAATATGATGAGGCCCCAGCGTTGAATCATAAACTAAAAGTCGGCGGTGCTTTGCATACTATTTTGGAGCGTAAACCTATATTATTTACAGTATTGTCTTTTGTGGCTGTATTGATTGGTGGTGTCGTGGAGTTTGTTCCTACTTGGTTGATTGATTCTAACATTCCGACTATCGCCAGTGTGAAACCTTACACCCCGCTTGAGCTTGAAGGAAGAGATATTTATGTTAGAGAAGGATGTTACAACTGTCACTCTCAGATGATTAGGCCTTTTAGGTCAGAGACAGAACGTTATGGCGAGTACTCTAAATCAGGTGAGTTTGTTTATGATCACCCTTTCCAATGGGGTTCAAAACGTACTGGTCCAGATTTGCACCGTGAAGGTGGAAAATACCCTGACTCATGGCACTATAACCACATGTTGGAGCCAACTTCTATGTCACCCGGTTCTATTATGCCTGCATACCCTTGGTTATTTGACGATGAGTTAAATACAACCAATACCGCCACCAAAATCAGTACCATGCGTACTTTGGGTGTACCTTATGAAGAAGGTTACGAAGACCAAGCAGTGGCTGACCTCAACGAGCAAGCGGAGGGAATCTCTAAAAACTTAGCCGATGCTAAAATCAAGGTCAGCAAGGACAAAGAGATTATTGCTCTTATAGCCTACCTACAAAGAATGGGTACAGATATCAAAAATGAAGCTACGGCATTAAAATAATAACAAAACGCACTCACAGCCTCAAAAACTGTGAGTGCTAAATAAAAAATATTATGATAAAGAACTCACTTGCCTCTATTTCTGATGTGGCCATTTACCCCATCATTTCGCTTACCATTTTCGTGTCATTTTTTGTATTGCTTGGTTACATGGTTTTCAGAGCCGACAAAAAATATATTAAGCACATGGAGGAAATGCCACTCACCGACGAAGTTTATCAAAAGGATTAAAAATATTGTAAATCAAATAAATTATGGACTTATCATTTAAAACAGGAGAAGAGTTGTTCCAGTTTATTTTGCTGGGAGTTCTTCTCATATTCACAGTGATTCTGTTTATAGTAGTTATGAATATTTTCATGCTATTAAAAAAACTCAATCTTGGAGCAAGCGGCTCAGCAGCGGATGAGGCCGTTGAGGAAACAAGCTTTTGGAAAAGTTTGACCAACGCCGTGCCAATCGCAAAAGAAGAAACGGTAATGTTGGATCACAATTATGACGGCATTCGGGAACTTGACAATCACCTACCACCTTGGTGGCTAGGCCTACTATACGGCACTATTGTTTTTGCAATAGTTTACCTGCTCAATTATCACGTATGGCATTGGAGTCCATCACAGGAGCAAGAATATACCCTTGCCATAGATGAAGGCAAAAAAGAGGTAGAAGCCTACCAAGCAAAATTAGGAGAAAGTATTGATGAGAAATCAGTAAAAGTATTGGCAGATGCTAAAACGCTTGAAAATGGTAAAACTATTTATACCGAAAAATGTGTGGCTTGTCACGGTGCTGCAGGTGAAGGTGGAGTAGGGCCTAACCTTACTGACGAATATTGGCTACATGGTGGTACTATTAATGATGTTTTTGGTGTCATTAAAAACGGTGTCCCTGAAAAAGGAATGATTTCATGGAAAGCTACCCTAAAACCAGGTCAGATTCAAGAGGTTTCAAACTATATAATGACATTGAAAGGTACAAATCCTGCAAATCCTAAAGCACCTCAAGGTGATAAAGTAGGAGATGTGGCAGCCGCAACTACCGGTGCAGATTCAACTCAAACTAAATAATAGCTGCGTGCAGCAAAAAAACGAAAAAGACTTATTTCTTGATTCGTCAGGAAATAAGTCAATTTCAAAATTCGATTGGAATAAAATATAAAAAATAA
Organism: Lacihabitans soyangensis; assembly: GCF_024343775.1. Classification (GTDB taxonomy): domain Bacteria; phylum Bacteroidota; class Bacteroidia; order Cytophagales; family Spirosomataceae; genus Leadbetterella; species Leadbetterella soyangensis. The sequence continues at coordinate 94,671 of NZ_RJUF01000002.1, read as the reverse complement.
TCATGGAAAACATCGATGATATTTACAGCTATGTGGATAGCGAACAAGACGAATTTAGAAATACTCTTGCCACAGTAGACAAAGAAGGTAAAAGGATTTGGCTATACCCGAAAATGCCCAAAGGGGCTTTCTTCAATAAACGCATAATTGCCACAATCGTATTTTTGGCAGTATTTTTATCTGCTCCATTTATCAAAATAAACGGCCTTCCGCTTATTATGATGAATATTTTTGAAAGGAAATTTGCCATCTTCGGTCAGCTTTTCCTACCTCAGGATTTTATCATATTTGGTTTAGGAATGATCACTTTCGTGGTTTTTATCATCCTGTTTACAGTTACTTATGGTCGAATTTGGTGTGGATGGTTATGTCCTCAAACAGTCTTTATGGAAATGATTTTCCGCCCGATAGAAGTTTGGTTAGAAGGGGAAGGCCGCACACAAAAGAAATTTGACGAGGCTCCGTGGGACTTTAACAAAGCTTGGAGAAAAACACTCAAGCATGTAATTTACATAACTTTTTCTATCATTATTGCTCATTTTACAATGGCTTACTTGGTGGGAATTGAAGGAGTTAAAGAAATTGTTACCAAACCCCCAACAGAAAATCTGTCGGGTTTTATTGGCCTAGTGGTCTTTACAGGTTTGTTCTATTTTGTTTTTGCAAAACTTCGTGAGCAAGTTTGTGTAGCTATCTGCCCTTATGGCCGTTTGCAAGGTGTATTGGTTACTAAAGACACCATGACCATCATTTATGATGAAGTCAGAGGGGAACCAAGAGCCAGAATTTCGAAAAAAGAAGTACAAACCGAGACCAAAAAGGGTGATTGTATTGACTGTGGACTATGTGTTCAGGTTTGTCCAACGGGTATCGATATTCGAAACGGTATTCAGCTTGAATGTGTCAATTGTACTGCATGTATTGACGTTTGCGATGAGGTAATGGTGAAAGTCGATCGTCCAAAAGGACTGATAAGGTATGCCTCGGTGGATACCATCAAAAACAACGTTCCGTTTAAGTTTACTATCAGAACTTTGGCCTATACCTTGGTTTTGGTGGCATTGGTTGCTGTGGTTGGTGTTTTGTTGGTCAATAGAAGTTCTGTGGAAACAACGCTCATGCGTGTACCTGGACAGCTTTATCAAGAAAACGGCGACAAAATTACGAATTTGTACAATGCACAAATGGTAAACAAAACCAATACTGACAAGGTACTGAATATTACCATCAAAGAGCAGGGTGCTACATTGAAGTTTATTGGGCAAAATCCAATAAAAATAAAGGCCGGCTCAAAAGCCGAAGTGGTGTTTTTTGTGGAATTTCCAAAAGACAAAATCACCCAAAGGTCAACTCCAATCAAGATTCAGGTCATGGAAAATGACAAACAACTGGAGGAAGCCAAAACCAATTTTCAAGGACCTAATTGATTAACAATTTAAATTTTTAAAGCTATGAACTGGGGACACAAAATCGGACTCGTTTATGTAGGATTCGTTGTATTTATGCTCACATTGGTGGTTTTGTGCATAAAACAGAAGGATATTTTTTTGGTGACGGAAAACTATTACAGCGACGAACTGGCGTATGAAACTCGAATTCAGAAAGTAAAAAATGCCAATGCATTGGGCAAAGATTTGCAAATTTTGGTAAAAGATGACGTAGATAGCGTTTACTTGGACTTGACAAAACAATCTATTGGCTCCACCGGATCGGTGGTTTTTTATAGACCTTCTAGTGAAAAAATGGACTATAAAATTCCGATGAATTTAGACTATAATGGTCAGCAAAGAATATACACAGGCAAATTAGCTGGCGGACTTTGGACGGTAAAATTGGAGTGGGAAAAAGCTGGGCAGCAATATTATAAAGAGGAAAAAATTCAATTATAAGCCATGCTTTGGTCAGCTTTTTTGTTGGGTTTGGTAGGTAGTTTGCATTGCGTTGGCATGTGCGGACCACTTACTTTATTGTTGCCCAATGATGGTCAGTTTTCTTCGAAATTCGTCTTTGGGAGAATTTCTTATAACCTAGGCAGGGTTGTTACTTATTCATTTTTGGGTGCTACGGCAGGTTTTTTTGGTGAAAAAGTAAGTTTTTTCATTAGTCAAAAAACGCTTTCCATAGCTTTCGGAATTTTGGTGTTGGCCTATGTGCTTTTGCCTTATGCTTTTAAAAACAAAATTTCCAGCCCAAATATACTTTATCGTTTTTCTAGTTTGTTGAAAGGTATTTTTGCAAAGTTATTTAAAAGCAAGTCTTTTCTCGCTCAGTTTTCTTTTGGATTGGTAAATGGACTTCTACCCTGTGGAATGGTTTATGTGGCTTTAGCTGGGGCTTTTTTGGCAACCAATTGGTCAGATGCAGCCCTTACTATGATGCTATTTGGTTTGGGAACAATTCCGCTTATGTTGCCGATAAGTTTGGGAATGAGCCAAATCAGGAGGGTTTTAGGATCTCATTTCAAAACAATAATTACCTATACTTATGTTATTCTCGGTGCTTGGCTTATTTTTAGAGGCATGAATTACGATGTCCAAAGTCTTTATACAGCTCCAGGACAAGAACTAAGCACAGAATGTGTGACAGTTCATTAAAACAAAAAAGGAGCTTTCGGCTCCTTTTTTGTTTCCATGTCTTTTGATTGTTAAATCGTTGCAGCAGTATCTCTTGGAGTAGTTACTGGAGCAGGAATTACTTCCGCCGGGGCTACTGGTTCAATTTTTTTAGGCAAAAACAACACATCGATAATGAAATATTTGGTGTCACCATTCCAAGGGAATTTTACAAATTTTTCATGATAAACCAATGTTATCCTTTCTCCTGTAGATAAGGCAGTCTTGAGTTTAGCTACCACGGAGTCTTCTTTTGCTGAAAATTCCCAATATCTTGGGGTAAGTGTACCGGTTTCTCCAGAGTATCCTCCTTCATTTAATACACCTTCATTGGTTTTAAAAATATAGCCCCTTTCGCTTAGTTTTGAAATTGTACCGGCTCTTTCGCCTGACGAGAAATAACCAGTGCTGATATACCAGCCCACTAAGGCCAAAATTAATAGTACGATGATGAGAATTAATTTTTTCACTTGTTTTGATTTATTTTTTTACAAAACAATGAAAAAAAAAGCGGATTTTCCAATTATTGGTAGGTTTTAATTCCAGTTGGCTTTGTTTCCAAGTGAACAATAATTAACATTTTCAATCTCGTTCTTTTCGTTCATTACAAAAGCAATGATTTTGCAGTTCGCAAGGTTTATTTCCTTGTTTGTAATCTTGTACTTAAACAACTTATTATAAACCGTCAGTTTTTTGCTCGCAGCTTCAGGAATTGCATGTCCTCCTACATGTGGAGCTATTACTCCTCTCGCCACGTTGTAGTGTTTGATGTCTTCTATCAATGCGGGTAGGGTATAGGCCTTATATTTAATGAATTGTGGCATCCCACGGGCATAGTTTATCTGAGGGTATTTTTCAACTTTATCCTCGACCAAGTAAATCCCGATACCATATTTTTCCGAAGCTCCAGCTTTGTTGAATTTTGTTTTTGTTAATATCACTACTTCATCTCCAACAATTTTGGTGTCGAGAGCTATTCCGATATCTGTCTTCGGATTTGACAAAATCGCAGTTGTATTCTTTTCCCAATCAGGTTCACCAATGATAAATGTGCTTCCGTTGATATTTTTCTTGCGGTTTATCATGCCCGAAGGCCAGGCTGGGTGTCCGTAAATATTTTTTAAAGGCACATATATTTCGTCCAAAAGGGTGAGTTTATCGTTGTAATGAATTTCCACACCTACAATGTTGGGGTTTATGGCTAATCGCTCCAAGGTTTCTTTTGAGAGTGGACACCATCCACACCAGGTACCAGAATGCTCTTCAATTAATATTTTTTGTGTAAAATCTGCGGGTATGTCATTGCTTAAGGTGCTGTTAAAGTCGTACTTGCAACTACAATCTTCTTTTTTAGCAGTTGATTTATAGTTAGTTGCCATTTGGTCGGTACAGCCAATATTGGGGTCGGTACTTGTCTGATTCTCCGTTGGAACAATTGGTTCAGTGGAGGTTTCTTTACAAGAAAATAATAGGATGGCAAGAAAAAGTAAACATAACTGCTTCATAGTTAATATTTCACGCAAAAATTATGCCGACAGTTTTACAAATTGTATGAATGAGCCATTTTAGAATTTTCGTATCCGAAAGTGATATTTCTCACAAAGTTTAGTTTCGATTTGTGCCAATTTTGTTGAAAATTTAAATCAAATATAATTATGGGGTTCTTTAGCAGTTTATTCGGCGGAGGTAGCAGTGTGGATGTAAAAAGTACAATAGAAAATGGAGCGATTATAATAGATGTAAGAACCCCTGAGGAGTTTTCTGGTGGTCATGTAAAAGGCTCGGTAAATATTCCTTTGGATAGAATTCAAGGTAATATTGCCAAAATAAAGGCTTACAAAAAGCCCATTGTGGTTTGTTGTGCTTCAGGTATGAGAAGCTCAAATGCCAAAAGGGTACTTACAAAAAACGGCCTCGAGGAAGTGTATGACGGCGGTAGTTGGATGTCAATCAATAGATGATGTCATTGATTTTGAAAATAAAAAAGGAGTCAAATTGAAAAAAAACTTTCAATAGACTCAATTTTTAGAAACTAGGTTTCTTGGTATTGATGAACTGTAATTCCCCACAAAGTTAGAGTAAACAGTATTTGAATTAAATTTTATTTGCGAAAATTCGCTAATTTGAGATAGGTAATTGACAGATGTCAAGTATTAGTTATCTAAATAATCCCAAAAAGGTATTTTAGAATCGATTTACAAACACAAAGAGTTGGGGGTTGTTTAGTACTCAAATTAATTCTCTAATTCAATTTTATTCTCATTTTGAATGATTACTCGAATATTGTCCTTAATTTTCACATTCCAATATTCAACCCTTCTAACATTTATTAATTCAAAAAATCAATCAACAGAACTCCAATATTTTGCTGCCCAAGCTATCCAAGTACTCCAGTTTGGTCCAGTGCTGTGGCCTCCTGCATGCTGCCTGTAGGCGATTTCACCTGAAACTAGTGGTGTTCCTAATTGAGGGGAAATATTTGTTTCGAGGTCTTTTTTTTCAAACAAACGATAAACTGGACCAGCTTCGGCAGCACCAATAAACATACCTTTGGCGTCTATCCAATTGCCTTCTACTTGTGGTGAGCCTGCACTTATAAATATCGGTCGAGGAGCACACAAGGCCACCAATTGATGAGCATCAACAGGTAAATCGTCTGGAGTTTTGGTGCTTGCATATTTTATAAAACTTCCTGAAAACCAGTGGTATTCCTCTGAGCCAGCCAAGTTCTCCACTTGCTCATCAAATACCCTTCGAAGAATCTTTACGCCTCCTGCACCTGATGAGCCAATAAATCCAAGTGAAATTCTTGGCTCAAAAGCCATGGCCACCACTGCGGCTTTACCATACCTCGACAAACCCTCAATCGCAACACGCTTTGCATCAACATCTTTATCGGTTTCGAAATAGTCGATGGCTCTACTGGCTCCCCAAGCCCATGCTCTTAAGGCTCCCCAATCATTTGGTTTTCTGTTAGTACCTTTGTTTACCATGCCAATTATTCCTTTGGTAAGACCCGCCCTATTGTCTGCTTGAATACTCGATGGCTCGAAAATGGCATAAGCCCAACCCCTGGTAATCAGCTGTTCTTGCCATGTTGGTTCGCCCGCAGAGCCCAAACCAATGGCCTTAATAGGGCCAGGGCTAAAAGGATTTTTAATAAAGCCAAACTCTAAAACTACCGGAACAGACTTATTAATATTCGCAGGGGTAGCCAAGAGTAGGTTGATTTCAACCTTAAGGGAGGGATAGGCAGAATTATCCACAATTCCTTTTAATAGTTTTTCTTTTATGGCTTGATTGCCAATTGTTGTGTCTTTTACAGATACCACTTGCCAGGTTACATTTGGGATATTTGAAGGTAATTTTCCATAAATTTCGTTTTCAAAATCGGCGACAATTTCTGGTCTGCGTAACTGATTCCATTCTTGTACAGTTTTTACCTTTTTGCCATTTTTGAGTACCAAAGGGTCTGGTAGAGTATATTTATTAACCTTATCCTCCGAACTATTGGCAACATTTGGATCTTTGGGGTTGCCAGAAGGGCCTCTTCGAACTTGTGAACGATCAATATTCAACTGCGTCAGCATGTTGTTGTAGTCGGCTTCGGTGAGTTTGTTGATACTATCTCTCTGGGCAGGACTTAGCCCAAATTAGGCAGATACAACTTTAGAACTGAGAAAAAGTATTAGAATTATTTTAATAGTTTTCATTTTCAGGGTTTGGTTGAATATTGTTTTTCGTTGAAACGGAACGCAGATGACGTGGATGTTTCATCGGTGATAAACGCAGATTTACTTTTTTAGAGCTTTCAAATGTTCCGCCACATTCAGCATGGTATCCACATAAATATCTTTTTCGTTTTCTTTTAGATAGTGTATTAGTTGACTGTGAGCTTCTTTAGAGACATTTAGGCCGTGTTCACCGCCCACGCCGTGAAACAAAAATACTAGCAGTTTGCCTGATTGCTGGGCTTGTTTTACAAGTGAAATCATCTCGTCACCCGTTTTATTTTCCATGCTGTAGCAATCGATATCCATCAGTTTTTGTTCTTCAAAACTTTGCATTTCATGTCTAACGGCTCTGGCAGCCACGAATTCATCTGAAAGCGATTGAATAAACTCACCTTCTGCTACTTTTTTATGACCACAGGTAAAGGCAAAAGTCCGTTTGCTTTTGCCATCAATGGCTTTTAAAAATGCATTACACATCTTTATTTCCGATTGAATCTGGCTCATGGAATATTTACTCAAATCATACTCAGGCTTTACCCAGGACATACCCGGCCCTGTAGCATCGCACGGGTGATAAACTGTATGATTTCCCAGTTCATGGCCATTAATAGCGGCCTTTCTCCAGTCATTTATGCGGTTTCTAGAAGCATCAGAAGAGGATGTCAGGTAGAATGTCCCTTTCAAACTCAACGAATCTAAGGCAGGAATCACATTGTCGAGATGAACATTCAGAGCATCGTCATAAGTCAATACTACTGCAGTTTTTTTGCCCATCCAGGGTTTTGAAGGGTCTAAATCTTGTCCATCTGTTCGAAATGGTGAAGCTGGTAGACCTTCGGTGTTGTAGAAATTTACGTTTGGATTATCCGACCAAGCATATCTGACATACAAAGGTTTGCTTATTTCTAGATTAGAAACAATAATTTGATTTCCATCGATTTTTGCGTCAGCCCAAACAAATCTTTTATCTGAGCCTGCTATTGAAAATTCTCGAAGAGGTCCATTATCAATGCTTTTTAAGCCACCTCCAATGTGTTCAAAACTCAGTGCTATTTTATTGCCTATAACTTGGGCTGATTTGAAAATAGGACCCGATGCAACTAAATCTTCTTTATAAATGTGTTTTCTGGCCAATAATGCCAATCTATCACCCACATCTTTTTTGTTGTCAGGGTGAATATCGTTCCATTCTCCAAGGTCTATTCCTACTGCCATGGCGGTATTAGGCATGGTTGAGGCTTTTAGTTGTGCTTCACGAAGTGCTGCCCATTGACTTTCCGAAGGCGAATAGTTGGCATCCATGAAGTTGGGTAACTGAACAAATAAAAACGGCAACTCACCTTGGTTCCATTGTTTTCTCCAGTCTCTGATCTGAGCCCTTTGAAGGTCAGCATATTCTTGCGGTCGGCCAGCATTGCTTTCACCTTGGTACCACACAAAACCTTTGATAGTGTACTTGGTTGCGGGTGCAACCATGGCATTGAACAAAGAAGTCGGCTGATTTTGAGAATAAAAGCTCGGAAAAAATTCATTAGAAGGTGAAAAAGCCTCTCCAACTTTATATTGCCAAGTTCCAGCGAGGTTCAGTGTGTCATTTCCAGCAATTAAACTATAAGGTTTGTCAGGTACAAAACCGCCCTTGCCGCTGTTATTGGTTACTTTTACCACAATAGTATTTTTGCCGGCCTTTAATATATCATTAGGAATTGGATATCTCCTTTGCGGATACATATAGCCCGTTTGACCAATTTTCTTACCATTGACATAGATGGCATCAGCATCAACTATTCTACCCAAAAAAATCTTCGAGGGTTTATTGAGTATAGACACCGGTAGATTTATCTCTTTTCTGTACCAAACTACGCCATCCAGATCTTTGATGCCTTGGTCCTCCCAAAAACCAGGAACGGTTATTGGTTTCCAACCTTTGGGCTGATAATTAGGCTCAAACCATTTCGGAGATTCCAACTCACCTTTGTCTTTCGAGATTACTTGAGGTCTTTTTATTCTCGAGAAGGAATTCACATAAGCGGTGTCTTTGTTTTTTTGAATGGTTTCGGTCATTTTGGAAAAATCTTTTAGCCCATCCTCACTAGTCCATGCCTCTATGGGCGTGCCGCCCACGCTTGCATTGATTATACCAATTGGCACTTGATGTTTTTCGTAAATATTTTTGGCGAAAAAATAAGCAACCGCCGAAAACTGGCGGACGTTTTCAGGATTGCAAACCTTCCAACTGGCATTTACAAAATCATCTTTTGGCTCGGTTAAGCTGGTACTTGTAGGAATCCAAAACTGGCGAATGTTAGCGTTGTTTGCCTCTGCGATTTCTTTGGCATAAAGAACATGATGCAGTTCCATTTGGTGAACCATGTTGCTCTGGCCCGAACAAAAATACACATCACCAAAGGCAACGTTATTGATTTTTATCTCATTTTTGCCTTTTAAAATAATTTCAAATCCCGTTCCAGAAGGCTGAGCAGGCAAAGTCAATTCCCACTTTCCGGACTCCCAGGCGATGGTTTTAAAGGTTTTCTTGTTCAGAGTCAGACTAACTTTCTCCTTTGGACTTGCCCAACCCCAAATTTTAATGGGCGTGTCACGCTGCAGAATCATATTATCGGAGATTAGTTTTGGTAGTCTGATTTGAGCATCAATTTTTAAATAATTGATAAAAAAAAGGAGGAAAACTAACTTAAATAATTTCATTTTTTTTGGTTGAATATATGTGTTTATTATAACCACATAGGTCACATAGAATTACTTTTTTTATATTTTTCACATAGCCACATAGGAAAAAATCTAAGATTCTATGTAGAATTCTCCATTGTGTTCTATGTGTTTATTTTTTTACCACATAGCTCACATAGTTTTACTTTTTTTATATTTTTCACATAGTTACATAGAACTATAGCTTATGATTCTATGTGGTATTTTCTACTGTTTTCTATGTGGTTAAATAATTTTCTGCAAGATAAATTCACGTTCTTTTTTATAGGAGCGTTTTTCGATGCTGCAAGAGCAAACACATTTGAGGTTTTAGATTTTCTATTTTAACTTTTTAGGTACTTGTAAAACAGCCTCCAAAGCAGGCTTACCTTGTTTATTTCTATCCCAAAGCAATGGATAATTCGTCCTGTTCGGGATCGGATAATCGTTTTTCCAGTTCATTCCGTCATGAACACCCCAAAGTGTTACTCGGTCAATCTTGTCTTTTCTTTTGTAAAAAATACCTAAAAGTTCTGCATATCTATCAGCCAAAGCTTTCTGGACAGATGGTGGTAGACCTTTTTGGTAAGGGTCTAAAAACTCCTTGAATTCTTCGTTTTGAAACTGCTTCTCTGACATTCCTTGGCCAATAATTTGGCCTTCTTTGGTAAGTGGCAATACATCCACATCAAGTTCAGTAATCATCACCTTCACACCGAGGGCTGCGTAGGCATCAATTGCTTGTTCAATGTAGGTAGTTTTTGGATAATTTAATCCCCAATGGCCTTGTATTCCTATTCCGTCTATTTTTATACCCGCGGCTTGCAACATTTTCACCATTCGTACTATTCCGTCACGTTTTGTGGGTCTCCAAGCATTAAAATCATTGTAGTATAATTCAGTATTTGGGGCATATTGAGCGGTGTAATTGAAAGCTAATTTCACAAATTCGTCACCACTTCCTATACCTTTGACCCATTTGGTTTGGCGGTAATTTCCGTCGTCATCTATTACTTCGTTTACCACATCCCAGGCATTAACTTTTCCTGCATAATGTCCGGCGATGGCCTTGATGTGGTCGTGAAGGCGTTGAGCAACTTCTTCTTTTGACTTAGGTTTTCCGTTTTCATCTTGAAAAAACCAGTCTGGCGTTTGATTGTGCCAAGCCAAAGTATGTCCAACTATGAACATATTGTTTTTCTTTCCAAAGTCTATGAAGGCGTCTCCTGGTTCAAAATTGAAAACCCCTGGTTTGGGATTAATCAGGGCGGCTTTCATGGAATTTTCAAGCGTAATAGTGTTGAAGTGTTTCAGTACTATTTCTTGAGAACCCTTGTCTTTTCCTGAAACTATCTCATCGTTCACAGCAACGCCCATCTTGAAGGCATCTTTATAGGCTTCTTTTAGGGTGGTTTGGGCTTTTGAAGCTGTAAGGTTCAGTAACAGTATACCTGAAACAATTAGTTTTGCTTTAATACTCTTCATGTACTTTCTTTAAAATTTTAAGGTTTAAAATGATGGTTGAAAATGATTATTGAAATTTATGTCAACAAGTTTAAAAAGGTTTTTTAAATGGTTTGAATAATGCCATTTGATGATAATACGAAGTTTATCCAAAAAAAAACTGGAAAAGAATAAACCAGCCATACACCTAAAAATCGTCTGAAAACCAAATTCTAAATTTGTGAGGTGCAATATACTAATTTTTGTTTTAGCCACATTTCCAAGTTTACTAACCTTTTTTTTGTGTCATCGTTTCGGTAAAGTGATTCACAATTTTTTTTTAAGCAATTCATCGAATTTATTTTTCAATCCTAATCTTTTGAGAAAGACGAGCTTCACAAAATTAAGGTTTTATCATTTTTTTTGGATTTTTCGGGAAATCACCATTTTTATGTAAGTTTAACTTTGTTTTTTAACCGACAAAACTATTTTTGTAAAATAAAAAGAACCTGAATGAAAAGAGTGAATTTGTCCTCCGGTGCGAAGTGGGAAAGTATTGTAGGTTATAGCAGAGCAGTAAAAATTGGTGATACGATAGAAGTTAGCGGAACGGTTTCCACCGACCACAGTGGGGAAATAGTTGGAGAAGGTGACGAATATCTACAAACTAGATTCATACTCATGAAGCTCGAAAACACCCTAGGTCAGCTTGGTGCTAAACTTGAGAATGTAGTCAGAACTCGTATTTACTGCACAAATATCAAAAACTGGGAGAAAATAGGGAAGGCTCACGGTGAGGTTTTTGGTGAAATAAGACCCGTCACAAGCATGATTGAAGTTTCAAACCTTATTGATGATAAATACTTGGTAGAAATTGAAGCCACAGCCGTTCTTTAATCCACCAAGTCGTTTTTTATGGCAAATGCCACCAGTTTGGCAGTGTTGTTTACACCGAGTTTTTCCATGATTCTGAGTCGGTGACCTTCAACCGTTCTTGGGCTGATACACATCTTGTCACCAATTTCAGTGGTGGTTAGGCCCTCACAGATATGTTTCAAAACTTCTAATTCTCTGGTGGAAAGGTCTGTTTTATAGTTGAAGATTTTGTTAGAAGTTTGTGTGCTCTTGTTCATTTTGCGTAGCATTACCCGGCTCACAAAATCCGAAAAATATACTCCTGAATCTTGTACTTTCTTGATGGCTAAACTCACTTCATCTGTATCGGTGTCTTTGAGTAGATATCCGTTGGCTCCAATTTCCATCAAATGCAGAATAAACTGGTCCTCATCATGCATCGACAGTATGATGATTTTGATGTCCTCGTTGTTTTCTCGTAACAGTTTGGTAGTTGCGATACCATCTAGCTCGGGCATTTGAATGTCTAAGAGTACCACTTCTACCTCACTCAGCAATGGGTGATCCAGAAATTCTCGACCATTTACTGCATCAAAAAGTACTTCAAAGTCTTCGTTTTGCTGGAGTATTGACATCAAACCTTTTCTGAAAAGTTTGTGGTCATCTACCAGGGCTATTTTAATTTTTTTCATGGCAATCACTTATTTCTATCTCAAATCTCGCACCTTTTTCTGGATTTAAAATTTTTAAGCTTCCATTGATGATAGAAAGTCTACTTTCAATGTTTCTAATGCCCAAGCCAGTACTTGGGTTGCTAAGTACGTCTTCTTTTATAAATCCTATTCCGTTGTCGGCAAAAATCAAATTTAAGGTTTTGTTTTCAAAATTAATAATCAGGTCTATTTTGGTGGCTTCCGAATGCTTCATGGCATTGTTGGACAGTTCCTGAATAACTCTGAAAACAGACAGCTCAACCTTGGGGGTGAATCGTGTTTTTTCAGAAATATTTTTGTGCAAAAACTTAAACTCGATATCAGAATTCTTTTCGATTTTTCGGAAGAATTCGTCAATGGCATGAATTAGCCCAAAGTTTTCGAGGGTTTGTGGCACCAAATCCTTCGAGATACTTCTGACCAGTCCAATAGATTCGTCAATGAGTTCTTTGTTATTGTTTACTAGTTTTTTGATGGACTCGTCGTCCACCTCTTTTTTTACCAATTGGTTATTGCCCATTTTAAGAACCGAGAGCAAAGCTCCAACTTCGTCGTGCAAATCCTTGGCCAATCGTCTTCGTTCAATCTCTTGAACTTCCATAGAGTTCTCGAGTAGTTTTTTCTGAAAATCGAGTTCAATAGCTTGTCTCTCTTCGTTTTGTGTTATTTCTAGTTTAAACTGTTTTCGCTGATAATAAACCACAAAAACGATGAAGGACAATATGAAAAAAATTAATATTGCTGTTCCGAAAATCAAATATGTTTCAATCGAAAACTTCATTTTGTGTTGATTTGTGCGTTATTTTTTAAATTCCAGAAACCTATTGCAAATAGGACGAACATAACAGAGGTTAGATATTCCAGAATACTTCGAAATAGAAAATATGTTTGAGTTTTAATTTCTGTTGTTATAGAAAATTGGAAAAAGAAATAAATCAATAATGTACTAAAACAATAAAAAAGTACTCCAGTATTAAACCAAAAAAAAGGGTATGTTAACAAGTCTTTAATTTTGGGGTAGTTGATTAACCTTACAAAATACCAAACTGAAACACTTCCTAGTAAGAAACCATACACCCAAGTATACTGCCCTTTTTTGATTAATCCGAAAATCTGCAAGATTAAACCTAAGGTCATAACAAACAAAAAGGAAAAGAGTATGTACTTGTCAGATTTTTTGGTAGTACCAATGAAGTAAACCAACAACAAACAAGTGTAAATACCAAAAGTCCTTGTATAGACGTAAGTTAAGTTGTGAATATCTAAAGCTGTAGTTACCCATAGCGGGATATCACTAACAATGAATATAATTATAAAAAATAGGATAAATTTGGATGATTTGGTAGAATATTTTCTACGATAAATTCCTACCCCTAAAGGTAAAATTGGAATTAGACTACCAACAGCATATTCAGGATATTTTATTCCGATTCTTATAATTTCGTCTAAGATTTCTTTTAATTGCATACATTCGGACAATCTGGTCCATTTGATAAATAAGGTCTATTTGGGTCTTTTAATCCCGTTGAATCCATTGCTAGGTTTTTGAGGTTTTCATCTGCTCCAATTAACACCAGATTGGGAGTTTTTTCATCTTCTAAACCAAATATAATTTTTATACCTACACAATCTTCATTTTTTAATATCTGTAAAAGGTGGTCTTTTCCAAAAAACTGCGAACGCACGGGATTATCTTCTTTGAAGGCTCTTTTCCTAAACTCCAAGTGCTTTGTTTGTTTAGCTACTGCCTCTGCCAGGGTTATGAATTCACCCGAAGTTGAACTTACTTTTGCTTTGTTACCTTTTGTTTCCATGTTGAAAAATTTTTGTTTTGTGATTAGTAAATCTAAACCTAAATAAATATTTTTCCAAATACTTAAAACGAATATACGTTTGTAGTTGTCTTGAAATCAATTTGTTATGAAATACACAAAACCTAAATCACGTAAAAACCCCTGATAAAAAAAGTAAATATACTTAATGTGAAAGTTTCTATCTATCTAAAATTGATTGTTAAATTTTGAGCCTGAAATACAATTTCTGTTATTTGCATATAATTCGAATGAAACTAAGAAGTGCCTAAGCATAATATTTCTTTGCCTCAAGCCTCTTTTTGGAAATAATAATCAGATGAAAAAATACGAAGGTAATATTGTTAACATTTTTGACAATTCTATATTTTTTGGTGAAATATCGGTTTTTGAAGGCCGTATTTTTAATATCGTAAGAACCAAGGACGAAATGCCCGATGCTCCGTATTTTCTTCCGGGTTTTGTGGATGCCCATGTGCATATTGAAAGTTCAATGCTGGCACCAAGTCAATTTGGTAAAATGGCGGTTGTACATGGCACGGTGGGTACGGTTTCTGATCCACACGAAATTGCCAATGTACTCGGAACCAAAGGAGTAGAGTTCATGATAGAAAATGGTGAAAAAATTCCCTTTAAATTTTGCTTTGGGGCACCTTCTTGCGTTCCGGCCACTGAATTTGAAACCTCGGGTGCCATAGTTTCTGTAGAAGATATTGAATATCTAATGGCTCATCCCAAAATAGGCTACCTGGCTGAAATGATGAATTTTCCGGGGGTTATTTACGAAAATGAAGAGGTTTTGGAGAAATTGGCCATAGCGAAAAAATATCATAAGCCTATTGATGGACATGCTCCGGGACTCAGAGGAGAGCAAGCTCAAAAGTATTTTTCTTTTGGAATAAGTACTGATCACGAGTGTTTTAGCTTCGATGAGGCCAAAGAAAAATTGGAAATGGGAGTAAAGGTGCTAATCAGAGAAGGAAGTGCAGCCAAGAATTTTAACGACTTGATTTCGCTAGCCAACGAATATTCATCTCAAATGATGTTTTGTTCAGATGATAAACATCCTGATGATCTGGTAGAAGGACATATTAATCTACTCGTCAAGCGGGCTGTAGAAAGTGGAGTTGATGTATTCAAAGCACTCCGTATGGCTTCGCTCAATCCTGTTAGGCATTATGATCTTAACGTTGGTTTGTTACGTGAAGGTGAGCCAGCAGACTTTATTGAGGTAAATAATTTGCTAGACTTCAAGGTGATTTCCACCTACATTGACGGTAACTTGGTCGCCAGTAAAGGTGCCTCATTGATACCAGATGTTAAGGCCGAAAAAGTCAATAATTTTAATACAAAAGCCATCAACCCGGAAGATTTAATTCTGGAGATTCCAAAGGATGCTAAGTTTATAAAAACTATCAAAGTAAATGATGGTCAGTTGATTACAGATTCCTTTTTGTTTGAATTAACACAGCGAGACACCACATTTTTGATACAAAACGATATTTTGAAATTGGTGGTTTATAACCGCTATAAAGACTCAAAACCAATGGTGGCTTTTATTAATGGTTTCAGACTCAAAAATGGAGCGATTGCTTCTTCGGTAGCACATGATTCTCACAATATTATTGCAGTAGGTACTAGCGACGAGGATATCGCGGAGGCCATTAATCTCATAGTTAGGGAAAAAGGTGGAATTTCGGTAGTTGCAGATAAGAAGATGGGTGTTTTGCCTTTGCCGATTGCTGGACTTATGAGCGACAAAGATGGTTACGAAGTGGCAAAGGATTATACGCAGATTGATGAATTTACTAAAACGCAACTTAACTGTCTACTCAAGTCGCCGTTTATGAGTCTTTCGTTTATGGCACTGTTGGTGATTCCTTCCCTTAAGTTATCCGACAAGGGACTTTTTGATGGAAATACATTTAAGTTTACTTCGATTTTTGAATAAAAAAATAGACCCAGCTTTTGGCTGAGTCTATTTCCTATCTTATTTACTATTAATTCCTTCCACTTCCTCCAACTGCACCAGCCTCATTTTGGCGGGCCTCCTGCATTGGATTTGGCATAGATCTTTGACTTTGTTGTTTCATAAGCTGAAACTTGGTTGGTTTCTCAGGCTCTTTTGGATAAACATTGTCCGAAGAATCGATGTCAGGAAGCTCAAAGTAGGGGTCAAGTTTAAACTTCGCCACTTTTTTGTTTGTAGTTATGGTTTTCTTGATTTCTTTGTTGTTCAGTCTCCATATTTCGGCTGGGAATCTGAAATCCTCAGTGGTACCGTCTTCGTATTGGGCCTGCACTATCAATGGCATTACCAAACCGCCTTTGTTTTTGATTTTCAATACATAAAATTGCTTTTTGTCTTCAATCCACTTTCTTTCCTCAGGGCTTAAAGACTCTAGGTATTTTTGGTATTTGGCTTTGTCACTTTCGGTTACTTTAAGTGGGTCATAGTTGTTGTAGAAGTCTTTCATAGAAGGGTCTGCTTCCACAACAGACTGAGGAATATCCTTCTCATTTCTCATGTTGCTCAAAGTTTTTTTCTTGGCTTCGGCTGTTTGCTTGGCCAAAGCCTTTGTTTCTTCTGGATTTTGGGTATCTACCTGCAACCATTCAACTTCTGCAATACCTTGGTCCAAAGCGTCTACACTATAAAACCAACCTTTCCAAAACCAATCCAAATCAACCGCCGAGGCATCTTCCATAGTTCTGAAAAAATCAGCTGGAGTAGGATGTTTAAAGGCCCACCGACGTGCATATTCTTTGAAAGCATAGTCAAAAAGCTCTCTGCCCATAACGGTTTCACGCAAAATGTTCAATCCTGTGGCAGGTTTTGAGTAAGCATTTGGCCCGAAAGTGCCAGGGAGAATATTATCGCTACTCGACATGATAGAATTTTGTTTGCTACCGTCAAGTTTCATGTAAGGTACAATGTGCTGTGGTTCAATACCATCCGCTGGAAAATCTCTGTCCCACTCTCTACAAACAATTCCTTCCAAGAAACTATTAAGTCCCTCGTCCATCCACGACCATTGTCTTTCGTCTGAGTTTACTATCATCGGGAAGAAATTATGACCTACTTCATGAATAATTACCAATATCAAGAAGTTTTTTGTGTCCTCCGAATACGTTCCATCCGCTTGCGGGCGTGCTCCGTTGAAGCTCATCATCGGATATTCCATACCACCCACTGGTCCATGAACAGAATAGGCTACCGGATAAGGATATGGAATGGTTCTTTTCGAATATTGCGTCAATGTATGTGCTACAAGTCTAGTAGAGTATTGTCCCCAAAGTGGATTTCCTTCTATTGGATACAAAGACATGGCCCACACTTTTTTGCCTTCCACATCTACTTTCATAGCGTCCCAAATGAATTTTCGAGAAGCTGCAAATGCGAAATCTCTAACATTTTTGGCCGCATAAACCCAAGTTTTTTTACCTGTTGGTTTATTTTTTTCAGCTACTTCAGCTTCGCTTTGATTTACGATCAAAACTGGTGTCGAGGCATTTTCAGCCTGAGCCAATCTCGAAATTTGTGTTGCCGTCAATACCTCTTTTTGGTTTTGTAGCTCACCGGTGGCTCCAACCACCATGTCGTTTGGAACGGTAATGGCCACTTTGTAATCGCCAAATACCAAGGCAAACTCACCTTGTCCCAAAAATTGTTTGTTTTGCCAACCAGTTACATCATCGTAAACGCACATGCGAGGAAACCACTGTGCCATTTCATAAAGATAGTTTCCATCTTTCTCGAAATACTCGTAGCCACTTCTTGCTCTTTGGGCGTTGGCATCTACGATATTAAAACTCCAGTCCACATTAAATACAAAATTTTGACCTTTGAGCAAAGGAGTGGGCAGGTCTACACGCATCATGGTTCCGTTGATGGTGTATTTGAGTTTATTGCCGAGTTTATCCGTAACTTTTTGAATCAGATAACCATATTCCTTATCTGTTTTGTCTGACAGACTTCTCAGTGCAGCTCCACTTGAGCCTCTCTCGTGACTGATAGAAGTTTGACGGGTGGTTCGGGCATCAGACTTTTCATTGAAATTGTTTTGATCAAGCTGTAACCACAAGTACGTCAAGGCATCTGGTGAGGCATTGTAATAGGTGATTTTTTCGGAGGCTGTAATTTTCTGATTGTCGTCGTCTAGCTCTACTTTAATGTCATAGTCTGCCTTCTGTTGCCAATACTCTTTACCAGGAGCTCCGCTGGCCGTCCTGTAAGTATTTGGAGTGGGTAGGCTTGTACCCATTTGTTCGAAAACCGTGTTGGCGTTATAGTTTGTAGTTTGTTGAGCGTGAGCCCAAATTCCTATCAAAAGGAAAAGAAGCGTTTTTTTCATATATGAAGGTTTAAAAATTAAAATATCCATTTGTCGATGATCAGATTGATGGTAATTCCTGCCACCATGGCTGATACAATCAGGTTTAACTCTCTCTTTTTGATATTGAGCAAGTTTATAAAAATATAATTCAACAGCATAAAGATAAAAACAATAATCAATTGACCGATTTCTAAGCCAATATTAAATGCAAACAATTCGCTTACGATGCTGGTACTTTGTCCGAGCAGGCTTTTGAGATAATTAGAAAAGCCAAGACCGTGTATCAGTCCAAAAAACATTGTGAAGAAGTATTTCAGATAGGGTTTCTGTTTTTTAATAAAAATGGACTCAGGCGTTTTCTCAAAAAAATTGCTAAAACTGGTTATAAAAATGGTGCAGGGAATCAGGAATTCAATAATGGCCGAGTCAATGTTCACGATTTTCAACACTGAAAGTGCCAAGGTGATAGAATGCCCAATGGTAAAAAATGTTACTATCCAAAGAATTTGCTTCCACTCTGCTAAACTATATACCGCACAAAGGGCCACTATAAACAGCATGTGGTCATAGCCAGCAAAGTCGGTAATGTGCTCATAACCAAGCTTGAAGTAAGTAAAAAAGTCAATCATTTGATTAGGGTTATATATTAGGGTTTAAAGAAATGCACCAAGACAAATGCCTCCAACAATAATAAGATAGCTGGGTATTTTTTCAGAATACAAAAGACCAAGGGTTATTAAAACCGTAATGATATTGACTGGATTATAGATCATCGGCTGGAACAAGGAAACCGCTGCGGCCAAAGTCAAACCCGTTGATGTAGCATTTATTCCCTCCAAAGATGCCCTTATTCCTCTGAATTGCTTGAGTTGTTCCCAGAACCGGATTACAAAGAAAATCATGAATATTCCTGGAAGAAAAATACCCACCGAGGCAACAAGAGATCCTAATATTTGGCCACTCATGCCCCAGCTTCTCATCGAAAGTGAACCTACATAGGAAGCAATCGAAAATGTCGGTCCTGGAACCATTTCGGCCAAGGCAATACCTGATAAAAATTCATCGGCAGTCAAATAATTTTTAAACTCAACAAACTCATTAAATAACAATGGTTTAAGTATGTGGCCGCCACCAAATGCAAAGCTGCCGTTGCGGTAAAAGTTTTCAAATAATCTTACGGGCAAAGATTTGGTAAGTGTTCCCACGAAAATAACTAAGGCAAAAACTCCGGCCCAGAGTATAAAATTTGACCATTGAATTCTTATAGGTTTTCGCTCCATTTTGGCTTGTTTTCTGTACTTTGAAGAAGCCACTAAACCACCGAAAAGAATCAAGAATGGTGTTAAATAGGGCGACCTAAACATAAAACCCAAAATGGCCGCCAAAATCATAAGCCAAATGGAGGTTTTAGTTGTAATTACTTTTCTGCCAATGACATAAGCCGCAAAAAATATAAAAGCAACTCCCATGGGTTTGATAAATTGGGTGAGCCTGATCAGTGTACCTTTTTCGAAAAATGAAATACCGAGGGCGGTAATGCCCATAAAAACGGTAGCCGGCAAAATCCAAATGAGCAAGGTAAGATAAGAAAGTTTAGCTCCACCTAATTTGAATCCGATAGCCGTGATAGTTTGTGTGGAGGTTGGCCCAGGTAGTAGTTGGCACAAGGCCTGCATTTCCATTAGTTCTTCCTCAGTAACGTTGCGGTGTTGTAAAACCAAGCGTTTGATAAACATAGCCAGATGTGCCTGTGGCCCACCGAAACAGGTCAAAGAAAGAACTAAAACATCCTTTAAAAATATTATGTATCTAATTTTTTTTGTCTCCAAAATAAAATATTTGACGGCCAAATACCGAAAATAATGATTTACAAAGGGGCCTTAGCAGCTAAAAAAATGCCAGCAGGTGCCGAAACTCCTGCTGGTAAGATTATTTATGCAGTTTTGAGATTTTTTTCGACTTTATCCCAATTCACAATATTCCAGAAAGCCTTGATATAATCGGCTCTCTTGTTCTGATATTTCAGATAATAGGCATGTTCCCAAACATCTAAGCCCAATATAGGTGTTCCTTTTACCTCGGCTATGTCCATTAAGGGGTTGTCTTGGTTAGGTGTAGAGCTTATCTTTAGTTTGTTGTCCTGCAGAATCAACCAAGCCCAACCCGAGCCAAATCTACTCGTTGCGGCTGCGTTAAAGTCAGCTTGCATTTTTTCTAAACTACCAAAATCACGGTTTATCATGGCCATCAAGGTATCTGAAGGAGTAGTAGCTTTTGGTGAAAGAATCTCCCAGAAAAACGAATGGTTCCAGTGTCCCCCGCCGTTGTTTCTGACAGCAACAGACGACTTACTGATGTTTTTAACAATATCTATCAGCGGTGTAAACTCGTTTGGAGTTCCCGCCACGGCTTTGTTTAGGTTAGTTACATAGGCTTGATGATGCTTACTGTGGTGAATTTCCATAGTTTGAGCATCTATGAATGGCTCCAAGGCATTATAGGCATAAGGCAAATTGGGCAATGAAAATGCATCTGCTGTATTGAAAAAATTAGTGCTGGTGTTGGCCATCGCTTTGGTGCCCATAAACCCAAGAAACAATGAAGAAACAAAATCTTTCCTTGTCATGATTGTTGTATTAATATAATTGAGACCTCAATTTAAAGAAAATATGGAAACGAAGCAGAAAATTTGTCTTGAAAGTTTTTCTTAATCGATTAATCGGATATGTTCTTTTTGGTCTGAAAGTAAAGTTTTCTGGTAAAGTTGTAAGACATCTTTATTGTCTGACGACTTATCGCTATGGGCTTATGAGGCTTTCATCAATATAAAGCACAATCCACGTAATCTGATTTGGAATTCTTTTAGTACGTATTTTCAGGTCATAAAAATTCTAGTCTTGATACATACACCAAAAGTTCAGTTTGTTTTCTACAACAGAAACCATTACTCGGTTCTAAAGCGGTATTAAAGGAATTGATTATTAGAGTAGCTTTTGTTTTTTCAGTTCGATTAAAAGTATCAAAGAACCCAAAGTCAGAAAGGACTCAATTGTTAACCACGTTAAAATAAATGTACTTGGTTGTCCTTCCATCAAAATACTGTAAAGTCGTCCAATAACAAAACCACCTCCATAGAGTGAAGCTAAAATTAACGCTTCTTTTTGCATTTTGAATGCTCCATAAATTAGAAATAATGCAAAAGTTAAATTAACTCCACCATAAAATGCTCTTGTTGAATTTCTTGCACTTGTATTCTCAAGTTTGACAGAAACAAAATCCATCACAGTTTGCGGATTTATAAAGGCTTGAACGGCAACATTTAAAAAAGCCAAGCCAACTATTACTAAAAATACTTTAGCGACAATACTAATTTTGCTCATTGATATTGATATTTAATTTTCTGCAAAACTAGAAACTTGGCATTTAAAAAATATTGATTGAAATCAAGACTTTTTAAGTCTGCTTAATGTTTCAGGTGTCATTCGTAAATAGGCTGCAATGTATTTGTTTGGAATATGTTGGAATAATTCTGGATGTCTTTTTTGAAGTCGTTGATAGCGTTCTTCTGGCGATGTTGTCAATATATCTATTTCTCTCTCTACAAGGTCAAGTAAAATCAATTCTGTTCTTGTTCGCCAATATTTTGCTATTGTCAAATTGGAGTCAAGAACCTTGTAGAAATCCGTTTTATTAATTCCAAACAATTGACTTGATTTTATTGCTTGAATATGAAAATTTGAAGGTTGTTCAGTGAAAAATGAGGGCAAGTCGAAGATAAAAGTGTTTTTGTAACCAAAACCAACTATTATTTCTTGATCTTTCAAATCATAACAAATCTTCAAAGTTCCACTTTCTATGAAGTATATATTATTTTCTGTTTTACCTTTTTGGTAGAGTAGTTCATGTCTATTAAGGTTTTTTTTAATTGTCCAAAGTTCGGAGAAACTGTCCAATTCACTTTCCGTCAGTCCGTTTATTTCAGTCCGTAATTTAGCTTTTAGTAAACGTGGGGTCGTCATGAAATTTTCAAGAAGGTTATATTTTCAAAACTCCACTCTACTCAAAATGCTCCTACCGAGTGTTATTTCGTCAGTATATTCCAAGTCACCGCCGATAGGAATTCCACGGGCTATTGTACTGATTTTAACAGACAGGTCTTTGAGTTTTTTTCTAATATAAAAGGCCGTAGTGTCACCTTCCATGGTTGGGCTGAGGGCCAGAATAATTTCTTTTATCTCTGGATTGGACTGGATTCTTAACAATAAGCTCTCGATGTTTAGGTCTTGAGGCCCAATGCCTTGAATAGGGGAGATGATTCCGCCCAAAACATGGTATTTGCCTTGAAACTGACTTGTATTTTCTATAGCCAACACATCTTTGGAGTCTTGTACTACGGCCAAAATGCTCGAATCTCTTCGATGCGAACCACAAATCTGACAAATTTCGGCATCAGATATGTTGTGACAAGCTACGCAATACGTTGTTTTTTCTACCAGATTAATTAATGAATTGCTGAGATTATGGGTCTGAGTTTTCTCGGATTTGAGCAAATGTAAAGCTAACCTCAGTGCCGATTTCTTGCCTATGCCGGGTAGCTTGGCAATCTCATTTACAGCGTCTTCTATTAATTTTGAGGGGTAGTTCAATCTTATTTATGTTTATCGAAGTAAAATTTCGGCAGATATTCCTCTTTGGCAAATGGCGTTCCTGATAGGCTTTAATTCATCAAAGTCTCCATTTTTTACCGAGCATTTGCCTTTAAAATGAATAATGAGCGTGCATTGTTCGGCTTGCTCTTGCGAGTGCTTGCAAACATCAATTAGCGTGTCTATCACATGGTCAAAAGTATTGACTTCGTCGTTGAAAACAACAATGGAATACAACTTTACATCGTCAACCACTACTTCGTCTTCAATCAAAACCTCTACGTCTGTCTGGGGTGCAAACTTCATATTACGGTACCTTATGATTTTTTTACAAATTTATCAGGTTTTTGAAAAACTTGAAGCTAAAGATTCATAAATATTTGAGTATTCTTTGCTCTTCAAATCAAAATCATTCATTAAAGGCAATTTTAGGAGCAGTTATTTCGGGTAGTTTACTTCAATAATTATTTTTCAAGATAAATGATTGAGGGATTGGAACAAAAAAATAATTCGGTATGGAATTGTAAAATCCAATTCCTATTATTGTACACCCAAAAATTACTAATTCCTTGAAAACTAGATTTTGGTTTAAAAGTATCATTCTTTTATTGCACACGTTATTCTATTTTAGACCTTTAGCAGAGTGCCAACCAGTAATTATTCTTGACGGATCAAATTCGGTCAGTTCAAAAAAATTTGGTATTTTGCCCGACAATGGCTATAATTTCGAGCAAATTCTTAAAAATAAAAGCTTGAAATACAAATTCACAGATACATTAGAGAGTGATATTTCAGACGCATATTGGATTATGGTTAGGGTATTTAACCCTTCGGCCTATTCAGAAAAGTATTATGTAGAATTCTTGCCTATGCTCGATAATACCCTTTACTATTTCAATAAAAATGACCAAAAATGGGTTGAAAGTAGAAATGGATTGTTGGTAAATAATAATAAAAGAAACGTTTGGCTTTTGCCTTGTACTCTTCCCTCAAAAGACACCACCACCTTTTACATAAGGTCTGATATCAAAGCTTTGCGAACGACTAAATTCCCAATAATAGCCACCGTTTGGCTCGAAAAAGAGAGTTTTGTAAATGACAATGAAAACTTTATTTCGTTAGCCACTTGGGTTACAGTTTCCGTTTTTATTTTGTTTTTGCTCTATAATTCCTACATCTTCTTCATTTTTAAAGATAAAACTTTTTTATATTATTTGGTTACTCAAATAGGTAGTCTAATTTATATTCTGGGGGATCAGTCTTATTTCAATGTTTTGTTTCCGTTTAGGTTTTGTGTGGCCGAAATGAACGCAGAAACATATATCTTGTTTAACGGAATAAATGATGCAATGGTTGAATTTGCTACTGCCATTATACTGGTTGGATATTGGCAGATAACCCGAGTTTATTTAGAATTACCTAAGTTTCTGCCAAAACATGATAAGGCGTTAAAATATTTAGTTACGGGATTCGTTTTATCTGCCCTTTTCTACATTATTTTAATTTTCTCCAAATTTATTGACCAAGACAAAATAAACTACCTGGTGCCTAATTTTTTTATTATCGGTACGGTTTTAATGATTTTGTATGTGGCCACATTGAGCTTTGTACGAAAACACAAAATGGCAAGGTATTTTTTGGTAGCCAATGGAATTTCTATAACCTTGATTTTTGGAAGTAGTATTTATTATCTATTTATCGATGTAGTTAGAACTACAGATCATGCTATTATTGCCAAAATTGTGGTGGTTACCCAAGCCTTATTTCTGGCTATCGCATTGGTTCAAAGGGTTTTGTTAATACGTGAAGATCTGAAAGAAAAACAATTAGAAGCACAAGAATTGGCTTTTCAAAATTCATTGCAAAAGACTCAAAACGAATTGCTACAAGAAAAACTAGAGGCCAACCAGCGTGAATTGGCATCAAATGCCCTATATCTTTCTCAAAAAAACGAAATGCTTTTAGATTTGAAATCAAATATACTGACTTTGAGTAAAAAACTACCTGACACTGCAATCGAAGAAATAAAAAACATTAAGTCCGTTATCCAAAACAACATGTATTTAGATAGAGACTGGGAGCGTTTTCGAATACACTTTGAGCAAGTGCATCCTGATTTCTTCAAAAGTCTACTTAAAGAGAATCCAACATTGACGCAAAACGAGATTCGCCTTTGTGCTTATTTTCACCTCAATCTTTCTACCAAAGAAATTGCAGCCATGTTAAACATTGATCCTGCAAGTGTACGTAAGGCCAAAATGAGATTAAAAAAGAAGATTGGGTCATAGGCTAAAACCGTTCTTTTTTTATTAGCAATTATTAAGATCTAATTTCTTTTAAGTTGAACTTTATAAATCTTTCGACTTGTCTACACTTTGTCCATGTTTGCTACTAGGAATTTGAGTACTCAGACTATTTTTTTGTGAAAGTTTTATGTCAATAATCTATTCAAAAAATATGAATTCTTTTTTAAAAAGTAGAAAAACACTTATAGCTACATTATTTTCAATTTTTCTTAATTTTAACTGCTTCGGCGTTAGCCATGTTCCAGATTGTGGATGTCATGTGAATTCAAGTCGTATATCAAGTACAGTACTAACTTCATCGAAAAGACTCCAAACCTATGATGTGAGTGCCCTAAATCTAAACAAAAATTTAGAACAAAAATCCGTGCAACAAACCAATTCTGCCATTTCTATAAGCCTTGCAGACTTTAATGCCATTTCGGCTGTGGGTAATACCTGGCTTTTATATAAAACCGACAGTGAATCTTTTAGTATGAATATAGGTACGGCAAATAGTTCAACGCCACAAACATGGACACTTCCAGCCAATTTATATACGTATTTTATTGGTGCTGGTCGAAGCGACTTTATCGCTCCAAGTAGTGTACCTGCTGGTTTAGGTATTGTAGGTGCCAATAAGGTTATGGTCACTAAATATTTTGACTTCAACGATCGACCAATGGATGTATATGGTCATTATTTTATAGATGGTGATGGAATTGACCAACTAGGTACTAGCTACGATCTTGAATTTGGTGAGGATGATACATTTGATGAACCCAACTATGAATATTCTGATGTACCACTTGACTTGGGAGATGTATTCGTATCAACTATAGAAGAAAAAGATTATGAGACAAATTTATCACTCACTAGATATGTACAAACCATAACCGCCGATGCATTTGGTACCATATCTACGCCTGATGGTGTGCTAAACTGTTTGAGATTAAGCATTGTAAATCAACGCTACACAAGAACTACAGAAAGTAATCCATTTACCCTGCAATCTACCACCAATCAAATTACCTTTATGACGCGTGAAGGGGTCTATTTTACAGGAACAGTATCTGCTACCGGTGGAACTGTGACCGTCAGCAAATTCCAATATCGAGAAATTATTCCTACTGCACTATTATCCGAAGGAAACGACGTAAAACTCAATAATGACAGCAAAGGCGTAACCATAAATACTGACAATGACACCGCTCATCCTTCTGCCATTCTAGATATCAAAGATAACAATTTAGGAATTTTGATTCCTCGTATAGCAGAAGCAAACCGCCCAAGCTCTCCTGCCACTGGGCTTTTGATTTATCAGATTGACAATACCTCAGGTTTTTATTATTATGATGGCACTACTTGGCAAAGACTAGGTTCTACACCAACAACATCAGCTCGTATTTCTGCCGAATCTACAACTCCAACTACTACCAGCATAATAAAACAAAGTGGTTTTGCGAATCTTAAAAAAGGTGTGGCTTTTATAAAATTTAATAGGAAAGTTGACAATCCTGAAGACTTGATCATCAATCTACAAATGGAAGGTGAAGGAAAAGGATTGTTTGTATCCAAGAAAACACCTGAAGGTTTTGAAGTAAGAGAGGTAAATAAAGGCAAGTCAAATGCTCGCTTTAGTTATGTTTTTGATATAAAATAATGACTGAAAGAATACTCAAATATTCTTGGATACTTAGCGGATTGCTATTGGGTCTCTCATATCCTGGCTATGATCGTTTTAAATCGTGTATATTGGCATGGTTTGGTTCCTTCTCCTATTTTATAAGTTAAATTATATAAATCTTTCGACTTGTCCACACTTTGTCCTTACTGATTTTTAGGAATTTATGTACCCTTGATATTTGTTTGTAAAAATTTTAAGCCCATAATCTATTCAAATATTATGAAAACATACTTTAAAATTAGGAAATCAATTCTAGTTGGATTTTTTATACTGTTCATGAACTTTACCTCATATGCTGGTGCAGTTTTAAATAGCGGCGGTGCTAATTCTAGAATTGCATCAAATTCTACGCTATCTCAATCAAAAAGGCTCCAGACTTTTGATGTAAGCTCCTTAAATTTAAAGCAAACTACAGAGCAAAAATCCGTGCAACAGACCAATTCTGCCATTTCTATAAGCCTTGCGGATTTTAATGCTATTTCGGCTGTGGGTAATACTTGGCTTTTATATGAAACCAACAGTAAATCTTTTAGTATGAATATAGGTACGGCAAATAGTTCAACGCCACAAACATGGACACTTCCAGCCAATTTGTATACGTATTTTGTTGGTGCTGGTCGAAGCGACTTTATCGCTCCAAGTAGTGTACCTGCTGGTTTAGGTATTGTAGGTGCCAATAAGGTTATGGTCACTAAATATTTTGACTTCAACGATCGACTTATGGATGTATATGATCACTATTTTATTGATGGTGATGGAATTGACCAACTAGGCACTAGCTACGACCTTGAATTTGGTGAGGATGATACATTTGATGAACCCAACTATGAATATTCTGATGTACCACTAGACTTGGGAGATGTATTCGTATCAACTATAGAAGAAGAAGATTATGAGACAAATTTATCACTCACTAGATATGTACAAACCATAACCGCCGATGCATTCGGTACCATATCTACGCCTGATGGTGTGCTAAACTGTTTGAGATTAAGCATTGTAAATCAACGCTACACCAGAACTACAGAAAGTAATCCATTTACCCTGCAATCTACCACCAATCAAATTACCTTTATGACGCGTGAAGGAGTGTATTTTACAGGAACAGTATCTGCTACCAGTGGAACTGTGACCGTCAGCAAATTCCAATATCGAGAAATTATTCCTACCGCACTATTATCCGAAGGAAACGACGTAAAACTCAATAATGACAGCAAAGGCGTAACTATAAATACTGACAACGACACCGCTGATCCATCTGCCATTTTAGATGTAAAAAGTGAAAATATGGGCGTTTTGATTCCTCGCATTGCAAAGGCCAATCGTCCTGCCTCTCCAGCTGAAGGGTTGTTGATTTATCAGGTTGATGAAACTCCTGGGTTTTATTATTTTGATGGAAGTGGCTGGCGGATAATGGGATCAAGCCCTTCTGCAAGAATCTCTGCCGAATCTACAACTCCAACTACTACCAGCATAATAAAACAAAGTGGTTTTGCGAATCTTAAAAAAGGTGTGGCTTTTATAAAATTTAATAGGAAAGTTGACAATCCTGAAGACTTGATCATCAATCTACAAATGGAAGGTGAAGGAAAAGGGTTATTTGTATCTAAGAAAACACCTGAAGGTTTTGAAGTTAAAGAAATGAATAAAGGGAAGTCAAATGCTCGCTTTAGTTATGTTTTTGATATAAAATAATGACCAAAATTTTAATAAAATATTCTTGGATACTCAGCGGAATTCTATTAGGCTTGTCATATCCTAGCTATCATCCAATTCCATCGGGTATTTTGGCTTGGATTGCATTCGTTCCTTTTTTGCTCGAAAACCAAAAAAGTAATGCTTTTAAAATATATCTTGTGAAGGCAAGTTTACTCTGCATTATTACCATGTCGGTAGAGGCTTGGTGGGTAAATCTATATAGTTTTTCAGCATTTTTGATCTGTGTATTTTCTCAGTTTTTGTTTTTGTTAGCACCATTATGTGGTTTTTATTATTCGAAAAAAAGATTCGGTTGGAGAAAAGCTCTGCTGCTACTTCCATTTTTATGGACACTTTTAGATTTCCTGGCCCACCAAGTACCGCATAGTTTACAAATCTACATGTTGCCCTACACACAGGCAAATAACACTTGGCTGGTTCAGTTTGCAGATCTTACAGGAATGTGGGGCATTAGTTTTTGGGTGGTAATGATGAACAGTTTATTAGCACTAGCTTTAGCAAATAGGAAAGTTAAAAACTTTGCTTATCTATTTATTTGGCTGTTAGTTCCGCTTTTGTATTCTTTTTACGTGGTTTCTTTAAATCCAAAAAGCGTTCTGAGTTCATCAAACAAAAAGACAAAAGTAAGTTTGATTCAAACTAACATTGACAGCTACCATCAAGATAGTTTGACGGCCCAAAAAACATTTGATCAAATCGTAAGCTTATCAGATTCAGCTGTAAAAAATACCCAGCCAGATTTATTGCTTTTGCCCGAGACGGCATTTCCGCTTTCGCTTTTTCAAGATTCGGTATTATTGGACTTTACAAAAAAATCTATTGCAGCTTGGCAAACCTCGGTGGCTATCGGTTATGCGGAGTACCCCGATATTAGTAATAAGGCTGTTTTTAGAAACAATGCATTGGTTTTTACACCACAATTGGCCATGTTTTGGGACTCATTAAAAATTAAATCCAGCGATGTAAAAGTATATCAAAAACAATACGGTTTGCCGTTTGTAGAGCTCATGCCTTATTTTGAAAAAACACCTACGCTTAGAGGTTCGGCAATGGAAAGAGGCAAAGAACCTTTAGTTTTTGATTATAAAAATTTTGATAATGAAAACTTTAAAGTGGCCTTAAGTATTTGTTGGGAGCAAATGCACCCTGAAAAAATAGCCACTTTAGTCATGCAAAATGCCGAATTTATAGCCCTGATGAACAACGATGCTTGGTTTGGCAAAACTGCAGGAGCCAAGCAATTGTTGAGCTTTACACGCTTAAGAGCCATCGAAAACCGTAGAACCATAGCTAGATGTTCAAATGGTGGCATTTCTTGTTTTATTGATCCATTCGGTAAAATCTATGGTAAAATCCCTTGGTTCACTACTGAATATAGTACCCAAGAAGTTCTGTGCAATACAAAAAAAAGCTTTTATACCAAGCACCCAAGGTTCTTTCTTGGATGTGTTTTGGTCTCGTTAATACTTTTAATTTTTTATTTCGAATTATTTAAGAAAAATAAAACCGTTTAAAATCATGAAAAAAACATTCCTTTATTCCGTATTACTGTTGATTAGTTTGCAATCATTTGGGCAAAGTGCCAGCTATTTTGGCAGATACGCTGGTGGAGTAGGTTTGAATCAAAACTCTTTAGAACGAGCTTCGGCCTTAGGTTATAATGCGAAAGTTTCTGTTGATGATGGCCTTGTGTTGGGAGATACCGCTCTTGTGAAAGTCGGTATTGGCCTTTCGAATCCGAGATATCGCCTCGACGTAAAAGGTGTTTTTAACATGCGTACCGCCTATAATTCTCCTGCATTCAAAATCAACGACCGCAACTTCCTTGAACTAGACGAAAAAGGCTTGTTTGTGTTGAATTCCTTTAAGATGAAATATGAAAACGAAAATCAGTGGTCGGATAAGGTTTTTGACAAGACTTACAAGCTCATGCCATTGCAAGAGGTATCAAAATTCATCAACGAAAACAAACATTTACCAAATGTTCCTTCGGCTCAAGAAGTGGTAAAAAATGGCGTTTCTATAGATGAAATGGTTTCTAAATTGCTCGAAAAAGTGGAGGAGCTGACGCTCTATACCATACAGCAACAAAAGGAAATTGAGGAATTGAAGAAGAAATTTGGTAATTGATAATTTTAGAAGGGAAGATAAATTTCGAAAGTTTATCTCCCATTCTCACTTATATAAATCATGAAAACTAAAACACGGGAAATTGTTCCGAATGAAATAATACATTTAGTGGCAGATATAAATTACACTACAATTTATTTTAAAGATGGCACTAGTTTTTATTCAAGCTATGCATTAGGGCATTTCGAAAAAAAACATAAACTTCCTTCTAACTTTCTGAGAATAAATCGATCAATTATAATAAATACCGATTTTTTGGGCAAAGTAAAAAATGAAGCTGGTAAAATGTATGCGTATTTGCAGAATGGAAATTGTTTTAAGATATCTCGAAGGAGAACTTTTTTGTTCTCTGAATTTGATTAGAATTTTCTAAAGCAGCTAAGAGTAAAACCAGAATTTCTAAAAATGAAGACTCGGATTAGCAGTCAGATTTTGTTTGATTGCAGAAACAATTTCCAAGTTATGCTTCAAGGGAGAGGTTTGAAAATGTAATATTCTGAATCAAAAAGGAGAATTTTGCATTTTTTGCCACATATTTGCCTAAGTATTTCAAAAAAACTTTTCTATGACGCCCTATTTAGCACTTGGAATTTTATTCGTCTATTTCTTTATTCTTATCATAATATCTATACAAACCTCCAAAGGAGCCGACTCCAATTCGTTTTTTACTGCCAACAAATCTGTGCCTTGGTGGTTAGTGGCTTTTGGTATGATAGGCACGAGCATTTCGGGCGTAACGTTTGTTTCGGTCCCGGGTGCTGTGGGTACGAAATTCTTCTCTTATTTTCAAATGGTTTTGGGTTTCACAGCCGGATATGTTTTCATCGGAACGGTCCTGATGCCTTTATATTATAGACTTAACCTCATTTCTATTTATGGATATCTCAAAACCCGATACGGTTTTTGGTCCTACAAAACAGGCTCGGCTTTCTTTCTTTTGTCTAGAACCTTGGGTTCGGCTGTACGTCTTTTCATAGCTGCCAAGGTGTTACAGCTGGCCATTTATGATCCCCTTGGCGTGCCTTTTGAGGTTTCGGTGGTTTTAACCATAGCATTAATATGGGTGTACACCTTCAAAGGAGGTATAAAGACAATCGTAATCACTGATACATTACAGACATTCTTCTTAATTACTGCTGTTGCGATGACAATTTATCTGATTACCAAGCAATTGAATCTTGGTTTTGGAGAAATGCTGGGTCAAGTTTATGCCAGTCCAATGTCTGAAACGTTCTTTTTTGATGGTGGTTGGGGCGATGGCAAGAACTTCTTTAAACTTTTCATTAGTGGAGCCTTTATCGCCATAGTAATGACTGGCTTGGATCAAGATTTGATGCAGAAAAACCTTACTTGCAAAAATATAAAAGAAGCCCAGAAAAATATGTTTTGGTTTACGGTAACCTTGGTTATCGTAAATCTAATGTTCTTGAGTTTAGGTGCTTTACTTTATATGTATGCCAATCAAAAAGGAATAACAACGCCTACCAATACTGATGATTTATACCCGATGATGGCCCTTAAAGTATTCAGCGACCCAAGTTTTGGATTTGCCGGAATACTGGTAGGGGTGACTTTTTTGATAGGAATTACTGCGGCTACCTATGCCAGTTCAGACTCTGCTCTAACCGCTCTGACCACCGCATTTTCTATTGACTTTATGGATGTTGAAAATAAACCAGAGGCAGACAGGATAAAAATCAAGAACCGTGTGCATATCATGTTTTCGGTAATTTTTGTAATAGTTATTCTGATTTTCAATGTCTTGAATAATTCGGATGTTATTTCAGCAGTGTACAAAATAGCCAGTTATACCTATGGCCCGCTTTTGGGTCTTTTTGCCTATGGCATATATACGAAAAGAGGCGTGGTCGATAAATATGTACCGTTTATCTGTATTGCATCTCCCATTCTTACTTACTTTGCTGTTATCCTGATTGAGAAATACACAGGCTACATTTTCGGTTTTGAAAACTTACTTTTGAATGGATTAATTACTATTGGTGGTTTGATGATTTTTAGGAAGAAGTGATGGTTGGAACACGGATTTTATGGATGTGACACGGATCTTTCGAATGTGTTCATTTGTTCAAATTCCCAACGAATTGGATAAATTGGAAGTGATTGTCGTCAAACCTATGGGTATTTTGTTGAATTTATAGTTAGTAAAGATTTCCTAAAACAACAAATCCAACCCCAATGCTTCTTTCAGCTTCCAAAGTTCTGGGTTTTTCTCGGCCATAGATTCAAACTTTTCTTGTTCCGTTCTTGGCTTGGCTTTGGTTTCTCCTGCCGTTATGACGGCATCTATCTGGATTTCTCCATTGTGTAGTTTTTTACGCAAAAAGTCAGTTAAATCCTGTTTGATTTCGTGGAAAATATCAAAAAGAATTTTGTTTGGAAGTTTAAACTTTAAATCGTTTTTACTTAAATCAAAATCCCGAGTTACAACCATTTTTTCTGTTTGAGTGGTACGGCTGTCGGCAAAATCTGCCAGAACACCAATAGCCATGGCTTTTGTGAATTCTTTGGTTTGATAAGAACTGCTTCCTTGGTTTTGACCCACTATTTTGGTATCAGAGCTGGCTTCTTCTTCCATAGCCAATACCGATTTGAACGATTTCAAACCTGTTTTTTTGACTGGAAGGGAAACAGAACCAGCGGGCTCAATGCTCGGCTTGGTTTGGGGAATGTTGGTGATATGGGTTTGAACTTGGGCTGCACTTACTCCTGTAACCGTCGGTGTTATCAGGCCTCCATCAACTTTTTTTTTTGGCCTTCACCATCCGGAAGACCTGCCAAGTTAAGTACGGCGTTGATTTGCGAAAGTTTCAAAAGCCCGATTTCAACGTGTAATCGCTGATTTTTTGCAGATTTGAAGTTAATATCGATGTTTGAGCCCACACTCAGAGCCGACATCAAGAAACTTGTTGAAATTCTTTTGGCTTGTTCAATGTATTTTTGCTTGGTGGTTTCTGATAATTCCAAGATTTCCAAGGTGGAAGGCTCTTTGCTTACCAAAATATTCCTGAAATGCTCATTTAAACCCACCACAAACTGGTGCACATCAAAACCTTTAGATATAATTTCATGTAGAATAAGGAGTACCTGTGATATGTCTCCATCGTGAAGTACATCTAACATTCTGAGGTAATAGTCGTAGTCCAAAACGTGGAGATTCTCCAAAACGTCTTTGTAAGATAGTTTCCTGTCTGACGAAAAAGTGACGTTTAGGTCAAACATCGACAAGGCATCTCGAAGTCCACCGTCAGCTTTGAGAGCTATAAGTTCAAGTGCTTCTTCCTCAAAACTGATGTCCTCCTTTGCCGCAATACTAGCCAAGTGCTGGGCCATGTCTTTGATCTGAATTCTGTTGAAATCAAATATCTGACAACGACTCAAAATAGTCGGAAGTATTTTGTGTTTTTCGGTTGTAGCCAATATGAAAATGGCGTAAGAAGGTGGTTCCTCTAGAGTTTTCAGGAAGGCATTGAAAGCCGCCTGAGATAACATGTGAACCTCATCTATGATATAAACCTTGTATTTTCCGTCCTGAGGAGGGAAACGTACCTGGTCTATCAAATTTCTGATATCTTCAACAGAGTTGTTTGATGCCGCATCTAATTCATGAATGTTAAAAGATGCGTTTTGGTCGAAATTTTTACACGACGAGCATTTGTTGCAAGGCTCTGTGTTCTCACTGACATCAAGACAGTTTATGGTTTTGGCCAAAATCCTCGCACAAGTGGTCTTACCGACACCTCTTGGCCCAGTAAAAAGGAATGCTTGAGCTAACTGATTGGATTTTATGGCGTTTCGTAGTGTAGTGGTAATGTGTGACTGCCCAACTACCGAGTCGAAGGTGACCGGGCGATATTTACGAGCAGATACTACGAAATTTTCCATATGGCAAAGATATAAAAGAAATTGGATTTGAATAAAAACTTTTTGACTTGGGCCCGAATTACTAAAAAAAATACCAACCGATTTGGCTGGCATTTTTCTCTTCAAAAATTGAAGATGTATTTCATGGTTGAATAAATGATACACAAATGTATGTATACCAAATTATTGCCGCCGAGCTATTCTATTAAAAACATATTTTGAAAGATGATTTATGTTTTTCTATCGACAAACATTTTAAATTTTCTTAAAAATTAAACTATTTCGTTAAAAAGTATTCAATTATTGATTCATGGTACCTTTACAAAAACGGCTTTTTGATTGTCGGTTTTACTTATAGTCTTTAAAAATTCAACCCATTTAGCATAATCTTCCTTGGAATAGTTTCCACCAATTATCTTAAGGAAACGCTTATGGTAGATTTTGTCATCAACAACTGATGTCGACGCTTTATATTCCCCGAATTTCTCCTTTAGATTGATTTCTTTCGGCAAATACTCCAAAGTGTATCCTGCAGGTATTTCTATTTCTATCTGGTCCTCATCTAAAAAACTCTCAGAATTGGGGTTTAAGAATAGTTTGGTTTTGCGTTCTTCAGTTTCAGTAGTAATGACCTGGTATTTAGTCATTATGTTTGGTTTTACAAAAAGCCTCTTTCCGCTCGTTGTGGCATATCTGTTGGCCACAAGTTTTATTTCCTCGTTGAGTTTTGGTAGCACTGTTTTTTCTGACAAAAGACTAAAATTTGAAATCTCAAAATTAGGTAAGTTCAATGCTTTGTGTAGCCATTGCTTCTGTTCGGTTTGGCTGAGACGTTCCATCACCGAGTTTCTTGTTTCTTGCTGTATGCCGGAGTAATTGGATTTTACCGTAACGTGAGCGTCTCCGTTTTCAACTATTTTTACATTTATTTCTCTTTTCTGAATGTTTTTTTCAGGCAGGTAATTTATGGTTTTTATAAGTTCGCCTCCTTTTTCTTTTACCAAAAGGGCTTTTCGGTTTCCTGTAAACGAACCCATATATCCGCTCGGATTGGTTTGACTGGTGCATTCGAGCCAAACAGTATCTTTTTGAAGAGGAATACAAGCCACCACATGGTTAAATCTCGACATCGGGAAGTCTTCAAACCTTTCGGCATTATTGCCTTCGCTTCCGCCATAAATCAGTGCGGGATAGCCTTTTATTCCTACTTGTTTTAACAGTGCAATGGTATAGTTTGTTAAAGCTTTGCAGTCTCCGTAGCCTTTGGTGGCAACTTGCTCGGCAGTCATACTTTGCCATCCACCCACACCTAATGAAATAAGAAAGTATCGCGTGCTCGACTGCATAAATTTATAAACTATGTCTATTACTTTTTTCGGGTCTTTTTCTGAGCCAACCTCCGATTTAAGTTTTTCGACCGTCATAGATGGAAGAATATCGCGGCCTTTGTTGAGTGTGGCATAAAAAGCGGCTATATCGTTCCAGGTTTTCGATGGTCCGGAGTAATCTCCCATTGTATACTGCACAGAGGCCAGATATAGTTTCGGTATATTTTCGTTGGCCGAAAATTCCTCATGTTTTACGGGTTCAAGATCTTTGGCCTCCCAAGTTTCTTCATGATATTTTCCATTGAAGTATTTTTGTGAAGGATTCGGTAGATTTATTTCTCTTTTTCTATAACTATTTGTATCAAAGGCTTTTACAGTAAAAGTAGAATTTTGAATACCCACTTTCTCATAATTTTGTAAATTCCATGATGGGAAGAAGAAGGTATTAGTGGATTCTTCCTCGAAACTAAACTCTACCGTGTAGGGTAAGGGATAGTATTTTTTGTCAAATTTTGCGGTTTTCTTTTTACTGTCGGTAATGTATTCCGAAAAACTAGAAAGTCCAATGTCTTCAATATCTGAAGCTTTGAGTTTTTTAAGGAGTTTGCCAGATTGGTCATAGATACATCCTTCAATTTTCTTTATTTTTTCGAAATTATTGTAGTAAGCGTCAAAAGTGGCATGGTCTTCCTCACCTTTTTCTGTAAATACCGTAACAGCCCAGTGGTGTTTGGTTATAATTTTGGCATAGCTTTCAATGATAAACTCTGTTTGGTCAAACCTCACCACCGCATCAGCGTTTTCTTTGAGTTTTTGTGGTATTTGTGATATTGCAAAGTCAATTTGACCAAATGACCCAATGGCCATAAAGAGTAAAAAAGCTGTTTGAATATATTTCTTCATTATTTTTTTTTAAAAGTCAAAATGGGCGTTTTGTGAAATTCTCTCAGTTTCTACTGGCATTGATTTATTATTTCCTTTTCAATACAATTTGTTCATCGTGCTTCTGAACAATTCTGTTGAAGAGCTCTTTGAGTTCGTGATATTGCTCTGCAAAATACATCGGGTTTTTTATTACCAATCTGCTTATTAGATTGATTTTGTTGGTAGTTGCGTCGTAGGTACAGCTATAGATGAACTGAGCACTTTTATCTCCAAGAACAGTGTTTGTACCTTTAGGGAGTGACTCAATAATATAGTCTTTGGGTACTTCGAGTTTCAAGATATACACGCTCTCCGTACTATAACCAAAGTCTACAGGATATGACCTCTCGGGTTGTTTAAAAGGATTTTCTGTTACTTTGTTGCTAAAATTTGGATTAATATAAAGCATATCCTCGTCTGTAACATCCTCGGTCGTTTCAAAATTGAAAGTAACTAGATTTGTTTTTTCTTGGTCTTCAAGGTTAGAAAAGTTTAAATTGGTAATGTTGAAGTCAGAATATTCTTTTTTGAAATCTTCTTTCATTTTTTCTAAGCCATTGTTTTTGAAGTCGTTGCGGTTAGTATAGCCGGCATAGCCAAAATGGTTTTGTTCAATTTTGCCCGTGATCTTGTTTTTTGTAAAGTCTATTTTTGCATCGACGGTTTCATTTATCCGTTGTTTTTCTGTTGGAGTGAGATCTACGAACTGGCCGCTGAACGAATTTATTTCAAAACCTTGCCCGTTGAGGCATTCGAACGGTAACATGCCCATTTTAAGGTTTTTGTCGCTTATATCCAGATTTATAAATTTTCCGTCAATTTCTACACGGCACACGACATAGTTGAAGCGATCTAAAAGCGGAAACGCCTCATTGATTTTTCCATGATTTCTTGTACTTAGTATTACAGGGTTAGCCTTTATGTCAAGTTCTCTTAGCAAGGCAGTGAACAAAAGATTCTGCTCACTGGAGCTTCCTCTTTTATTTTCCCAGACTTTCTTCAGGTCTTCACAATAAATGCTGTTGTATTCGTCGTCATTGGTAAATTGACGGTTTAAATAGTAATAAACTTTTTCTAGTCTTTCTTTTTGGTCGGTAAAAACGCCAAATTTTTCTTTTAAATCTTTAAGATAGTTGCTTTTTCTTAATCGAATACCGAAATATTCACTATCCAATAAGTATCTATTGATATCCGGCCATGTCATAGATTTTTTAACCGTGACTTGTTCAGGTAAAGAAACACTTGAGAGCTCAAAGTCAACTTTAGAAATATAATTCATTTTACTGCTAATAAATGCTTCTTCTTTAAATGCTGGGGCATTTTTAACTGCAAAATTGTATTTTATTCCGTATGTGTTTAGTTTGGTATGTCCAAAATTTACCTCAACCTTTTCCTGCTCATTCATGGCGAGTTCTAGATATCCACCCAGATTGACCTGATAATAGAAATGCGATGGTATCGTAATCATGTATTCACTCCAAAGTGCTGGTGTTGAACCCTGGAAATACCATGTGTCGGGTTTATTACTGACGGCCAAAGGTGAGGTAATAGTGTAGCTGTATTCTATTATAGCTCCTTCTTTTATTTTCGGGAAAGATATTTTGGTTTGAAAGTATTTTTCTTTCATCTTTTCTTCAAAGTAGTCTTTTTTTGTGAGTTCTAGTTTGCTTATTCCACCGTTTTCAAGCCAATAGGTTGCCCCTTTTATTTTTTCTAGTATTTGGCTGGACTCATGCGTGTTTCTATACGTTTGGATAGCTACCGTGCCAGCAGATAGTGCTGATGCTTTTAGAATTTTTTTTCGAATATGAACTGTTGATTCTAAATAAAATCCATAGTTCTCGTCGTAGTGAAATTCAACTTCACATTTTTCGAATAGAATAATCTGATCCGCAGTAGAATCAATCTCATACTTTGACTTTTTTAGTTCGTCTACTGTGACGCTCCCGAATTTTACATTGGGTTTTTGAGCTTGAACAGTTGCTATGGTCAGGGTCCAAATCAGGACAAAGAGTGCTTTGGGATAATTGAGCATGGAATACTTGAATTTTATTTGGGATTTTAAAACACAAAAAACTCCAGCAAAAATTTTACCAGAGTTTTTCAGTGAAAGAAATATATTTTTTCTAGATTTTTAAACCTTTCATGAAGGCAGCATCGTTTTTCATGGATGTGATAGAATCTACCGGATATTGCTCTTGTTCCACCAAATAGTATTTCATTCCGTTGTCTTTGGCGGCTCTTAAAAGTTTGGCGTAGTCTATAATACCATCGGCCAAGTCGGTTTGCTTAGGTTTCGGGTCTTTTTCTACCAATTGTTTTACATGGCAAAGCTCATATCTGTTGCCATATTGTTTGAGATGTTCTATGGTATTCTCGCCAGCGGCTTCACTCCAACACATGTCCAGCTCGTAACAAACAAGATTTGGATCGGTGTTGTCCAATAGTACTTTTTGCCCTTTCAGGCCATTTACAAAAGCAAAAGAGTAGGAGTGGTTGTGATAACCAAATTTCAAGCCGTATTTTTTGCATAATTCACCTTTCATATTAAACTCTGAGGCCTTTTGTTTCCATGAGTCAAGGTCTTTTTGAGGGCCAATGGCTGGGCAAATGATATATTCTAAACCCACTTTTGCAGCTTTTTCTACCAAAGCTTCATTAATATCTGCTAAACCCATGTGGGTGCTTATCATTCTTACGTCAATGTCTTTTAGAAAACGTACCGCCTCGTCGGCCGACATTCCCCAAAAAGGGTCTTTGGAGTAAGACTCAAACAGCTCATAACCCATTTTTGCCAAGGCCTCCATAGTTCCTTTGGCATCTTTGGGCATCAAATCTCTCACACTATAAAGTTGGCAGCCAAAAGTTTTAAGTTTTTTGGCAGCGAAAATATCGGTGCCAACCATAGTGGCTGCACTTAAAGCGATTGTTTTCTGTAAAAAATCTCTTCTATTCATCTTGTAAGGTTGAAATTTTGTTGGTTAATAATTATCTCAGTGTTCAAACAGATTCCCAAGACCACCTAATACGGAGCCGCTTTCTTTGCTTGCATTTCCGCCATAAGGAGAGAGCCTTTGAATGAGTTTCGATATTGGAAGGGATTGAATCCAGACTTTGCCCGTTCCGCTTAAAGTAGCCAAAAACATGCCTTCGCCACCAAATATAATCGAACGAAGCCCTCCGGCACTCTGAATGTCGAAGTTGAGCTGCGGTTCATAGGCAACCAAACAACCTGTGTCTAATCTTAGCACTTCGTTGTTGAGCGTTTTTTCAATAACCACACCGCCAGAATGGATGAAAGCTAGACCATCGCCTTGGATTCTTTCCAAAATAAATCCTTCACCACCAAACAAGCCAGCACCGAATCTTTTGTTAAAATGTATAGAGATACTCGTTCCCATGGCTGCACAAAGGAATGCGTCTTTCTGAACAATGAGTGTGTTTTGATTGATGCTAGCCAAGTCAACAGCTTTAATGGTACCTGGGTAAGGTGCTGCAAATGCTACTTTTCTTTTGCCCACGCCTCGGTTGGTAAAGTGTGTCATAAATAATGATTCGCCCATCAAAAGCCTAGAACCAGCCTGAAACATTTTGCCCAAAATGCTCTGATTTGCTTGTGAGCCATCGCCCATTTTGGTTTCAAAGCTTATGCCGTCTTCCATAAAAAGCATCGAGCCGGCCTCAGCTATTACGGTTTCGTTAGGGTCAAGTTCTATTTCTACCACTTGTATGTCCTCACCCAAAATCTTGTAGTCTATTTCATGACTTCTCATCTTCTTTCAAATGTTTTAGTTTTTTATCTTCTACTTTATTATTCAAAAAATCATTGATTTTCTCAATGTTATAGGACATCTGGATTTCTCCGAATGAGTTTATGGTGACGTCGAAACCTTCAAGGTCTTTGTGTACTTTTGGTAGGTCTACCTTTTCTTTAATTTTTTTTGCCATTTTAGCTTTCTAATTTGAAACAAAAATACAAGATTTCTCTATTTAGAGTTCTTAAAGCTATTTTTTCTTTTGAATTAAAATTCTGTTAAGTTTATTAAAATATTTTAAAAATTTAATTCAGAAATAAAGTTTTGTGCTTAATATTATAGTTTGAAATACTGAGACAATTTTTTGGGTGTAATCTAGATTCATTGTTTCGGAAATTCTTTAACAAAATACTATTCAATCAAACAAATATGGAAAAAAAGATTCTTGAGAATGGAAGGCGGGATTTCTTGAAAACTGGCTTAATGGCTGCAAGTTCATTTTTTATTGTACCAAGGCATGTTTTGGGCAAAGGCTTCAAAGCTCCTAGCGATAAGTTAAATCTGGCTGCGATTGGTGCTGGTGGTAAGGGCCGCTCGGATATTTTTAATGCCTACAACAACGGTGCTGAAAATGTTGTAGCACTATGTGATGTTGATCCGGGTCAATGCAAAGCGGCCATTGAGAAGTTTCCAAAGGCCAAGCTTTATGCCGACTTTAGGGTAATGCTGGAGCAAATGAAAGGAGAAATAGATGCGGTAACTATCTCAACCCCAGACCACATACACGGTGTGGCAGCCATGGCAGCTATGCAGATGGGCAAGCATGTGTATGTTCAAAAACCATTGACACATAATATTTACGAAACTCGTATGCTTACCGAAGCTGCCCGAAAATACAAAGTAGTCAGCCAGATGGGTAACCAAGGGGCTTCCAATCCTGGTCAGCAACAGATGATAGAATGGCACAAAAAAGGACTGATAGGTACCGTTGATACGGTGTATGTTTGGACCAACCGACCAGTTTGGCCGCAAGGGATTCCGGTGCCAACTACCAAACCCGAGCTGCCAGATACGATGAGCAGGGCCAATTGGGATTTGTTCATAGGGCCTGCAGATTATGTTGACTATCACCCGCTTTATCATCCATTCAAATGGAGGGGTTGGTGGAACTTTGGAACAGGAGCCTTGGGCGACATGGGATGTCACCTAATTGA
Source organism: Lacihabitans soyangensis (assembly GCF_024343775.1). Taxonomy (GTDB): domain Bacteria; phylum Bacteroidota; class Bacteroidia; order Cytophagales; family Spirosomataceae; genus Leadbetterella; species Leadbetterella soyangensis. The sequence goes on along the minus strand of NZ_RJUF01000002.1, from coordinate 52,890 downwards.
CCCTCCTTTCAGGGTTCTAGAATTGGGCTACCCAACCGAAGTTGAATGTAGTGTTGGGCAGGTATTCCTGAAAGACTGGACACCAGAATATATTCCAGAAGGTTGTCCGCCGTCGTCACATGTACAGTTGAAGTTTCCGGCATCTAAGAAAAACAAGAAGGATATCAAGATGATTTGGACAGATGGTGGCGTAAGGCCATTCCACCCAGATTTGATTCCGGCGAATGATTCTATTGGAGAAAATGGAAGTGCCAATGGTGTTATGATTGTGGGTTCAAAAGGAATTATGACTTGCGGAACATACGGACTTGTACCAAAAGTTTACAAAAATAATGGAGATGTTTTGGAAATGCCTAAGGATTACAAAACCTCGAATCCGAATGAGAAATTGCCAGAATATGGCCATCAAGTTTCATGGTGTGATGCCATCAAGGACGGTTTTGGTGGTAAAAAACACCAAGCTTTGACTTCGTCATTTGATTATTCTGGACCATTGACAGAGACTGTTTTGATGGGTAACTTGGCCATAAGAAGTTATCAATTAGGTAAAAAGAAAACGGGCGGTGGTGCTGGATTGGATTTTGACGGCCGCAAGAAATTACTTTGGGATGGTAACAATATGAAAATTACCAACTACGATGAGGCCAACCAATTTGTTTCTCGTAACTACCGCGAAGGTTGGAAGACGATTTGATTTTTGGGGATTGGTAATTGGTTTACTGGTTAATTAGTTATTGGTTTACTGGTTATTTAGTTACTGGACACTGAGCACAATGAAATTCAGATGATAATCTGAATGTAGTTGCGACCGTTAGGTCTCGAAGTGTGTATCAAGTTAATCTTTTCTGGACACTGAGCACAATGAAATTCAGATGATAATCTCAATGAAATTGCGACCGTTAGGTCTCGAAGTGTTACTGGTTATTGGACACTGAGCGTAGCCGAAGTGTGTATCTGGTTACTGGTTTACTGGACACTGAGCGAAGTCGAAGTCTTACTGGTTACTGGACACTGAGCGTAGCCGAAGTGTGTTACTGGTTACTGGACACTAAGCGTAGCCGAAGTGTGTATCTGGTTAATGTTTACTGGACACTGAGCGTAGCCGAAGTGTGTATCTGGTTATTTAGTTAGCGGACACTGAGCGTAGCCGAAGTGTGTTACTGGTTTAGCGGACACTGAGCGTAGCCGAAGTGTCATTAGTATTAAAATTTAGAAATTGGAAGCAGCAATGCTTCCTTTTTTTATACTTCTCCGAATTGTTCTCTTTTAAAACCTCTTTTAGTGATTTCTTTTAAAACGTCGAGGTTGATATCGCTGAGTTTTTTTACGTAGAGACACGATTTTCCTGTTTTGTATTTTCCGAGATTTGAAATAATATCCAAGTTTTCTTCGGAATTGGCACCAATGTAAAGAGCCAAGGCGTCTTTTCTGGGTGAAAAACCTACCCTTAACATATCGGCTTCTCGGCCGCTGTCGTATTTGTAATGGTATTTTCCGAAACCTATGATGGCTGGTCCCCACATTTTTGCAGGAGCTTGGGTTATTTCCTCCATTATTTTTACCAGTTCTAGGCTATCTTTTCTTTTAGATTCGTCGTCAACTGCGTTAATGAAGTCCGAGACAGAAACTTCATTTTCGGTTGTTTTCATTTCAACTTTTGCCATTTCCTATCTTTTTTAAAATGTGACAATCTGCATCATGAGCTCCAGAAAGATAACCTGTGCTCATCAGGAATTCGTTAACTATCTCTCCACCAGTAAATTTAAAAGTTTTTTTGAATATTTTCACCCATTCTTCTTTGGTTTTGGGGTGGTGGTGTTCTATCCAGTTTTTGAACGAACCATGCTCTTTTTGAAGTTTCTGAATCTCTTTTGCATTGTGTATGGCAGCATTGATTTTCAGTTTATTACGAATCACCCCAGCGTCACCGAGTAAGCGTTCAATCTCCACTTCGTCATAACTGGCCACCACATCAATATCAAATCTATGATAAGCTGCTCTAAAAGTTTCTTGTTTTTTCAATATCAAATCCCATGAAAGGCCGGCCTGATTAATTTCAAAAACAAATCTTTCGAAAAGCTCGTTGTCTCCATCAATAGGGAATCCGTAATGATTATCGTGGTAAATTCGGTGGTGATTATCTTCGGGAAGGGTTTTACAGTAAGTGCAATAGCTCATTTCTGGTGTTTTTTCTCAAAATTAAAAATTAATTCAACAAAAAGCGTGTTAGTATTTTAAATGATAAATAATTAAGCAAAATGATTTCAAACTTCACATTCAGGAATCCAGTAAAAATAATATTTGGAAAAGATACTATCTCACAACTGTCAAAAAACATACCTGCTGGTGCCAAAGTGTTGGTTACCTACGGCGGAGGGAGCATTTTTAAAAACGGCGTTTATGATCAAGTAGTGGCCGCTCTTGCTGGTTTTGAAATGATTGAATTTGGAGGAATTGAACCTAATCCCACTTTTGAGACATTGATGAAAGCTGTTGAATTGGGAAGAGCCGAGAAAATTGACTTTATACTATCGGTAGGTGGAGGTTCAGTGTTAGATGGCACAAAGTTTATCTCGGCTGCCATACCTTTTGAGGGCGGAAATGAATGGGAAAACATCGTTTTGGGTAAATCGAGATATAAAACAGCAACTCCTTTTGGTGCTGTCCTAACCCTACCAGCCACAGGGTCAGAAATGAACTCAGGTGGTGTAATTTCTAGAAAAGAAACCCATGAAAAGTATGGAATGGGGAGTCCATTATTGTATCCGCAGTTTTCAATTTTAGATCCTACTACTACCTATTCTTTGCCCAAAGTACAAATAGCCAATGGTTTAGCTGATGCTTTTACCCACGTGATGGAACAGTATTTGACCTACCCAGTCAATGCCCTTATTCAAGATAAATTTGCAGAAGGTGTTTTGAAAACATTGATAGAAGTTGCCCCAAAAGTGATGCACGATCAGACCAACTACGAAGATATGTCCAATTTTATGTGGGCGGCTACGGTAGCTCTGAATGGCTGGATTTCGCTGGGTGTACCGAGCGATTGGGCTACACATCAGATTGGTCACGAACTTACTGCTTTGCACGGAATCGATCATGCTCGTACCTTGGCAGTCGTACTGCCACATTTGATGAGATACAAAATGGATAATAAAAAGGCCAAAATGATCCAATATGCCAAGGAAGTTTGGGCTTTGAATGGAACGGATGATGAACTGGTGGAGGCCGCAATTCAAAAGACCACAGAATTTTATGAATCGCTGGGCATACCTACAAAAGCCTCAGCTTATGGAATAGGAGAGGAGACAGTTCAAGAAATAAAGAAAAGATTCACAGACAGAAAAGTGAAGTATGGTGAAAAATCTGATATTGATGCAGCGGCAACTGAGGCCATTTTGAGAATGAGTATTGCCTAGGTTTTGGCTAAAAAGAAAATAGAATTAAATTCACTGTACGCCAATTGGTTGACGAAGGAATTTAATTCTATTTTAACTAAAAAAGCGATTTTATAATTGCTTCTATCTCAATCTTTTAAATGAATTGATGATTTTAAAGGCTTCCTCCTCGGCATTTTCATCGTCATCGGCAAAGGTGATTGCTACAAACAAGGTAGTTTTTGTTCTTGGATCCATAAGTCCTGCAAACATAACCCGGCTACCATCTAAAAAACCTTCAACATAATATCCCTCCAGTTGATTGATTTTGGTTTCGTGTGCTTGGTCGATTTCGGTCATTTTAATTGCTTTAGCTCCAGCCACAGTGGCTTCTTCTAAGTCTTCCATGGTAATTTTTTCGGAGAAAATACTAATGGCCAAATCCATTCCATCACCTTCCATTTCAAACTCCTCATTGGTATTTTTAACGACCTCAAAATCATCTGGAACGGTTATTTGAAGTTTGTATTTGTCCCAAACATATACTTTGTCAAAAGTAAAAGAGCAAAGTGTGAGTGCAGTGAGCACGAATAATAATTTAGTTTTCATAATTTATTGGTTTAATTGGCTATAATTTTAATAAAAATAGTAGTTCGTTTTATAAATTCCAAATTAGACTTATTTAAATATCTTGAGTTCGATTTGTGTTATTAAAAAGTTGTTTAGACCTATTTATACCTTTTTAATAACAATTATTTCATTCAATAAGCCTTCAATTCCGTTGTCGCGGTCTTCCCAAGTTTGAATGTAAGGCTTTACGCCTGTACTTTTTTCAATCATCTCAACGATGTCGTATCCGTAGTGCCAAAAAACAGGCGACCCTTCTTCATTGACTGGGTTTCCGTGATATTCTGGGGTAAACAAGAATATGAGATTTCCCTTAGAGTCCAACTCTGCCCAACGAACAGTTGGATCAAATCTGTTTTCAATTGGGACTGTCAGGATATGTGCTCCACCTTTTTTTAATGTTCGGTGGATTTCTGCAAAGGCTTTTTCGGGTTGGTTTAGGTGTTCAAAAACATCTTGCGTTATTACCAAATCGAAAACCTCTTTTTGGAACTTTTGATTCTCCAGATTTTCATTTCTGACACCATTTACCAACTCTCCAAATGGATGATTTGGGAAAAATTGAGAGGCCGTATAGTTTTTATTTCCTTTATTTATTTTTACGCTTGCCCCTCTTTCAATAGGCGAAGACTCGTGAATATTTAGATTCCTCCAGTTGGGGTAAAAACGTTCAATCGCCTGCATTAAAGCTCTTTCTCTAGGTAATGAATTGCAGTTTTGACAAATATAATTACTACGGAGATAATCATTGTAGGAATAAAAAATAACCTTTTTTTCGCAACAAGAGCAGGTTCCTCTTCTTGAATAAAAGTAAGCATTGGGAAGCAGAAAACTAAGAAATGGTACTCCGAGGGTGGATTTTATCTTATTACCTATTTTTTTGTAAAGACTCATTGGGAAATGTTTAAGAGTTTTGGTGTATGGTCACCAACTCTGTGTTTAAATTTATTTTTGAGTACAATACATCAACTCAGATTTTAGAATCACCACTTCATAGAAATCAAGGAAAATAGACAAACATAAATTTTAACAAATGTAAATAAAAAATCAAGCTATTGAGCCTATATTTAGGTATTGCTGTTTTTTGCTTAAAAATATCTAATTTTACACTGCTAAGTCATCAGATAAACTTTGGATGCTTTGTAATAAAAATAGGTAGTTTGGTGTGATTGATTATATAAGGAGTCAGATAAAATAGAAGATAGAGAGAAAGTATGAGTAAAAAACAAAATCTGATCCCATGGCTTTTGGCACTTGTTCCGATTGTAGTTCACTTGGTGGTTTTGAAGTCCCAAGCGATTAATTTTCCATTCGAAGATGACCACCGAGTTTTTATGGATTTTTTCTACAATTATCTCAATGCGAGTAGTTTTGGCGAGAAGGTAATGGTTTTGTTAACACCGGATAATGAAAGTCGACCGTTTCTTATTCGCTTATCAATGTTGATTCCGATAGGCATTTTTGGAAGGATTGACTTCGGGATAATTCTCTATTTTGTAAATCTCTACACCCTTGTTTTGGTTTTGGTTTTTTATAAAAAATACAAGCATCTTCCTGTTTTTTTGTTGCTTTTGAGTTTTTTGTTGCTCAGTCATTGTAATTGGGAGATGTTTTATAGAAATGATGTAGCCTCTTATCAGTTAGCTACTGTTTCTTTTTCTTTGGTATTATTTTACTTAATAGCAAAGAGGAATTCGCTAACTAGCACTGCCCAAAGATTACTTTTTTATACTTTTCTATTTATTGTACCATTTGGTAGTGCCTTGGGGTTTATGACCGTTTTCTTGGTGTTAGGTTATGCACTTTTTAGAAAAAAGCATCCACACAGTTATATTATCTTGTCTGTTTTCGTACTACAGTTAGTCATTTATTTGAGTTCGGGAGTTAGTGGTAGCTCAAGTATTAGTATGTTCGGCAACTTGTTTAAATATAATATTGAACTGGTTTGGGGCTTTTTTATAGCTGTAGGAGGCCAGTTTAGGTTTGTTTATACCAATCTTGGCTTTTTCATATCAGGATTTTTGGGATTTATTACGTTCATTTTCAGTACTTACTTATTACTGAAAAATTGGAAGTCTGAAGATTATGATTTCGAGAAACTCATTTACCTTTTCGGTGCGGCTTCGCTAGGTATAATTGTGGTGAGTCGGTACAATTACTGGATTGTAGGATATGAAAGTGTATTAGGCCCAAGGTATAAAATCTACGGTATTTTGATTTTCTTATCTGGGATTTCGTTCGTTTTTCAGAATAATTTGTTCAAAAAGGTTCAGTGGGGGCTTTCGATTTTGTTTATGGTGTTCTATGTTGGTTGGTATCTAAAGTCGAGCGATTATCTTATTCTAAAACATGAAACCTTGATGATGGACGCCTATAATCTGGAGAATGACATGGTCCATAACGAGCGTCAGACGGTGGCTTTTGAGGCCAAAGACAAATATGATTATCTAAAAAATAGTGGTTTTTTTAATGCAAACGACTTTTATCGGACTGTTTTGGACAAGATCAAAAATGGAGTAATTGTTTCGCCCAAAACAGCTGTTTTGACCCAAGTGGATTTTGATCCTGCCTACGAGTCTGACTGGGGAGGTAAAGAGAGTAGGCTTTATAAGATTAGTTTAACTGGCGATTTTCCTCCTTCGAGTAATTATTTTATCAGATTGACGGGAGCAGACCATAAATCGGTTATTCTGAATGGACTCAGGAAGCCTTTGTCAATCGCAAAACGACTTTTCTTAAAAAAAGAACCCCTTTATTATCTTTCAAAAGAATTTGAAATGAGTCATTTCAAACTTCAAAAACCGCTAAGGTGTGAGGTGATTTGTGTAAAATCAAAATAATATATTCTGCACATTTTGTCATTTTAATAAGCCAGGATCTATTTCTACCACATTAATTGACTTCGAATCTTTAGCTAGGTGATAAGAATAACTGACAAGGATATTTCCATTTGGAGCCTGTAATAAACTTGGGTAAGAAAAGCTCATTTTCTTAGTGCTGTCGTTTTCTAGATACAAGCTGTGCTCCCAGGTTTCGCCTTCGTCTTTGGAAACATACAGGCTCAGTTTGTATCTGCCATCATCTATATCATTTCCTACAAAAATCCAACGACCATCTTGAAAAGTTAATAGTTCAACACTGGCAGTGTTGGGTAGTTTTGTTTTGGTAGCAACGGACCATGTTTCGCCGCCGTCAATGGACTCGCTCTTTTGTACCCGAGAGGGCTCATCACCACTGTCTCTCAATAATGCCATGAGATTTCCATTCTTTTTCTTACCCAGGGCAGGTTGTATGGGACCTCTTCCAACCAGCGGAGAGCCTGCTCGCCAAGTTTTACCATCATTTTCAGAAATGGCCATCAGCGACATGTTAAAACCATCAGAATAGAGAGGTAGAATGATTTTCCCATTTTTAAATACCATGGGTTTGATTCTGGTCATCCATCCGAAACTTCTTTTTGCTGGGTCTTTACTGGCTTCAATTATCATATCGTCGTATTTGGCGGCATATCCTGCCCATCCGTTGTCGGAGGCGGGCAATTCTTTGAGTTTTTTTTCTACCTCTTTAGCAAAGGATTCATCGGGTTTCAAAAGTATATTGTCTTGCCATTCCCATATTGGTGGTCCTGGGTTTAAATAGTTCGACGAGGTTCGAAATCTTAAAATGGATTGCTCCCACCTGTTGGCTTGCACGGCTATCCAAACAAGAAAGAGTTGATTTTTAGTATTTAAAAACATGACTGGGTTACAATCTGGGATATTTGGTGTGTCGGCCATTAAGAAAGGCTCGCTCCATTTGTCCTGACCTTTTGCGAGTCGGGCTCCCATAAGTTTTACATCGTCAGATGTTCTTTCTCCGCTACCTTCAAACCAAACAATCAGATTGTCCTCATTCGGTAGGACCACCAAGCTACTCGCATGAACGTGTTTTTCTTGCAATGGAAATACCAATGAACTATGTAGGATTGGTGATTTTTGAGCAAATGTCTGAATGGAAAATAAAACAAAATAGAAGATTTTAGGTCTAGCGAGTTTCATTTGATGGTTTTTGGTTGAAAAAAGGCTTACCAAACATACAAAATTTATTCTTCTTTTAGAAATATTGATTTAGCTAAGCATTTAAGATAGCTAGTTGTTATAAATAAACCTGTCCGAATGAGGCAGCAAGTCTTTGCCTGTACTCGTATTGTTTATAAACAAAACGAAAATTTAAAATTTATGATGAAGTTTAAAAGTCTATTAATCTGCATGTTTGGTCTAGTTTCTATCAACGTGAAGGCACAAAGTGAAATGCAGACCTTGTTTGGGAAATCTAAGAACAAAATTCAGTCTGTGGGATTCTATATTGCTCCAGAGTTGTCTTATGGTCAGTTAAGTGGCACATTTGCACCTATTGCTGGCAACAGCTTTATGCTAACCGTGAACAAGAAATTTGCCATTGGTGCTTCGGTTTTAGGTACAGTTCGGGATAGAAATTCAACAACGACAAGAGGGCATTTTGGAGGTTTAAAGATGGAATACACACCAAAACCCGATGCTTTGGTACATGTTTCTTTTCCTTTGCTGATAGGTGCAGGAAGTATGTCTAACAACTATGGCTTTGAAGGTTTTGACCGACGTGGAAGATATGACAATAGGTTTGAAATCGACAGAAATGGAAGTTTCGTTCTACAGCCAGGCGTAAATGTAGAAGCGAACATGTTTAAATACGCCAAAGTTTTCTTGGGAGCTAATTATCGCTTAGCAGCAAACAAAAGTGGTTATTATACTGATTTGAGTGGATTTTCAAGTTCTTTAGGTCTTAAGTTTGGCGTGTTTGATTATAAATTGAAGAAGAAAATCAAAGAAACTGTTGAACCCGTTGAAGAGGTAAAATAGTTTTTGCGTAAATGAATGAGGTCATAGTTTAAATACGTTATGACCTCATTTTTTTATTTCAATATTTTTATTTCTACCAAGTTGTTACTAGTTCTTTCTTCATAGAAAACTGTAATGGTTTTTCCATTAAATTTAACCATATCTTCGGTTACATAATATTCAAAGTCAAGGGTTTGCTCGGCATTAGAAACCGAGATTTTGTTTGGCAAATCACCTCCCGTAACTTCGTTGGCTCCATTTAAGACCCCAGTTATACTTTTCATTTCTTTGGTTACAGGAATGGCATCTGTTTTAAAAATAGACTTTCCATTGCTCTGGATGTCCATCAAAGCATTTTCAAAATTGCTTACATAAGAAAAATCCAAGTATTTGCCGATGGATTTTGAAAGTGTTTCTTGATTGATATCTTTTACTTCCTCCAAGTTAAGACTGAAAGTCTCTTCAATTTTACGTTCTGGAAATTCGATGTTCAAAGTAGCAAAAGGATAACCGCCATCTTCGTAATTCTTTAAAATTCCTGTTTCATGGACAAGCTCGCCATTTGGAAAGGACGACGCTTCGAGGTTTTCAGGATATACTGTGGTGTCTGCGGTTGCCAAAGAATCAATTTTTTCGGCGGAATTATTTTGCCCTGCGTTTTGATTACAAGCTACTAGCCCCATCAGAGCCATCATGGCTACAACATGTTTCATTTTTGTTATCATTAAATTATAGTTTTAGGTTTAAATTTTTTGCAATGTATCGAAGTCTTCTACGGCAGACAAATATAAATAATTGAGCAAGAGCCCATTGCTATTGTTTATTTTATGATGCCCTTCTATGAATGGATAAACATGTGTTGTTATTCGTTCAAATTCGTATTCCGTTCCCATTTGTTTGTTTTCAAACGATTCGATTTCAGTTTTGTCCAATTCTATTTCGCAAAAGTAAAAATACATGGCTTCGTCCGAGGTTCCCGTGCTAGGAAAAAGCCTTTTGTTAGGCGAAAGATTGATTAGGTCTTCTTCAGACACCGTAATGCCTGTTTCTTCCTTGACCTCCATTACAGCTATTTCGAGTGGTGTTTTGATGCCATCCACCATTCCGGCTGGATGCTCGTAGGTAAATCCGCCTTCGGCTATTCGTCTTTGTTTAACCAAAAGCAGGTATTTTTCTTTGGTTTCTTTATCAATCAAAACTATGCAAACACACACCACTTCGCCTTTTATGAAACATATGGGTGGAATTTTGTCGCCTTCCGGTGTTTCGGCGTCGAGCATAACCAAAGAAAAAAGTGCTTCGCCATTATAACGATGTCTGGTATAAACTTCCTCTATATTATTTATTTTTAGTCCATTAGTTTGTAAGTTGGCTTTCCAGATTTTAAATTTATGGGCATTTTCGAGCGATTCTTTCATTCTTGAAATTAATAAATTGAAAACAAAACTACTTACTCCTGCTTTTATTCTTCTCCTTTTTGGTGGTTTTTATTTCTATGGTTCGAGCGATAAAGTATTTGAGTACAAAGGTTTGAAGATGAAAGGGCTATCCCTGGTAGCACCACCCAAAGAGGTGGATACCACTTGTTTTCATTCTATTGAAAAAGTTAACGCAGATTGGGTTTCATTGATGCCTTATGCTTTTGTACCAAAAGAAATTGCCGAAGTGAGGTTTCAGATAGACACCACAAAAAAACATCAATGGTGGGGAGAAACACCAGCGGGTGTGAAAAGATGCATAGAGATGGCTCATTCTAAAGGTATAAAGGTGATGCTAAAGCCTCATTTGTGGTTAGGTTGGGGTCAGTTTACAGGCGATTTGAATTTCGAAAAGGAGTCAGATTGGAAGATTTTCGAGGATAGTTTTAAAGATTATATCTTGACTTTTGCTCGATTGGCTGAATCTGAAAAAGTAGAAGTTTTTTGTATAGCAACCGAAATGGGAAGCCACGTGCAAAGTAGAGAGGACTATTGGCTTGGCTTGATTTCTGAAATTAAAAAGGTGTACAAAGGAAAACTTACTTATGCCGAAAACTGGGATTGCTTTGACAAAGTGCCTTTCTGGCATCAGTTGGATTACATAGGTGTTGACGGGTATTTTCCGCTTTCAGACGAAAGAGATCCGAGTATCGAGGAATTAAATAAAGGTTGGAAAACTCATCTTAAAAAACTCGAAAAATATTCTTCAAAACACCAAAAGCCAATTTTATTTACCGAAATTGGTTACCGAAGTAACGACTACAGCACCGAAAAACCTTGGGAAACAGAATATTCTAAACCTAAAAACGAGAATATTCAAGCCAACGCTTATCATTCCTTTTTTGAGACTGCTTGGAAACAACATTGGTGTGCGGGTGCATTTATTTGGAAATGGTTTCCGACCGAAATTGACCACTTCCATGAAAGGGAAACATTTTCTCCACAAGGAAAAATGGCCGAGAAGGTGCTCGGAGAACATTATGGCAAATAATGCTATTTCATTTTTTTGAGCGTCCAAAGAATTTCATCCAAGCCGTTGGATTTAATCTCATAAACGGTGGAAAGTTGCATACCCAATTTACCTTCGGGAAATCCTCCCTTTCTAAGAAACCATTCTAGATAACTCACGGGCAAATCGCACAAAAGTGTGCCTTTGTATTTACCAAAGGGCATTTGGTTTTTTACAATTTCTAATAATATTTGCTTATCGGGTTGAAACATTGCGAGAACGATTTTGATTTCGTAAAAACTTGGCTTAACATGTCATCATATAGAATGCAAAAAATATGAATCTTCATTAAAAAAACGATAGGGCAAATTTAGGGTTAAAGTTTCAAGAAATATGTGTATTGTCAGTAATTGAACAAACCCTACGGCATGGGATTAGGGAGATTAAAGTATTCTTTCAGGAAATCCCGCTGCTTGCAAAAATTGATATTTATTTAAGACTGCTGAAAGCACTAATAATAGGGCCATTGATTGAGAAAATAGTTAGCCCATTTATCCATGTTTATAATGTTCTGATAATATTGTAAATGGCCTAATGGAGGCTGTAGTGCTTTAGTTCGAAAGAATATACTACCAAGGCTTCTTTTTTAATGTCTGAGGACTACTTAATGCATTGGTGACCAAATATTTTATATTTTTTTTAGAGTTTCTACGATGGTTTTGAATCTATTTTTTTTGTAAAATAAACCCTGTTCAAATATAATGGGGAGGTGATTAATGGGCTTATTAATTATATTTGAGATTCCACTTGTATCAAAAAATGAAGGAATAAACGCAATTCCTTTACCCATGCCTACCAACTGAGCCATGATTTCTAGAGACGAAACTTCCTGAACTATATTGGGCTTGCGATTAAACCCAGCCTGTATACATAGTTTTTCAACTTCATCGAGTATTGGATGAAAAGAACTGGAGATTTCTATCCAACGTTCTTGGTTCAATTGTTCTAAAACGATATTGTCCTGATGGGCTAATGGGTGATTTTTAGCCATAATAACATTTAAAACACTACTTTTTAGTAAGATAGAGTCCAATTCAATGTAGTGATGTGGCAAAACAGATATTCCGAAGTCGATAGACTCGTCTACTAGGGCTTCTTGAACTGTTAAAAAAGTAGGTAGTTCTACTATTTGTATATCTATATCAGGAAAATATCTTGAAAATAAACCTAAGGCTTCTACTATTCTTTGGTTTATTAACATTCGATAAATACCTAGTTTAAGTGTTTTATTTGTCAAGGCTCTATTTTTTATGGTGGCTTTTGCTTTATCGCATAGCTGCAATATCTTCTGTGCGTCTTTTAGGAAAAGTTCGCCTTCTAGTGTTAAGGTAACTTTACGAAATACTTGGCGTTGGATTTTAACAAATAAGTCGGCACCTAATTCTGTCTCAAGCAATTTAATTTGCTGACTTAGAGCTGGTTGTGAAATTGATAGCTTAGCCGATGCTCTAGAAAATTGTAACTCCTCGGCCACGGTAACAAAATATTTTAATTGACGTAATTCCATGAAATTTTAAGCTTAAAGGATGAAGTATATATTGCAAATTTTGGAGTTATGTATGTTTCAGTATAAGTATTTCTTATAACAAAGGTATAAAATTGTATTTGACTATACCTAAACCGGCTCATAGATTTACATAACTTTTTAATGAAATATTTATAAATAAAAAAAACTCATGAATACAGAGGCCTTAGAATCAATTCCTAAGATTTTTGAAGATGTACAAGATTTTTTGCCGATCAATGGCACAGACTATATAGAATTTTATGTCAGTAATGCCAAACAAGCCTCTTACTATTACCAAACGGCATTTGGATTTCAACCCATAGCTTATGCAGGTCTTGAGACTGGACTTATAGATAGAGAAACTTATATTTTACAGCAGGGCAAAATCCGGTTTGCATTGACATCTCCATTAAGAAGTGGGACAGAAATAGGGCGGCATATTGACAAACACGGTGATGCCATTAAGGTAATAGCCCTTTGGGTAGATAATGCCGAGGCTGCTTATAATGAAACCGTTAAACGTGGAGCTAAGTCTTATTTTGCTCCCATTATTGAAGAAGATGAATTTGGTCAAGTAGTAAAAGCTGGTATATATACTTATGGTGAAACCATTCATGTATTTATTGAAAGAACTAACTACAAAGGTGTGTTTTTGCCTGGTTTTAGACCTTGGAATCCGGGCTATAAACCTGCTACTATTGGATTAAAATATATTGACCATGTTGTAGGAAATGTGGAACTCGGAGAAATGAACGAGTGGGTAAATTTCTATGGCGACGTTTTGGGTTTTACTCAAATAGTTTCGTTTGACGATAAAGATATATCTACCGAGTATACAGCATTGATGAGTAAGGTGGTGTCAAATGGAAACGGTAGAATTAAATTCCCAATCAATGAGCCGGCTGAAGGATTAAAAAAGTCTCAGATTGAAGAATATCTTGACTTTTACGAAGGTGCTGGTGTTCAGCATCTTGCCTTGGCTACAGATGATATCATAGAGACCGTAACCCAGTTGAGAAATAGGGGAATAGAGTTCTTAACTGTGCCCCTTACGTATTATGATGACTTAAAAGAAAGGGTTGGGCAAATAGATGAAGATATTGAGATATTAAAGCAATTAAATATTTTGGTAGATCGGGATGAAGAAGGTTACCTACTTCAAATATTTACTAAACCACTAGAGCCGAGGCCGACAATATTTTTTGAAATTATTCAGCGTAGAGGAGCTACATCGTTTGGTAAGGGAAATTTTAAGGCTTTATTTGAAGCTATAGAAAGAGAGCAGGAATTAAGGGGAACTTTGTAATAGAATGGACCTAATGTTTGAATCAAACGAAATTTTAGATAAACTGCCTAAGCACTTAATGCAGTTTGTAACTACCCAAGATTACGAGTTTTATTCGCCCATAGACCATGCGGTATGGAGATACGTGATGAAAAAAAACGTGCAATATTTAAGTAAATATGCACATGAATCTTATTTAACAGGGCTTGCAAAAACAGGAATTTCTATGGATCACGTGCCTAATATGTATGGCATGAATAGAATTTTAAAAGAAATAGGTTGGGCAGCGGTGGCAGTTAATGGGCTTATACCTACAAAAGCTTTTCTTGAATTTCAGGCTCATAATGTATTAGTAATTGCTTCCGATATTAGGCAAAAGGAAGATATAGAATATACACCTTCTCCGGATATTATTCATGAATCTGCAGGTCATGCACCGATTATTGCCAATGTAGAATATGCTGAGTTTTTAAGACGCATCGGTGAAATAGGTGCCAAGGCTATTTCATCTTCTTATGATCAAGAATTATACGAAGCCACCCGTCACCTGACTAATTTAAAGGGGTCTTCTGGTGCTAATGATAAAGAACTCGCCGAAGCTGAAGAAAAGGTCAAAGACCTGCAGCATAAAGAAGTGGAGCCTTCTGAAATGGCAAAAATACGAAATTTGCACTGGTGGTCAGTAGAATATGGTTTAATTGGAGAACTAGGTGAACCCAAAATTTATGGGGCCGGGTTGCTGTCATCTATAGGCGAAAGCTCGTGGTGCATGTCAGCTAAAGTTAAAAAGCTGCCTTTTACATTAGAAACAGCCGACTATAATTTTGATTATACCAAACCACAACCACAGCTATTTGTTACTCCAAACTTCGCCCATCTAAGTTATGTTCTTGATGAATTAGCTAATTCGATGGCATTAAGAAGAGGGGGGCATAAAGGTTTGACCAAACTGATAGAATCCAAACAACTGGGGACTATTGAACTCAGTACAGGTTTGCAAATTTCAGGTCTCTTTTCGAAAATTTTACTCAACGAAGAAGGGAAAGTAGCCTATTTTCAAACCAATGGCAAAACCGCATTGGCCTACCATGAAAAAGAGTTACTTGGGCATGGCATTACAACGCATGGTCATGGTTTTGGTTCTCCCATAGGGAAACTCAAGGGAATCAATTTGGCAATTGAAGATATGTCTCCAAGAGATTTAGAGTTTTATAATATCTATGAAGGCCGTTTTGTTAATTTAACTTTTGAGGGAGATATTACTGTAGCTGGCGAGGTTATTACGGGAAAAAGGACATTGAAAGGTAAAATAATATTGATTTCTTTTAGAAATTGTACTGTAAAACATAAAGAAGTGATACTTTTTCGCCCAGAATATGGCATCTATGATATGGCTGTAGGTAAGAAAATAGTCTCAGCTTTTTCGGGGCCTGCTGATCCTAATTCATTTGACCTCACGGTACCATTGAGTTTGCCAAATGTCAAAATCCCAAAAAATAAAGAACAAAATAAGTTAGAGAATTTATATTTAGCAGTAAAAAAAATAGGTTCTAATTCAAATGAACTGCAGACCGTTTTTCGGGAAGCCCAAGAAAATTTTCCAGATGAATGGCTCCTTTATTTAGAAATACTGGACGCGATCAAAGAAGAAAATGTAAAGCTAAAAAAAGAGGTCATAAAGCATCTGAATCAAATTAAATTTAGAAATCAAAAAGTTGCTCATTTGATAGAAGTTGGGTTAAATCTTAGCTAATTCGTATATGTATCAAAGTCAAATAAATTCAATATGCCCTTATATCATAAATTAGGCAAAATGCCCCAAAAGCGACATACTCAGTTTAAAAAAACTGATGGTGGGCTATATTATGAGCAATTGTTTGGAACAATTGGCTTCGATGGTATGTCATCTCTTCTATACGAAATTCATCGGCCTACTATGGTCAAGGAGATTTTATCAGAAAAAGACGTTTCTCCTAAAATAGCCATTGAAAAAGGCATGAAAGCCCGCCTTTTGAAAGGTTTTGAGGTAAAACCGAAGGATGATTTTTTAGAAAGTCGTACCCCACTTCTGGTGAATTCAGATATTCATATTGGTTTGGCAGCACCAAAAAAATCATTGCGTGAATACTTCTATAAAAATGTAGATGCCGACGAAATGCTATTTATACATCAAGGCAGTGGTACTTTGAGAACCATGCTCGGCAATATCGCTTTTGAGTATGGAGACTATCTCATCATTCCAAGAGGTATGATTTACCAAATAGACTTCGATACAGAACAAAATCGCATTTTATATGCTGAAAGTTTTCATCCGATTTATACACCCAAACGATATAGAAATCATTTTGGCCAACTGTTAGAGCAATCACCATTTTGCGAACGTGATTTAAAATTACCCCAAGACCTTGAAACCCACGACGAAAAAGGGGATTTCATTATAAAAATCAAAAAACAAGGGATTTTATACGAAATGCTTTACCCAACACACCCTTTTGATGTGATTGGTTGGGACGGATATAATTTTCCTTATGGGTTTTCAATTCACAATTTTGAACCCATCACAGGCCGTGTACATCAGCCACCACCGGTGCATCAGACTTTTGAAACAAAGGCCTTTGTAATCTGCTCGTTCGTACCACGATTGTATGATTATCATCCACTGAGCATTCCTGCACCGTACAACCATTCTAACATAGATAGTGATGAAATGTTGTATTATGTAGATGGTGACTTTATGAGCCGAAACAACATTGAGCAAGGCCATATCACATTGCATCCGGCAGGTATACCACATGGCCCCGCACCAGGAGCCTATGAGCGAAGTATCGGTCATACTGGAACAGAAGAGTTGGCGGTAATGATAGATACTTTCAGACCTTTAAGTATAACAGAAGATGCTTTGAAAATTGATGATGGGAAATATTACAAGAGTTGGTTGGAATAGGAAAAAAACAAAAAAATAGAAAATGAAACAAGGAATCGCCTTTGGCATTTATAGTATTAAAGATAACCCGAAACGATTGGCAGCCAAAATTCAAGGGCAAATTGTTGACCTTTTTCTTTTAGCCGGAAAGAATGTTTTTGAAGACTTAAAAATTGATCAATCTGTATTTGAAAATGATTTTCTCAATGACTTTATCAGTCTTGGCAAAGACAAAACGAATGCAGTAATTCAAATTTTAAAAAACATAAATCTTGAGGAATTCTCATCTTGTGTAGTTTCTAATGAAGAGGTTTCATTGCATTTACCTGTTAGAATAGGAGATTATACAGATTTTTATTCATCAGAGCAGCATGCTTACAATGTTGGCGTCATGTTTAGAGATCCAAACAATGCACTTTTAACTAACTGGAAGCACCTGCCAGTGGCCTATCATGGGCGATCGAGTTCTATATTTGTGTCAGGTCAAAACTTTCATAGACCAAAAGGTCAGGTCAATTCCAGCGATACAACGCTACCCGGCTTTTCGGAGAGCAAAAGGCTTGATATAGAATTAGAAATGGCTACAATCATTGGTAAAAACAATGAAATTGGAAATGCCGTAGATGTTAATCAAGCTGAAGAATATGTATTTGGATTTAGCTTGTTTAACGACTGGTCTGCACGAGATATTCAAAGATGGGAATACGTTCCTCTGGGGCCTTTTTTGGCAAAGAATTTCTTTTCGTCAATTGGTGCATGGGTAGTTCCAATTGAAGAATTAGCACCATTTAGAGTAGATGCCGAGGTTCAAAATCCAGAGGTATTGCCTTATTTACAAGAGAAAAATCGCAAAAATTTCGACATCACTTTGGAGGTTTACCTTATTCCAAATGCTGATAAAACACAGACCGAAGTATTATTGTGCAGGTCAAATTTCAAAAATATGTATTGGACGGTGGCTCAGCAGATAGCTCATCATACGGTAAATGGATGTAATCTCAATGTTGGTGATGTAATGGGTTCGGGTACTATTTCAGGAAAAACGCCTGATAGTTATGGTTCATTATTGGAGCTAAGTTGGGGTGGTAAAAATCCCATTACATTGCCAGACGGCAGCACCCGGACATTTTTAGAAGATGGCGATACCATTGTAATAAAAGGATATGCCCTTAATGGCGATTATAGTGTTGATTTTGGAGAAGTAAGGACAACCATATTACCTTCGAAGTAATTATTAATTATGCTAACTATCAATCCCAAAGAAGTTTCCGTTGCAGTTTTGCATGGATATTTACAAAGCTCAATTGCTCCAAGACCTATTGCGTTTGCCTCAACTATTGATAAAGACGGAAATGTGAATCTGAGTCCATTTAGTTTTTTCAATGTATTTGGTACCAATCCGCCAACACTTATTTTTTCACCCAATAGACGTGTGAGAGATGGCAGTCAAAAACATACCCTCGAAAATGTACTGGAACACGATGAGGTGGTCATTAATATGGTTGATTTTGCCATGGTAGAACAAATGTCGCTGGCGAGTTGCGAATATGAAAAAGGAATCAACGAATTTGTAAAAAGTGGATTTACTGAGGCTGCTTCTGTTTTGGTGAAACCACCAAGAGTTCTAGAATCGAAAGCTGCTTTTGAGTGTAAAGTGAAACAAGTCGTACAAATGAGTGAGGAAGGCGGTTCTCCAAACTTAGTTATTTGTGAAATCGTTTTGGCACATTTTTCTGAGGATATTTTGGACGAAAATGGCAAAATAGATCAAACCAAAACAGATTGGGTAGCACGTTTGGGAGGCGATTGGTATGTTAGAGCCTCAGGCGATGCCTTATTTGAAGTTGCCAAACCCAGTATTCATAAAGGTATAGGTGTTGATGCCATTCCTGATTTCATCAAACACGATTCATCATTTTCTGGCAATGATTTAGGCAGATTAGGTAACATCGAAGAACTGCCCTCAGTGGAAGAAATTAACGACTTTATGTTTCAAAATCCAAATGCCAATTACAAAGAAATGGCCAAAGTTTTTTTAATAAATGGCAAGATAAAAGAAGCTTGGATGGCTTTGCTTAGCCAATAAAGGTATTAATTTTTGCTACCTTAATTGATTTGATTTTTTTTGATATTTAAAGCACCATATTGGTATTACTTTCCGATACAAAACTTTCCAAAAATATTAGCAAGCAGGTCTTCTGTCGTAATTGTTCCAGTAATTTCTCCCAAATGATGCAATGAAAGTCGGATGTCTTGGGCTAAGAAATCACCAGTAATTCCCAAATCAAGGCCGTTAAGTACTTCTGTTAGGGCTTCATTGGCTTTCAGTAAGTGTTCATAGTGGCGGAGGTTGGTGACTGTGGTGTCTTGGCTACTTTGGAGTTTTATTTTGGCTAATAGTACTTTTTTTAGATCCTCTATTCCAATGTCGTTTTTGGCAGAAATTTTAACATCTGCTTTGGATTCAAAGTCTTGATTGAGGTCTATTTTATTTTGTACCCAAAGAATTTCTGCGTTTGTGGTTTCTTTTTCTAGTTGATCTAAAAAAAGTTTATTTGCCTCATTGTCAAACAAGAAGACAATTATTTTTGCAGTATGCATGGCTTTTCTTGATCGTTCGATGCCCATCGATTCTATAATATCTTCGGTGTGCCGAATGCCCGCAGTATCGATAAATCTGAATTTTTGACCTTCAATGAAAACGATATCCTCTATTACGTCTCTCGTAGTTCCGGCGATGTCCGTTACAATGGCTTTTTCCTCATTAAGTAGAGCGTTCAAGAGGGTTGATTTACCAGCATTTGGAGCTCCGATGATAGCAACTGGAATTCCTTCTTTTATGGCATTTCCACTTTCGAAGGAGGATATTAGCGGCTCTAACTGAGATTGTAGCTCGATTATCAAAGCTCTCAAATCATCTCGGTCAGCAAACTCAACATCCTCTTCACCAAAATCGAGTTCAAGTTCAACTAAACTAGCAAAATGCACCAATTTTTCTCTTAAAATGGCTAGTTTTTTCGAAAAACCACCTCTTAGTTGATTGATTGCAATTTGATGAGAAGCTTCCGAATCTGCAGAAATCAAATCTGCAACAGCCTCGGCTTGAGCTAGGTCAAACTGCCCATTTAAAAAAGCCCTCTGTGTAAATTCGCCAGGATTGGCCATGCGGCAACCGCTTTTTATTAGAAGTTTAAGTACATATCTAACTATGTATTCGCTTCCGTGAGTTGATATTTCAACAGAATCCTCTTTTGTAAAACTTTTAGGGGATTTAAAAACACTTATCAAGACTTCATCTATCATCCTTTCACCATCCATTATTTTTCCATAATGTATGGTGTTGGCTTTGGCTTTTTCTAAATCCACGCCTCTAAAGATTTTATTGACGTTCCTGAATGTTTCTGGTCCAGACACTCGGATGATGGCCAAGGCACCGATTCCTTGGGGAGTTGCTAGAGCACAAATGGTTTCTTGTTGATTCAAATGCTTTTATTTTTATGCAAAAATAAGTCAAAAGCAGGTTTTTTATTGAGACAATTCAATTAATTTTGAACTTAAATCAAACCCATTGAAGCCCATTTATGCTTTTTAATTCCCTTCAATTTGTTTTTTTCTACATAGTTGTCACAATTCTTTACTTTTCTCTAAGACACCGGGGTAGAGTTTGGCTTTTGCTTTTGGCTAGCAGTTATTTTTACCTGGTTTTTAAGCCAGTTTATATACTTATTTTACTCGTAACCATCATTGTAGATTACTTTGCAGGTATTTGGATTAGTCAGTCTGAAGGTAAAAAACGTAAATCTCTTTTGATTCTCAGTTTGATTAGCAATGTAGGTTTTTTAGCTTTTTTCAAATATTGGAATTTTATCAATAAAAACATTTCACTTGCTCTTGGGTTAATTGGAGTAGAAAATCCTTTTCATGATTACCCGTATGATTTACCCATTGGGCTGTCTTTTCATACATTTCAAGCAATGAGCTATACCATAGAGGTGTATAGAAGAAATCAGAAGCCTGAAAAGGATTTTATAGTTTATTCGCTTTATGTGATGTTTTATCCTCAGTTGGTTGCAGGACCAATCGAGCGTCCTCAAAATCTTTTACCACAGTTTCATACCTATTTTAAGTTTGATTTCGAAAAGCTCAAATCTGGCCTGATGCTGATGGCTTGGGGTCTGTTTAAAAAAGTTGTAATTGCAGATAGGCTTTCGATAATGGTGGATTATTGTTACGATAATCCTACCCAATTTTCGGGTTTAACCCTACTTTTGGCGACTGTGTTTTTTACCATTCAAATTTACTGTGATTTTTCTGGTTATTCTGACATCGCCATTGGAGCTGCTCGAACGATGGGTTATGATCTCATGTTGAACTTTAACGCACCTTATCTTTCCAAGAGTATTTCAGAGTTTTGGCGGCGTTGGCATATTTCGCTATCTACTTGGTTTAGAGATTATTTGTATATTCCTCTAGGTGGTAGTAGGGTCAGTTCGGGCAGATTATACGTCAATTATTTGATAGTTTTTACGGTTAGTGGTTTGTGGCACGGTGCAGCTTGGACTTTCATTATTTGGGGTGCTCTGCATGGGACTTACTTGGTGCTGGCCATGATCCGTGATAAGTATTTGCCGTTTAAACTACCCAAAAATACATTTCTTTCCATTCTTTTTACGTTTGTGCTTGTCATGATTACTTGGGTGTTTTTTAGAGCCAAAGGATTGTATAATTCCAAAATTATCCTCACCAAAATCTTTGATTTTAGTAGTTATGATAGCTTTTCCATGCCATTTACGACCAACGAGTTCGTCTTTTGCTGGATATTGATGATTATACTTTTCTTGAAAGATATTTTCGTAAAAGAGATTGAAACGCAAAACACGGCCTTGTTTTATGCCAAGTTTGTAGGTCTGATTTTGGTTTGTTATTTCTTCGGGATATTTTCTTCCAATCAATTTATATATTTCCAATTTTGATGATGAAAATACTTAAATATGTCACGCTCATTTTATTCGCATTTCTTTGGTTTTTGGGTTGTTCCAAAACTGTCTCGAAGTATGCCTATGACCACCATATAGTTGAAGATGACTATCGTTACGGCGATTTGTATCGGATGTCAAATTTGGGTGAATTTAGAGAAAAAGTAGAAAAGTGTGATCAAAATTTTACCGGTAAGAAGTCAAATGTGGCTTTGTATTTGGCAGGAGATAGTTTTACCGAAGATGGTAGATTGGCAGGTGATAATTTTGCGACCGAAACCTATTTGAGAGGTTTTGTGGCCGAACCAAATAAAGGATTTGCTCTTAAGTCAGGCAAGAAAATATTGGTTATCGAGACGGTGGAAAGGCATTTTAGAGAACGTTTTCAGAAACCTTGGAAAAACTGGGATGTGTCTACCGGAAAGGAAATAGTAAGTGAGCAAACTTTGGAGGACAAACTGCTGGGAATCAAGGTGCCATACAATACTCAGATGCACGAATCTCTGCTTTTTGGCTCAGATTTTATGATGAAAATTAGAGAATTCAAGGCTGAATTAAACCTTTGGCTTTTTGGGAAAACGGACGAAAAGGTCAAACTTCATAATGGTCATTTGCTCTATTATTTGGATCTAAATCCAGGTATCAGTAGTTGTTTTGATGCAATACAGGAAAGCGAAATAGAGGTTATGGTTAAGAATGTTAACCTTACTTATGATTATTACAAAGGTTTGGGATTTGACGAGGTTTATTTAAGCATTATTCCGAATAAGGCCAGTATTTTAGCCCAGGATTTGGGTGAATACAATCATTTGATAGAGAGAATCGAAGGAAACAATAATCTTAAAATGCCTGTAATTGGTGTATATCAGGAATTAATTAAGAAAAATATGTATCTGAAAGGCGATTCACACTGGGACTGTGAGGGCCAGCAAATTTGGGTAGATAAGGTAAATGAGAAATTGTTAAACATTCAGTAAAGTACTTCCGAAAGCCTCTAAATCGTGCGTCTGTTTGTAAAATGAGCCGTCAATTTTTCTTTCGTTAGGGTTTTCTAGGTAGAAAACAATACTGTCTTTAATGGCGTAGATATCATAAGGGTCTATGATACTTCCAAGTTTATATTTTTCTACTTGTTCGGCCATTACGCCATTGTTGGATACAATACAGGGTTTATTGTGATTTGCAGCTTGGCCAACTATACCACTCGAACCAAAGAAATTGATGTTCATTCTTAGAATCACATCTGACTGCTTAAAGGTGGACTCCATCTCTTCATCACTCACAAACTCGTCTTTTATAATGGTTTGATATTTTGCATTTTCAGGAATCAGCTTCTTGATTTTCTCCAGATAGCCGTCTTTGAACTTTCCGATTATGATTAAAGTGATTTTTTGTGCTTTAATTGGATCTAAACTATTCAAGGCAGCAATGATATTTTCATTGTTTTTGCGTTCGTCCATGTTGCCGAACTGAAGCAAAATCAAATTCTCTTTGGGTATAATATATCTTTCTCGAAGGTCAAAGCTTTCAATAGTTTGATATTCAAAATAGGGGTCTGGAAGGTAGAAATACCGTCTGTTGTCTAGCCAATTCGGCATGGCTTCGTCGTTGAGAATAAATACTTTTTTTAGGTTTTTATTCATCAGAGCCCATTTGATGGTCAGTTTTTTCTGCAAAATAGTTCTCCAGAAAACAATTTGATTCCTTAGTCCTGGGCCTTCTTTTTTCATTCTTGCATAAGGTCTAAACCAAATACCAGCAATGCTGTAATTCGTTTTTGTTTTGCCTATTTCAACCTGATAAGGGTCTAATTCCATCAAAACAAGATGATTGATTTCCTTATGGAGGCATTCTTGATGTATGATTTTCCATTCTTCCGCAGACTTCTGGAAATAGTGTTTTTGTGATGTAATGACAAGCTGTTGTTCCTCGGTAGTCGTGAGAATTTTAATGTTTGGTTTATTGGTTGTAAGTTTAAATTCTCTAGAAAAATTTACCAGAATAAAGTATTCATTATCAGTGTCTAGGCCTTCAATATATTTCAATAAATTGCTGACATAGCCAAATTTATGCCCATCCAATTTGATGTTTAAATCCGTAATTAAAATCCTCATTTATCGTGATAAACTGTTTTAGAAGGTACTCTCATCAATAGTATAAAACCTAAGAAGAAGGCCACCATTAGGAATAAAATGGAGGTTCTCATGCTGCCGGTTATGGCATTGAGGTATCCGAAAATAAAGGTCCCTGTTGTAATGGATGCTTTTTCCAAAATATCATAAAGCGAAAAATACGAAGCCGTGTGTTTTATGTCTTCGGGAATCAATTTGGCAAAAGTGGAACGTGAAAGCGATTGAATGCCGCCCATAACCAAGCCCACCATTCCTGCAATGACATAAAACTGGGTAGCGGTAGTGGTAAAATAGGCACCGAGTGGCACCAAAAACCATATGAAAACTTGAATTCTTAGGCCCACAGAATTACCAAATTTCTTGGATAAATAAGAAGCTAAATAACTTCCAGGAATAGCTACCAATTGTATAACTAAGAGTGTGGCTATCAGGCCATCACGAGGTATTTTGAGTTCGTCTTCGGCAAATAAAGTGGCTACATAAATTACCGTCATTACACCCAAGTAGTAAGTAAAGTAAGCGGTAAGGAACTTGGTTAGAATTTTGTTTTGTCTTACTTCAATGATTACCGAACGCAACTCTTTTATTCCTTTTTTTATCCAACTAAGCTCAAACTTTTTGCTGTTGTCTTTTGGTAAGAAATAAAACGGAATTTGAGCAAATCCAAACCACCAAATACCCACTGTTAGGAAGGCTATTCTTGAAGTTAATCCCGATTTGGAATCCGCCTCTGAAAGTCCAAAAAGTTCTGGTTTAAGAATCATTAATAGGTTAAATACTAGTAGTATAACGCTACCAATGTAGCCAAATACGAAGCCTTTGGCACTTAGTTTGTCAAAATTATCTTCTGTCGCAATTTGCGGGATGTATGAATTGTAGAAAACGATACTTCCTCCCCAGCCAACTATAGAGAGCCCAAATGCTATCATCACACTGTTAAGGCTTTCTTTGGTGAAAAAATAAAAATAGGCACATGAGGCGGCTCCTAAATAACAAAAGAACTTCATGAACATTTTTCTTCTGCCCGAATAGTCTGCGATAGATGTAAGAATGGGCGATAAAAGCACCAAGGTCATGGCCGCTGCTGATATTGTAAAGCTATAGAGAGAGTTATTATTGACTTCGAATCCGAAAAAAAGGACTTTGTCACTTCCATCTACTCCTACCGCTGTGGCATGGTAATAAATCGGGAAAATGACAGTGGTAATGACCAAATTATGCACTGAGTTTGCCCAATCGTACATTGACCACGCATTCCAGATTCTTTTGTTATTGATAAAATTCATGTATAGGGTTTTAAAAGCTTTGTTACAAAATTAAGAATAAAAATCCATTTTAGGTCTTTCGGAAATCGCTCGGCGAAACACCTACGTTTTTCTTAAATAATCTCGTAAAATACGCTGGATCATTAAAATTCAGGAAATAGCTAATTTCTGAAATAGAATATGTAGTGTTTAAAAGGTATTTTTTAGCTTCGGATACCACTTTTTCATGGATAATTTGAATAGGCGATTTGTTAACTATCGACTTACAAACTCTGTTCAAATGCATGGTGGTGATACCTATTTCTTTTGCATATTGACTTATAGTTTTAGTTTCAGAAAAGCCTTGTTTTATGCTTTTTTGAAAAGTTTGAAAGTATGCTAAGGTTTTATTGTCAGTTACTTCTGTAATTGATTTCTTTTTTTGATTAATTCTGAAAATAACTAAGAAAAGGGTTTGAAATAAAGCATAAATGAAAGTGCGTTTTTCGATGTTTTCTTCACTTAGTTCTTTTATTATCATTTGTTTTAATGTCGTTATTTGGTGAAATTCTATGCTTTCATTTTCAAAATTAAAACATTGAAGACGACTTAAGTCAAACACAATTCGTTGGTTATTTTTAAAGTTATTTTCGAGGTATGAATCGGCAAAGGTTATTACTTCTCCCTCTACATTATCTCTAAAAACGAAGCCGTGCAAGGTATTTGTTGGGATGTAAATCATACTTGGGCCGGTTATTTTGGTTTCTGTCTTCTCTGAGATCAAAATTCCTTCACCTTTCTCAATTACAAAAAGCTGTGCAAGATCAGTATGTAAATGCTCTTTGATTTCCCAATTGTACATCTTGCTTCTTGACTCCAAGGCCTCGGAATGAATGAATTCGAGCATTGGTGAATTATTGTTGTCCCCATAAAGTCCATTATAAATAATCAGCTCTTCTTTCATGTTATAAATGTGCTTTTAAATTTGCGGTAGTGCCTCTGAGCTTTCTCTAAATAAATAATTGAATATTAGCATTATAGGTTATTATTGTCGGATGTGCTTTCCTTTTACTATTTCAGTATAGATATAATGATGTTATAAATATACAAACAAAATTTTAATTTGTCCAAGAAAAACTTATACTTTCTGGATACCTTTGGGCTCATCGTTCAATTTTAAATACAAAGTTTATGAGTCAATTGATTTATAATCCATTTGACATGGAGGTGCATCCACCTAGGTTGTCGCCTGACTACAAATCAACCATTCTTCGAGCTCCAACCAAACCTCTTGTTCTTCTTAAACAATCTTTGGCTGAACTTTCAGGGCCGGTTTTCGGAGACTTTAATTTGGGAGAATTTGACCATGATTTAACCAAGAATTCAATTAAAAATGGTGAACCTTTGGGCGAACGTATAGTGGTTCATGGTACTGTTTTTAACGAAAATGGACAACCTATTCCGAATACATTGATAGAAATTTGGCAAGCCAATTCTTGTGGACGTTATGTGCACAAGGTGGATCAGCATGATGCCCCTCTTGATCCAAATTTTTTGGGTGCAGGGCGTTGTATGACAGACAAAAATGGCAATTACAAGTTCTACACCATCAAGCCAGGAGCTTATCCTTGGGGCAATCATTATAATGCCTGGAGGCCTAATCACATACATTTTTCACTTTTTGGGGCGAATATTACCAATAGATTGGTAACACAAATGTATTTCCCGGGAGATCCGCTTTTGCAGTACGATCCTATTTTTCTTGGGGTTCCACCCAAAGGTAGAGATTTGCTGATTTCTAAATTTGATTTGGATGCCACTGAACCTGATTTTGCTTTAGGTTATAGATTCGATTTTGTACTAAGGGGGCATCAGACTACTCCATTTGAGAAAATTTAAAATTTGAAAACATCATGTTAAAGCAGACACCATCGCAGACAGTAGGGCCGTATTTTGCCTATGGCCTCACTCCAGAGCAATATTTATACGATTTTAAAAGCTTGGCTCAGAATGAATTGGTTTCTATAGACGACAATCCCATTACAATAAAAGGAAAAGTTTTTGACGGAGAAGGAAATGTGATTCCAGACGCCATGTTGGAGATTTGGGACAATCAAAATAACCTTTTCGGGAGATTTGGAACTGGTACCGAAAAAGACCATAGTTTTGTTTTCAAAACAGCAAAGCCAAAGCCGATTGGCACAAATGCCCCGTTTCTTTCCGTCATTTTATTTATGAGAGGGCAATTGATTCATTCTTATACCAGAATCTATTTTTCTGATGAAGAAAATAATGATTCTGATGAAGCTCTTAAACTGGTTCCAGTTGAAAGAAAAAATACACTAGTAGCTCAGAAAAAAGAGAATTATTATCATTTCGACATACATATGCAGGGAGAAAATGAAACCGTGTTTTTTGATATTTAAACGGATAAAATAATTATGAGTTTATATTCTGAGTTGTTTTATTGTCAAGATGTTAATGAGTTTTTTTCAGATCGAAACGCCATTCTAGCCATGCTCAATGTAGAGGCAGCGTTGGCTCGATCTCAGGCTATTCATGGTATTTTTGACACTGAATATGCCAAAATTATTGCTGGCTGTTGTACTCCTGAAAACATTGATATCTCCAAACTCAAAAAAGAAATAAAACTCGGAGGAAATGCCGCCATTCCCTTGGTGAAACAATTGACAAAAGCTGTAAAAAATCGTGATTTTGAGGCGTCCAAATTTGTTCATTTAGGTGCAACCAGCCAGGATATAATAGATACGGCCACAGTTTTGCAGATCGGTCAATTTATTAATTGGTTAGATGAAAAATTGTTAAAGTTAAAAGTCGAACTTGCCAAATTAACAGAAAAGCACAAAAATACCGTAATGGTTGGCCGTACATTGTTACAGCAAGCTCGTCCTATAACTTTTGGGTTAAAGACAAGTGCTTGGTTAGAAGGTGTTTGTAGGTCCATTGAGCGTTTGTGCGAGATGAAATCTAGGCTTTTGGTAATGCAACTTGCTGGTGCGGTAGGAAGTCAAAACTCAAATCTTACACACGAAGTTAGACAAACTTTTGCTGAAATTTTAAAGCTAAATCATGCTTATTCTTGGCAATCTCAGAGGGATAACATTAATGAATTGGCAACGAATTTGGGTATTTTGAGCGGTACATTAGGTAAAATTGCAAAGGATATTTCTCTATTGATGCAAACGGAGGTAGGAGAGGTGTTTGAGGGTGCTGCCGAGGGAAAAGGCGGCTCCAGCACCATGCCTCATAAAAGAAATCCAGTGACATGTGCAGCAATTTTGGCCAACGCTACAAGAGTACCACATTTGGTAGGAAGTATGCTTTCATCGATGATTCAGGAACATGAGCGTTCGGCAGGTAATTGGCATGCAGAATGGGAAGTGCTTACTGATATAATTTGTCTTACGGCGGGTAGTCTAGAAAAGACAATTGAGCTGATTTCTGGCTTGGAAATCGATGAGAAGCGAATGTTGGCTAATATTGAAATTAGTCAGGGGTTAATTTTTGCCGAAAATGTATCATTAGCTTTGGCGAAAAGAATTGGTAAAATTCAGGCTCATGAACTGGTTGAAAAAGCATGTAAATCAGCAATCTCTAAAAATAAACATTTGAAAGAAGTTTTGAAAGAGAATAATGTTGAAATAGAGAACATGGATGGGTTATTTAATCCTGAAAATTCGATTGGAAATAGTGTGGAGATAGTGGATGCTTTATTAAAAAAGTATGAATAATAATGTTTCAAAATCCCCCGATGGGGGTATGAGGGCTTTCAAAATACAAGGTACTCCAAATAGCCCCGTACTAATTTTTTCAAACTCATTAGGTTCTGAAATGATGATGTGGGATGAATTGATTCCCTATCTTTTGCCCTATTTCAGAATAGTACAATATGATACACGTGGGCACGGAAGTTCTAAAAATAGTATAGGCCTAGAGGGCTATTCAATAGAGCAATTAGGTAGAGATGTTATTGATTTGATGGATGAGCTCCAAATAGGAAAGGCCTATTTCTGCGGTCTCTCGATGGGCGGTTTGATTGGGCAATATCTTGGCATAAATCACCCAAATCGCTTCAAAAAAATAGTTTTAAGTAATACCGGAGCAAAAATAGGTAATGACGAACGTTGGAATGGCCGTATAGAGACCATAGGTAAAAACGGTATGCAGGCTATTGTCGACGATACCATAGAGCGTTGGTTTACAGAAGAATTTAGAAGTCAGAAACCTGAAAAAGTAGCTGAAACTAAAGCTATGTTTTTGAGAAGCGATATAGTAGGCTATTCTAATTGTTGCTGTGCCATTCGTGATGCCGACTTTAGAAATCAACTTCAAAATATGAATGTTGAAACACTTGTAATTACAGGTGATGAAGACCCGGTAACAAACATTGAGCAGGCTGAATTTTTAGTTTCAAAAATACCAAAATCAAGATTGAAAGTTTTGCATGCAAGACATTTGGCCGCAACTGAACTACCGAAAGAGTATGCCCGAGTTTTAATAGATTTTTTTGTAGGGGAATCAACTTTTGACAAGGGCATGCACGTTCGCAGGAGTGTTTTGGGGGACGCCCATGTCGATAAAGCCAATAGCAAAATCAATGATTTTAATGCTGATTTTCAGTCTTTTATTACCAATTATGCTTGGGGTGAAATTTGGACAAGACCAGGTTTGTCTAAACACAATAAAAGCCTAATTACTATGGCGATGTTAATAGCTTTAAACAGGCCAGCTGAATTTAAAATGCATGTAAAGGCTGCATTTAATAATGGAGTTACGGTGGATGAAATCAAGGAAGTTATCATGCAATCAGCATTGTATTGTGGATTACCAGCTGCAAATGACGCATTTCATTTGGCTTTGGAAGTTTTTATAGAAAATGATATTAATTATTAAAACATGAGGACTCAAGTAGGAATTATTGGAGCGGGGCCGGCAGGATTGACTTTGGCTCATTGGTTGAAAAAACATGGAATTTCATCCGTGATTCTAGAGAATAGAAGTAGGGAATATGTAGAATCTAGAGTTAGAGCTGGTCTTTTGGAGCAAAATACAGTTGATATTTTTAAAGACCTTGGTTTAGCTGATAGGCTATTAAAAGAAGGACAGGAGCATCACGGAGTTTATTTAAATTTTGATAATCACAGGATTAGGGTCCCTTTTGGTAATCTTACAGGTGGTAGAAATATTACGATTTACGGCCAACAGGAAATAGTAAAAGATATGACCGATGTATGGCAAAGTGACGGAGAGAAATTGTTTTTTGAAGCTGAGGCAACTGAAATAATCGATATAGAAACTTCAAATCCCAAAATAAACTACACTTTCGAAGGTGAAAGTCATACTTTATCATGTGATTTTGTGGCGGCGTGTGATGGTTTCCATGGTTTAGGCCGAAAAACTATGCCTAAAGATAGCTATGGTGAATATCAAGTGACGTATCCTTTTAGTTGGTTGGGTATATTGGCCAATGTGGCTCCGTCTTCCGAAGAACTCATTTACGCTTATCATGAGAGGGGTTTCGCTTTGCATAGTTTGAGATCAAATACCGTAAGTAGACTTTATATACAGGTAGACAATTACGCAAAAGTAGAAGATTGGCCAGACGAAAGAATTTGGGAGGAACTTTCATTAAGATTGGCAACTGAAAACTGGAAGCTAAATTCAGGGCCAATATTCGAAAAAAGCATTACGCCTATGAGGAGTTATTTTATTGATAAAATGCAATACGGGCGGCTGTTTTTGGCAGGCGATGCAGCACATATTGTTCCTCCTACTGGCGGTAAGGGTTTAAATTTGGCCGTGGCAGATGTAAAACATTTGGTAGACGGACTCGTGGATTATTATAAAAACGATTCGATTAAAACGTTGGATAATTATTCCAGTCAAGCCTTGAAAAGAATTTGGAGAGCACAAGATTTTTCAAACTTCATGACTACTCTGTTTCACAAACAAGATGAGCATGGTTCTTTTCAGTACCAATTACAAAAAGCAAAGTTTGATTATATTACTATCTCAGAGGCATATAAAACAACGATTGCAGAAAATTATGTGGGATTGCCATTTGAGGCGTTTTAGACCCGTAACCGAATCGTCGGACCATCCCGAAGGGGGAACTATAAAATTTAAATTGTTTTAAAAATCGATTGGAAAAAGTATATGAAAAAAGTCCCTGTTTTAAGTTTAAGTGAGGCGGTTAAATTTGTAAAAGACGGAGATATCCTCCTTCAAGGTGGCTTTGGTATGACAGGTAATCCAGTGCATTTGATGCATGCTTTGGCAGAAACAAGTACTAAAAACTTAACTTTTATTGGAAATAATACGGGCGAACCTGGATTGGGTGGCGATAGATTATTGGCCAATGGTCAGTTAAAAAAAGTAATTGGTTCGTTTTTTACATCAAATCCGAATGCTGTAAAGGCCGTTCAGGCGGGATTGGTAGAAGCAGAACTCCTACCCCAAGGTATTTTGGCAGAAGCCATTCGTGCGGGCGGTGCTGGTATTGGTGGTTTCTACACCAAAACTTCGGCAGGAACCAAGATTGCCGAAGGTCGTGAAACCAAAATCATCGATGGTGAAGAGCAAGTTTTCATAAAAGGCATTCGTGGTAACGTAGCTTTCATACGTGCGTGGCGTGCCGATACGGCTGGAAATTTACAATACCGCATGACGGAAAATAACTTCAATAAAGCTATGGCAACTGCTGCAGATTTGGTCATTGCTGAAGTAGAAGAAATTGTGCCCGTTGGTGAAATAGTACCTGAAAACGTGCACACTCAAGGCTGTTTTGTAGATTATTTGGTACAAGCTACGCTTACTTTGGAAGATCTGGGGACTTCTGCATCGGTATCGTCCTCAAAAAAAGTAGATGAGGTTAGAATGAATATGGCTCGCCGTGCATTGGCCGAACTGAAATCAGGTGATGTTGTAAATTTGGGTATCGGAATCCCAACTTTAGTTGCCGATCTAATCACTGAAGAGCACGGAATCATCCTTCATACAGAAAACGGTATGTTGGGCGTTGGGCCTATGCCAACTGACGGTGGTGGGGCTATGAATTATCCGGTCAATGCCGGCAAAATTCCTGTGACTGCCCTCAATGGAAGTAGCTATTTCGATAGCTCAGAATCATTTGCTATGATTCGCGGTGGACACATTGACGTAGCCATTATGGGTGGATTAGAATGCGACGAAGCAGCAAATCTGGCCAACTGGGCAGTTCCTGGCAAGCCACTTTTGGGCGTAGGCGGAGCAATGGATTTGGCTGTTGGTGCAAAACGGTTGATCATAACCATGACCCATACAAATTCCGACGGTTCACCTAAAATTGTTCCATCGTGTGTATTGCCATTGACGGCCTCTGGTGTAGTAGACATGATAATTACCGATTTGGCGGTGTTTTCTTATTCAGATGGGGTTTTAACATTGATAGATTTACTGCCAAACGCCACTTTAGAGGAAGTTCAAGCAAAAACCAGTGCAAAATTTAATATTGATTTGAAATGATAACTCACCGGAATAACTCTCTGTGAATTGTAAAAAAATATTTAAACAGAAGTTTAGGAGCAAAAAGGACTAATTTTGCCTCATAAAAAAACTCATGATGTCTTTAGTAAATATTTTTAAAAACCGGTGTCCAAATTGTAAAAAAGGTTATGTTTTCATTAATAACAATCTTTTTTCTTTCATGCGATTAACGGAGATGAATCAGAAATGTCCAAACTGCAATTACAACTTTTTTCCTGAAAATGGCTTTTATTGGGGAGCCATGTTTGTCAGCTACGGTTTGGCCAGTTTGGAAGGTATGTTAGTAATATTTGCATGCGTGTTGTACGGGAATGAGTTGTTCGATTATGCTAACCTTTTGATCATCATCGCTTTTATGATAATTCTGTTTCCTTTTAATTTTCGACTTTCAAGAATTATTTGGTTATATATTTTTGGCAACAAAACAAAATAAAGAAATAAAATGAAAGATGCTTTTATAATAGATGCAGTCAGAACTCCAATTGGGAGTCTTGGAGGTAGTTTGTCTTCAGTTCGAGCAGATGATCTGGCGGCAATACCAATCAAAGAATTAATAAAAAGAAATCCAAATATTCCTTTAGAAGCTATCGAGGATGTTATTTTGGGCTGTCATAACCAAGCTGGTGAAGACAATAGAAATGTGGCCCGCATGGCCTTGCTTTTGGCCGGTTTGCCCTTTACAATACCAGGTGAGACGGTCAACAGGCTATGTTCATCAGGTATGTCGGCAGTTATTCATGCTAGCAGAGCCATAAAAGCTGGTGATGGCGAAATACTAATTGCTGGAGGTATGGAGCACATGACTAGAGGTCCGATGGTGATGAGCAAGTCTTCAAAGCCCTTCGGTGGAGATGTTCAGTTGTTTGATTCCAGCTTCGGTTGGCGATTTGTGAATCCATTGATGAATAAATTGTACGGCACTGATGCCATGGGAGTTACTGCTGAAAATTTGGCTGAAATGTATAATATAAGTCGGGAAGATCAGGACTTATTTGCGTATAATTCCCAACAAAAAGCCTTCACTGCACAGATTAATGGGGTTTTAGAAGAAGAAATTGTGCCCGTTGAGTTAGTAGACAAAAAAGGAGTAGTGACCATGTTCGCCAAGGATGAATTTGTTAAAGGAGCCACAAGTTTAGAAACTTTATCCAAATTAAGGCCAGTTTTCAAAAAAGAAGGTGGAACTGTTACTGCTGGAAACGCTTCAGGCCTGAATGACGGTGCTGCAGCTATGTTTATTGCTTCAGATAATGCTGTTAAATCTTATAATCTGGTTCCAAAAGCAAGAGTCGTTAGTTCGGGAGTGGTAGGAGTGGAGCCAAGAATTATGGGCATTGGGCCAGTTGGAGCTTCGCAAAAAGCTTTACAAAAAGCAGGTTTGACTTTAGCTGACATGGATGTAATTGAGTTTAACGAAGCATTTTCAGCACAGTGTTTGGCTGTTTCCAGAAATCTTGGTTTGGCTGATGATGATGAAAGAATCAATCCAAACGGTGGAGCCATTGCCCTTGGTCATCCGCTTGGGATGTCAGGTACAAGAATCATTCAAGCGGCTGTAAATCAATTGCAAATAACTAAAAAAAGATATGCTTTAGCCTCTATGTGTGTGGGAGTAGGCATGGGTTATTCTGTAGTTTTGGAAAGGGTTTGAGATTTGAAGAAAAATACCATGGAAATTAGAAATCAGTAAAATCCGTGGTATTTTTAATATCCGTGTCATCCGTGTTCAATTAGCATGCTACTTAAAATCACTTCAACCCCAACATCCGAATCGCATTTTCTTTCAAAATTAAAGGTTTTACTTCCTCTTTAAATCCTGCATCGGCAAAGTCTTTCATCCATCTTTCAGGTGTAATTAGCGGGAAATCTGTACCAAAAAGCACTCTGTCTTTGAGCATGGTATTGGCATATTGTACCAACTGCTTTGGAAAGTATTTTGGCGACCAGCCACTCAGATCTATATAAACATTCGGCTTGTGCATGGCTACCGAAAGAGCTTCATCTTGCCACGGCCAACTTGGGTGGGCAATAATGATTGGGCAATCCGGAAAATCAATTGCCACGTCATCTAAATGCATGGGATTGGAATATTCAAGTCTCAGACCGCCACCACCACGTACGCCCGAACCAAATCCCGAGTGACCTGAATGAAAAAGCATCGGTAATTTGTATTCTGCAATGACTTCATAAAGATGATAAGCCATTTTATCTTGCGGATAAAAGCCTTGAACCGTTGGGTGAAATTTAAAACCTTTGACTCCGTAATTTTCAATTAAATCTCGTGCCTCGCGTGCACCCATACGGCCTTTGTGAGGGTCTATACTCGCAAAGGCTATCATTACATCGTCGTTTTTCAGAGCAGCTTCGGCTACTTCGATATTTGGGATTCTTCTTTTGCCTACATTGTGCTCAGAATCAACCGTAAACATCACAAAGGCCAGGTTATTATCCCTGTAAAAATCGGCGGTTTCTTGAATGGTAGGCCTTTTGTCTGATTTGAAGTATTTCGCAAATGCCTCATCCAGTTCAGGACGATAGTCATCATGAGGTTGGCAGCATGATACTTCAGCATGGGTATGAACGTCAATTGCGATTACTTTTTTTATATCTATCATGATTAATCTAAATGGTCAGTATTTGGGTCAAAAATGGTTAAGCTGTCCGTTTGAAAAAGAATTTCGGCTAATTGGTCAACTTTACTTAATTCATATTTAAAGAAAAACTTCATGGTTTCGATTTTTGAAAGATAAAATTTGCTTTCGGTATCGCTATTGTGGATATTCAATTCGGCTATTTCCGACATTTTCAGCCATTGCCATGCTACATTTAATAATCCAAAAAGCTCCATGTAAGTAGTGGCATCCTTTATGAATATTTCCACATCTTTTTCTTTCGATAACTTTTCTAAGTGCTCGTTGACTTTATCGAAAATACTCAGTTTTTTTTCAAAATCATCCAGGAATATCTTAAGCTTAGGCTCTTTTCTGACTTTCTCTAAAGTTTCTTCAACCTCAGAGTACCAATATTTCAGAGCAATTTTGTCATTTCTAAAAATCTCTCTGCCCAAAAGTGCCAAAGATTGAATGCCGGTAGTTCCTTCATAAATGCTGCAAATTCTGACGTCTCTGGCCAGTTGTTCCAAGGGAAAATCTTCAGTATAGCCATAACCGCCCAAGACCTGCAAGCCTTGATTTACAGACACAATTCCCATTTCTGCACCAAAGGTTTTGGCAACAGGAGTAAGGAGCTCAAGCAAAGTTTCAAAATATGCTTTTCTATCTGGATTCACACGAGTTTGATCAATGTAAAAATAGCATTGTATCATAAATGCCAAGCCGCCTTCTACAATCGCTTTCTGTTTGAAAAGCATTCTTCTTACATCAGGGTGCTCAATGATGTTGGAAGGTACTAATTTAAGGTTTTCATCCAATCGTTTTCCTTGAATACGTTCCTTTGCATACTTTAGAGAATGATGATATGCCGCCGACGCACAAGCGATTCCGGTCATGCCCACTCCTAAACGGGCACTGTTCATCATTTTGAACATTTGGGTTAGACCTTGATTGGGTTCCCCTAAAAGATAGCCAACACAATTGTCGTTTTCGCCAAAAGCCAAATGCATGGCCGGCGTAGCTTTTTGGCCCATTTTATGATAAATGCCTATAGAGGTAACATCATTGGAGACCTGCAAATCATCCACACGATTCTTTGGCACAATAAACAAAGAAATGCCTTTTACGCCTGCCGGAGCACCTTCAATACGGGCTAAAACCAAATGAATGATATTAGGTGTAATGTCATGGTCTCCAGCAGAAATAAAAACTTTTTGTCCAGAAATTTTGTAGGTTCCATCAGTTTGAGGAATGGCCTTAGTGGCAACATCGGAGAGTGAACTGCCCGCCTGAGGCTCGGTAAGACACATACTGCTGAGCCACTCTGCTGATAGTAACTTAGTGACATATTGGTCCTTTTGCTCTTGAGTACCGAAAGTAGCTATCAGATTGGCACAACCATTGGCCAGATCGGTGAACATCATGAAGCTATTATGGGCACTTAATCCGATGTATTCTGATGCAGCATATACCGTTTTGGGTAATTGTTGGCCATCAAAGGACTCATCAAAAGTAGCAGAAATCATCCCAGCCTCAGCATATGTTTTTACGAAAGTATGCACACCTGAATGTACGCTCACTTGACCATCAATCAGTTGCGGCTGATTTCTATCGCTATCGACAAAAGCAGGTAAAGAAGTTTTTTGACTGATTTCATCGGCCATATCAAGCACCAAATCGAAGGTCTCTTTCGAATGATTTTTAAAATAATCATCCTCGCAGAGTTCTTCTACTTTCAGCACTTCGTGCAATATGAAATCAATATTTTGTCTAGCGTATAATTGCATCTTTATTTTATTTTGTGACTGGTTGGAACACGGATTTTATGGATTTGACACGGATTTTTTAATAAAAATTACAATACCTTTCAAATAAAATAATCAGTGAAAATCTGTCAAATCCGTGTCATCTGTGTTCTATAAAAACACAAGCAAATCAGCTTTCGCCCCACACTTTTATGGCTGTATTTACTACCAATTCCATTTTTCGCCATTGGTCGTCTTGGCTCATGTCGTTGCCGTGGTGTGTGCTAGAGAATCCACATTGCGGACTTACACACATATTTTCCAATGGCATATATTGAGCGGCTTCGTCAATTCTTTTGCAAAGGTCATCAATGTTCTCCATTTCTCTTTTTTTCGATGAAATGATTCCCAAAACTACTTTTTTGTTTTTCGGAACAAAACGCAAGGGAGCAAAGTCTCCGGAACGTTCGTCATCGTATTCCAGAAGATATCTGTCCACATTAATTTCGTTGAACAAAATTTCGGCAACAGGCTCATAACCTCCCTCGGCAAACCAAGTGCTGCGGTAATTGCCTCTGCACAAGTGAATTCCTACTGTCAAATCGTCTGGTCTTCCGTCGATAACAGAATTGATCAATGCAGCATAAGTTTTAGGTAATTCATTCGGGTCTTCACCTCTTTCAGCTGCTGCTGCACGCATTTTTGGGTCACAAAGGTAGGCCAAATTGGTGTCGTCTAATTGCAAATAACGTAAGCCTGCCTTGTAAAGATGATCGATTTCTTCTTTGTAAGCCACTGACAAATCATGGAAAAACTCATCCATGTCCGGATATGAATTGATATCTATAGATTTTCTACCTCCACGGAAGTGAATCATGGTAGGGGATGGTATCGATACTTTTGGAGTGGCCTTAACGATTGATTTTAAGAAATTAAAATCATCTACCTGGATATCATGCTGGTGTTTAAGTTTACCAGTTACACTTAATACTGGCGGGGTAAACCCATCGGAGGCAACTTTGGCTTGTCCACCTCCTACACCTCCGGTGACAGTTACCCCTGCTAGTTCCTTGAGGAAATCAAGATGGAAATAGTCTCTTCTGAATTCACCGTCGGTAATGGCTTTCATGCCTGTGGCCTCCAGTTTTTTTACCGTTTCGGTAATGCCGATATTCTCAATTTCTCTCAATTCTTCGGCCGATATTTGGCCATTTTTCCATTTATCTCTGTTTTCTTTTACTTCGGTAGTTCTTAACAAACTACCCACATGATCCGCTCTGAAATTGTTGTTTTTCATTCTGTTATATTTTTTTTAAGATTTTTATTTTATGTATCCTGCTTGAGCTTTTTTGCCTGTTTTCACCCAGGCTCTGAGTTCGTCAAATGCCTGTCCGGTTTGTGCTTCTGTAAAGTTACAGTGCCCTTGTCCATCCGTGTATTTTACCGTGAAATAATCCTGTTTCCCTTTTTCTTGAATCAAATTTTCATATCTGCCAATTGCCATTTCGGCAGGAATGAGTTGATCATAAACCGTATGCAAAGCCAGAGTCGGTTTGTCTATATTTCCAGTTCGGTCATATTGTGCAAAAAGTTTGTCTTGGGCAATGTTTGCTGTCAATCTTTCCACTTTTTGATTCACCTGGAGATTGTCCCTGAATCCGCCATAAAGCGTATTTGTATTGTCGTAAGGGTTTCCGCCACCTTTGATGGCTATGTCTCTTAGTACATTTTCGCCAAAAGCCAGAGCAAAAGGCAAATCGTCGGGTTTCAGATCAAATCTGTCTGCAATATCGGCGGCAAGTAGTGAGTCTTTGGCGAAAATCTCTTTTTTGATTTTCATGGCTTTGCCAAACGCAACATTCATGGGTACGGGTTTGGTTGATTGATTTTTATCTAATATTTCTCCTAAACTGGGCATATATCCGGGAAACAGTGCATTGAATGCGGCTATCAGGTCAAACTCTTTTTTGGTTTGGAGGTAAATTCTGCCTGCCAATGGGCACATAGGAAAGCCACCTACATAATTTTTACCAAAATTCTCCAGGGTAGCAATGGTGATGCCACCGCCCATAGAATGCCCCGCTATAAAAGTAGAATCGGGCTTTCCATATTTATTCACAAAATATTGTCGAAGTGCTTCGGTATCATCGACTCCTTGAACCAAGGCCAGGCCTTGATTTCGATAGTCGGAGGCTGCTACGGCAAAACCTCTTTCTGTAAATGGTTTCATTCTAGAAATCCACTCCGGATTTTTACTTTGTAAAGGACTCCCCATAAACTCATATCCATGGGCATACATCACGAGTTTTCCTTTCCAGTTTTCAGGGAAAACAATTCGGAAAGCAGCACCATTTATTGCTCCAGAGTCTATTTTAGCGATTTTTTGTGCAAAAACTGCATTTGTAAATAAAAGAAGAGCTATAATTTTTTTCATATTTATAGGTTGGTTTAATTTTATTTTGCTCCCATTCTTATGGCTCCGTCGAGTCTGATTACTTCTCCATTGAGCATCTGATTTTCTATGATATGTTTTACAAGATTTGCGTATTCGGTGGGTTGACCTAATCTTGGAGGAAATGGAACTTGTTTTCCTAAAGATTCTCTAACATCATCAGGCATGGATGCCAATAAAGGAGTTTCAAAAATCCCTGGGGCAATAGCCATTACTCTAATTCCCATTCTGGCCAGTTCTCTAGCAATCGGCAAAGTCATGGCCACTATTCCCCCTTTTGAAGCTGAGTATGCGGCCTGACCGATTTGCCCATCAAATGCTGCCACAGAGGCTGTATTGATAATTACGCCTCTTTCACCACCTTCATTGGGCTCATTGTTTTGCATCACGTTTGTGGCTAATCGTAATACATTGAAAGTGCCGATGAGGTTGATATTGATTACTTTAGAAAAGAAATCGAGTGCATGTGGACCATTTTTACCAACAACTCGCATGGCTGGGCCTATTCCTGCACAATTGGCTACGCCATTTATCGCACCAAAATGATGAATGGCTGTATCAATTGAGTTTTGAACATCGGCTTCGCTGGTAACGTCGGTTTTGACAAATAAGGCATTTTTGCCCAATTCTCTTTCTGCTATTTCGCCAGCTTCTGCATTTACATCCAAAAGGACTGCATTTCCACCGTTTTCAAGAATCATTTTGGCAGTAGCATATCCCAAACCAGATGCTCCACCTGTTATTACGAATGTTTTATTTTGTATTTTCATTTTTTTGTTTTTACGGATGGCACGCTGATAAAACGGATGTTCCAACGCAGATTTTACGGATTTTATTTTTGATTATCATTCAATTTTCTTGTTTCAAATTTTTCCTTGAATTTTCAAATACTTTCCTTTTGAATTCTGGTTTAATGCCGAAATTTAAAAGGAGTCCAACTTCTTTATCAGTACCTCTCAAATAGTTAATTAATTGACTTTCAAATTCAGGAACAATAAATTCGGCTGCTTTTAATTTCAATATTATTTTTTCATCTACAACTAAATCTGCGTAATATTCACCTACCTCGAAACCTTTGAAATTCACTTTAATTTGCTTTTGAGCTTCAACATGAAAACCTCTTGACCTCAATTCTAAAAATAGTGAATTTTGATAAACTTTTTCTAAAAAGCCAAAACCTAGTTCATTGTAAACATCATAAAATGTTTTTAAAACCTTATCAGTTAGTCCTTGTATAGTAATTCCATATTTGTACATAAATAATTTTCATTAAAAAATAGAGTACATCTTAATGTTGTTAAACCCAGATTAAATCCGTTTTAATCAGTGTTCGAAGATCAGCGTCATCAGCGTGCCATTTGCCACTAATCATTTTGTTGTCACGCTGATAAAACGGATATAAACACTGCTGATTATTAAATCCGTGTCCATCAGCGTTCGGAGATTAGCGTCATCAGCGTGCCATTATAGACTTATCTGAACATTTCCTCCACCAAATCTGCCCTGTGCTTCAAAACGGCCCTTTGATTAAGAGAGCCTTTATCGGTTATTTCCCCCAAATCTATCGAAGGGGGCTCCGTCGCAATGATTATCCTTTCCACTTTTGTTGAACTTCCAGTAGATTGTGAATTGAATTTTTCGAGCATTTCACCCAAAAAATGATGCACTTTTTCGTGCAAATAGGCTTCTTTGTAGTCCAAATTTTCTCCAATCAAATTTCGACAAGAATCTCCATTTAAAAACAAAATCGCTCCTATATACTCTTTATCCAATCCGGCAATGACCACGTCCTGTACAATGGGTGAACCTGCTGAAATAATTTTGGCTTTCAAAACGCCTACATTTACCCAAGTGCCGGTAGATAGCTTAAAATCCTCGGCAATTCTGCCATCAAAAACCAAACCTTTGTTCGGGTCATGTTCGTCCACAAACTTTACGGCATCACCGGTTTTGTAATAGCCTTCTTCGTCAAAAGATTTAATCGTTTCTTCCTCGTTTCTCCAATAGCCCGGTGTTACATTCGGAGCCTTGTATCTGGCCTCCATTTTGTCGCCATCTGGCACCAATTTCACCTCCATTCCTGCGACAGGCACACCCAGGAGACCCGAAAAACTACCTCCCCAGCTGGCAAACATGGCCGAAGGACCCGATTCGGTGCAACCGAGGCCTGTAATAATTGGTATTTTTTCGCCTATGGTTTCCATGGCCAATTCCTCTAACCGATTCCAAACGGGTTGGGCCAAACTCGCTCCTGCGTAAAACAAAATATTGAGATTTTTAAAGAATTTACCTCTCAATTCGGGTTCTTTTTCAAAATAGGGGATCAACATTTCAAAACCTTTTGGCACATTGAAATAGGCGGTCGGTGAAATTTCTCTAAGATTTTGAACAGTGCTCTCTATTCCTTTGGCGGTCGGTTTTCCTTCATCAAGATATAGTGTTCCTCCATTGTAGAGTGTGAGTCCGAAATTGTGATTTCCCCCAAAAGTATGATTCCAGGGCAGCCAATCAATAAATACTGGCGGTTCTTCCTGCATAAAAGGAAAAACTTGTGTGATTTGCTGCAAATTAGCACACCACATTTTTTGAGTGTTTATCACACCTTTAGGTAACCCGGTTGAACCTGATGTAAATAAAACCTTAGCAACAGTTTCAGGTTTAACTTTCGAAAATGCCTGATCAACGCTTTCGTTATAAGGTGTATTTAAGAGTTCAGAAAAATCTATCTCCGTAGATTGTTCGGCAGTAACTATTTGAATATTAGGAAATAACTGTTTAGTTAATTCAATTGCATTTGCATAATTTTTGGCGTCTTGTGCAAAGACTAATTTTGGGGTCATTAGTTCCAAACAATGCTTGAGTTTGCCAAAGTCATTTGAAATTAAGGAATAAGGTGGCGATATTGGAGTATAAGTAATACCAACATGCAATGCTGCCAATGCTAAAAAGGCATGTTCAATACTGTTTTCTGATAATATTACGATGGTTTCGTCCTTCGAAAAATTTAGATTTAAAAGGTATTGAGCAATTGATTTTACTTTTTCCAAGGTTTC
The DNA here is from genome assembly GCF_024343775.1 of Lacihabitans soyangensis. GTDB lineage: Bacteria > Bacteroidota > Bacteroidia > Cytophagales > Spirosomataceae > Leadbetterella > Leadbetterella soyangensis. Next base: position 10,069 of record NZ_RJUF01000002.1, on the reverse strand, counting down.
AAAATACGAAAACTCCTTCCATTCATTGACATGGTTTCTACGTGCAATGAAAGTTTTGTCTGGAGTTTTATTTGCCCAATAAATCAATTTTTCGTTGATTTTCTCTGGAAAATCTTCAAGTGATTGGTTAAGTTTGAACAAAATAGAGCCGTCATCACGAATGGTTTTCGTGGTCGAGGTCGGTCCAAATTTTGTTTTTTTAAACATATAGAATTTTTAAAATTTTAAAAAGTATTGTGGTTTCGGCTTCGCTCAATCATTGGGTTTTGGCTTCGCTCAACGACCGGGTTTCGGCTCCGCTCAACGACCGGGTTTCGGCTTCGCTCAACCACCGGGTTTCGGCTCCGCTGAACCACCGGGTTTCGGCTTCGCTCAATCATTGGGTTTTGGTTTTATTCAATCCTTTTTCGAAAAATCAACAATCGTCAATCAAAAATCAATTCAATCGAATCAATCAACTCATTCTCCAACCTTTTTGGCTCTGCCTTCCAAAAAGTCATTCAATCGTTTTTTGGCTTCTGGCGACGACGAAGAAATAGTAGCTATTAGCGATTCCATCATCAATCCTTCCGTTTGCCCTGAATCCACTATCCTCGGTAAAACATGCATCAAGGCATAGTTGGTTGTTGATGCATTTTGGGCTATTTTTTTTGCAATTTCTATTCCTTTTTCTAATCCTTTTCCTTCATCGGTTACATATTGAGAGAAGCCCATTGGCATGCCTTCTTCGGCAGAAATTACCCTTCCTGTAAACATCATATCGGCCATGCGGGCCATTCCGATGAGCTTTGGTAATCGCACTGAAGCTCCACCTCCCACAAAAATCCCCCTCTGACCCTCAGGCAAGGCATAGAAAGTACTTTTTTCGGCTACTCTTATATGGCAAGCCGAGGCAATCTCCAAGCCTCCTCCTACACAAGCCCCATGTAAAACGGCTACTACGGGCACGGTACCAAACTGAATTTTTTCCAAGGCTCGGTGCCAAATTCTTGAGTGGTGCAAACCTTCTATGATATCTCTTTCTTTGAGTTCTGATAAATCGAGTCCGGCACTAAAATGCTGACCCTCGCTATAAATAACTGTACACTTTACACCATCTGGAATATTAGAAAAAACGCTTTCCAAACCTAAAACCAATGCATCATTAATGGCATTCCTTTTTTCGGTACGGTTGATTTTTACCAAAAGAATGTCCTCTTTCTGCTCGATAATTAGCGATGATGGCAAGTTCATAAATGTGAAAACTATTTAAAAAGAATAATTAAATATAAGAATAATACAAATGTACTTGAATTATTTCTTTTCGGAATAGGCGGAAAATGTCAATTTATATGCAGAATCAATCAATATTGAAGAAAATTGGTCCAAATATAAAAATTTTCTATGCTTTCCTGTATTGATTTGGGGTGGTGCCAGTTTTAGATTTAAAAAACCGTGCGAAATCCGAGGGATCTTCTTTTCCAATGGTTTCTGCTATTTCGCTGATGCTTTTCGTGGTTTGTTTAAGGAGAACTTTGGACTCCAATATCCGCATTTCTTCTAATAATTCATGGGCGGTTTTTCCTGTGGTGGCTTTAACACATTTTAAAAGATGGTTTGGTGTAACTGATAGATATTCAGCATATTCGGTAACTGTTTTTTTTGTGTAAATAAATTCCGAAAGGGCGTTTTTGTATCGCTGGGTCAATACTGAAGAAGCATCTTTTTTGTAATATTGAGTGATTGTTGCTTGGCTTTTAATTTCTGTTAAAAGGGTTGTTACATAAAGTGGCAAACCAACTTTATTCTCGTTAAGGTGTTCAGCTATGAGTAATTCGAAAAGATTTTCAATTTTTTTAGCCTCTGTTATTTCGAATACGGGTTCAATGAAATGTGAAAATAATGGAAAGTCTTTTTCAATTTCTACTTTTAGGTTTGGGTGATTGAAAATTTCGGGAAGGAAATGCATGTAAAATCCGGTAGCATCATCACTAACATAATCGATACTGGTGATTTGATCAGCAGAAAGGCAAAAACACGAGTTTTTCTTGAGTTCGTATTTGTTCAAGTCTTTACGCCTTACCACAATCCCATTGGTAATAAATAATAGAAAGTACACCGATCTGCGATGCGGCGGGGTAGGTAGTTTTAGGTGTTTCTTGTAATCTTCTATTCTAGAAACATGGAAGTTTTCGTAAAGACTTGTTATAGGAGCCTTCCAATCAGCAAAAAGGTAATCGTCAAACTCCGAGGGTTTTACGGTTGGGACTTTTATGTGGTCAACTCTGGCCAAATTTATAAAAGTTTCCAAACTTTTATACTCACATTGTCAGGGTTGCGTTCGCCTGTACACACAAACAAGGCGTTGTTCATCCAATCATATTTACCCGTTGGGGCCTCAAATTTAGGTATCGCCCTGAAATAATATTCTGATGGACTCACTTGTTCTCCTTTTCCAATTTTTGCAGCTACCTCTGGAGAAGCTACTCTCAAGCCTATGTTTTTAATATAAATTGTAACTCCATCGTCAGTTTTCATTTGGTAATGTGCCTCAAGTTCTGCTACTCCGTCTTTTCTAACGATTTGCCAATCAGCACCACCGGGAAGAATTTCTGCTTTGATTTTTGGGCCGTCTACGGTACCTCCAATTATAGGTATGATTCGTCTTAAACCATGTGGTGTTTCTCCTACAACATAAGGCGGATTTAGTTTGACTTTAAGCTCGCAAACATATTCAAGACCCGGTGCTTTTGGTGTATTTTGCCCGAAGGCTATAATTGATGTAAAAAAGAAAAGGACAAAGAGGCTATTTTTCATGTTCAAGGTTTTTTATGCAATATTAGGAAAACCCAAAAACTTAAAAACAAATATCTGTAAATTTCTTTTTGTTTTTCATCTATTCAATTTCAGTGCGTCAGATATATAAATGAATGATTTAATTCATAAAGTATCATGCTAATAATTAAAAATGATTGATTTTGAATATTATTTGCTTTTTATTGACTAACAATTGATGGATAATGGGCTTAATTTTGTTCAAAAAATAATAGGATTTATCCTAAACAATTGATTGGATTATGATATTAGAAATAGCAGAGTTTGATGTACTCGCAGGAAAAGAACAAATGTTTGCGGAAGCTAGCCATGCGGCCTCGAAAGTTATTTCTCAATCAAAAGGTTTCATCTCAGTTGAGTTTAATCAATGTCTTGAAAAACCTACAAGATTTTTAGCTTTTATTAGATGGCAAACCTTAGAGGACCATACAATTGGTTTTAGAGAATCACCTTTATTCACTGAATGGAGAGCCATATTATCCCCATTTTTCAATACCGCCCCGGTAGCTTTACATTACAATATTGTTTAAATATGAAAAGAATTTTGAAGTCGGCCATTGCTTTGTTCGAAGCTGAATCAAATGACAAACAAGTGCGAGAAACTGTTGAGGGTTTTATTGAGCAAATAAAAACTGGAGGCGATAAGGCAGTAACCGAGATTTCAAGAAAGCTTGACAATTGGTCTCCTGAGAGTTTCAAGCTTTCTAAAAGTCAGATAATAGATATCATCGCAGGTTTGCCCTCACGGGTTATTGAAGATATTGAGTTTGCTCAAACGCAAATCAGGAATTTTGCTCAGCATCAAAAAAATGCCCTGAAAGACATTGAAGTTGAAACCCTCCCTGGAGTATTTTTGGGTCATAAGAATATTCCCGTTAACAGTGTCGGATGTTATGTTCCTGGGGGAAGATATCCGATGGTCGCATCGGCTCATATGAGTGTGCTTACTGCAAAAGTAGCTGGTGTAAAGCGAGTTATAGCATGTACTCCGCCCATCAAGGGTGAAATTCCTGCCGCTACAGTTGCAGCCATGCACATGGCAGGGGCAGACGAAATATATCTTTTGGGTGGTGTGCAGGCCATTGCTGCTATGGCTTTGGGAACTGAGACTATCGGGGCGGTAGATATGATTGTTGGTCCGGGAAATGCCTATGTGGCTGAGGCTAAGCGTCAACTATTTGGTAAAATTGGAATTGATTTGCTCGCTGGCCCAACCGAGACTTTGGTAATTGCAGATGACACCAGCGATGCAGAAATTTGTGCCACAGATTTGCTCGGACAAGCTGAGCATGGCCCAACTTCACCAGCCATTTTGTTGACTAATTCGGAGAAATTGGCAAAAGAAACCATTCTTGAAGTTGAAAAACAACTGAAAACACTTCCAACGGCCGATATTGCAAGTGTATCTTGGAGAGACTACGGCCAAGTGATAGTGGTGGATACTGTAGATGAAATGGTAGCTGAGGCTGATGCCATTGCTAGCGAACATGTGCAAGTTATGACAGCTGATCCCCGATATTTTTTAGAAAAAATGACTAACTATGGTGGGCTTTTTTTGGGGCAGTATACCAACGTGGCTTATGGCGACAAGGTCATTGGAACCAATCATACCCTACCAACGAAACATGGAGCCAAATATACTGGAGGTCTTTGGGTAGGTAAATTCATGAAGACCTGTACATACCAAGAAATCAGAACTCCGGAAGCAAGTGCCATGATTGGTGAATATTGTTCGAGATTATGTGAAATTGAGAATTTTGCAGGACACAAAGAGCAAGCGGATATTAGGGTTAGGCGGTATTCTTGATTTACGTTTAATTCGAATTACGATTCAAGATCAATAATTTAAGATTAAGGATTTAGGATTTCAGATTAAAAAAAGTTTTATGAGAACAGTTTTGGTTACTGGAGGTGCTGGAGAAATTGGTTCGGCCATTTGTAGAAAATTTGCAGAAAATGGATATAATGTTATCGCAACTTATAACTCGAACTCTGCAAAGGCAGAAAAGTTATTAGCTGAGCTAAATGATGTAATTCCCCCATCGGGGCTTAGAGGCCTTCACAATATTTTCCATGCCCCAACCACTGATGCACAGAAACTAATTGATTTAAAGGCATTTGTGGCAGAGAAATATGGTAAAGTTGATGTTTTGGTGAATAATGCAGGAATTACGACACCTGTTCAGCACGATGATTTAGATGGCTTGACAGACGAGTGGATTGATAAAATCATGCAAACAAATTTCAGAGGTAGTTTTGCAATGGTAAGAGCAATGAGGGATTTGTTAAATAAAGCGTCTGACGAAAGCAATGAGTCTTCTTTAATAGTAAACATTTCATCTATTGCAGGAATTTACGGCATCGGAAGTAATGTTGCGTACTGTGCTTCAAAATCGGCCATTGATTCCATGACACGTTCTTTAGCAAGGGCTTTAGCTCCAAAAATCAGGGTTGTATCGGTTTCACCGGGCTTTGTAGAAGGAGAATATACCAAAAATTTCGACCCAGCTTATTTGCAAAATCAAATGGATAATACACCATTGGGGCGTTTTGCAAATGGTGTTGATGTGGCGAATGTGGTTTTTTCGCTTGCCACTTCCATGACATTCTCAACTGGAAATATCATTACAGTTGATGGTGGAAGGTTATTGAAATAAAATTTTGAATTGGATACTTGAATAAAGCCAATTAAACCAATGACCAATTAACCAGTAACTAAATTACAAATGAAGATAATAGACCTTTCTGTAACTATTTCAGAAAAAATAAAAGAGCCGCTTCCGACCAAAATTAGTTATGAAGACCATGCAGAAGGGGCAAAAAAAATGGGTGCGATGCTTTTTGATGGCATGACCGATTGTTTTGTGAATAATAATGGGCCAGCTGGTGAAACCTTAACGGTAACCAGTCATTGCGGAACGCACGTAGATGCACCTTATCATTATTACCCGACCTGCGAAGGCAAACCTTCACGTACCATAGACGAAATGCCCTTGGAGTGGTTTTTTCAAGATGGCGTTGTGCTTGATTTTACCGATAAACCCGATGGCTATATGTTTGAGCCTGAAGATTTAATCGAAAAACTAGCCGCTATCAATTATACCCTAAAACCTTTGGATATTGTGTTGATTCGTTGTGATGCCGATAAGCGTATTCATAATGATGATTTTGTGAAAATCCATGTTGGAGCATCGGCAAAAGCTACACACTGGCTCATCGACCAAGGTATTAAAGTAATGGGAACCGATGGTTGGGGTTGGGATATTCCATTGCATATTCAAGCGGCTGATTATAAGGCAAATCCAAGACAGGGGGTGATTTGGCAAGCACATTATGTAGGTATTGAAAAAGAATATTGTCAAATCGAAAAATTGGCAAACCTTGACCAATTGCCACCTTTTGGCTTTAAAGTAGCATGTTTCCCCGCAAAAATCGAAAAGGCAAGTGCTGGCTGGACAAGAGCGGTGGCAATTTTTGAGTAAATGAGTTTGGTTATTAGCGGAGTTACGGTCACGTAGGGAAGCCGAAAGGGCCTTAATGCCAAAATATGAAAAAAGATATAAACATACCAGTAATAGAACCCAACGGAATGGATTCGTTCCATTTCAGTGGAGTGAGCTGGCCTTTTAATGTAAGCAAGGATCACAATCTTTTTCATATCAATCGTATCGAGAATTATAGAGATAAACTCTCTTTCCCTCTACCACCTCATCGCAAAACTGTATATGATTTGATTTTTCTCACCAAAGGAAGTTCCATCAGGAGCAAAGGCTTGGCAAACTATGAGTTTGGAGTTGGTCAATTTTTCTTTTTGCCACCTTATCAAATCACCTCACATGAGTTTATGAGCAAAGATGCCCAAGGCTACTTTGTGCATTTTGATATTGATATTTTGAAGCACTACTCTTTGGACAAACACCTCAATAAATTCAATTTCTTGAATTTTCTTTCTAATCCTGTAGTGTCTGTTTCGACCGAAGCCGTTGATCCGATTTTAAATATCTTTCATAGATTAGAGGTGTTAGACCAAGAAACGGAAAACAAACAAATGGAGTTGATAGCTTTTTACGTTTTTGCATTATTGAAAGAGGCCTCATTGTTTGCTGGAAATGATTTGAAACCTCAAAAAAATGCGGCCGCAAGTCTAGTTCAACGCTACAAAGAGGCACTTTCGCAATTTATTTATCAAAAGCAGAAGGTAAGCGACTATGCTGATTATCTGCATGTAACGCCCAATCATTTGAATAAATGCGTTAAAAGCATTACCATGAAATCATCGCAAGATTTATTGAACGAAATGATGATTTTAGAGGCCAAATCCTTGTTAAAATATTCTAATCTGCACATAGCGGAAATCGCCATAAAATTGGGAAATCAAACTCCAAGTAATTTTGCAAGGTTTTTCAAGAGCAAAACAGGCATGATGCCAAAGGAATATAAATAAAATCCTCCAAGAATCAACAGTGTAGGTTCGTTTGCATATTTGGTTCTATTCAACTTGGCTATCTCTATTCGGAGTTATAGCTTCTTTTTTCATTAAAAATTTAGATAAAGGGATTTAATTTCCTCCACCAATATTTCTTAAAACACTTTTTTAATACTTTTATGTGAAATAATTGACAAATACACATTGGACAGAAAACTAGATAATACCCATTTTGAAAATCAGGTTGCCATAGTCACGGGTGCAGGAGTAGGAATAGGTTTTGAGATTGCAAAACAGTTGGCCGAAAACGGAGCAAAAGTGATCTTGAACGATATAGACCAAGATTTGGCTGAGAAAGTAAGCAAAACAATTTCTGAGAGCGTAGGAGTCTGCAAGGCATTTGCAGGAGATATTTCAGAAATGTCTGTTATTCAAAATATTGTAAAATTTGCAGTTGAAAGTTTTGGTAGATTAGATATACTTGTGGCCAATGCCGGGATCACTACTTTTGGAGATTTCTGGGAGTATCAGCCCGCTTCTATGCAGCATTTGTTGCAGGTGAATCTTTTTGGAACGTTTTTTCTGACGCAAGCGGCCACAAAACAAATGGTTGCACAAGGTAATGGTGGAAGTGTTTTACTTACCTCATCGGTTACGGCACATGCTGCCCATAAAAACTTGGCAGCATATGGTATGACAAAGGCTGCTATAGATCAACTCGCAAAAAATCTGATTGTGGATTTGGCCCCGAATGGTATTAACATTAATACGATTGTTCCCGGAGCTACCCTCACAGAGAGAACCTTGGAAGATTCGGAATACATTGCCACTTGGTCAAGGATTACGCCTTCTGGTCGACCAGCCACCATCCAAGACATCGCACATGCGGCTTTATTTCTGGTTTCGCCCCTTTCAAGGCAAATTATGGGGCAAAATGTGGTAATAGATGGAGGGTGGACTTCGGTGGGAGTTTCGCCTTATGAACAATAAATACAATAAAACAGACCTTACATAAAAAAATGATACGACACTCCGTAATTCTAAAATTAAAAAACACCATTGGCGTCGAAGAAAAACTAGCCTTTTTTGATGCGGTAGATAAATTGAAAGATATCCCAGATGTCAAGAGATTTGAGGTTATGAATCAAATTAGCTCCAAAAATAAGTTTGAGTATGGTATTTCTATGGAGTTTGATATACAGGAACAATACGATACCTACACCAACCATCCATTTCATGTGGCTTTTGTTCAAAACTTTTGGATTCCTAATGTCGAGGATTTTTTAGAGATTGATTATACACCTTACAACCATTTATAGAATGAATAAACTATTGTTCTTTACAGTTTTAGCCATTGTTTTCTGCTCATGTGGCGAGTCTAAACTCAAAAATAAAGTCGATTATGAGGTGAAGATCGACAAGATTGATTCCACTTCTTACAGAGAATTGACCGATTTCAAGGTAAAGCAAATGTCGAGTAATATCATCGGTTTGGACGAGAGTACCGACTTCAAATTTTATTTTTCTGGTTTACAAAAGGTGGATTCTCTTAAGTCAAATCAAGCTTATGACTCTTATTTGAAGTCCATTAAGAATGGAGAAGTTGCTGATGCAGGAGCTTATCAAGTGAAAACTTTATTTAAAAGCAAAACAGAAAGATATGAACTATGGAAACTACAGTATGTCAGCGTGGACGCCTCTCCAAATTTTTATGGTTCACATGTTTTTTTGAGTTATTTCAGAAATGATAGTTTAAAAAATACCTACGAAGTGGCCAACAGTTCGACAGCCGGTCGCTCATCCAACTCTACAATTACAAAAGCCAACGCACACATTAAATCTGACAGCGTTTTGGTGTCTTTAGTAAAAATTACCAAAATGGCTGATAAGTCGGATACAGCGAAAATAGATAAAATCATTATGGTTAAATGATTTAACGGCATTTGTGAACGTTCTTTTTCAAAAGTAAATTTTTAGTTACGAATTTTAGAATTAGTTTTTTTAATAAAATTGCCATCTTCTTTATCAATTGTCCTTTTAAATTTAAGGTGCTATGTTGAATTAAGTGGGTAAGATAAAATTTGTTTCTGATATTTGTTCAATGAATAGTGAACAAATATTTCAATTGGCTTTAGGTTTAAATGAGCCGTGGTATGTTTCAAAAGTAGAGTTTTTGGATGGGGATTATCAAAAAGAGCTTCATTTAACGATTGACTACAAAGTTGGATTTTTTATTGATAAGACTGGCAAGAGTACTGTACATGATAGAGTAGATAGGAAGTGGCGGCACCAGAATTTTTTTGAGCATAAGTGTTACCTACATTGTAAAATACCACGTGTAAAAACTGTTGAGAATAAGGTTGAACAAGTCTCAGTACCGTGGGCACGGGAAGGTAGTGGTTTTACACTTCTGTTTGAGGCATTTAGTATGTTGTTAATAGAGCAAGAAATGCCAGTCAACAAGGTAGGCAAAGTGATTGGAGTTTACCCCAATCGCATCTGGAATATCTTTAATTATTGGCTTGGAATTGCTTATTGTGGTGCAGATCATAGTGATATTTCAACATTGGGAATAGACGAGACAAGTTCTAAAAAGGGGCATGATTATATAACCGTTGCGGTGGATATGAAAACTTCAAGGGTAGTACATGCAACTGAGGGCAAGGGAGCAGACACCATTACGAAAATAGCTGATTATCTGGAAACTAAAGGTACCCAGAGACAGAATATCAAGCAAGTTTGTATAGACTTATCACCCTCTTTTATCAGTGGTGTGGAGTCAGAATTTTCAAATGCTCAAATAGTATTTGATAGGTATCATGTCAAAGC
>NZ_RJUF01000001.1 GCF_024343775.1 Lacihabitans soyangensis | reverse complement strand
ATTGTAAAATACCACGTGTAAAAACTGTTGAGAATAAGGTTGAACAAGTCTCAGTACCGTGGGCACGGGAAGGTAGTGGTTTTACACTTCTGTTTGAGGCATTTAGTATGTTGTTAATAGAGCAAGAAATGCCAGTCAACAAGGTAGGCAAAGTGATTGGAGTTTACCCCAATCGCATCTGGAATATCTTTAATTATTGGCTTGGAATTGCTTATTGTGGTGCAGATCATAGTGATATTTCAACATTGGGAATAGACGAGACAAGTTCTAAAAAGGGGCATGATTATATAACCGTTGCGGTGGATATGAAAACTTCAAGGGTAGTACATGCAACTGAGGGCAAGGGAGCAGACACCATTACGAAAATAGCTGATTATCTGGAAACTAAAGGTACCCAGAGACAGAATATCAAGCAAGTTTGTATAGACTTATCACCCTCTTTTATCAGTGGTGTGGAGTCAGAATTTTCAAATGCTCAAATAGTATTTGATAGGTATCATGTCAAAGCACTCTTGAATAAAAGTATGGACGACTTAAGAAAACAAGAACTAAAGAATCACCTAATGCTAAAAGGGCAAAAGTATTTGTTTCTCAAAAATGACAAAAACATGACGGCTTCTCAAAAAACACAGAGAGATATGTCACTAGAGGCATTACCCAGATTAGGTGCGGCTTATCGTTTAAAAATACTATTTGACGACTTTTGGTCTATTAAATCGCCTCAAGAAGCTCAAGGGTTTTTAGCCTATTGGTGTGATATGGTAAAAGAGGCAATGATACCTCAATTTGAGAAATTTGCAGACACCGTAATCAAACATTGGAAAGGAATTACAAACTATTCTAAATACCATATTTCAAACGGAATTTTAGAAGGTATTAATAGTAAAATCCAATTGGCTAAAGCTAGGGCTCGTGGATACAGAAATAAAAACAATTTTATCAGTATGATTTACTTCATTGCTGCTAAACTCAAATTCAAGTACCCACTCTATTCAGCATAGAGCCAAAATATTTTATTAAAAAATTAAAATCATTATCTAATTAGTAATTTAATACGATGAAAAAATATACATATACAGAATCAAAAGATACTCGCTCGGGTTTTGGTGATGCCATGACTGAGCTGGGTGAGAGCCACCCAAATGTAGTGGCTTTGTGTGCTGACTTGGTTGGTTCACTTAAAATTGCTCCTTTTATCAAAAATCACCCTGAGCGTTTTATCCAAACGGGTATTGCTGAGGCAAACATGATGGGTATAGCGGCTGGCTTAACCATCGGCGGTAAAATTCCTTATGCTACTACTTTTGCCAACTTCGGTTCGGGTAGAGTTTATGACCAAATCCGTCAGTCGATAGCTTATTCTGACAAAAACGTTAAAATTGCTGTTTCTCACGCCGGTCTAACGCTTGGAGAAGACGGAGCAACGCACCAGATTTTGGAAGACCTCGCCATGATGCGTGCCATGCCGAACATGACAGTCATTAACCCATGCGATTATAACCAAACCAAAGCTGCTACCAAAGCCGTTGCCGACTACGAAGGTCCGGTTTATTTGCGTTTTGGTCGTCCGGTTGTACCAGTTTTCACCCCTGCTGACCAGAAATTCGAAATCGGTAAGGCTTGGATGGTGAACGAAGGAAAAGACGTAACTATCATAGCGACAGGTCATTTGGTATGGGAAGCCATAAAAGCTGGGGAAGTTTTAGCTGAACAAGGAATTGATGCTGAAATCATCAACATTCATACCATCAAGCCGTTGGACACTGCTGCCATTTTGAAATCTGTAAAGAAAACAAAATGTGTGGTAACTTGTGAAGAACACCAAGCAAACGGTGGATTGGGTGATGCTGTCGCTCAAACCTTGGCCAAAGAATTCTTGGCACCACAAGAGTACATTGCTGTTGACAATTCATTCGGTGAGTCAGGAACGCCTGAGCAATTGATGGTGAAATACGGTTTGGATTCTAAAAACATCATAGAGGCAGTTAAAAAAGTTATTGCCAGAAAATAATTTTTTTAAACCTTTTGAGTCTTGGAGTGTCTAACCATCGCTCCAAGACTTTTTTATTTAAAATAGCCCACAAAAGTCTTCGGAGATTTAGGAATAAATTCATTCCTTTGCGTTTGGCGAATTGCTCCGAAATAAAAAACTATGAAAGACGAAGAAATCATTCAGCTACTAGAAAATCCTGAAAACCACGAGAAAGCTTTCAGGGGCATTTTGAAGGCATACAAAGAGAAATTATACTATCATGTGCGTAAAATCGTGATCGACCATGATGACGCTGATGATGTTACGCAAGAATCTTTCATAAAAATCTGGCGAAACTTGGATAAATTCAGAGGAGACTCCAAACTTTATACTTGGCTTTACAGAATAGCTACCAACGAAGCCCTCACATTTCTCCAAAAAAAGAAAAAAGATCAAGGAATATCCATTGACGATAACGAAGGCTTGGTGTCTCACCTAGAATCTTCAAAAAGCGATACTTATTTGGATGGGGAAGAGATTGAAATCAAACTCCAGAAAGCTTTGCTTCAATTAACTGACAAACAAAGAGTTGTATTCAACCTGAAATATTTTGAAGAACTCAAATACGAAGAAATAGCCGAAATAACTGAAACTAGCGTGGGCGGATTGAAGGCTACGTATCACTTTGCGGTGAAAAAAATTGAGGAATTTCTGACCAAGAACTAAACCTTTTGACAGAATAAATGTCAAACAGACATGAAAAAGTTTTTATGAATATCGAAGAAAGCAAAATAAAATCACCGTTTACTGTTCCTGAAGGATACTTCGGGAAACTGGAGGAGAATATTCTTGCCGAAGTTAATATTCAAACATTAAAATCTATCCAAAACTTAAAGACCCCAACTGGATATTTTGACCAACTAGAAGACGAAATTTTGTCTCTGGCAAAAATAGATAATTTACGAAAAAACAAGTCTATAGCCACTCCAAAAGAATATTTTGAAGATTTGGAGTCTCAAATAATTTCTCAAGTCAATATCGAAAAGCTTAAGGATTCAGCTAAATCCGAAGTTCCTAAGGCTTATTTTGACGAAATGGAAGATATGATTTTTTCTAAAGTCAAAATTGAAAAACTAAAGGATTTAAAGGAAAATAAAACACCAGAAGGCTTTTTTGACGAATTAGAAAACCAAATTTTAGCAAAAGTTAAAATCGAAAGTTTAACGAAAGGGGTACAATTAAGCACTCCGTCTAGCTATTTTGACCGACTTGAGGAAAACATTTTAAGTCAAACCGTCGAAACCAAGAAAGCCAAATTTACTGTTGTCAAAAACAAATGGGTGTATTTCAGAAATGCTGCGGCCATCCTTTTAATTGGAACATTCTCGGTTTTGGTTTACAAGCAAAATCAACCTAAAGACGAATTTGCCGAAATCACCTCTGAAGAAATGATAGCTTATCTGGCCGAGGAAAATTTGACAGACGCAGATTTGAGTACTTTGGTGACCGAAACAACTCCAATTCACGAAAATGTAGAATTGACAGAGCAAGAAATAGAAAAGTATTTGAAAGAAAATGACATTTAAGATGAAAAACATATTTTTATACATATCACTAATAATCAGCACTATTTCTTTTGGTCAACGCCCTGGTGGAAATCCTCCGGGTGGTGAAAGAATTAGAGCTATGAAAGTAGGTATGATTACCAACGAACTGAAACTTACCGAAAGTCAGGCCGAGAAGTTTTGGCCGATTTATAATAATTACTCCGAGGAGAAAAACGAAATTCATCAAGAAATCAGAAGGCTTTCTAAAAGACCTGGCGAGGATTTGTCAAACAACGAGTTGATGAAACGTCAAGATAAAATTTTGGAATTGCAACAAGACGAATTGAATATCACTAAAAAGTATAGAGATAACTTTTTGAGGGTAATTTCGGCTCAACAATATTCGAGTTTGATGGCCGCCGAGAGAAAGTTTAACCAAATGCTTCTGGATAAACTCAAAGAAAGAAGAGGTATTGAGTAAAATTTAAACTCAAAAGAATTGAAAGCACCTAGTTTAATGAGGTGCTTTTTTGTTTTATCTACCAACAAAATTCAGTTTCAGAAACACATTTGTCTTAAATTGCATCAAAAATGACTTCTGGAAGAATTGAATTTAGAAATATTAATCAAAGCAGCACAAATAGCCAATCAATTAGATAAAATTGACCCCAAGGAATTCGTTCTAAAAAATCCGCTAAAAATTGATTCTGATTTACTCAAACTAGTCGTAAATCAAGCCATTTTCAATCAAACTTTGGCTCAAAAAATACCAGAATGGCAAGATAAAAACCTCTTGGCTCCAGCCAAAATATCTCTCGAACAATGTTCCTCGCAAATAACTGCTGAATACAAATCACAAAAAGTAAATGGCCGACTAGGCATTGACCTAACGGGAGGCCTGGGTGTGGATAGCTATTTTTTTGCAAAAAAGTTTCAAAGTTTTGTACACAACGAAATCAATCAAGAATTGAGTAAAATAGTTGAATATAACTATCAACAACTGAATATCAAGAATGTAAAACACTCAAATTCAAAGGCCGAGGAATTAAATTTCTCGGAACATGTGGACTTCTTTTATTTAGATCCTGCTCGCCGAGATGCGGCCAACCGAAAAATGGTAAGTCTAAAAGACTGCCAGCCCAATCTAATAGAAATCAAGGACAAACTCCTCCAAAATGCAAAAATGGTGATGGTGAAATACTCACCCATGCTGGATATTAAAGATACGATAGCGTTACTTCAGCACGTTAAAGAAGTCATAATATTGTCAGAAAAAAACGAGGTAAAGGAACTGGTTTTTACTTTGACGAATGAGCTTTGTGAAGACCCAACAATTTCATGTGTTAATTTGGGCAGCTCACAATCCGAATTTAGCTTTAAATACACTCATGAAAATATTATTCACTTACAATTTAAAGAGCCACGGGCATATCTTTATGAACCCAATGCCTCCATCATGAAAGCAGGTGGTTTTAAGTCTATTGCGGCAAATTTTGAAATTGACAAAATTGCGGCCAACAGTCACTTGTATTCTTCCGAAACTCTAAAAAATGACTTTCCAGGAAGAATATTTAAAATTGAAAACGTGATAAATTTTGACAAAAAACTCTTAAATAAAGTTATTGAAACAAAAAAAGCTAATGTATCAACAAGAAACTTCCCTTTTTCGCCAGATGAAATAAAAAAACAGCTAGGTCTAAAAGATGGAGGTGATAAATATCTTTTTTTCACAGAAAATCATAACAAAAAGAAAATAGTGTTAATATGTTCCAAAATTCAAAATACTTTAAAATGAAAAATCTGATTCTAGTACTTTTCTGCTTTTTCTTTTCCAATTTGTCGGCCCAAGTGTATCAAGGGCAAAACCTTTATGGAGGCAGGAATGAGTCTTCTTATTTTATTTTTTCGAATCAAGACGAAAAAGATATTCAGAAAGATTTGGAGGAATATCTCAATAGTTTTGGTAAAACATCAAAGCCCTCCAAATATGTTATTAGACTGGACAAAATAAAAAATAGTGAGCTTCCCGCTGAACTGACCACCGTTGATGTCATTATTGAAAACAATAAAAAAATACAAAAAGTATCATTCTTTTTCTTGGACAAAAACTTAGATATCCTCACCTCTTTTCAGCTAAAAGAAAGAGAAGCAAAAGGTTTTGTTGAAAAATTTCAAAAGTTCACCGTAGGCAATCATGAGGCTAAACTTGCACTTGAAAATGTAAAAATGGTTGAGTCAAGTCTGAATGATACAAAAAAAGACCAGTCTAAAATCGAAAAATCGCTTGAAAGTAACCTGAAAGATCAAGAGAAACTAGGTAAGAAATTAGATGCCTCTCCTGAAATGCTCACTAAGGCCTTGTCGGAAAAAGAAGAAATTGTAGGTGCCTTGTACAACGGAAACGAAACCGAAGCTGACAAAAAAGCTAAAGAAGAACTAGAAAAGGCCTCCAACAAAAAGGAAAAAGAGATTCAGAAAATCCAAAAAGAAAAGGAGAAAGCTGAGACAAAACTGAGTAAAAAAGAGGCAGAATTTGACAAACTCAAAGATGAACTTTTCAAAGCTAAAACTTTAGTCAAATCACTGGAAACCGTTCTGAAAGATGCCAACTCTGTTTTGAATGACCTGAAATAACGCCAAACTTTTAAATAAAAAATGGGTCGGCTCAAAAAGCCGCCCATTCTATTTGAAAAAACTATTACTCCACTAATATCTTCTGTAGCCGCGGTTTCTTTCAAAATCACGCTTCTCCCTGGTAATCATTCTATTCAATTGATCCAGATCGTTGTCCAACTCTCTGGCTTCGCTTCTAGATATACGTCCATTTCGCATAAACCGATTCTCTTTCCGCTCGATGTTATCATAAAACCTCATCAGTCTACTGGCTTCAGACCTTGTTATCAAGCCTTTACGCACCCCATCATTTATTCGCATTCTGGCTTGTCTTTGATAAGAATCTATCATCATGGCCTTATTTCCTCTCACCACGTTATAGTCACGGTCATATCCCCACTTGTCGTCAAATCCACCTTTTTTGTCGAATCTTTCGTCGTAATTTCGCCCACGAGAGCCATATGACTCATCACCATATACTCTTCCATATTGAGCAAAAGTTCCTGCTGCAACCAAACTCAAAATCCCGATTAAAACCATTGTCTTTTTCATAATCTCAAAACTTTTGTTTGTTTTCTAAATTTGTATGTTAGAGTAAAAACCCCTCCAAAGGTTTACAAAAAGGCATTGTTAATGATTGTTAATGAAATATTTTAAGCAAAAAGCAACAAAAACGAGACATTAAACGTTGTTTAATTAAGTTCAAAGAATTTTTATTCTTGAATATATTATAGTGGTTTATTTTAGGGGTTAGATTAAAGCTCTCTGATTTTCGGAGAGCTTTTCTTTTTTTCACTGTTTTTCAAATCGCTGTTTTTCAGTTAATTTTGTAATCATTTATAAACCCAATAAACATGTCAATCAAAATCAACAAACTATTGCTGTTGATACTTTTGCCGATGCTTTCTTTCGGACAAAACACCAATCTCAACGTTTTTCTGAATTGTCAAAGGGCCAAGTGTTATATAGATTATCTGAAAACCGAGCTGCCAATGTTCAATTTTGTAAGAGATCAAGCGGCAGCAGATGTCTTGGTAATGATAACAGCCAACTCTAACGCCTCTGGTGGAGCCAACTATACCGTATTTTTTGAAGGGCAAAATACCTTAAGAACACAACTCGACACCGTAAATTTTGCATCTAAACAAGATGCCACAGACGACATCTTGCGAAAAAAACTCCTCAACTCGGTAAGTTTAGGTTTATTGGGCTTTTTGAAAAATGTAGAAACTGGTGAGATGGTAAAAGTAAGTTTTAATAAAAACCCTGGCCCGAGAAAAGAAATACAAAAAGATAAATGGAATAATTGGATCTTTGGAGTTGGTGGAAACGGCCGCTTTAGCGGAGAAAGTAATAGAACAAATGTGTCTTTTGATGGAAACTTTAGAGGTGGAAGAACAACCGAAAAGTCTAAATTTAGCTTTAACTCTTACTACAATCAAAGAACCAACTCGGTGGTGGTTGACTCTGTTACTAACACCGTAAAAGTAAATGACTATGGCTTTAACTCATTATTTGTAGCTGCATTTAACAACCACTGGTCTTTGGGTGGTTTCATAAAAGGCTATCATTCTGTTTATCAAAACATTAAATTCTCTAAAAGCATAGCACCGGCACTTGAGTACTCGGTTTTCCCGGTGCAAGATTTCAACCGCAAACAACTACGTTGGATTTACCAAGCAGGCCTTCGAGACTTTGACTATATAGAACTTACAATTTTTGACAAAATAGCAGAAACGCTTCCTTATCAGCAAGTTACGGGCATTCTAGGATTTACTCAAAACTGGGGAAATTTCAGTGCCGAACTCAGCGGGTATCAATATCTCAACAACCTTGAGAGGTATCGCTTAAGCTTAGAAATTGATTTGTCGCTCCGGATTGCCCAAGGTTTGTCGTTTAGATTTTACGGAAACGGCTCTCAAATCAACAACCAGATTTCACTTCCAAAGCAAAGCGGGGATACTGCAGATGTACTTTTGGGTGGCAGGCAATTAGCTACAACCTTTTCTTACCTTACATCTTTCGGCCTGAATTACACCTTTGGTTCGGTGAACAACAGCATCGTAAATCCAAGGTTTTCGGGTGTAAACTGAACACTTCTTGTTTGAAATATTCTAAACAATCTTAGTATTTTTATTAAAAATAGCCTAAAATTGTAGTCTTCAAACAAGAAACCAATAGATGAATAACATACATGAATTAATCGATTTACTCCAACTCGAGCGTTTGAGCGATTCGGTTTTTTTAGGTCAAAATTACCAAGCACCATGGAAACGTGTTTTCGGAGGTCAGGTTTTGGCTCAGTCGCTAAGTGCTGCACAACAAACCGTTGACCCTGAGCGTGTTGCACACTCCATGCACGCTTATTTTCTTCTGGCAGGAGATATCAATATTCCTATTGTTTTTGAAGTAGAAAAAATACGTGACGGTGGTAGCTTCAGTACCCGGCGTGTGGTGGCTAAACAAAACGGAATTGCAATTTTTTTCATGTCTATCTCATTCCAAAAAAAGCAAGAAGGATTTGATCATCAGATAGATATGCCTAAGGTCGCTGGACCCGAAAACCTCCCTTCCGACCTAGATACCGTCAAGAAATTCAAATTATTTGTGCCTGATCATATTTTTCAGGTCATTCAGGAGAGGCCTTTTGAGTTTAGAATGGTTGAGCAAATCAATCTCTTAGATTTTAAGACCAAATTACCATTTCGTAATTTTTGGTTTAAAGCCAACCAAACTTTTGATGGAGACATCAACATCCACCAACGACTAATGACCTACGTGTCTGATTATAACCTACTTACCACAGCCACCTTACCGCATACAAAAGGCCCATTGCCCAACAAAGACCTTTTTATGGCTAGCCTTGACCACGGCATGTGGTTTCATCGAGATTTTAAGATAGACGATTGGTTACTTTACGCAATGGATAGCCCAAGTGCTTCTAATGCTCGAGGATTTACAAGAGGAAATATTTTTAATAAAGAGGGCATATTGGTGGCAAGTGTGGTGCAAGAGGGCTTGATGAGACCAAAAAGCTAAATTAAAAAAGAGAACCCTGTGCCTTAATGCCTTTTGCCTTAATGCCAAAAAAAATTATCAACATAAATAAAAACTAAAAAAATGAACCCTTTTCAGAACCTTTCGCTACCGGTAGTGGTGGCACCTATGTTTTTAATTTCCAATCCCAAACTGGTAATAGAGTGTTGCAAAAACGGAATAGTCGGAACATTCCCAGCTTTGAATCAACGAACAACCGAGGGTTTTGAAGAATGGGTAGTTGAAATAAAGAACGAACTTGAAAAATTCGAGAAAGAAACAGGTAAAAAAGCAGCACCGTTTGGTGTAAATATCATTGTTCATCAGACCAATCCACGGGTGATGGCAGACATGCAGGTGGTGGTTAAGCACAAAATACCTTTGGTAATAACTTCACTAGGTGCTGTCTCGCAAGTAGTTGATGCTGTACATTCCTACGGTGGATTGGTTTTTCATGATGTCATAAAAAAACGACATGCCGAAAAAGCTGCCGCGGCAGGTGTTGACGGCTTAATATTGGTTTCTGCGGGTGCTGGTGGGCATGCAGGCACATTAAATCCGGTACCTTTTGTAACTGAAATTAGGAGTTTTTACAAAAAAACGATCTTATTGTCGGGTTGCCTTAGTAACGGACAAGACGTGGCCTCGGCCATGCAAATGGGGGCAGATTTGGCCTATTTAGGAACCCGATTTATCAATACCACCGAAGCGAACGCCTCCGAAGAATACAAAGAAATGATTATCGAAAGTGGAGCCAGCGATATTGTTTACACAGCAGCCATCTCGGGCGTTAGTGCCAATTTTATGCAGAAAAGCCTTGAAAACAATGGTATAACCAAAGAACTTTGGGACAACAAGGCCAAAATAGATTTCGGCAAAGAACTAGATGCGGCCCAAGCGGAAACCAAGGCATGGAAAACACTTTGGTCTGCTGGTCAGGGCGTTGCAACCATACATGACGTTTTACCAGTGGCTGAACTTGTAAGCGAAATGAAGGCAGAATTTAAAACCGCCATTGAGAAGCAAGCGAAACTACTAGAAGAATATAAATAATTTTCCAATCAGAATAAGCTAGGCAATTTGTAGCTTAAACAGAAGTGACCGCATAATAAAATTCATTATAAATCGCTTAAAAACAGAAGATTAGTCTCTAGTTTTATTTCCATAAAAATCAAAAGCTATGGAAACAAAATATGGATTTACTAAAATGTCTGTTAGTGAGTTTGAAACTTGGATAGATAATACTCGCGTTGCCCGAACGATCATATATTTACAACAGCACCATACTTATATACCTAGCTATCAACAATTTACTGGTAAGAACCATTTTGATATGCAAAAAGGCATGAAGGATCATCATGTAGGAAGCAATGGCTGGATGGATATAGGGCAGCACTTCTCAATATTTCCAGATGGTACAGTGCTAACAGGAAGAAGTTTGGAGCTTAGCCCAGCTTGCATTTATGGCAACAATACCAACGCCATCTGCATAGAAAACGTTGGAGATTTTGATAGCGGAAAAGATATAATGAGTTCCGCCCAAAAAGATGCCATCATAAAAGTTTCAGCGGCAATTTGTAAAAAATTCAGTATTGCTGTAAATACGGATAAAATAGTTTATAACCACTGGTTTAACCTTTCGTCAGGAGAAAGAAACAATGGCTCAGGCGGCAACAAATCTTGCCCTGGTACAGCTTTCTTTGGAGGAAACAAAGTGGTCGATTGTCAAAACAACTTCTTACCGCTAATTAATTCAGTACTTTCGGGCGGTACGATTCCAGCAATTCCCACTATTCTGAAATATGCCATCGTTACGGCCAATTCCTTGAACATCAGAACAGGAGCTGCATCGACATTTCCGAAAGCAACAGATCGAAGTCCCACATTACTTGGGGCTGTATTGAGAGTTTACGAAGAAAAGAGCGATTGGTACCGAATATCTTCCTCTCAACAACATTGGGTTTATAGTAGGTACACTGATGAGGTAACGAAAGCCACAGTAAACGCTAATACCTTGAATGTTAGAAGTGGACCAGGCACAAATTTCCCAAAAGTTGGTTCATATTTACAAAATCAAGAATTATTTGTTATTCAAAAACAGAATGGTTGGTGTAAGATAAGTCTTGAATCAAAATGGGTGAAGGAAGAATTCCTAGATTTCTAGAATTGTAAAATTACTTTTTACTTAAATTGCAGAGGCGTTATTTAACAAACACAGAATTATGGCCTCTCAAATAAAAGTGATAGAAACCATTCATCTTTTCTCCAAACTCGACGAGTTACTGATTGATTTACTCAAAGGTATGGAGGAAAAAGACTGGAATTTACCAACTTTTGCAGGAAATTGGACCATAAAAGACGTTGCAGTACACCTTTTAGACGGTAATTTGAGATCACTATCTATGTTAAGAGATGGGTATTTTGGTGTTTCGTCTGGTGAAATCAATTCTTATCAAGACCTACTAAACTACCTCAATAAACTGAACCACGACTGGGTCAATGCATTGCAAAGGCTTAGTCCGAGGATTATAATTGAGCTACTTGAACAGTCTGGAAATCAATACACTGAATTCATAAAAAGTCTTAATCCTGAGGAAAAAGCTACATTTTCAGTTGCCTGGGCAGGCGAAATGGAATCGCAAAACTGGTTTCATATTGCACGAGAATTTACCGAAAAATGGCATCATCAACAACAAATCCGATATGCACTCGGCTGCCCAGAACCCTTGTATTCTACTGAGTTCTACTTTCCGTATCTAGAGACTTCAATGAGAGCTTTGCCACATCATTACAAAGATGTCAAGGCAAATGAGGGAGTCAATATAAGGTTTGAAATTACTGAAATTGGATCTTGGAACTTGATCTATAAGAAATCAAACTGGGAAATTACGGTTAAAGCAAAGCTTGAACCAACCTGTAAGGTGATTATTCCGAAAAATTTAGCCTGGAAAATATTCACTAAAGCAGTGAAACCTGAGGAAAGCTTACAACATATAGAAATTACTGGAGAGCAACATCTTGGAAGGCACATTTTAAAAATGCTGGCCGTAATGGCTTAAAATCAGGACTTAATCCTTTGAAAATGCAATAGGTAAACTATGATAAACCCTCACTGCTTTACCCTCATGCATACCTGGTTTCCAATTTGGCATGCTTAAAATAACGTTTTTTGCCGCTTCTTCACAGCCGTGTCCAAGGCCTTTGATAATTTTTGGATTGGTGATTTTACCATCTTTCTCAACTATAAATCTTACAAAAACCATACCCGAAAC
Source organism: Lacihabitans soyangensis (assembly GCF_024343775.1). Classification (GTDB taxonomy): domain Bacteria; phylum Bacteroidota; class Bacteroidia; order Cytophagales; family Spirosomataceae; genus Leadbetterella; species Leadbetterella soyangensis. The sequence continues at coordinate 234,790 of NZ_RJUF01000001.1, read as the reverse complement.
TTTGGCTTTTTTAGCTTCCTCTGGAACTACCAAATTATTCTTAATGAAGTTGTACATTTCTTTCTTACCACCTACATATGCCGGTTTTTCCTTCACCCAAGCCATTACATCAGCTTCACTTTCAGCACTGTAAGTATCTTTATCACTAAAGTCTTCTTTCTTAGCCGTTTCTTTTTTAGTCAAACTGTAGCTCGATTCGCCGCCGCACGAAAACAATGAAAAACCGAAAACTGAAATTACAAAAAGTGACCCGAGTGAACTAAAAGCTTGGCTAATACGCATTGCATTATTGTTTATTTTAGGTAAAAATAGAACTTTTTTCTTGTGAATCTCAATCAGAACCCAAAGTTTTAATATTTCCGAATCCTAAATAAAGGTTAAATTCTAACACAAATTAAGATAAATGTGATAATTTCATAAAAAATACCAAAACCATGATTAAAACTTTCAGTCTATTAGCACTTATATTCAGTTCTTTTGCTTGTGCAAATACCCCCAATCAACGGATGGGAAAGAGTTATGTCGAAAAAAAGAACAAGGAGATATCGGATAGCTACGGTAGTCAAATTACCAAAGACTACACAGGATCTGCAGACGAAGTGAAAGATTTAGGTAATAATATTACGTTAGATAATTATTTAAGAAGGGTATCCGGAGTTTATGTGAAAGGCGACGGAGCCAGTGCCCAAATAACTATCAGAGGGGTTAATTCGTTCTCACCAGTAGCTGCTACTGAACCACTTTTTGTATTAAATACCACCGTCATGAACGGCACTTTTTCGGATGTTTATCAAATGGTAAACCCAAGTGATATTTCATCGGTATCGGTGCTTAAAGATGCCTCAAGTACAGGCATTTATGGTTCCAGAGGTGCGAATGGGGTTATTGTGATAAACCTAAAAAAGAAATAAATCCTCAGAATATCGGCCTCTAGCACCTTATTGTTCTTAAATTTGCAATTATCAAAAAACACCTTAACCGGTGCTTACACTTAACAAATGACCAACGAACAAAAGGCTATTAAAGCAACCTATTTTAGTATTTTCGGAAACGCTTCGTTGGCTTTAATTAAAGGTTTGGCTGGTTTTTTTGGAAATTCATACGCTTTAATAGCCGATGCCATAGAATCTACCACAGATATTTTCGGATCACTTCTGGTTTTGTTTGGCTTAAAATATGCTAGTCGGCCGGCTGACAAAAATCATCCTTATGGTCATGGCCGAATTGAGCCTCTCATCACTTTTTTGGTAGTTGGTTTTTTGATTTTTTCAGCAATTATCATCGCTCATGAAAGTATAAAAAACATACAGACTCCTCATGATTTGCCCAAATCTTGGACATTGTATGTTCTGGGAGCAATAATTCTTTGGAAAGAAATATCATACAGACTTGTCCTTAGAAAAAGTAAAGAAACCAATAGCAGCTCTCTAAAAGCAGATGCATGGCACCATCGAAGCGACGCCATCACCTCTGTGGCAGCTTTTGTAGGTATTTCTATTGCTTTGTATATGGGCAAAGGCTACGAAACTGCAGATGACTGGGCTGCACTATTTGCTTCGGGTTTTATTCTTTACAATTGCTATTTGATTTTTCGCCCAGCTCTTGGCGAAATAATGGATGAACACGTCTATGATGATTTATTAGAGGAAATAAAACAAGTTGCACAGACTGTAGATGGAGTTTTAGACACAGAAAAATGCTTCATTAGAAAATCGGGAATGATATATCATGTAGACCTCCACGCCACAGTAGATGCACTTATAAGCGTAAAAAAAGGCCATGATATAGCTCATGACCTTAAAGATACCTTACGAAGGGAAATACCACAGCTTGGGCATGTTCTTATTCACATTGAACCCAACGAATAAGTTTAATAGTCGGCTATTCTTCGCTCGCTCCATTTTCTACAAAATTGACTCCTCTGGTTACAATTTTGCCAGATATATCGTTTGGTTCTAGAATTTCAATAAATCCATGAGCAATTCGGCCAGTTTTGACTTCAATTTTTTCAAATTTCACCTGATTCTTTCCTTCATTCATTCTAAAAATAAATGAACCGTCTGAATTCGCCAAAATGGCAGATTCAGGTAGTGCCATCACTTTTGAATTTTTTACATTTATTTTTCCAGAAATATATTGCCCTGGACGAAGAGATTGTTCAAAAGCCTCATTCTCTATGTGTACATGAAGATTGAGCGATTTTTGCTCGGCATCCACCGTTTTATCTATGAGATATACTTTACCCAGCACTTCTTTTCCTTCAGTACTTTTAAAATCAACCTCCTGTCCCACTTTGACCAATTGCATATCATCACCAAAAACCTTGAGTTCTACATGCATGTGCTCCATGCTGATAAGCTCCAGCAGCGTTTCATTGCTCAAAAAACTTTTACCATTGGTAATGTTCACCCCTTTCACGTAACCACTTTGACTGGCATAGAGAGCGTGTTTAGCCGAAATGTTGGAGCTCGACAATGTGTTAGGGTTAATGCCTAATACTTTCAGTTTTTCGGTTAAACCTTTGATTTTTATCCTATTCAGCTTCAGTGCATTCTCTGTTTCTTGAAGTTTCCTTTTAGAAGTGGCATCGTCTAATATAAGGGCTTTTTGGCGTTCAAAGTCTTGAATGAGCAATTCACTCTTGGTAGATTCGTTCAAGAAGTCTTCTTGAATTTGCAACAATTCCATGCTCGTGATTTGTGCTAAAAGTTCTCCCTTCTTAAAAAACTTTCCAGGCAATAAATTATGATTGATATTAGATACTACACCACTAAGCGGATAATTTACCGAGAACATTTGATCGGGCGGCACGTCCACTAGACCGTTTGCCTCTATATTGATATCCATTATTTTTTCTTCCATACCGCCGATTTCAACTTTCAGGTTTTTAACTTGCTCGGTTGTAAATACGATGGCATTATCAACAGGTTTCTGTGCAACCTCGTCAGTTTTGGTTTCTGTTTTGCATGAAAACAGCACAACCATACAAGCTATATTTATAAGTATTTTATTCATTTCCGATAAGATATTTAATGTTTGTGATTGTGAAATTTTTTGATTTTTCTAAATTCAAAAGTTCCATTTTATAATTAAGATTTTGATTATAAACCAAATACCAATCAAAATACTCAATTTGGCCTGCCAAATATTTCTTCATGGTGGTTTGCATTAATCTGTCTGACTCTATTAAGAGATTGTTCTTAATGAGCGAAAGTGAAGATTCTGTAGAAAGAAGATTTTTTTGTAAAAATTGTACTTCATTCATTAGCTGAAACTTCAACTTTTCAAGTTCACTTTCTTGAATTTTGGTTGAAATTTTAGAAGCCTCCACCCTAGCCTTTTGGGCTTTTGAAAAAATAGGAATCTCTACCCCTGCCACACCAATAAACTGACGCCAGCTACCCAACATACTTTGGTTCATAACACCAAGATTGATACTTGGCAGAAGCTTATCCATTTCGTTTTTGGTTAAAATCTCAGAATTCTGAATCATATTTTGTTGCATTTCTAATCTGGCATTTTGAGAAATATTAGCTTTTGCATCTAACTGGGCATGATTAAAACTCAAATCGGGTAAAATTTCTGCATTTAATATGAGTTTTAAATTACCCTCTGTTTCATTGATTTTGTTAGAAATTTGATTGATTTTCATCTCGTTTTCTAAAATCCTCAAATGCATTCCTGCAGCATCAGTTCCGTCGGTTTCTCCCAATTCTTGCCGTCTTTTATACACTTTTTCTATTTCGGCCAATTTTAGATTCTCGGTTTGCAACAAATCTGTAACTTGTTGTAAATAAAATAGTTCGTAGTACAAATTAGCGACATTAAACCTATATTCATATTTAAGAACTTGGTATTCTGACTCCCCAATTTTAACCAGAGATTCATTGAAAGCTTTTCGTATTTTATAAACTCTTGGCAACTCCGTATTTTGCACAATACCCAAAGTGTAGTCGGTCACAAATGGCGTCTGGATATTTCCGACCTGAAGATCCACCTTAGTTTTAGGCATCTCGAAGGCGGTATTTACCAATGATTTCTGCAAATCGATTCGTTTCAAAGCCAATGCAAGGTCTCTGTTTTGATCCATCCCAAACTTAGTCAACAGCCTTAAATCGAGCTTTTGAGAAAAAGCAGTTTGCACCACGAGACAAAATATAATTATTTTCTTTATCATTTCTTTTCTACTTTTTTCATGAAAATCATATAAATAATGGGCAATACCACCAATGTAAGAATGGTTGAGGTAATCAAACCACCGATAACTACAGTGGCCAAAGGTTTTTGAACTTCGGCACCGGCTGAAGTAGAAATAGCCATCGGCAAAAATCCTAAAGAAGCCACAAAAGCAGTAACTATCACAGGTCTGAACCGCACAGAGACACCTTCGATGATTCGTTTCATCAGGTCTTTTTCCTCAGATTGGTTAAAGTAACTAATTAATACTAAACCATTTAACACTGCCACACCAAACAATGCTATAAATCCGACTCCGGCTGAAATACTAAATGGCATACCTCTTATTAACAAAGCAAACACACCCCCAATTGCTGAGAATGGAATAGCACTAAATACCAAACCGGCTTGCAGGAAGGAACCCAAAGAAAAATAAAGCAAAAAGAAAATGAGCACCATAGCTGCCGGAACCGCCAAAATCAAACGCTCTTTGGCTCTTTTTAGATTCTCAAATGAGCCACCGTATTCGAAATAATACCCTGATGGTAAAGTAACTTTGGACTCCAACTTTTGGGCAACTTCTTCTGCATAGCTCTCTACGTCGCGGTCGGCGATATCTACTCCAATAATTATTCTTCTATTTGATTTTTCTCTGGAAATCTGGGAAGGGGCATTCTGATAGCCAATCTCTGCCACATTTTCAAACTTTATCAATGCTCCAGTTCCGGTTTTGATTTGAAGATTTTTTATGTGTTCTAGATCGTCCGCTGCTTGCTTTTCAAATCGGACTACTACATCGAATCTTTTTTCGTTTTCAAAAAACACTCCAGCAACCTCCCCCGCAAATGAAGTTTTTAGAATAAAGTTCAAATCATCTATATTCAGACCAAACTCAGCCAATTTTTGCTTATTGTATTTAACATTTATCTGAGGTCTTCCACTAATTCTTTCGACCCTGACCGTTCTAGTACCTTCTATTTTTTGGAGAATTTTCTCTACGGATTTGGCTTTTTTATTCAAAACTTCCAAGTCATTTCCAAAAATTTTAATGGCAAATTCAGACTTAGAACCGGCTATCATTTCATTAAAACGCATCTCGATGGGTTGTGTAAATTCAGCCGAATTTCCAGGAACTTTTTCTTCCAAAACCGCTGCCATTTTTTCTACCATTTCCTGAGTAGAACTGGCACTCGTCCATTCTGAGTGGTCTTTCATATTGATCATCAAGTCCGAAGCCTCTGGTGGCATAGGATCAGTAGGAACTTCTGAGGCCCCTATCCTACCCACAATCTGCTGAATTTCAGGAAATTCCGCCATCAAAGCTTTTTGGGCTTTCGTGGTAGCTTCAATGGTCGTATTGAGAGAAGATCCCTGTGGAGTTTGAAAATCAACAGCCAAATCACCTTCGTCAAGTGTTGGGATGAATTCTCCGCCCATTCTCATAAACAAAACCAAACTGATCAGAAAAATAACAATGGCTCCTGTCAAGACCTTAGTGTGATGTTTTAAGGCATATTGAAAAACTGGAGAATAGGAGTTAAACATTTTATCGATGATCTTCTGCGAAAGTTTAAACTCTTTTTTTCCCTCTTTACTCAATAGCAACGAAGTCACGGCTGGTACATAAGTAAGGGATAACAAAATAGCTATTACCAATGCCAAGCTCACGGTCATGGCCATCGGATTAAACATTTTACCTTCAATACCACCCAAAGAAAGAATTGGCAAGTAAACAATCAGAATGATAATCCCTCCAAACAAAGCTGCCGAAAGAACTTTGGTAGAAGATTTATACACTAAATCGTTGAAAACCGATTTCTCAATTTTGTCAACATGGTACTTTTGGTTGGAGTGAATATTATACAATACACTTTCTACTACTATCACCGAACAGTCCACCAATAGACCAAAATCTATAGCTCCAAGGCTCATGAGATTGGCCGAAATGCCAAAAAGCTGCATAAGACCAAAAGTTATCACCATGGTGATTGGAATAACTGAGGCCACAATTAGACCCGCTTTAATACTCCCCATCAGTAAAACCAATACAAAAACCACTATCAATCCGCCTTCAATAAGGTTATTTCTCACGGTCTTAATGGATTTGTCAATAAGTTTGGTCCTATCAATAAATGGCACAGCTTTTAAGCCCGGGGGCAAAGTTTTGTTGATTTTTTCAATCCTTACTTTTACTTCCTTGATAGTTTTTTCAGAATCGGCTCCTTTCAGCATCAGAACAATTCCGCCTACGGCTTCTCCTTTACCATTTTTCGTCATTGCTCCGAACCTTTTGGCATGACCAAATCGCAACTCAGCCACACTGTTCACCAAAATAGGCACTCCGTTGGTGGTTTTAATCACTATTTTGCCCAAATCTTCAAGTGAACTAGAGGTTCCTTCTCCTCGAATAAAGTATGTCTGGTCAAATTTTTCAATATAACTACCACCAGTATTGGTATTATTGGCACTCACGGCATCATAAACCTCCTTGAGACTAACGCCCAACTGCAGTAACTTTTCAGGAATTATAGAGATTTCGTATTGCTTTACAAATCCACCAAAACTACTTATTTCAGTAACGCCATCAATACCAGCCAATTGTTTCTTCACGATCCAGTCCTGAATCGTTCTTTGGGTCATTAAATCATACTTTTTTTCATAACCTGGACTTACCTCTAATGTATACTGGTAAATTTCACCCAAACCCGTGGTGATGGGAGCTAGCTCTGGGGTTCCAAACTGCTTAGGAATAGACTCAGAAGCCATTTTGATCTGATCCGAGGCCAATTGTCTCGCAAGATGAATACTGACATCATCACCAAAAACTAATGTAATAACCGAAAGCCCTTGTCTTGAAACGGAGCGAATATCCTCCACGTTTTGAATATTTACAAACTGCATTTCGAGCGGAGCGGTAATGTATTGCTCAACTTCCTGAGCAGCTAACGTAGGGGCCAAAGTAAGCACAACTACTTGGTTATTAGTAATATCTGGCACAGCATCTATGGGCAAGCTTTTTAACGAAAATAAGCCTGCCAGCATACAAAGCGACACCGCAATGCCGACCACAAGTTTGTTGTGAATACTATATTTGACGAGTTTATCAAACATGATATATTATGCTTTAATTGGTCAATTGGTAAAATTGACGATGTAATAATTTGAATAGTAATGCAGGATGAATTCTATAAGGAAAACCTCAAGAAGTTGAAAGACCTTCAGAATTTGAAGGAAAAACCTGCTAAATTTCAGAAATGAAATTAGCCCAACTGGGGTGGGTTGAGGAGGAATTTTAAATACTGAAACCTGTAAAGATTTGAATATTCTAAGGAATTAAAAACTTCGGTAAAGACAGTATTCTCTTTAAAGCCTGAATCAATTCTCAAAGAAACAGACGATACAAAAGCCAAGAATGAAATTTGAGACTCAAAGGATGGAAGATTCTTATGCTCTTTATTGGTTTTATGACCCGAATCTGACGAATAATGCATCCAAAGGAATTCATTGAGGCTTACACCCTCTTGGCGATGCTGCAAATAATGATGATAAAGCTCACCTACGCGAGAAACCTGTGAAATTCCCAAACCATTAGGCAGGAGACTTTCAGCAAAAATCACGAGTGACAGAATAAATATGGAAGTTTTCTTTAACATCGTTACAAATGTAAGGAACCGAACGAAAGAAAAAAAATATTTTGAGTAAGGGTTTCATATTTAGACAGATACAAAATAGCGGCCATATTAAAAGGGATTTTTCAAAAAAATATTTGACTTTTTGTACAAAAGCCCTACCTTTGCACTGCTTTTCAGAGAAACAGTTAATCTATTTCGAAGAAAACAAAGGGCCTATAGCTCATTCGGTTAGAGCAACTGACTCATAATCAGTAGGTGCCTGGTTCGATCCCAGGTGGGCCCACTTGAAAATCAAGGAGTTACGATGAAAATTGTAACTCCTTGTTTTTTTGATACATACAAGATACATACAATTTCAATCTTCAAATGATAATGAAATGCAATAAAAATTGCTCTTTTTGATAATGTTCCATAACTTTCTGATATAAAAAAATTCATTTTATGGAGGGAATAATACAAAACATAATTGATTGTGAAGGCCAAGTTTTCCAAAAAATCAAAGGGAAACCATTTAAATATTCAATAAAAGGACAATCTATTCAAATATTAGGAGACAAACTTCACTCTATCAGTTTTACTAATATTATTAGTGCATGGAACGAGGGTCATGTAAATGGTCCTAGTTCAAACTCAATTAATATTGTTAGACCTTCATATGTATGGGCATTATTGAATGTTATAAAGAATTAAAAAATGAAAAGTGAAGTCTTCAATAATGGAATAGGTTCTCCTTATAGTTTTGATTACCCTACCTTAACAAAAGAAGAGGAGAAAGAAATATTAGCCACACTTTTTGAACAATTACTCATTTTTGATTCAATTACAATTAGTACTGGTAATCTTAATTTCGCATTGCTTTTTTTGCTGGATAAACTTGGTAATAATATTGTTTTAAGACTGATTGAAAGTGGATATATCAAATTTATGATTTGGTCTCCAATTTTGGTAACAAGCGGTGGTTTGCGATTAGAAAATGGATTAATTGATGAATCAATTGTTTATGGAAGACCACCTATAACTGCTGGAACTTTAACAAAAGAAGATTTAGACCCTGAAAAAAATATATATAATGCAATTCAACATTTTGGATGGACAAAAGAGAAAATAAGGAACTTCACAAAAAAAGCCACTAAAAATTATGTGGTACCTGATGGAATGGCATTCGCCAATGATTCTGCTAAACTCATAATAAACGCTTATGAAAATAACAACCTAAAACAATTAGGATTACCTTTTGAGAGAGACCCAAATCAGCTTCATATTCATGAAAGGCAACTATTACTTGAGTTGGGACACAAAGTTTTAGAAACAGCAATATTGTCAAAATATAACTATAAAGGTTATCAAAATGAACATTTCGAAATCTGTAAGCAGAATATAAATAATATTGGGAATGCTCTTAAAATTACCGATAATGTTTCAGAAATTTTAAAAATTGAAAATGTCCCTAACTTAAAATTGTTATACCAGAATGAAAATTTAGACTTTGAATCTGTTTTTAAACTTAGGCATTTATCAAGTGCAAAATATTTTAGAAAATGGATAAACGAAGTTGGCGAAAATTCAAATTCATATGAAATTACTTCAGAATATATCAACCAGATTCAAGGGAACACGAAATTTTTTCAATCAACAAAAGGCAAGTTTTTAAAAAATTTGGGGCTTTTTGGAGTTACAACAGGAATAGGAACTATTATTGGAGGCCAACTAGGGGCAATCGCTGGTACTGCGATAGGAAAACTGGTTGAACCTGCAGTAGATTTAGGTTTAGGCTTATTAGAAACTTTTTGGTTTGATGATTTATTAAATGGGAAAAATCCGAGAATGTTTATTGATGCGATAAAAAAAGAAAACTCTTTATAACACAAATATTTACGAGAGCTTTGGCAGCCACACAAAGCCAACCCTCAGAAAAGCCCTCGCAAATATTGGCCGATAACCGTATCAACGTTTGGTGATACTCTATCTATGCCTTTGATATACTTCTAAGATGTTTAGGAGATTAGGAAACCTAGGATATTTAGGATTGGGAAATGCGAATGAATGCAAAGTGGTGCAACATTCTCCAAGTGCCTTTTAATTAGCCATTTAATCAAAAATAGTACTTTATTTTCGTGTCATAACAAATAAAAAACAATATTATGGCACGTCAAAAAGGCTTAATTAAGTTAGATGGTACTATCGGTGGTATTACCTTCTACAAATCTCAAGATGGGTATCTCGCAAGAGAGAAAGGTGGTGTGGATGGCGATAGAATCGCAAACGATCCAAATTTTCAAAGAACACGTGAAAACGGTGCAGAGTTTGGTGCTGCTGGAAAAGCAGGGAGAATGTTGAGAACAGCATTTAGAAATGTTTTGGCAAGTTCGGCTGACAACCGTATGGTTGGCAGATTAACTGCTGAAATGGTGAAGGTAATTCAAGCCGATGTGACGAACACAAGAGGCCAAAGAAATGTGATTGATGGTGAAGCTGAGCTTTTGACTGGTTTTGATTTTAATATCAAAGGAAAGCTTAGAAACACGCTTTATGCACCATACACAAATTCAATTGACCGAGTGAGTGGAGCATTGGAGGTTGTGATTCCTTCGTTTGTTCCTGCCAACATGATTGCTGCCCCAGGTGGTGCAACACACTTTAAAATCGAATCGGCTGGTTCGGAGATTGATTTTGAGAATGAGACATTTTCTACAGAAACAAGTGAAACCTCAATCATTGCATTGGATGGTACTGCTACTGCAGCTATTACCTTAACAAATACAATCACTGCAAATAGTACGCATCCATTGTTTTTGGTACTAGGCTTAGAGTTTTTTCAAGAAGTAAATGGTCAAATGTACTCTTTAAAAAATGGCATGTTTAACTGTCTTAATTTGGTAAATGTTAATGGAGTATAAGCTGCACAAAACCTCTAAAAACATTTTAGAAACACAATTCAAGCCCCGCCTTTGGTGGGGTTTTTTATTTCCTAAAATCCTACCAATCCTAGATTTCCTAAGTAATAGGAAAAAAAGCAATGCCCCTAAAAGGGCAATGCTGAAAGAAAACGCTGGCCTGTAGCATGAACCCAAAGGTAGCAACCACACGGCACGTGATAAACACGAACCCCAGCCCGAGGAGCCGAAGCAAAGTGAACCCTACGAACAAACCGCTGGTAAGCATAAGGTGTAAGCTGGACAAACTCAGAAGCTGGAACTGAGGAACATGGGCAGGAAGCCAAACTACAAGAAACTGAAACTGATGGACGCTGTGACATATGTAAAAAATTTATATGCCTTTCTTTGTGTGGCGGTTAAAAAAATAAAAAAGGAAACGGAATAAGTCCCGAAGGGTGAAAGGCAAACACTGATGAAAATTATTTGCTCAAACTGCCTTTCATTATGCCGTAGTCTTTTTTATTTTTTTGTTCTGTTAGAGTAATTATTCACTGGTTTGGCCGCCACACAACCTTTGCTTATAAATTTTTTACTCACAGTGGCCAGTTTTTTTCTAGTATTTGACTTACTATATGTCACGCATTTTTGAATAAAGGGCTTTTTTTGCTTCTTGAATTAGACTTAAATTTTTGATGTACGTTTTTTCAAGTTCTTCAAAAGCTTGCAATTGAGTCAAAATTTGAGTGAACCTTCGGTTGTCTATTGTTTGTTCAATTCCTAGTGAGAAAATCTTTCTAAAGTCATCTATTCTGATAAATGGTATTACTGACCCAGTTAAATAAGGTATAAAACTTTGTTTTCGCCATAACATAAAACCTATTGATTTGTACAATTTAACTTGTTCTATAGATTCACATTTAAGTACAAAGCAATTTGGGCAAGGAACCTCCAAAGGTTTTCCTGCATTTAAACCTTTCGAAAGGAAGTATAATTGAAAATCGGAATTTACCGAACCTGGAATAAAGGTTTTGATGTTAAATTTAGACATAGCTTGAGCATTAAAAATTTGCTCGCTACGCTTCGCATAATATTTTTTTTCGAAAAAGAGGAAAATGAAAAAGACATGCTCATATCAAAGTGACGAAATGAGGCTGTCAAGGTTTTTGAGAAAAAAATACTATTCTGACGTTAGACGGATGGAGATTTTTTTATCAAAACCCGTAGGGCTTGACCTTTACTGACTCATTTTGGCACTTTACCTTTGCTATTTCTTTTTTTATTCGAGAAAACCTTCTCATCCTAAATAGCTAAGTAATAAATTGTTAGCTTTTTTTATTGAACTAGAAGAATACTCATTTTTTTAGCAAAAAACACGATGCTTAAAATATTGGCAAGGACTGCTATAAAAGTTAGCTTAGTTTTGAGACATGAAAATCAAGGACCTAACCCAAGTATGGATAATAGGAAATGACTATGTCATATTGAATTTGCCAATCGTAACATACTCAGTACAACCTCACTGGAGAAATAATTTTGAGCCCAACAATGCGAATCATAGATACATTGCAAGTTTTAAAAGTTCAATAATTTTAAATCAAACATTTGAGAATGAATACAAATGCGAGGAAGACGCACGTAAGGGATGTGAAAAACATCTTACAAACCTGCTTGAATATTTGTTTACACAGTTAAATAAGGTTGTAGAAATTAAGATTGGCAATACTTAAAATGAGATTATGAAAGTTACCGACGAAAAGCTTTTGAGGTTAAAAAGTGAAATTGAAAATAAACTCGCAAAGAGAAAAATCACTATTGAAATACATTCAAAAGCTACTAACCGAAATTCTTCATTATGTGAAATTAGAGTTGCAGGAACTACTAATAAGGGACTAAGTGCTGAAAGCACAATAATATTTAATTCTGATACAATGTTAGTGAAATTTGCAGCTGGTAATGTTGAAGTCTGCGAATGGATTGCAAAAAATTACCTAAAAAGACCATCATATGACATGTTTAATTTTTTATTAGCATATGATAGAAGGTATTAAAAAGTACTAAACTTTTATCCATATAAATAATCAAAGATTCTATTGCTACAATTCTATGGGGTACTAATGACCAGACTATAAGTAAAGTATACCACTGAAAAAGTGCGGAAGGAAAAAGCAAATGTGGCTTATAAGAATGCTTATGAGGCAATGCAATATGCAAAGGAAATGATAATTCGAGAATGATAAAGCCACTTTTGCTGTGCGGTGGCTTAGGTAAGCAAAGAAATGGAACGAAATGGTAAACTTGGAGGTAATTAATGAAAGACGACAAGGTAATGAAGTGAAATGGATGAGCTTTCCTAAGACACAGTGGGTTGGTAGAAATGCAATGCTTTACTTATAGGCTGCTCCAACGGAAGGGTGGTGGGGAATTGTGGCTTACTCTTTACGTAGCAGGGTTTTGTGCGGTGGGTGTGCGGCTACTTAACATAATAGAATTATATAAACAGGGGCTTGACCCTGGAGCGATAGCGGAACCGTAGGCAGGTTATATAATGCTCTATTATGTTAAGTAGCTTTGGGTTGTTTTTTCTGGCATTTCTACTTGGCAGAATTTATCTATTTAAGCAGAATGTCTTTTTGCTGTGCGGCTGGAATAGCTCTTTGTTTTTCTGAGGAACGAAGAAAACAATGTGCTATATGTGCGGATGGGGGCAAAAAATATGCCTTGGCGGCCCCGCCAGAAAAAACAACGAAGGGCTGGCGTGCGGTAGGGAGAAACCCTGCGGATTTTTAAAGTAGAGTAATTAAATAACCATAATAAATAGATTTAATGAAAAAAATATAGCAGTTCAATTCAAATATAGATTTGAACATTATCCAATTCGCATAATGATGCTATCAAAGAGATCCCCTTTATTCTCCAAATAAGAAACGTAGGGGGCAAAACATTTTATAAATTCTCCTTTCAAAGTATTCCTTCTGAAGCTTCTTCATAACAAAATTACCATTTTAACCAAGGTGAATCTTATAGTATAAGTATATTAGTCTATATTATACGAAAGGTTGGCAAAACTAAGTATTTTATGAATATTAATAGCAATATTAACTTAAAAGTCTAGGTTAATTCTGGCAAATATCTTTTGTTAGTTCAATTGATTCACAAATTTTTTAAACTCAGAAATTGGAAAATAATCTTTATGATTGACATGTATTTTAATATTACCATAGCCCCTGAGAACCCATTGACTTTTGAACAGGTGGCAAAAAACATCCATTTTCAATTTTAGTATAATCCAATCAATTATTTCCGTCAATAATTTAAAACCACACCAAATCCAAGCCCCATATCGCTATCATAATGTAAATTTGTTCCTAAATTTTTGTTTATAATATATTTCAGACCAGCCATATATTCTTTGTCTGTATTTACCATCAGACTGGCTCTGAGACGTTTAGCAATCGGAATATCCTCACGCATCAATTGTACTCTCAGGTTTCCATCGTGGTAAACCTCGGTTTGCAAAATAAACAACATGGGCAAAGTGTAGGCTAAACCCAAGCTAAATTGTTGGCGATTGTCTTTCGTATTGGTTTGCCCAAATACATTCTTTTCATACTTGACCATACCCATTTTATCCATGTCAAACTTTCGGTACCGCCAATCAAATCCTATAAATGGCATTACCCATTGCATTTTGCCCAAATATCGACCTAAATGTGTTTCGGTCTCATAGCCGTGTTGATCATGATATCCGAGTCTCCATTCTGTTCCCAACATCCATCGGGTATTTTGAATCATCCACATGCCGTCGTTGCCATTGGTAGCAAAATCGTTTTCGGCCATTAGATGAAACCCTCTATCGTCTGCAAATAATTTTCGTTGGGCCAATTTAGGATTTGGAATTAAAGGATTTGGAGCTTGATTTTCATAGCTAAAAACCCTTCCCATTCCGCTCATCATGTGGTATAAAATATGGCAATGAAAAAACCAATCACCCTCAGCATTGGCATTAAATTCAAGCGTATCTGTTTCCATCGGCATAATATCCACGATGTTTTTTAGCGGTGCATGATTTGCCTTTCCATTCAAAAGCCTGAAATCATGCCCATGCAAATGCATGGGATGACGCATCATAGAGCCGTTGTAAATTATGATTTTTACATTTTCTCCTTTTTTAATCAATATCTTGTCAGATTCAGAAACAACCTTGTTATCCATGCTCCAGACGTACCGATTCATGTTGCCGGTGAGTTCAAACTTTAGTTCTTTGACAGGCACATTATCGGGCAAACTGGTTTTTGTTGGAGATTTTAGCATTGCATAGTTGAGGGTAACGATGTCTGCAAGGCTATTGGCATTGTACCTGTTTGGATCATCTTCTGTCTGTTTTGGTTTAGAATTTCCAGTAATTTCAGGGTACATTACAACGTTCATATCCATTTGGTTGAGGCTCATTTTCATACCCATATCATCCAAATCGCCATTCATTTTCATCATAGAATTCATCATCTTCATTCCCTCAAAATATTTGAGTCGTGGCATGGGCGAAATGAGTTGTTTCACCCCATCTCCAAAATATATTGATGCCGAATTTGTTCGATCTTCGGTGGTAGCCAAAAATTCAAAAGCCGTACCTTCGGCTGGAATGCTAATCACCACATCGTAAGTTTCTGAAACCGCAATAAGGAATCTATCTACTTCTACAGGTTCTACATCGTTGCCATCGTTGGCCACTACGATCATTTTACCTCCGGCATATTTCAACCAAAAATAGGAAGAGGCTCCTCCATTAGAAATTCTCAAGCGTACTTTATCTCCAGCTTTCAAAGGCTTTCCATCTATGATTTTTATGTCAGTTGATGGTTTTCCATTCATGAAAATTTTGTCATAATAGACATCACTTACGTCCATGGCCAACATTCGTTTACCCTCATTGAGCAGTTTGGTTTTTAGATGCCCCGCTCTGATAGCCTCCGCGTAACTTTGTGTGGCATTTTTTCTTATAGCGAACCAATCCGTGGCATTATGCAACATTCTATGCACGTTTTCGGGTTTATAGTCTGTCCATTCGCTCAGTACTATCGGAACGGTTGGCAAATCATCTATACCTTTTCTAAATGTTGGGTCTTTTGGTTTTTTTAGCATCACAAAGTTTCCATACATACCTATTTGCTCCTGCAACCCGCTGTGGCTGTGGTACCAGTGCGTGCCGTGCTGAATAATTGGGAATCTATAAATATGTGTGGTATTGGGTTTTATGGGCATTTGTGTCAAATTCGGCACACCATCTTCTTTGTTGGGCAATAACAAACCATGCCAGTGAAGCGAGGTGGTTTCCTTTAACTCATTATAGACATGGATTTCTGCCGTGTCACCTTCTGTAAAAGTGAGTGTGGGCATAGGTATTTGTCCATTTACAGCAATTGCACGTTTTTCCTTACCATTAAAATTGACAATAGTGTCTCTGACATACAAATCATACCGAACCACTTTTTGGGCAGTACTAGCAAAAGAAATTAACAAAAAAACTAAGAGGTATTTGACTTTCATATTTTATTTTTTTAAAGATTTCGAGTCTGGCTTTTGTGTAACAGGCTCGGTTAAATCCATTCCACAATCGGAGCACTTTTCGCCTTCTTTGCCGATGATTTCGGGATGCATTGGGCAAGAATAAGACTGGGTCACTTTTGTAGATTCGTTTTTGGCAGAATTACAAGACCCCAGCACCAATATTAAGGCAACAATTATTAAATTTTTCATTTCAATTATTTACAACAATTTTTAATAAACATTTTTTTTAAAATCCATTTGAGCATATCCACTATTTTTTTCATTACATATTCTCAAAATCAAAGGCTACGCTCAAATATTCCCAACTCATTTTTATTTTTCCTTTTTTGTCATTAGTAGCCAATACTTCATAAGTTAATGCCTCGGTTATTTTCTTACTTTTGCTTGGCTTCACGCTCAATCTTAAAATATCATTTTCTTGTTTGTAATCATCCGCAAGGTGCATATCCCAAGTTTTGCTAAGAATAATTGTCCATGTTTTATTGTTGGGAATAGTAAAGAATCCATATTTTCCTTTTGGAATATGTTTGCCTTGAATCATTACATCTTGCGAGAAATCAATCCAAGTAGCATGGTGGGCTCCCGTTGCCCATACTTGGTTGTAGGCCACCAGTCCGTTCCATATTGCCCTCCCTCTTACACTTGGAGAGCCGTATTCAATGTGTACATGATTGCCACCCACCATTGCCATGGCTGTCATTTTAGGGCTTTTGGGTTTTGCGGCGGTTTTGGCAGTATCGGCTTTGGGCTGATGGTTTTCGTGCTGAGCAAAAGTATAATTGACAATAAAAAGGGCTATAAGTAAAGCGACTATTTTTTTCATTTTTTTAAAATATTTATTGATTTGAGAAATGATAATTAATTATTTTTTGATTTTTATTGTTTTTTTACGACTTACAAAAAACAGAATGAATCCAGAAAGGATAGAAAATAGACCGAACACAGAAAACGCTCTCAATAACCAATTAGAGATATTGACTCTACTTTGATAGTCCATAGTATGCATCATCCATAAAAAATCAAAAACTCTCCATTTGTTGTTTCTAAATTTTTGGACGGTTCCTAACTTAGCAGCCACATACACAGTGGTATTGGATGGATGACTAAAAGTAACTGCATAAGCGGGCAATGGACTTTCTCGATACTCGTGATGGCCATTAGTAGTGGTTATGTATTCCACTAGTTTTACATTGGCATCTTCTGAGAAATTGGCTTTGGCCACATTTACTGCCTCCGTCTCAGTGAGTGCAGCACGCAATGTGCCAGTTTTGGCATAAGCTAATTGCATTTTTCTATCTCTGTCATGCACTTTGGAGTAGGCAATTTGATAAACTGGCTCACCTAAAATCTGAATCAACTTTAAATCAAAAACAAAATTAACACTGTCTTTTTCTTTGATCTTCTGGATTATCGTTGCGGATTTACCAAATTCAAATCAGCTCCCAAGGGACGGATATGGGCTTTTTGATGATCTCCATGGATTTCGTGCATATCAGACCAACTGAAATACAAACCGCCTATCGTCCAGAATAGAAACTGAATACCCAAAGCAACTCCCAAAAAACGGTGTGCTTTCCTGATTTTTCTTTGAAATTCGCCTTTTTTCATTTTTTTTATTTACAGTAATTGAAATATTTTTTTAAGAAAATTAAATTTTAATGCTTTTCAGAAAATCTATCAACATTTTCTTATCAACCTCGGATAAAACAGCATTGCGATGTATTAAAGTGTAGGAACTCAAGGGCATTTCACCCTTTTTTATGCTTTCAATTATTCCTCTTATTTTATTTTGTCTTTTCCTTTCAGAATAAATACCCCAATCATCGAAGTTCAAATTCTCCTTACCAGTTTCTATATGCCTTCCCATCATAAAGCAAATAGGTTGAATATTTGAATACCAAGGGTAAGCAGTATTATTTGAGTGGCAATCAAAACAAGAAGTTTTCAACATACTTTTCACATTTTTGGGAATATCATACACTTTCAAAAAGCCTTTTTCAGTTTTTTCAACTGTTATGTTTCTTTCAGGTTGGTAAAATTGAATGATAATAAAAGCAGCACTAATCAACAAAATATTTTTTTGTTTAAAAGAGTTTCTCATAAAATTACATCTTCATACCGGCCATAGGGTCGGTTCCATTTTTAAATACAAATTCACTATTTAACAGATAGGCACCGGAGGTTACAACAATATCCTTTATGTCTAAACCACTTTTTATTTCTATTCTATTTTCGTTTTCTATGCCAATTTCAACCATTTTACTTGTAAAGGTATTTTTACCTGTTTGTACCCAAACTGTAGCACTTTTACTATCTCGAATGACAGCATCGGCGGGCAGTGTGATGGAGTGAACGCTTGGGTTTTTGATTATTACATAAACGGGCATACCAGGTTTTAGTTTTTGGGTGTTATTTGCTATCGCAAACCGAACGGTATTTATTCTTGAATTGCTGTTTAATTCGGGGTTGATGAACTCAACTTTTGCATTCATCTCAAGGTTATCTAAATCGGGAATAAGAATTTTGGACGAACTATTTTTTTGTAAGAATGATAATTGTGATGAATATGCTTGTGTTTCTACCCATAATGTCGAGAGATTTGCTATATCTACAATATTTCCGCCTTCCATTACATAGCTTCCTTCTTGAACAGCTATAGAAGTAAAATAGCCAGAAGATGGACTATAAAAGGTAGTGGTATTTGATGTTTTTTGGGTTTGTTCTAACTCTTTAATTTGATTTTTAGACATTCCCCACAACAACAATTTATTAGTAGCTGCTGCAATTATTTCATCAATACTAATTATGGCTTTATTAAATTTCTTTTTTTGATTGATTGCCAAAATATATTCTTGCTTGGCATTATTAAGTTCTTCGCTATAAATTTCGTATAGTGGAGAACCTGCCGTAACATAATCTCCCACAGTTTTATAGTAAAGTTTATCTATTCGCCCCATTATTCTTGAACTAACGGATTGCCTTTCATTTTGATTGTAATTGAGAACTCCTGTTAAAACTATTTTTTCATTAAGTGTTCCAACTGAAAGTGTATCGGTTTTGATATTGCCTAAACGTAATTGTTCATCATTTAAATATATTTCACCAGCCTTCAAGTTGCTTTGTTTTTTTACCATTACCAAATCCATATGGCAAATAGGGCAGGTTCCCATTTTGTCGGAAACTACCTGTGGGTGCATTGAGCAAGTGTAATAAGTGTTGTGGTCGGTATGTGCCATCTTTTTGTCTTTGCAAGACAAAAAGAGCATTAAAATTGTTAAAAATATTATTGTAGGTTTCATTGTCTTAATTTTTTGTTTTAATAAAACTTTCACTGTCCATTAAAAATTGAGCATTTATGGCTATGCTATCGGTTGGGTTTAATCCTTCTGTAATTTCGATTAAATTATTGTATTTAATACCTGTTTTAACTTTAACAGGAGCTAAACCATTTTGATATTTCTTAAATACTACTTTTTCTAAACCCAAATTGAGTACAGATGTGGCGGCTACCCAATTGGAACGTTGTGGTTTTGCCATAATCGTAGCTTTGACTTGAGAACCAATAGGCAACTGTAATTTGTTGTTGTTAAAATACACACGAACGATTGTATTTTTACTTTCATTTCTATAAAAAGGTTCTATAAAATCAATTGCCCCATAAATTTTATTATCTGAAACAGATTCGGGTGTTAATTCAACAGCAATTCCTTTTTTAATAAGATGTAAATCGTCATTGAAAATGCTCAATAAAGCATATACTTTATCTTGATTAAAAATTGTAAACACCGATTGCCCTTTTTGAACATACATTCCTTCTTTTATTTTTAATTCAACATTGTTCATGCCGGCATTGGCAACATTCATTGTGGTATTATTGTTTTGCATTTCTCTCTCCTCCCCAGCATCGTGTAAATGCCCTGTATAATTTGCATAAACACTTATATATGGATTCGGTTTTAGGGTTGTAATTACATTTTGAATCTCGTTATCAGCCACTCCTAAAAGGCGTAAACGTTGTTTTGAAGCTTCAATTAGTGTTGTGTTCGTATTATCGTTTTTAAATAAGAAAATTAAATTTTGTTGTTCTGTTAATAATTCGGGGCTGTATATTTCCATAATTTTTTGCCCTCTATACACCTTTTGATATTTATATTTTACAAATAATTTTTCGATTCTTCCGGCAACTTTTGAAGAAATACTTCCTACATAGTTTTTATCGTAGCTTACAACGCCAAGAGCCTTAACTAAAACATTGATAGTAGAGTCTTGCATCGTGCTTAAAGGTATTGTACTGATGGCAAATTCATCGGTAGGTTTTAGAAGGAAATCATAATCATCTAAGTTTTCGGTTGGGGTATGATTTGAATGTTCCGTTATTTTTACTAATTCCATTCCACATTTAGGGCACTTGCCCGGCTTATCGCTAAAAACCGAATCGGAAGGCATTGGACAGGTATATGCTGCTTCCTGCGTTTTATGACTGCTTTTTTTTGTATTGCAGCCAAGCAAAACTGTCAATATGACGAATATTAAATTTAAACTTTTCATTTCTTTTCAATTAATTTATCTAACGACACTTGCATTTCGAGTGCTTTATTTAAAATGTCAAAGTATTCAAGTTGTGTCATATTAAGTTTTTCCCAAGCATCAAATAGCATAAAAAGTTCTTCGGTATTTTGTTCGTATGCCAGTTGCATTGTTTTGTAATTATTTTTTAATGCAGGTATAATATTTTCATCATACAGTTTCAACTGTTTTTGTTTTAGTTGAAATTCGTTTCGCATACTGTTTGCCATACCCATATATTCAACAGCCATCATTTGTTTTTGAGATTGCAAAGCATTGTTTTTCCAAATTATACTTTGAATGTTAGCCTTGTTCATTTTTGATGCCCAACTTACAATAGGTAATTTGACCATAGCCATAAGATTATATTGTAATGGCTGCCCACCAAAGCCAAGCATATTTTCATACCTAACACCAAACTGTGGCTTTAGGTCTGCCTTTTCAGTTTCTATCTTTAAAACATTTAAGTTGATTTGTTTATCAATCACTTTCAAATCACTCCTATTATTATAGAATAGCGAGCTATCAAAACTGAATGAGGTGTAATCATTCCATTTAATGATTGTGTCAATTTGAATATTTGAAAGTGGGCTTATATTCATTAATGCATTCAATTTTATTCTTCGGTCTCTTATTTCACTTTCATACATCAATTGCATATTTTTGGTATAGCCCAATGCGGCTTTTGCTTTGTAATAGGCACTTATTTTACTTAGACCATTTTTATATCTTAGTTCCGCATTTTTAATCATAAAATCTAAAAGCTCTTCATTGTTTTTCGCCACGTTTAACCTTTTTTGAAGAATTAACCAATCATAGTAAAATATTTTAGCTTGTTGAATAAGCTCATTTAGGTCCGCATTTTTCTTTTCCTTCTCAACTGACGACATAGCTTTCATATAGGCTTCGTCAGCGTTCAGTTTCTTTTTGTTTGGAAACATCTGTTCTGCAGATAACATAACCGAACCCATACCTAACATATCACCATTTCTTTTCCAAAGGTTTACATTATAGGGAGTCATAAATTGCCCGATACCTGCGGTTGGTGGCATCCAACTTTTAGCCCCTAAAGCTGCTTCATCCATCGATCGTATCTCATTTTTGTACATAGCCACTAAGGGATGATTTTTTTCAACACTATCAATAATGGCTTTTAATGAAAGTGTTTGTCCATAGCCATATTCTGAAATGAATATAAAAAGGCTTAATATAAAACTTCTATTCTTTAACATCTAATAGTTCAATTTTACCTTTGCGTAATAATTCTCTTTCCTTTATTATTTCAAATACTACTGGTGTGATAAGTAACACATAGATAGTAGAAGTAATCGTGCCACCAATTAATGGGATTGAGATGGGTCGCATCATATCACTACCTACGCCCGTGGCCCATAATATTGGAATCAGGCCAAATAATCCTACACTGACTGTCATTAGCTTGGGGCGAAGTCTTTTAGTAGAACCATCCATTACAAATTTTCTTATTATTGATGGATTAAGTGTCTCTTTTGAATTGCCATGTTCTTTAACCATTTCTATCATTGAAGCATTTAGATAGATTGTCATTAACATAGCTGTCTCAATTGCCATTCCAAAAAGAGCAATAAAACCAACCGCCACTGCAACGGATAAATTAATATTATAAAAATAAACCATAAAAACACCTCCAACTAACGCAAATGGCACGGTAATCATCGTAATTAATGATTCTTTAAAAGAATGATAGGTAAAATATAAAACCATAAAAATGATTAATATCACAATAGGCATTATCAATTTTAAAGTACGGTTTGCCCGAATTTGATTTTCCCATTGACCACTCCATTCTATGAAATACCCTTTTGGTAACTTGGTAAGAAGTGCATTAAGTTTTTTCTGTGTTTCAGTTACAGTACTGCCTAAATCTCGTTCTCGGACATTAAATAAAACTGTACCTCGCAACATTGCATTTTCAGAATTTATCATAGGAGGCCCATCACTTAAAGAAATATCTGCAATGGATTCTAATGGAATTGTCCCATATTGCATTGTTTGTACTTGCAACCTTTTCAATGCGACAAGGCTGTTTCTAAAGTCTTGTCCGTATCTGGCATTCACAGAAAACCTTTGCCTTCCTTCTATTGTGGTGGTAAGTTTCATACCACCTAATGCACTTTCAACTACTGCATTTACATCGTCAATAGATAGTCCATATCTTCCAATTTCATCTCTTTTTATGGTAATATCAATATACTTTCCCCCTGTAATAGGCTCAACATATAAATCTTTCACACCATCTATTCCTTGTAATTCTTTTTTTATTTTTTGAGAAAACGCATAAATAGTATCTAAATTCTGACCATATACCTTTACTCCTACATCGGTACGAATACCAGTTGAAAGCATATTTATGCGATTAATGATTGGCATTGTCCAGCCATTGGTTGTGCCAGGTATTTGAATTTTTGCATTCAGTTCATTTATAATATCATTTTTAGTAATCCCTTTACGCCACTCATTTTGTGGTTTTAGTAAAATAATTGTTTCAATCATACTGATAGGTGAATTATCTGTTGCGGTGTTTGCTCTTCCTGCTTTTCCTAAAACGTGAACTACTTCGGGTACAGACCTTATAATTTTATCCTGCACTTGCAATATTCTTTTAGTTTCAGAATTTGAAACATCAGGTAACGTTACTGGCATAAATAGTAGCGAACCTTCATCTAAAGGAGGCATAAATTCAGAACCTAATTTAGTCATCATTATCCCCCCAATTACTAAAGCCACTACATTTAATAAAATTGTAGTTTTTCTCCATGTTAGGCAAACCCTTAATATTGGAGTATATATTTTCTCTAAAAAACGAGTAATGGGGTTCGCCTCTTCAGGTTTTAGTTTACCTTTTAAAAGCAAAGAGATTAATACTGGAGTAAGTGTAATTGCCAAAAAAGCATCAACGAGTAAGATAAAAGTTTTTGTCCAAGCTAATGGATGAAACAGTTTTCCTTCCATACCCGTTAGCATAAAAACAGGAAGAAAAGAGGTAACCACAATAATAGTTGAATAAAAAACGCCTGGCCCCACCTGTTTAGAAGAGGATTCAATAATTTGCATTTTTTCATCCGCACTCAATGGGTCTATTTGTTTGGCAAATATTTTTTTTATATTTAAGTTCATTGCTTTATTTTTTTAATTCTTGAGCGTGACTTATATGTCTGTACGCATTTTCAACCATTACGATTCCGTCATCAACTACTACGCCTATAGCCAAAGCAATCCCTGTTAATGACATTATATTTGAGGAGATACCAAACATTTCAAGGAAAATAAAGCCAGCGGCAACCGATATTGGCAATTGTATAAGAATTATTAATGCACTACGCCAATGAAACAGAAAAATGAATACTACAATAGATACCGTTATCATTTCTTCAATCAAAGTGCCTTTTACTGATTCAATAGCCGCTTTTATGAGCGTACTTCTATCGTAAGACGTTTTAAATAAAACACCTTCTGGTAAGCCTTTTTGAACTTCTTTCATTTTTTCTTTTACCCCTGTAATTACTTTATCGGCATTTTCTCCATATCTCATAACTACAATTCCTCCTACAACCTCACCCTTACCATCCATATCAAAAATGCCCAAACGTAAATCACCACCCATTTGCACCGAACCAATATCTTTTACTCTGACAGGAATGCCATTATTATTACTAATAGCCGTATTTTCTATATCCTCTAAATTTTTAATATACCCAAGCCCCCTAATAATATATGCCATATTGCTCATTTCAAACTTTCTCCCACCCACATCATTATTGTTTGCCTTTATTTTATTCATCACATCCATCAAAGTGATATTGTAATATTGAAGTTTGACAGGGTCTACTATTATTTGATACTGTTTTTCAAAGCCGCCAAATGATGCTACCTCAGCCACCCCAGGCACTGTTTGTAAGGCAAGTTTTACATACCAATCTTGTAAAGCCCTTTGTTCTCCCAAATCCATTTTGGGTGCATCAATATGATACCAAAAGATATGACCAACACCCGTGCCGTCGGGACCTAAGGATGGAGTAACACCTTGCGGTAAAAGTCTTTGGGCGTAATTCAACCTTTCTAATACTCTTGTTCTTGCCCAATAAATATCAACATCGTCTTCAAAAATGATATAAACAAAACTCATCCCGAACATTGATGTACCCCTTACATTTTTTATTTTGGGGATACCTTGCAGATTGCTTACCAATGGGTAGGTAACCTGGTCTTCAATCACTTGTGGACTTCTTCCCATCCATTCCGTAAAAACTATTACCTGATTTTCACTTAAATCAGGAATGGCATCTATTGGATTCTTTTGAATAGAATAGACACCATAGGCAAATAGTGCCGCTGCTAATAGTAGCACTATTGCCCTATTTTTTAGTGATATTGAAATTAATTTTTCTACCATTTTTAATTATTTAATATTCTTTTATTACAGAACCGCAGGTAAGCATTTCAGCACCATAATATGGATTTTTAATTCCTTTTGTTTCGCTTAACCAAGCAGCACCTTTACTGTCATTGAACATTGGGCAAAAATCTTGGTAAAGTTTTTTTGATGTACCCGAAATGGCTATCAAATCAATCATATCTTTGCTTATCATGGCAAAATGTTCTCTTTGGTGGTCAATTTTACCGTTGTTATCTTTTATATGCTCTGCATTTTCTTTTATACTTTCAAATATTTCTATAATTTCCTTATTGCTTTTTGAAGTACTATTGTCAAATTTTTTAAGAGTTGCTAAAATAGCATTGCCCGCATCCGCCGCAGCTTTGCTATCGTCTTTTACCAAGGCATTTTTTAAATTAAGATAATCAATCAAAATCAAGTCATAATTTGATTTTGCCGAAGATTCAGTTGTTTTATTATGTTCTGCATGTAAACTATCCGTTTGAGGCATTGCTATTTTTACTTCCGTTTTTGCAGTGTCTGCTTCATGATTGTGTCTGTCGTGAGAGTCAGGTTTTGAATTACAAGCAAAAAAAAGGCTAGTGATAATTGAGAAAATAATAGTTTTTTTCATTTTGAAATTGTTATTAAGTTTAAAAAGTTTTTGAGATTTTTTCCATGATTCTATGACTATCACCAAATCGGCAAAGGGCATCACAATTTTGGCGTAACTCTGTAAATAATATGTATTTTATAGGTGTTTTAATTTGTTTGATTGAAGGACGTGAAAGTTGCATCATCACATCCTTTTCACGACTTTCAGGAATAACTAAATAAAAGATTTCATCACCATCAGCAATTGAATAGGAAAGGTCAGTCAATCTTAAAATTCCTGAATAAATACTTGTACTTTTTTCTACTTCAAAGGCACAAATGACATTGTTTGTGCCTTTTTCAAACCACAAAACATCAATCAATTTGATGGTGTTTGCTGTGTCTTTGTCGCAATCAATCGCAGGAAATTTATCAGGACTCATAAACGAAAAATTTTTGCCATCAAAAGACCTAGAACGGTCATTAGAGGCTACAAAAGCATCATAGCCCAAACTTTGGCCAATTTTCAATAAATGAAATTGCATTTCAGAATGAAGATTTTCTTCTATTTTTTCATCTCTAATTTCTTTTTGGCGTTTTTCGATGCTTTTTTCAAATTTATTTCGCTCTTCCTCGCTCAAATATTCATCATTGCCAATAAGCATTTTTTGAGTTCCAATTTCAAAACAAAGTCCAGCAATTGCTCCTAAATCATTTGATAAATCGGTTTTATGTTTTTGATTGGTTTCAATCAAAACTTCCCTAATTTTTAAATATTCAGACCATGAGCCTAATTTCTTTTTATCATTAAACAAGGTATTGAAGCCATTGACAATTGCTGTATTGAAAGGGGGAAAAAAGGTTGGGTGTAAAAAATACAAAATACTGCCGACAGCTGGACCTAAACCTTTGATTTTAAGGGCATCTAATCGTACAATTTCTTTGATGATTTGTTCCTCGCTTTTAGCGTTGATACAGTTTTCGAGAAATTGACCAAAAGTAGTTTTGTTGTTTTGATTTTCATAAATATCAGGAATCCTAAGTTTAGGTTTCCAATAAAACGGATGCGACACACCTACAAAAACTTGTTTTTGTTCGGCAATACAATTCAAAACAAGCTCTAACGAACTGCCCTTAAAATCATTCGGAAAAGTTTTATTTTTAATGTCTTCCACTACTTGTAAAACTCCCCTTCGAATGGTGCGAAATGCCTTTAAGCGTTGGTCGTTGTCAATAAACCAAGTATTATAAACACTCTGACTATCATTTTTGTATTGATTAATAATATTGGTTAAAATATTGTTCATTTCCTTGCTTTTAATAGTCTAAGTGTACCAAATAGGGTATCATATTTTTTGCATTCAATAGTATATTTAAAGCCATTGCCTGTCAAATAATTAAGAAGCTCCCCTTTCCAATTCACAGAAGTGTTTTCAAA
Organism: Lacihabitans soyangensis; assembly: GCF_024343775.1. Taxonomy (GTDB): domain Bacteria; phylum Bacteroidota; class Bacteroidia; order Cytophagales; family Spirosomataceae; genus Leadbetterella; species Leadbetterella soyangensis. The sequence goes on along the minus strand of NZ_RJUF01000001.1, from coordinate 207,529 downwards.
ACCATCGAAAAGCCTTAAAAAGAAAAAAAGAGCCTCCATTAATAAATTTGAAGGTTTACCCCAATCTGCTATGTGTATTTCGCCATCGGGCTTTAAAATCCTGTAAATTTCTCTGATGGCCTGTTTTTTTTGAACAGTTGTGAGGTGATGGAATACCAAACTTGAAACCACTTTATCAAATGTTTCATCTGAATAAGGTAAAAATTTCCCATCGTATTTATCTAATCTGATTTCAAAACCTGAATCAGTTCTTTTATTTTCAGCTATTGTCAAAACTTTTTCATCTACATCAATTCCAGTAATGAAAGCCTCTAGGCACTGTTGCTTCATCATCAATGATAATGTAAGTGTTCCGCACCCGAAATCTAATATATGGTCTCCTGACTTGATTCTCGCTTGTTCGATTAAGGCGTTCTTAAATGCTTTTTCTGGCATTGTAAGGTGCATTATTTTATCATAAAAACCAGTTAGTTTTTCAAATTTTAAAGCAGGTATAAATGTTTTCATATAATAGGTTTCAAGCGATAGTTGTTTCAGCAAAAGATTTCTGACAGAATTTTTTGAGAAATATTTTATTTAACTATTTTGAGCATTTCTTTTTTTTTAAAGTTTAATACTCCTTAACCTTAATGCGTTTACTATTACAGAAACCGAACTAAAACTCATGGCGAGAGCTGCAATCATAGGCGATAATAGTATACCAAAAAATGGAAATAAAACCCCTGCGGCAATTGGCACGCCAAGTATATTGTAAATAAAGGCAAAGAATAAGTTTTGCTTGATGTTTTTCATCACTGCGTGGCTTAAATTCTTGGCTTTTACAATTCCTTGTAAATCACCTTTTACCAAAGTTATTTTGGCACTTTCTATAGCAACATCCGTTCCTGTTCCCATTGCGATTCCAATATCCGCCTGAGCCAATGCAGGAGCATCATTGATACCATCGCCAGCCATCGCTACTACTTTTCCTAATCCTTGAAGGCGTTTTATTTCTTTCAATTTATCTTCAGGCAAACAACCAGCTTTGTATGCACTTAAACTCAGCTCAGTCGCCACCGATTTTGCAGTATTTTCATTATCTCCAGTCAGCATGATAACTTCCACACCTTGTTGCATTAGTTCTTGTATGGCTGCTTTACTAGTTATTTTGATGGCATCAGTAATGGATACAAATCCTTCTGCAATGCCATTAACAGCAATATAAGACACAGTTTTACCTAATTTCTGCTCTACAATAATATTGTTTTCTAATTCCTCAGATACACTTGCTGCAACTTGTGCCATAAGGGCTTTGTTGCCAAGTGCTACCTTTCTATTATTAACTGTCCCGATTACTCCTTTTCCTGCAATTGCCTCGAAGTCTTTTACCTCAATCAACGAAATCTTTTTTTCTTGGGCATATTTTACAACTGCTTCAGCTAATGGATGCTCACTGTATTGATTTAATGAAGCGATGTCTTGTAGTAAATCTTTATTTTGTTGCGTTGCATATATTTTTTCGACCGAAGGTTTGCCTTCGGTAATGGTGCCTGTTTTATCAATGATTAAAACATTTACTTTGTTTAAATTTTCTAAAGCTTCGGCATTTTTTATTAAAACGCCTGAAGATGCACCCTTGCCAACACCCACCATTACTGACATAGGCGTAGCTAAGCCTAATGCACAAGGGCAAGCAATAATTAAAACAGCTATGGCATTTATGAAACCATAAACCAAGGCCGGCTCAGGCCCAAATTTTGCCCAACCCAAAAATGTAATGATGGAAATAACTACAACGATTGGTACAAAATATTTAGAAATACTATCCGCTAATTTTTGGATGGGTGCTTTGGAGCGGCTGGCTTCATTGACCATCTGAATTATCTGAGAAAGTAAGGTTTCAGAACCTATTTTTTCAGCAACCATTACAAATGATTTGTTGGCATTGATTGTTCCCGAACTTACAGAATCGCCCACTTTTTTATCTACTGGAATTGGCTCACCTGTAATCATTGATTCGTCAATAGAACCTTCACCAATTGTTATTTTTCCATCCACAGGAATTTTATCGCCAGGTTTTAGGCGTAGCAAATCCCCCTTTTTAATGTCGTGAATTGAAATTATTTTATCTTTTCCATCTATTACTAAAGTAGCTTCGGTTGGGGCTAATTTTAGTAATTCTTTGATTGCTCCGCTTGTTTGGCTATGGGCTCGTGCTTCTAACAATTGACCTAGTAAAACCAAAGTCAAAATTACAGTTGTGGCTTCAAAATACAGATGGACTGTGCCCGTTTCGCTTTTGAATTCGTTGGGGAAAAGATTTGGAAACAGCATTCCGACAACACTAAATAAGAAAGCCACCCCAGTTCCGATACCCACAAGGGTAAACATATTCAGATTCCAAGTAATAATAGATTTCCAAGCACGCACAAAAAACATCCAACATGCATAAAAAACTACTGGAAGTGTTAAAATAAATTGCACCCAATTCCACGCTGCATGTTTCATTATTTTCATTAATGGGTCATTGGGTAACATGGCTGACATAGCTATTGCAAATACTGGAACTGTAAAAGCAACTGCAATTTTCATTTTTCTTAACAAGTCCTTGTAAGTCTTGTTATCTTCTGTTTCGCTTGCGGATTTCGGCACTAAATCCATTCCACAAATTGGGCATGCACCAGCTTCGTCCCGTATGATTTCAGGGTGCATAGGACAAGTATATTCCGTTTTTTGGGAAATACTAGCTTGTTGTACCAAATCCATACCACATACAGGGCAATCTCCAGCCTTATCGTATAATTTTTCACCCTCACAATGCATTGGGCAGTAAAATTTGCCATTGCCGTGGTTAGAAGGTTTTATTATATCTTCATTGGCTAAATTCGTTACTTTCGTAATTTCATTTTGCCAATTGGTAATCAGGGCATGAGCATCTTCTATTGTATAATTTCCAACAGCCGAAAGTGAATCCTGAAACTTTTTGGTAGAAATGTGATTTTCCATTGTAATGACTGCCAGCGGGGGTGATAATGTTACAACGGCAGAAACACCCTCAATTGCGTTAAGGGTGTTTTCTACTTTTGTACGACAACCATTGCATGACATCCCTGTTATTTGATAGTTATGGGTCATGCTATTATTTTTTGCTTGCTTTAGTTAACTTCATACCACACTTGTGGCATTTATCGCCTTCCATTCCAGTAACTTCAGGGTGCATTGGGCAGGCATATTTTGCATCTTTCATTTTTGAGTGATCTTTCATGACCATATCGTTTTGAAAACAATATAAAACACAGGCCATGCCCTTATAGCTGGAATGAATGTTACCAATCTTATCTCCATTTCCATCAAATACATTACAAGTTTTTCCATTGTCTTTAACACTGATTGTCAAATCACCATTAACATTATGGTACGTTTTCCCATCTTTCCCCCTTCGACCCATCAATTTTCCTTTGGCATCAACCAAATTTCCTTGGCCATCCACATAAGCAATTTTGTTTCCTTTAGCATCATTGATTACATTGTCTTTAGTGATTTGACCGATCACTACCCCACCCCGTTCAATTTTACCTTTTGAGTCAATACTCATGATGGGGTGCTTATAATTACCTTCCTGTGCTTTTGCAAAAAAAGGAATAATAGAAACGGTTACTATAACCATCAATATTAATTTTTTGAATTTTTTCATTTGTTTTTTTTGATTTATGATGTAAAAGTATTATTCTTAATCGGCTATTGTGTTACACAATTTTACATAATAGTTACAACTTTTTCGCCCTAGTATTTTCTAAATAATACCAATAGATTTCCTTTTATGATTTCCCAATCTTTTAAATTCAGATGGGGTCAGCTTTGTTGTTTTTTTAAATTGATTGCTAAGATGTGCTACACTACTATAATTTAAACGAAAGGCAATTTCACTTAATGTCAATTCATTATAAACCAACAATTCCTTTACTTTTTCTATTTTTTGTGAAATAAAAAATTGTTCAATTGTATAACCCTCTATTTCAGAAAATAATGAAGTTAGTGAATGGTATTCCACCCCTAAATTGGATGACAAATAATCAGACAGGTTTATTCTAAGGTTATTATCTTGTTCATGAATGAGTTTAACAATTAAAATCTTCACATTCTCCACCATCTTGTTTTTTTTATCATTCAATATTTCGAAACCTAATTCATTCAAAACACTTTCTAATTCATTCATTTGTTTCTCATTAAGTTCATTAGCCAAATCTATTTCACCAAAGTCTACATTAGTGTAATTGATAGATAGTCTATCCAATTCCATTTTTACTACTAAAATGCAGCGTGGGCAAACCATATTTTTAATAAAAATTTTCATTTTACTTCAAAATTTAACATCATGCCATCATCTTCATGTTCAAGATTATGGCAATGAAAAACAAATTTTCCACTAATTTCAAATGTCATTGCGACTTGGACTTTCTCACCGGGAGCTACAAGAACTGTGTCTTTCCATCCTTTTTCATGCGGTAGAATGACATTCCTTCCACCCATTCGAGCAACAACTTGGAACATTACACCATGAATATGCATGGGATGAGCCTCATCTCCAGTAGAATTATCAAATTCCCATATCTCTGTTGACCCAAGTGTAACTGTCTCGTCTATCCTTCCAGATTTGAAAACCTTCCCGTTAATTTTATGCATTCCATCACTGCTCATCATATCCATTTTCAGCGTAAAAACCCTTTTAATGCTAGTCGAAGGAAGTTTCGGAACTGGAATTAAAGTACTCGGCAGCTTGAAGGTATTGTTTTCTTGACGTTTAATATTAAAAGCCAAGATGTCAAAAGGTTGATTGCCTTGGGCGTTTCCCATTGTAAAAAATGTCTCGCTTTTTAGGGAAACCACCTCTCCGACTTTCATTGTCGAAAAGTCTACCAGAATATCTAACCTTTCGCCCGAACCCAAAATGACATTTTTTACTTTTTCTGGCTGAGGCAAAATTCCGCCATCCGAACCAATCACATAAAATTCAGCCGAATTACTTAGACTTAAATTATAAATTCTTGCAGAGGAACCATTTAAAATCCTGAATCTGTAAAAACGGGTGGAAACATCTAAAAATGGTTTATGTGTGCCATTGACCAGTATATTTTCTCCCAAATAACCCGACATAATTTCCATCATGGTCGGGCTATATTTTATTGTACCATCGCTTGCTATTCTTTTGTCTTGAATTATCAGTGGTACTTCAAATTCTCCACTTGGCAAAGCTAATGACTTTTCTTCGTCCGACTCCACTATAAAAAGCCCCGCCAATCCTTGCGTAACTTGCACCGCAGTAGATTTGTGCACATGTGGATGATACCAATTGAGTCCAGCCTGCTGGTTGACAGAAAATTTATAATTGAAGGACTCATTTGACATCACCATTTGGTCGGGATGCCCGTCCATGTCGGCAGGGATTTTAAGGCCATGCCAATGGATATTCGAATGATCTGATAACTTATTGAGCAAATTGATATTTACATTATCTCCTTTTTTTACCCTAATGGTGGGTCCTAAAATGCCCTCTCCATAACCTAGCACATTTACTTTTGATGCCGACAAAAGAGCCTCTGAAGTATTTTGAGTTACTAAAGATGTATTTCCAGAAACTGTTTTGGGGATTTTTAAAGGATTAATAAACAATCCGGTATTTACTTGAGGAACAACGGCATCGCCATGGTTCATGCCGCTCATGCACGAGGACAAAACGCCAGCAGATGTGAGCAAACTCGCTGAACCAAATCCTAAGGTTTTTAAAAAATCTTTTCGTTTCATATGTTTATAATTTACTGCTAAGACGCTTTGACGCTAAGAAATAATCATTTCCCAGTGTGTCTAAAGTCCTAGTCATGAATGTTTCATTTTATGGTTTCTATTGTGCTACCGCAGGTTAACATCATAGAACCATAATATGGGTTCTTCACGGAATTTTCTTTGCTAAGCCAATTGGCTCCTTTTCCGTCGTTGGCCATGGGGCAGAATTGATAATAAACAGGCGATGCTTGCTTTGATACTTTTATGAGCTGATACATGTTTTTTGAAAGCGGTATAAAATGCTCTCTCTGATGACTTGGGTCTTTTGTATCGGCAATATGCTCTGCATCAAGACCCAAATCCTTCACCACTTTCATCCAAACAGTATGTTCTTCAGCGGTAAGTTTTTCCATTTTAACAGCTGAGATTGCGGATAAAAGTTCACCAGCTTTGTTTGATGCTAACCCTCCATCTGTTTTTATCAAAGCATCTTTTAAAGCAAAATAATTATCAAAAACTGCTTTCAAAGTTTGTATTTCCTGCTTCTGTGCCGGCATGTCCGAGTGGTCATGCATGTCAGTTTTAGAAACTGTGGCTCCAACAGATTCTTTGTTTTCCGTCAACTTTACTTTCCTTTCATATTGACAACAAGAAGGGAGCTGGGAATAAGTATCAAGCGGAGCGAGATAGCTGTCGCTGTCATAGCCAGCTAAAGCAATCCTTTTTAAAATTTCATCTCGATTGGTCTTTTTTGAATCAAAAGTAAGCGTAGCCATTTTGGTTTCTTCGTTCCAATCTACTTCTGCGATTTTTTTTACGTTGCCAGCTTTTTCAATGGTTGCCTCACACATTTCGCAATTTCCATAAATTTTAACAGTTTCTGATAATGCATTTTTTATTTGAGCTTTACATGCTACAACTGACAACAATATAAAGATTGTTATCAATATTTTTGGTATTGATTTCATTTGAAAAAATTAAAATAATGTAAAAAAAAAGGGTTAACAGTCTCAAAAAGACGTAATTATCCCATGAGAAGAATGAATCAGCTTATTTTTGGAGGTTGCCAATTGCTGTAAAAACCAGCGGTTGTATCTGAAACGTGAAGGAAAGAAATCGAAATTTCTTTGTACAAAAATTGGAAATCGTATTGGATATCTAAAGTCGATGGTATTATTGTAAGGGTTAACAAAACCCCACATTTGCAAGATGGATGGGTACACTTTCCACCACAATCATCATGTTTTTTTTGATTTTCAGCTACTTTTTTTGTTTTACAACAGTCCTTCTTTCCAGATTTACAACAAGACTTTTTTTCAGAAGTATCTTTCATTTTACCGCAAGCCACAGCGTCTAATGAACTAAACGAAGTCCATAGGATTACAAGTGCGAACAGTATTTTGAAAAAATTAGTCATTTGAATAAAAACAACGAGCAAAAATAAAAAAGTTTTCTATGAAAATATTTATTTAATGGAAAAATTGTCTAAAACTAAAGAAAAATCGACCTAGATTAATGCCAAAGCGTGAACTAGGTCGATTTGAAAAATCGGCAAATTCAATTGCTAAAACTTCATATTCTGAATCCTAATAGCATTCAAAATTGCTAAAAGTGCAACTCCCACATCTGCAAAAACGGCCTCCCACATCGTGGCTAAACCGCCTGCCCCAAGTGCCAATACGATAGCTTTGACACCAAAAGCCAATACTATGTTTTGCCAAACAATTTTCTTGGTCTGTTTTCCTATATTTATAGCCATAGGTATTTTTGAAGGCATATCGTCTTGTATTACTACGTCTGCCGTTTCAATGGTGGCATCGCTGCCTAAGCCACCCATAGCAATGCCCACATCACTGAGAGCCACCACTGGAGCATCGTTTACACCATCACCCACAAAAGCTACCGTTTGGTTTAAGGCTTTGAGTTCTTTTACTTTGTTCACTTTGTCTTCAGGCAACAAATCTCCAAACGAATTTATTATTCCCAATTTATCCGCAACAAATTTCACAACATTACTTTTGTCGCCACTGAGCATGGTGGTATTTACTCCTAATGCTTTCAGCTTATTTACTGTTTCTTGGGCATCTTCTTTGATACTATCGGCAATAGTGAGGTAGCCCACAAACTTTTTATCATAAGCAATGGCAATAAGGGTATAAACAATGGTTGTTGGGTCAATATCATAAGCGATTGAAAATTTATCCATAAATTTGAAATTGCCTACTAATAATTCTTTGCCATTGACTTCTGCTTTAAGTCCATGTCCTGAAATTTCTTCTACATTTTTCAGTTCGATGGTCAAGTCAATCTCTCCAACAAAATTATGAATGGCAGTAGCCACTGGATGTGTACTTTGACTTTCCAAGGCATTGACCATTTTTAAGATTTCATCTTTATTAAAATCTTGCTTTATGATAACTTCTTGTACTTTAAACACCCCTTCAGTCATTGTACCTGTTTTGTCCATCACCACGTTTTGAATATTGGCGATAATGTCTAAAAAGTTACTTCCTTTGAACAAAATACCATTCTTGCTGGCTGCACCAATTCCACCAAAATAGCCCAAAGGAATTGAAATAACCAAAGCACAAGGGCATGAAATAACTAAGAAAACCAAAGCTCGGTAAAGCCATTGGCTAAACTGATAATTTTCTACGAAAAAGTACGGCAAAACTGTAATTAAGACAGCCAACAACACCACAATCGGTGTATAGATTTTTGCAAATTTCCTAATAAAAAGCTCTGTTGGTGCTTTTTGAGCTGTGGCGTTTTGCACCATTTCCAAGATTTTGCTCAATTTGCTATCTTTATAGTCAGTCGTAACTTTTACTTGAGAAACAGTATTGAGATTTATCATTCCAGCCAACACCGTTTCGCCTTTGGCTTTGGTGTCAGGCTTGCTCTCGCCTGTAAGTGCTGCGGTATTGAAGGATGCCGTCTCTGACAGTAATTCACCGTCTAATCCTAATTTTTCACCTGGCTTTAGTTGAATGATATCTCCAATTTTTGCTAAGCCTGCTTTGATGGTGGTGGCTACATTGTTTTGCAAAATCGTAACCTCATCAGGTCTTTGATCAAGCAAACTTTTAATATTGGCCTTGGCTCTTTTTACGGCCAATCCTTGAAAAACCTCCCCTACCGAATAAAATAACATCACTGCTACACCTTCGGGATATTCGCCAATGGCAAATGCTCCGATGGTGGCAATGCTCATTAACAAAAATTCAGAAAAGATTTCTCCTTTACCAATGCTTTCTATTGCTTCTTTTAGCACGGGAAAACCAACAGGTAAGTAAGCAACACCATACCAAATAATCCGAACCCAACCTGTAAACCACGATTGAGGGAAATAATTATCTAATGCAATGGCAATGAGTAATAAAGCCAAGCTAATGATGGCTGGCAAAAACATTTTGAAAGTGCTTTCATTTCCTCCCGAATGGCCGTGTCCATCATCATCGGTATGCTCATCGTGTTTTGGTTCATCAATTGCACAACAACCTACCTCTTTGTGTTCTTTCTTTAATTGTTTATTGGCTACCATATTGATTTTTTCTTCTTGCGTACAACAAAGTTGTTTGCCGTCCTTGTCATAAATGTGTTTATGTTCCATTGTTCTGAATTTTAAAATTAAAAAAACAAATTAGTGATTATGCTCATCACCGCCTTCCGAATTCGACATAGTAGATTGCAAATAGTAAGCACCTTTTGCCACTATTTTTGCTCCAGCAGGTATTTCTTGCAAAGGCGTTACTTGCACAAACCCCAATTGAGTTGTTCCTGTTTTCACTTCAATTCGCTTGAAATGAACACCCGTATCAACCTCTTGTCCTTTGCTCTTTGGCTCTTCATCATGTTCTTCTTGAATAAAAATAAACTCCTTACCTTCAGCTTTGGCAATAGCATCTATTGGCAAAGTTTCTACATCATTTTTACCAATATCAATTAAGGCATTGACATACATTCCTGGAATCAGTCCAATCGTAGAATTATTGATGTCGGCATGAACTGCCACTGATTTTGATTCATTTTGAAAAGCCTTTCCAACACTAAAAATCCGTCCGATAATTTCTTGGTTTCCTTGATTAGTCAAAACAAACCGAACACTTTGCCCTACTTTTATACGGAATAGGTCTTTTTCATAAACCAACAAATCAACGTGCATTTTAGAATTATCTACAATGGAGAATAATGTATTATTAGCTGAAATACTACTCCCAATTTTCACTTTCACTTCTGTTATATAGCCCGAAATAGGAGCTACAATAGAAAGTATTGAAGCATTGTCATTACCACCCAGCGAAAGGTTTTGGTCTAAAATAATTATTTGATTTTCAGTATTTTTGATTTTATTCTTGATTGTTTCAAGCTCAGTATTGATTTTTTGAAAGGTTTTTTTTGCCGTTACATTTTCATCGCTCAATTCTTTCTGACGAGCAAATTCCAACTCTAAAAAATCTTTGCTTACTTTGGCTTGCTGCAATTCTTCGGTCAATTTGGCTTTTGCTAAACGAATATTGTTGAATTCCATGCTCTGAAATGTTGCCAATGTCTGCCCTTTTTTTACAAATTGCCCCTCAATAACAGCAATTGTTTTGATAATTCCACCCAAAAAAACCGAAACATCAGCTTGATTTTGAGGGGGAAGTTTGGTGTATCCATTGGCTGTGATAACTTCACTTAGGTTTTTCTTTTCAAAAATTCCGAAAACTATTTGAGCTGATTTTACTTGCATGGGTGTCAATTCGACTACACCAGTTTCGTCGTGGTGTTCTTCTTCTGTTACTGTTTCTGCGGCTTTTTTATTGCAAGAAACGAAAAGAAACAAACTGAATATAACTAATAAAAATTTATATTGATGATTGATTTTCATTTGCTTAAAATTAATTGTTTAACAAATATTGAATATTGATTGTATTTTGGTTGAAAGCATTGATTGCGTGCAAATAGTTTTGCTGAATGTTTAACACAGTTTCTAAACTTTGTAGATATTCTACATAACCTACTTCTCCACTTTGATAGGCTTTTGTAGCATTTTTTGTGATTATTTCAGCATTAGGCAAAGCAGATTGTACATAATAATCCATCAAAGATTGATTGTTTTTTTGCTCTTGAATTTGCTGCAAAAGTTGGCTATTCAGTTGATTTTTGAGATATTCTGAACTTTTTCGTTGGACTTGAATTTCGGTTTCTGATGCTTGAATGCGAGCTTTAGTGGCTTTAGTGAAAATTGGAATACTCATACCCAAACTCACACCTTGAAAACGAGGAACACCGTTGAAGAAAACAGTTTTATCAGCAATCTCTTGAATGCCTGTGAGCGATTGTAAAAAATATCCAGCCGAAAACTCAGGTTTTGCGAGAGCTTTTTCAACATTTTTGTTTGCCGAAGCTATCGTAATTTGTTGTATTGCCAATGCTAAAACAGGGTTTTGATTGATAAAATTAGTATCTGATATAATCGCCTTTGACGGAAAAAAGTCGGTTTCGACAATTGTAAAGTCGTCTTTAATATTCAAAATGTTTTTTAGTCTAATTTTTTCACTTAAAATCAAACTTTCATTCTGCTTTCTGACTTGAACTAACCCTTGTTGCTTGGTTTCGGCAGTTGTTTTTTCTAACAATGTACTTTCACCAGTTTTGAGTCTTAGATTTGCTGCTTTTACAAATTGTTGCAAATAATCATCTTGCTTAGCCAATAATTGATTAATTGCCATCAAATACAAAATGGTATTCCAAGAATGGCGAATCTGAAAAGCAATGTCGTGTTTAGTTATTATCAATTTCAGCTCACTACTTTTGATGTTTTCATTGATAAGTATTTTTTTTGCTTGAAACTGAAAAGGGCTAAATCCTTGCGAAATGCTATAATTTTGGTCAAAACTTCGGGTATTGTACTGCCCCAACATGGCACTTACATTGGTTTTGGGAAGCTCCTTTGCCGTTGGTTTTAGCTGATTTTGCACCTTGACTGCCAATTCATTGGCTTGTACTAAACTATTATTTTTTGTTCCTAAATCTATGGCTTGCTGTAAACTAAGTGGTGTTTGAGCATGAGCAAAGCCACCCGAAAACAAGAACCCCAAAATTATGATAGACGCAATTTTGGGAACTTTGGGCTTTTTTATCCCTTTTTCAAATAGCAAATACAAAATTGGTAATACAATTAAGGTGAGCAATGTTGCCGTAATTAAACCACCAATCACAACAGTAGCCAAAGGTTTTTGTACTTCTGCACCAGCACCGCTACTCAAAGCCATAGGTAAAAAACCTAATGAGGCTACGGCAGCAGTCATTACCACAGGTCGTAAACGTACTTTTGTTCCTTCCTTGATTCTCTCTAAAACATTATCATAACCTTCGGTTTTAAGTTGATTGAAATATCCAATCAATACAATTCCGTTCAAAACTGCCACGCCAAACAAAGCAATAAAACCAATGCCTGCCGAAATACTGAATGGCATTCCACGTAACCAAAGGGCAAAAACACCTCCAATGGCAGAAAGTGGAATGGCAGTAAAAATCAATATAGACTGTTTTATGGAATTAAAAGTGAAATAGAGCAATACAAAAATCAAGAGCAAAGCTACGGGTACAGCTACTGCAAGGCGTTTGTTGGCTTCTACCAAGTTTTCAAATTGACCACCGTAGGTTACATAGTAGCCTTCGGGGAGTTTGAGTTTGGCATCCAATTTTGCTTGTATGTCGTTTACTACGCTTTTCACATCACGTCCACGCACATTCAGACCTATCACAATTCTACGCCTGCCATCTTCACGACTTATTTGTGCAGGCCCTTGTTCAAAATTTACGTCGGCTACTTGCTCCAAAGGAATTTGGTTGCCATTGGGTAGGCTTACAAATATATTTTTCACATTAGAAATATCCTGACGAAAATCTTTGTCGAGCCTCACTACCAAATCATAACGTTTTTCACCTTCATAAACTGTGCCTGTGGCTTGCCCTGCAAAACCAGTACGTACAACTTTATTCAAATCACCTACATTCAAGCCATATAATGCCAATTTGTCGGGGTTATAACGTACTGTAATTTGTGGCATGCCTGTTACTTGTTCGGCTTTGATGTCGGCAACTCCTTCGATATTTCCAATCAATCCAATCGTGCTATTGGCTGTTGCTGCCAATTTTTCTAAATCTTCTCCAAAAATCTTAATGGCAATATCGCTTCTAACGCCCGTCATTAATTCATTAAAACGCATCTGAATCGGCTGAGAAACCTCAAAACCTACCCCTGGTATTTGTTCCATTTCTTCTTTCATCATATTCGCCAATTCATAGAAATCTTTGCTGCTTTTCCACTCTTTCTTCGGTTTTAGAATTACAATCATATCCGCCGTTTCAATGGGCATGGGGTCAGTTGGAATCTCTGCAGAACCAATTTTTGAAACCACTTCCACTACTTCGGGAAACTTAGCTTTGAGTATTTTCTCTAATTTTGTAGAAGTTTCGATGGTTTTACTTAAAGAACTTCCATTTGCGTTTCTGAAATTGATAGCGTAATCTCCTTCTTCCAAAGTGGGAATAAATTCGCCACCCATTCTGCTGAAAACAAACAAGGCTATAATAAATAAAACAATAGAAGCACTTAATATGATGGTTTTTAATTGCAAGGCTTTGTCCAAAATAGGTTGGTAGAAGCGATATATAAAATCAATTATTTTATCTGAAACATTCTTTTTATGACTAATATTTTTGCTTAAAAACAAAGCAGAAGCCATCGGAACATACGTGAGAGACAAAATGAATGCCCCCAAAATAGCAAACGAAACGGTTTGAGCCATTGGTTTAAACATCTTGCCTTCTGTGCCAACCAATGCCAAAATGGGTAGATAAACAATCAAAATAATAATCTCACCGAAAGCAGCACTACTTCTGATTTTTGTTGATGCCTGTAAAACTTCTTCATCCATTTGTTTAGCCGTGAGCCTTCCTTCTTTGTTTAGATGCAATCGGTGAATGACGGCTTCTACAATGATTACAGCACCATCTACAATCAAACCGAAATCTATTGCACCTAAACTCATCAAATTGCCACTTACACCAAATAAGTTCATCATTATTACGGCAAAAAGCAATGCCAATGGAATAACAGAAGCCACCACCAAGCCAGCTCGCCAATTTCCCAAAAGCAAAACCAATACAAAAATGACAATTAAAGCACCTTCTAAAAGGTTGGTTTCTACCGTTCCAATGGCATTATTTACCAATTTTGTACGGTCTATGAATGGTTCAAGAGAAACACCTTCGGGCAATGATTTTCTGATTTGTTCAACCTTCGCCTTTGTTCGATTAACTACCGCTGATGAGTTTTCGCCTTTGAGCATCAGTACCATTCCTCCAACTACTTCGCCCTTACCGTCTTTGGTTACAGCTCCATATCTCAAAGCTGACCCTTCTTGCACTTTTGCCACATCACGAATCAGAATGGGTATTCCATTATTGGTTTTAACTACTATTTTTTCAATGTCAGCAATAGTTTTTACCATGCCCAAAGCTCTGATAAAGTAAACATAAGGTTGTTTGTCGATGTATGCACCCCCTGTATTTTCGTTGTTTTTTTCGAGAGCCTCAAAAATATCAGTGATGGTGGTATTCATACTTTTCAGTCGGTCGGGCTGCACTGCAATTTCGTATTGTTTTAGGCTACCTCCCAAGGTTGTAACTTCGGCAATTCCTGCCGTACCAAGCAATTGTGGTTTGACTATCCAATCTTGAATGCTTCGTAGTTTTGAAGCATCGTATTGACTTTCATAACCTTTTTTTGCATAAATTACATATTGATATATTTCTCCCAGTCCAGTAGTGATGGGGGCTAATTCGGGGATTCCTGCTCCTTTGGGAATAAGCCTTTCAGCATCTTTTAGCTTTTCGCTCATTTGTTGTCTTGCCCAATAAATATCTACGTTTTCCTCAAAAACAAGGGTAATTACACTTAATCCGAAACGACTTAAAGAACGCATTTCTACGATTTTAGGAATCGTTTTCATCGTTTGTTCGATGGGGTAAGTAATAAACTGTTCCACTTCTTGAGTTGCCAAAGTAGGAGCGGTAGTAATAACTTGTACCTGATTATTGGTAATGTCGGGCAGGGCATCAATGGGCAGTCGGCTTAAATTATAAATACCAACTAATACCAAAGCCAAAGTAAATAGACCCACAATAAATTTATTATGGATAGAAAAATGGATGATTTTATCTAACATATTTTAAATCTAATTTTGAAAAAATTCATAGATAGCCATAAGCAAAGAATCCTGCTGAGTAAAATATCAGCAAGTAGAAATGGCAATAATTTTCAAGAATTAGATTTTGGGCGGTTGCCAGATGTTTCCGTAGAAATCAGAAATAAAAGAAGTATTGTAGAAATTGATTTTCCCTTTTTCAGATAAAAAACATTGTGCTATCTCTGAAATGAGAGGGGAAAATGAAAAATTTAAGACAATATTTGTACCACAACAAGCACAAATACAGAAAGGTGAACAAGTTTCAGTATCTTCTTGGTGGTTAGTATGATTGGTTTCTGAAAAAGCTATTTTGTCATTATCCACTACTTTACAGTCTTCCACATCTCCGCAAGGCAGACACGAAAGTATAAGTACGTACATGGATAATATGAATGAAAGGATTTTCATACAGCAAAAGTATGCAAAAAACAAGTGCAACAGGGAGTCAAAAAGGAAATATATTTTGATATATAGAATTGGATTCTATTTAACTTTTGAGAATCAAATTCTATTTTTTACACCCCACAGCACGATTTAGCGTCTTGTTGAATTGGCGGACATGGTACAGTTCCATAGCTACAAAAAACACAACAATCTCCATTAAGTGGCTTTAAAACTTGCTTACATTTTTCACAATCATAAAAATATTGGCAAGCATCAGTTGGCATTATTTCTAATTTTTTGTGTCCACAATTAGGACAAGTTATTTCTGATTCTAAACTAATATTTACCATTAAAATATATTTTTATGATTCACAACTTTGTAACCTGTTGAATTAATTGCTTTTGTGATTTCTTTAATATTTGTTTTTTTGTTATCAAATTCCACAATTGCATTCCCTTTTTCATACGAGACTTGTACTATTATAATCCCTTTTAATTTACTGACTTCAGATTTCACATGAACTTCGCATCCTGTACAGGTCATACCACTAATTATAAACTCAATTTTTTGGCTTTTCACCGCTTGGTTTATCGTAACTTTATTATCAGTTTTTTGAAAAAATAAATGAGAGTAACTTGGAAAGGATAAGAGTAAAATTGACAAAATAGTTATCATGGTTAAAAATGTTTTAGTTTGTAAAAATGATACTTTACTATCTGTTTCACAATTGCAATTGAGCGATTCGCCGCTTGTTTGTTTTTGTGTTTTTAGTTTTTTATACCAAGCCAACCCTAAAATCAATGCTGTTGAGCCAATAAAATAAGGTCTTGCAGGGTCGAGCCACGAAAAAGTGGAAGCAATGCCAGTTGTGCCAGCCAAAATAGCCAAAACAGGCATAATACAGCACAATGAGGATGCCAAAGCTGTAATAATACTTAAATTTGGAAGCGAAGTGGTAGTTTTCATAATGCTAATTCGGCTTGCTGAATATGCTGAAATAGTGGTTCTATTACCTTTAAATGATTGGGTTTTAGAGAATAAAAAATCGTTTGCCCAACTTTACGAAACTGAATAAGGTTTGCATCTTTGAGTTTACGAAGATGCTGGGAAACAGCAGGTACACTCATTTCTAAAATATCAGAAATATCACAAGGACAAAGTTCATTTTCTTGGTTAAGTAGAAACAGAATTTTCAAACGCACTTCATTTCCTGCTAAATTTAGCACTTGGGCAAGATTAGCAAATGAGTTTTCGGCAACTTTGAGTTGTTGCTTACAGTTGTAAATCTGAACTTGGTCGGCAAAAGCTCTAATGCAACTTATTTCTTGATTATCCATTTAATGGTTTTGAATTACGTAACAAATATATTAATTATTTAAGCAAATCCTTAAATAACTATTTAAAAAAATCTCATTATAGTGTATATAATGAGATTTTTATTTATTTACGATAAGTAATCGTACAGCCTTTGGCAATACTGGTCTTGGTTTTTATTTCTTCTTTTGCCAAAATCGAAGCGATGGCAGTTTCAACATATTTGGTTGTTATCTTGGTTTCGTCTCTATTATCATCAATTGCACCGATGTAGGCGATTTTGTAAACACCTTTTTCTTTTACCAAAATCACCGTATGCGTATTGACAATTGCACCGTAAGCAAACGATATTTTTTGGTCGGCATCGTGCAAATATTCAAAATTAAAACCTTTTTCATTGGCAACGGTTTTCATGTCTTCCCTCGAATCGTCAGGGTCAATCATTACGTTTGAGCATTCAGGACAACAAATGTGTGTTTCTCCACAAAAAAAGCATTTCCCCTTGTTTACAAATTTAAGATGTGGGAAATTTTTAACATTTATCTCATCAAACTCAAATAGTTTAAGCTGATTGGGGTCATCAAATTCATCTCTATCATCAGAGACTCTAATTTGAGAGTCAAAATTACCACCAGGGCTGTAATATTGGTTTTCTTCACAGGATTGACAGTAAAAGTCATAGTTTTCTATTTTGTAGTTAAGAAAATAATCCATTTCGGCAATTAGGTCCTCAGATAAACTAACAACATTCTTTAAGTGTCGGTTATAGGTTAAATCAGTTTCACCGATTATGTTTAGTATATCAGGATGAAATTCTTTATCGTTGTCTTTTGTAGCAAATTCCAGATAATTATTTGATACAAAAATTGCTCTTGCAAAATCCAATGACAATTTATCTTTTAAATACTCAGCTGAACTATATAATATTAGAGCATCTAAAAAATTATCTTTATTAGTAGTAAACGGAGCTGTAGATTTCGCCAAACGTAAATCAGTCACTTTAACCTTGATTTCATCTGAAATTGGAATAACGATACATTCATTTTTTAGAAAATCTTCAACTTGCTTTATATGGTCTTTGTTTCTTGTGATTAAGGTTTCAACATTATTGGTAGCTTTCTTAATTAGTTCCTCGAATTCTTTTTTGTCTTCTTTGGGTATAAATGCGTTGAGCGTTTTTTTGATTTTTGAATTTCAGATTTACGATTCCAAACTAATTTCAGAAGGGATTCTGACGATTTTTGATTTCGATGCCACTCCTTTAAAATAATATCATTTACAAGGATTTTAAAATTGTTGTTTAATACATTCTCCTTTAGGGTTTCAAGTAACTCAAAATGATGATTTGAAAAGATACCTTTTGGGAAATCTTTCTTCTCTGAGTCATACCCATTAGCTAAGTATAGCCAAATATTTGTATCAAAAATGAGGTAAATCACGGATCGTAAGTTAAATGGTTAGGTGCTAAGTTAATTTAACATGTGCGTATTAAGAAGTTTTTTTTGTAATTATAGTAAAAAGCAAATTGAATCTGAATTAAATTAGATCTTGGTGAAAAAGATATTTACCCAATTTTGAATTGCCCGAAAATAGGAAAAAGTTCGTAACGAAATTTGGTTTTAGCAAAATCTTCAATAAATTTACATCAAAGTTGTGTGGATTTAGTAGCGGGAAAGGTCTGGTCGTTTTGAGCCAGACCTTTTTTTATTTTAGAGAAACTACTAATAAATAATAAGTAAACAACTACTTTAATTTTTTTCAAAGTTTTTGTGAAAACTTTACATGCCCCATTATCTTTTTGATTTTCAAAAAAACGTTTTCTTTGATTAGAATATAGGCACAGATAAGTCTTCCACAAACCATCCGTTCTCAATTCTTGTTTTAACATCGTCGAAGTTCCAGTCAGGAGGTAGGGGTTTAAAAGATTTATCATTGTCAAATTGGGTTCTTTCAAAATGTTTAAGTTGAAACTCCCTAAGTTTTGTAATATCAATTTCTCCTACAATTATTGTATCATTTTTACCTCCCTTTAATTTTAAAATATCTTTGGTAGCCGTCTCTGACGGCTTTGTGACTCTTGAATCACCGAATTGAGAAGTATTTACTTGTGCAATATAACAATGCATATCACGAGATAATGATTCTACAATATTTGAAAAATATGGAGTGTCTTTGTTCCACTCTGAAGCAATTAGCATATCAACTTTGGATTTAAATAAACTTCTGTGATGGGTATCTGCAAATTCAAAGCAGTAATAAGAGGTAAAATAAAGATTTTTCCAGTTTATTAAATCATATGAATGACGTGGTTTTGGCACCTTATATCCAAACCCTCTAATAATTAACTCCTCAATATGAGCATAATGATTTTTCAAACGGTATAAAACGATTGAATCTTTAACACCATCAATTTCTATTGGGATAACAGAAACTATAAAATTAAAACAAATGTCATTAATATTCCAATGCTCTAATCCTGAAACTATGGCGAATTGATTCTTTTCAGAATACTTTGCCAAAATAGAAACTAAAGCATATGGTAAATAGGATTCTGGTAGTAGAAACATATCTACTTTCTCACGTCTTGCTTGATTCAATAATTTAGCAAGAGATTGGTATCTAACATTCGAAAGATTTGGATCACCTTTTATACTAGATTCAATATTAGCCTCAGAAACGTTGGTATTTGCCAATGCAATTGAAACTTTCCTTTGAAATTTATCCTTTTGTGATATATGTAATTCTGTCTCAATTGGGAAGTTCTTATCTCCGTCATTTTCTAATGTAGACTTAATTTCGAATAGCTTTTCGTATATGGAAGATGATGATGGTATGTGATTTTTATTAATTTTCTTATAATATTCTTTGGCATGATTTAGTTGATTCTGACTATATAATTGGAAAGTGCTATTTGTTACGTGCCTACCATTACTACCTATTTCCCACTTATCTAGATCCATATGAATTAAATTATTTGCAGCCCCGATGCAACATTCCCAAAATTTTACCCTTCTTGGTGAAAGGTTCATCTTTTCAGCGACTAAGGAGCATTTCTCTGAATCCTCTATTTTTGGGAAATCACGGGCAATAAGATTGAAATCACTCCAAGACTCCAACAATTCTGAAAAATTTAAGATAGGATGGGCTACATACTGATGTCTTAGAAGATTGCTCCATCGAAATCTAAACGAGTTATTTTTAATGCTTTCTGGACTATCTAGAAAAACCCACAAATGGTTTAATTCCATATAGTTGTTGAATAACTCTAATTCGGTTTTAATTTTAGAGTTGAGTATAAAATTAGGATTCAACGAAATAGCCAGTTGGTAAGATACTTTGAAATAATCGTAAAGAGACATAGCCACTCGACTAACCTCAATTTGAGATGAACCTAATTTTCCATCTGAGTTTTTTAGAATAAGTATTTGCTCAAAAGTATGTTTAAAGAATTTTAAAAAACCATTGTGATCATTGTAAACCAAAAAGTAGGTAAATATTTTTTCCCAAAGATGAAAATATTCCAAATTGTTCAGTCCTTTAAATAAATTTAAAATCTTTTCTCTTTCGCCATCGTCAATGGAGGATGCTTTTTTTAATGCTGAAAAGATTCTTTGAGCTAGAAAAATACTTAGTCCATATCTATTTTCTTGATAGTCCTTTAGTGTTCTCATCTTACCTTCTGTACCATCGAATACTAAATGGTAAGCTTGGTCATCAAAATTTAAGTCAACTTCTTTATCCTCTGGAATGTCTCTAAATTCACTTGCTCTATCATTTAATTCTTTTTTTAATTTATCAATAACCGCAATTGATTCATTTTTATCAAAATAATAGACTAACGTCTTTTCAGGTTGAATAAATAAAGTTTCAAAACATGTTATTTTAAAAATTGATTTAGGGATTGAAGAAGTGCAACATTCTATTTCTTTATCATCTTTTTGTTTTTTAAATTCTTTGGGCAAATCAACTAGTTTTACTATTGGGTATAGGTGTTTTAAAATAAAACGAGAAGATTTTGAAACACGATAATCATTTTGAAATTGTTCCTCTGAAATAGCGAAAGAAATTGATTCCTCATTCTTTTTTTCAATTTTCAAGTATTTAGAAAAACTAAAATCGACTTCATTGCAAATGTTATCTGGATTAATGCAAGGATCTTTCAAGACAATAATAATGTCGTCAACGTATCTGCCAAAATAAGAATTTGGAATAGTTCTTTTTAGACGTTTATCGAAATCATGTAAATAAAAATTTGCCAATACATAGGATGGTGCAAATCCTATTGGTAGTACATTTTGTCCCTCTTTAATATTTAATATTGATTTATCTAGATCAATATCTGGCTTATGGGGGTAATCCAAATCCTTAATTTTGGAGGTGTATATAGAGTGGATTTTTTTGAAAATATCATGAAGGTTATTACTGGTTTTTTGGTCCCTGTTTTTTTCAAAAATTACCTTTTCGATTTCTTCAAAGTCAAGTCTAACCGAATAAAAATAGTCCTTTACATCTAGGTTAATAAATGCAATATCAGAACCCTCTTCTAATAATTTTTTTGCAGAATTTACAGCATTGTCTCTCCATTTTTGGTATTGAACGAAGTAAGGTTTGAATAAGGCACTCCCTTCAACAATTTTCCCTTCTTTGTCTTTGTTCAAAATTAAGCGGTTACCAACACAAGCTTCATCAAGTTTTTTGTCAAGTTTGTATCCAAACTCCATTAACCAAAGAATACCTACTAAATGCAATTCAATAGGAAAATCCGCAAAAACCGTAACCTTTTCTAGATTATATTTACTAGAAACTCTTTGATTTGAGAGGAAAGTATCTGGGGAGCGGCCTTTGTCAAACCGTTTGGGTAAATACAATAATTTTATTTCATCGAGATATTTTTCAAAACCATGATGAACATGGTTATTGTTGATTAACTCTGCTAGAAGGTTTAATTTATCATCTAGGTTATTCAATATATCTTTAGAATATACTTCAGGAGTAGTAAATTTTTCAAATTCTTTAACACCACATTCAAATAAAGCAAGTTTGTTTCTTTGGAATAATTCGGAGGAGTCATGATAAATGTGTGCTTTAAGCTTATAATAAGCTTGTTTAATTTTTGATAATGTTATCATTTAGAAAGGGGGGATTGTTAAATGTTTAGAATTAGTTATTTATTGCATACAATTTCAAGAAAATTTCTTCCAAAATATCAATATTTACAAAAAAAAATAATATAAACAATATGTTAATTTCTGAAGGACATTTTTCGACATTTTGAAAATTCAATTGTGTTATGTTATAAAAAACAAAGTAGAGAAAATAAATAATTAAATAATATTGTCTATATCTACATCAAAGTTGTGTGGATTTAGTAGCGGGAAAGGTCTGGTCGTATTGAGCCAGACCTTTTTTTATTTTAGAGAAACCACAAATTGCTTTTTCCATACATCGGTATTTCATAGCCATCAAAGTGAGGTACCATCTCGGCCACCATGGAAGGATACTTGATGGTTACAGGTAAATTCTGCTGGCTGATAGATTTCCAGTACATTCGGCTAAATTGGTAAACCTGGTCTAAAAGTTCTTGTATAATACCAGAACCTTTTAGTTTTTCTTGGTCTGTGCAGAAAAAGGCCAATTTTATGGGAAACGGAAATCCTTCAGAAGGATTGTGAGTATCAAAATAACGAGTATTATTAAAAAGTAGGTATTTGTTA
Source organism: Lacihabitans soyangensis (assembly GCF_024343775.1). Classification (GTDB taxonomy): domain Bacteria; phylum Bacteroidota; class Bacteroidia; order Cytophagales; family Spirosomataceae; genus Leadbetterella; species Leadbetterella soyangensis. The sequence continues at coordinate 185,111 of NZ_RJUF01000001.1, read as the reverse complement.
CGTCCAAGATTAATGTACGTACCGCTCTGTGGCATTAATTCTGGCCAAGAGGTATCGAAAGCCACTAAGTCACGAGATTCAGTTTTGTTTATTGAAACTATATAGACAGGTACATGAACATCCAACTCACGAAGTCCATCCTCTATGGGTTTCAATTCCTCTTGACTCATATTCTTGTAAAAATGAATAATAAGCCTCTTGATTTCAGTATTTAAACTTACAAATTTTCTTACTGCGAGTATTATTGAACCTGCCAACTCATCCGTTTGGCTTTTCATGAAGCACTCCATTTGGTTAAATTCACCAGTGTTTGTAAAACTGAAGGCACTGCCAATGAATTGTGTATCTGTAGCTGAGTTTCTAAAAGCACCAACGCCGACGATTAATTCATTTTTTATAGTTGTAGCTAATCTCCAAGGAATGCCATTTAACTTTGCTAAAACTGCAATGGAAATATTAGGCATACTGTAATGATAAGTATCGGAGAAAACCTTTTTGCTATCAAGTGCTTGGGAGGTTATTCCTCGATTGAGAAGGGACTGCTTAACCTTGTAATATACCTCTCGTTGTGATAAATCTGTGGTATGTTTAGAAATGGGACTTATATAAAAGGCGATGTAACGAACATTTGAGGAAAATCTATTTTGATCCGACAACGCCATCTCGATTTCTCGAAGTGGATTAGTGCTATTTTCAAAAACAATATTTAATGCATGATCGGAATGATACCCTAAATGGCAATACTTCTGAAAGCCCTTGAAACCTGGCTCTAAACCTGCCATAAAACTTGCAAATTTTTGAAAAACTGATTCGTCTTCTTTATGATAAATATAAAAAAAACTGATGTGTTTGTCATTGGGAATTTCCAAAGGGCCAAATACGCTCATGGCAGACTTCGGGACAATGCCTTGATTCTTGTTGCCGAATACCAGTTGATTAGAACTACTAGAAACTTTATCTACTCTTGCTGGTTTAACTTTTAAGAAATCTTTAGAAAGTGAAGGTATAATAGTAATAAACTCACCATTATGTAGATATTTAGCACGAAACTCCAAAATCTCTTGACGAGATTTAGCATATCTGTTACTTCTATCGGGTGCAATGGCTGGATAATTTAAATCAACTGCTATTTCACGTCTTAAAACCACTTGTACTTTTTCTGATTCTCTCTTTGCCATTTCTGGCAAATCCTCATATTTAAAGAAGTTTCTTTCAAAAATAAACCAGTTGAAGCTATCTGGGGAGACTTTTGGTATAAGATTATAATAAGTTTCCTTTAATACTTTGGAAATACCCTCATAAGTAATAATCAACTCGGGCGATTTGGAGAGTTTGGCAAGTTGAACTTTTAGAGAGAATTTTTTGAATTGCCAATGTAATTTATCACTTTCGTTTTTATGAAAAACCCAAACCTCAATATCACTAATAAATGATGGCTTAACCAACATGTTTTTTGATTGAAAGTATTTATAGATTTGAAAGTTGTAATATCTCCTAACAATGGAGCCACTAAAACAAGCATCTGGAATGTAAACTTTTTCCTCTTCCTCAGCCCCATTGTTGACAGTTTCGAACTGTGGGCAAAGAAATTTAGACACTTCTATGCTGTTAGGAAATGGATTCTCAAAGTCCATGTAATAATGCTCCTGTTCCCCAAAATGGGTCAATACTTCTGCTGGAACTAATTTGTTAAAAATGCGTTGGGTGCCTGGGTACTCTTGATTTGAAAAATGGATAGTGAGTTCACCTGCCAGATGGTTAAACGTAAGCACGTTAAATTCTAAAGTTGTCATCTCAATATTGTTTTATGTAAATAGTATAGAAAAGCACATGATGCTTTAATATATTAAGGCAAAGTGTGCATTACAAAAATAATAAAAAGCGAAACATAAGAAAAGAAAAGAAAGCAGGAAACGACTGATTTCTAAGAATTTGTGCAAAAAATGGCGAAAATGTTTAAAAATTAATGAAAATTTCATTTAGTTTAAACTTGTCAAAAATGGTTTAAAATAAGTTTCATATGCTTTACTGTGATTTTGTTCTGATTGAAGTACTTAACAGGAGATTTAGGAAATGCAGGATTGCTATTAAATTCTGGAGAACAAAATTGGCACATTCCTACAAATCCTATACTTCCTAAGTATTTTTGAGGTACATATCTTTGACATCGTGGTGCAATAGACCATCTTTTTTGAAACTAGTAATATATGATTGGGCTGTTTTGTCCAAAATCCCTAGCTTGTAAGCAGTTTCCATATAGGTCTTTCTATTAAATTGTACAGGTAGTGCATCAAAGAACCTTTCTTTTTTATTGGGTTTTCGGGCTGGCTTATCATTTTCGGGTAATTGACTAAAAATATGCGAAGCGTGAACCACAAGTGTCTCAGCTATAGCTATGGCAGATTTGTAATCCTGGTCTTCACAAATTAGTTTGGTGTTAAACTCGCCTAGGTCCATCATACGCAATACCGAAAAAATCATGGCCAATCTGAAGGTAATTAAACCCAGACGCCTAATGGTACCAATGTATTCTTCGCCTTTGAGGCTAAAATACTGATTAAAGAATTTCTGAAAGAAATCATTAAAATGAACTTTCTGTTCTTTAGTTAAATGAAACTGAATATTTGGTGAAGCCTTTAAGGTATCGTAAAATTGTAAATATTCTTTGCCCATTTCATAGAAAATGTCATCTAAGCCCGTTTCAGTATTACCCGAAAAGACATCTGCCCAAGCGGGGTTGGTGTTCATGTGGTAAAACATAAATCGACTAAACAAGCCGTCTTCTGCACTTGGAATCAGATTAAGCACTTGCTTGGGAGTACCAGAAAGTACAGTAGAAATGCATGGAGTTTCGAGGTCAACCAGTTCGCGATCTGTTTTTCTATAGTACGAAATGGTTTCATGGTGAAATGCTTTGCGAAAACCATCGGAGTAATTACCGAAATCACTTTTAAAAGTATTGGCCAGTGTATCGCCTTCTGTTTCGAATAGTAAGCCACGGCCGTCATTGTCATTTAATAATTGAAATGCTCCCGAGGCACTGCTATTGGCAGGTATAAATAAAAGCTGAAGTGGTGGCTCATCAGGCTTTTCCACTTCTGAATTACTTTTCTTTTGAGCGTTGTAATAAGCCAAATCTGCTAGATATTGTTGTTTGGCTTTTTTATTGGCTTCTTTGAGGGCATCATGAATAGGTTTTACCAATTTACGACAATGGTTTAGCCGTCCTTTACCTGCAGAAGCCTGGGCGGAAATAAACAAAAAAAGATTGGCGAAAACCTTCTTGTTATGGTAAATACCGAAAACTGTAGGCATGGTGGCACTCAACGTAACCACAGAACCTAGCAAAAGTAAATCTCTCTCCTCGTTGGTTTCTGCGACATTAGTAATTCTTTGTAAGAAAGTTGGCAGGGTATTGAAAATGGCATCTGGCAAAGTCGGAAGTTTTTTATTCTCAAATGATTCTTCAATTTCAGGAATTTCTTCTGTTTGGTTTTTCGAAACTGTGATTCCAGCATTTTTTGCCAAATAGAAAAGGGTACTTAGGTTAATCCCTGAACCGTTGGCTTTTAGACAAGCGTCAAATTGTTTGTCTGTATCGGCTGTCGAATAATCAGCATAAAATCTACTGATTCTGTGGAAGAAATTACGACCATTCTCGCCAAATTCATCCGCAATAGCAAAACCTATATTTCGCCAGTCTTGGTAATTGGCTGTTAAATCAATGCGACTGTCCTCAATTTTTTGAATCAATAAGTCTGTATCGGTATACTTATCGGATTTTACAAATGATTTGGTTTCTACAGAATTATCAGTTTTTACGACCTCTTTCTTTTGAAGCCAATCTTCTACTTTAAATATATTTTTGCTCATGGCATTAGATGTTTTGAATTAATGAAAATTTGGGGGTCGTTTGGCAAAAAACATGCTCTTGAAACATCAATACCTGCCGAGTCAACCTTTAGCTGGTAGGTTTGCTCAAGGTAATTTTTGATAGCCATAAACCAATCTTGATGTGTATTTTGGGTAATATCAATTGAGATTATCCATTTCAAGCCATCACCAGAGGGAGACTTAAAAAGCATCTGGGTCTCAAAGAAGGCATCATTTAATAATTGAGTCTTTAGTGATTCCAAGTCTGGAATATGGTCAAAATCAATAGCCAAATAACCAGAATGTTTTAAAAGTGCATCGTCTTTACGACTTGAAAAAGTACCCGAAAAGGTCACATAGTTGAAGTTCGCTGCCTTATACTTCCTAGCTAATTTTTTATCAGAGATTTGTCTTAAATGTTCAGTTTGGATCACTGAATTGGCCAAAATAAGCTCATAGACGCCTTTTAAGGTGAGTTCTTTTGAAGGAATAGTATTTGATACCGGTGCATCAAAAAAGCTTACCTTGGGTATATAAATGGGCAAGGGCTGTGGTGTTATTTCCTTTTTCTTCTCAAGAAAAACTGGAAATTTATTTGTCCTTCTCTCAAATTTTAAGTGTAATACTTCCAATAAAACTTTCAATAATTCGGGACCATCTTTTTTAAAATGCAGTTTTGCAAAATCGAATGGTGTACCTGTAAAGGCTATTTCTTCATTGTCTCTAAAAAGAAATTGCTGGTCAATTTCCTCGAATATTAATGTTGGAGCATTACCCCTAAAAGGGTTTTTAGATGGTTCTGTAATTCTACCTTTGAGGTGAATTACAGTTTCATCTGAGTAAAAATCTCTCAAAATATGTGCGTAAATATCTAGCCCATAGTTTGTTTTTGAGAGGATTTGCTTTTCCGTTATTTGCATAGCTTGTCTGAATTTAATGGTGAAGCCGTGTAATTTTTAACCAGCAAATTTTCAATGTCAGCAATTTTGTAGTAGAATTTGCCATTAATACGAGAGTAAGGCAATACACCCGAATCCCTTAAATACTGTAAAGTCCTCTTGCTTATATGCAATGATAACATAACATCTTGGCCATCTATCCAAACTTTGTCGAATCGTTCTGGGAAAACCGAAGTAGCTGAGACATTGGCCACATACGTTTTGATAATTTGGATTTCCTGCATCAAACTTTCAAATAAAAGCGTTACCTCATTCATGACAACACACCTCCTTTTTTGAATTTGAAGTTCCTTGCTTTCTGGGCAATTTCTTCTTTAGATGCACTTCGATTGCTCAAAAGCCATTCGTTCAATTCTTCTCTTTTGAAATAGAGCTTCTTACCGTTTGGTTTGTAGTATGGCAGAATATTGGCACTTGTTAGTTTATACAAATGCGATGCTGATACCTCCAAATATTTAGTGGCTTCAGTGAAGTTTAAGATTTCTTTAGAATTAATACTTTGTTCTAAAATGAGTTGCTCGATTTGATCGAGACGTAATAATAATTCGTCCATGATTTTTCTTGTTAGAAAATTTCAAAATGGACATTTGGCCAAATGTCATCCTTCGCTTGAAAGACGATTCAAAATTGGGGGAAACAAAAATGTATTAAGTGATGAAAAAGATAATACCAAATTAAAGGATTAATAATATGATACTTACAAAAATGAGTGGTATTATCTTGGAGTGCAAAATGGTATTAACAGAACTTAATACCATATTACCTAAGTGACGGCAAACTGTCGAGCCATGGGAGTTTTCTCAAAGCAAGTTCTTTATTCTCTTCGGTGAATCTTCTGAACTGTTGTTTAATATCTGTGTTGTACCTGTTTTCTAGAAATTCGCGAATGTCATTATCTCGAACTGTTCCTTTAAATCCAGCATAGCCTTTTCTAAAATAGTTTTTCTCTATTAGAACTTTAATAGTTGCTGCCAAAAGAACACTATTTGATGAGGCCTTATTTTTTATGAAATTATAGTCAATATCAATTATTCTATACTCATAAAGGTTAGTTTCTATTAATGCGAATTGTTCTTCATTTTTGATAATTCCGAAGTTTACCTTTGATAGTCTGATATTTGCTAAATCTCTTTTGATCGGATTGAACAAAGAAGGCTCTTGTTTAATTGGTAACTCGGGAGGTTTTACTACAATGGCATCGACTTCATGATCCTGCTCTACCTGGAGTCTAATAATTTTGGATAAAAAGGAAGAATCGGGAATAGGTTCAAATAAAAGCGTTGTATAGAAATCATCTTCTATTAGCTCCTCATTCGGAGTAATCTGGAAAAGCCTTTGAAGCTCCAAATAAATTTGTATGGTTGTGAATTTTAAATACTGAATTATGAAGGCGTTGGACTTGTGATGAGAATCAATGTCGAAAGTGTTCTTCTTTGGATTTATGTAACCTATGTCAAAATTCTTTTCCTTTAATACCTTGCCAATATCTTTTATGAAAGTTTGAAGCTGCTTTGTTAAAAGGGAATTAAAAAGAAATTTAGAGACTTGCGGATTTTGTTCATTAATGATTTCAGGAATCAATTGGTCAAGAACTTGGAGTTTTTGATTTTGAATCAATCTTACATAGAATTGGGTTTTGTCGTTAATGTGACGTAAGAATTTTAATTCAAAATTTAGATTTTGAATTGGTTCGTATTCTTTCAACTCTAAAAGTAATGACCGGTACTTAGCGTCATTCGTATTTTCTGGTAGCCAAGGTCGCTGGCTACCAAAAAGGAGTTCTTTCAGATTTTCAAATGGATGCATGTTTTAATCAAAATTTAAAAGCTGTTTTTGGAAATTGGTTTTTACATCTTCCTCAAAACTGTCGAGGTAGCTTTCAGTAGTTTTGAGGTCTTTGTGACCTAAGCTCTCGGAAATAAATTCTATAGGAGCACCAGAACGTTTTAAAACTGTAGCAAAACTATGTCTTGCAGAGTAAGTAGTAAGTTTGAGTTCTAAGTTTAATTTTTCACCTATACGCTTCATATATGTATTGGTGTTTTTTATAAATTGTCTAATCTTCATTAGTTGAGTATTCGGATTATCGCTTCTAGAAATAACACCAAATATATAATCATTTTTGTCATTTGAAGGAAAACCCCATTTAGAAATAATTGCATCAATCTCTGGCATTCTCATGACTACAATAGGTTTTGTATCGCTTTTTGTAGTTCTAGCTGTTTTAGCTCTAACAAAAACAATTCTCTTAGAATCTAAATCATTCCATCTCAATAATGCTAAATCTTTCATATTAGCACCATTACATAGGTAACTGAGCATCCAAATATCCTTGGCTTTTTGCTCTGCACTAGTTTTGGTTTCGAAATTTACAATTGCCTTTATTTCTTGGATTGTTAAAGCCTTTTTGACATTTCGTCCTGCAGGAATTGTGTATTTTCTTTTGCCAAAAGGATAAAATTCTTGTGAAAATATTCCATCTTCAATAGCCATGTTAATTATTGTTCTTAGGCTTCTTAAATAAATGCCAGTAGAGGTAAGACTTTTGCCTGAACCTACCATCCAGTTTTCATAAGACTGTAGCCAATCTGTTGTTATTTCGCCAAATGGCAAGTACTTTCTCTTCTTAGAATTGATAAAAGATTTGAAACTATTGTAAGCACATTTATAGCTACTTGCAGTTCCGCTTCGACCTTCTTTGTCCAGCTGCTCCATGTAAGATTCCATATAGGAGAATACATCTTTGGCTTTGTCTGTCTTGTTATTAAATGCTTTATCAAAAGCCGCAAAAGAAAAAGGATCTAGGTCTTTAATTATATCCTGGGCTTTCTGCTCGACTTTGTTGAAAAACAATTGCAGCTCTTTATATTCTGCTCTTGGCTTATGAGACTGAGTTTTGTCCCAGTCTTCTTCAGTTAAATGATGACTAAGGGGAAAGTATTTTTGCTCTCTATTGAAGGTAATTCTTAGTTTTACAGCAAATGTGCCGTCTTTTTTTTGAACTCTTTTGTCTATTACTATGGATGTTGTTACGCCTATCATGCTGATAAATAATTAGTTATTATGTGTATGTATGTTAAAAATTATACATACAATATACATACAAATCAGTGAATTATAAGCAAAAATAGGAAAAAATAAGCAATAAATATTAGCAAAATGGTCATTTTGGGCACAAAAAGCATACAAAAGAAGGCAAGTGCAAGAAAAGACAATGACTCATAATCAGTAGGTGCCTGGTTCGATCCCAGGTGGGCCCACTTGAAAATCAAGGAGTTACATAAATGTAGCTCCTTTTTTTGTTTCACAATACCTTCTTTCCACATACCAATTGTAGAAAAGTTCCTTTCCTTTCATTTTCTGGCATCAACACTCGGCAATTACTATAAAGATAGCTGTTAACCAAAATTATCAGCAAGGTTAATTTTTACAGGTAATTATTATCCCGAAATTTTTGATTTGTATATTTGGTATTGGACTTGAATTGTAAGCAAAAAATCTAGGTAAAACCTACCAAAAATGGGATCAAGGAGAATTTTGAGAACTTGTAATATTGGACATAAATTTTATAAAAGTTCAGATTGCCCTGTTTGCCCCATATGTGAGGAAGTACGAAAACCGATGGACAATTTCCTATCCTTTCTAGTAGCTCCGGCCAGACGAGCATTAGAAAACAATGGCATAAGCACTTTAGAACAAGTTGCAGGTTACAGCGAAATAGAAATAATGCGTTTTCATGGAATAGGTAAAAGTACGATTCCGAAACTGCGGAAATTATTATCAGAAAAAGGACTCTGTTTCAGAGCAATGTAATATTTTGGAACCTTCAATAATTTTCCAAAGCTAATTAATTCTACCAGGGACTAATTCCATAATTGAAAGGTTCAGAAAAAAATAAAAACCTTTAAATGTTAAATAAAGGATGATAGTTTATCCAATAAATACATACAAGATTTTTATTGGACACCAAACTTTGACCTTTACCTTAGCACCTCATTATTAGAGACTTAAACGAAGTTTTGCTTTAGGAAAACATTTCTACCAAAAAAAGATTTAAATCTTAAATTTGACTAAGCCCAAAAAATTAAGCGAGGTACTTTCAATTATAAATTTTAAACTGAGTTCGGCACGTTTTACTGTTAAACTTTCTCGTCCTCAGTATTCACAAATTAGCATAAATACCGTTTTCTTGAACGATTATACTCCAAATAGCTCCAATTTATACTTTTTTTTAAAGAACTTTGTAACTCATAAACGATGTTTAAGAGAGTATTCTTTTCTATAATCTTCCAAAAACCAATTTGACAAACAAACGTAAAATATTCAACGATCCCATCTACGGTTTTATCACCATTCCGTCTGACTTCATATTTGAAATCGTACAACATCCTTATTTTCAACGCCTCAGAAGAATAAAGCAATTGGGTATGGCCGAATTGGTGTACCCTGGAGCGTTTCACTCTCGTTTTCAACATGCATTGGGTGCCATGCACCTGATGAACGAGGCCTTGAATACGCTACAATCCAAAGGCCTAATGATAATGGAGGTCGAACGTGAAGCAGCTTTGGTGGCTATTTTGCTTCATGATATCGGCCATGGACCATTTTCACATGTGTTGGAGTACGCCATTCTCAAAAATGTGAACCATGAAGCTATTTCTGAGCTGCTGATGGAAGACCTCAACAAGCAGTTTGAAGGAAAACTAACCTTAGCTATAGAAATGTTCAAAGGTACTTATGACCGCAGTTTCTTTCATCAACTCATTTCTAGTCAGTTGGATATGGACAGGATGGACTATCTCAATCGTGATAGCTTTTATACCGGAGTAGCAGAAGGAAACATTGGAGCGGAACGAATTATAAAAATGCTCCATGTCGTTGATAATCAATTGGTAGTAGAAGAAAAAGGCTTACTCAGTGTCGAAAACTTTTTGGTAGCCAGAAGACTAATGTATTGGCAAGTATACCTCCACAAGACCTCCATCTGTTCCGAGACCATGGTTTTGAAAATATTTGAGAGAGTAAAAGACTTACTGAGTGAAAATATTGAAGTAAAAATACCAGCTCATCTTAGGGTTTTCATCGAAAAGAATATATCGAAGGAGGATTTTAAAAATGACCCGAGTTATTTACAAGATTTTGTTAGTCTTGACGACGTTGATATTTGGTACGCTCTTAAATCGTGGCAAAATCACTCAGACTGGGTTTTGGCCAACTTGAGCAGGAATATTATTGAACGAAATCTATTTAAAATAAAAATAGAAGTTGGCTTGAAAACAGAAGATATTCAGTCAAAAATTTTAGGCAATTTAGTCGAGAAAAATATCCCTAAGGAGCTTCATAAATACTTCTTCAAAGCAAGTCAGATTAGCAATAGTGGATACGCCTCACAACAAGCCAATATAAAGATTCTAATGAAAAATGGGAATATTCTTGATGTATCTGAGGCTTCAGACTTACCGACCATCAAGGCTATGAGTAATATTGTCAAAAAAAATTATATTTGTTATACCAATGACGTATATTTACCGTCGATTTAATGGCCATGTACATCATCTCATTTATTTTTAATGGAGTTTTCGATAAAACAAATAGCTCATCTTTTAGGGGGTGAAGTAAAAGGAGACGGAGATACAATAATCCATAATTTTGCCAAAATAGAAGAAGGAAAGCCAGGTTGTATTTCTTTTTTGGCCAACGCAAAATACGAAAGTTTTATATACGGCACCGCCTCAAGTGCCGTGCTAGTAGCGAAGACATTTGAGCCAAAAGAACCCATCAGCACCAATCTAATACTCGTAGACGACCCTTACCTTGCCATAAGCACACTTATGGCTGAATATCAGAAACTTACACAAAACAGCAACTCTGGTATTGATGCCATGACATCGATAGCCTCCAACGCAGAAATCGGCAAGAATGTCTATATTGGCCCGTTCAGCTATGTTGCTGAAAATGCCAAAATCGGTGAAAATACCCAAATATCTCCTCAAGTTTATATTGGAAAAAAAGTAAGCGTTGGGAGAAATACAATTATTCACCCAGGTGTTAAAATCTACCAAGACTGTGAAATAGGCGACAATTGTGTAATACATGCAGGGGCAGTTATCGGAGCAGACGGTTTCGGATTTGTTCCGGATGCTGACGGGATTTATCAAGACGTTCCACAACTTGGCAATGTAATAATTGAAAACAATGTAAGCATAGGGGCCAACGCCACCATAGACAGAGCTACGATGGGTTCCACCAAAGTTTGTAATGGGGTTAAAATAGACAATATGGTACAGATTGGCCACAATGTAGAAGTGGGAGAAAATACGGTTATTGCCGCACAAACTGGGGTGGCTGGTTCTACTAAAATCGGAAAATCCTGCGTAATCGGTGGCCAAGTAGGCTTTGCGGGGCATCTAAAAATAGCCGACGGAACACAAATAGGAGCCCAAAGTGGTGTAGGAAAAAATATAACTGAACCCAAAGGTGCGTATTCAGGAAGGCCACTATTGCCGATAAAGGATCACCTCAAACTTTTGGTGAATTTGAGAAGACTTAACGAGAATTTGAAAAAATAAAAATCGATATGAATTTAAAACAACACACCATAACCGAATCAGTGAGTATCACTGGCCAAGGATTACATACAGGTGAGTTTGTAAATGTTACCCTTAAACCTGCCGCCATAAACCATGGAATAGTGTTCCAACGAATAGATCTCGAAAACAAACCATTAGTACCTGCCTTGGTGGATTACGTGGTAGATACCAGCCGCAGTACGGTTATAGAAAAAGACGGCGGACGTGTTGGAACCATTGAACATTTGATGTCGGCACTGGCGGGATTACAGATTGACAATGTTTTAGTAGAAATAGATGGCCCAGAACTTCCGATACTGGATGGCTCTGCGTTTCCCTTTCTTGAATTGATAGAAAAAGCCATTCCCCTAGAACAAAATGCTCTTAGAAACTACTTTTCTGTTCCTGAGGCAGTTCATTTCAAAAACGAAGATAAAAGCATTGAATTAGTGGCCCTACCTCTTGATGATTATAGACTGACCGTAATGGTAGATTTTAATTCTCAAATATTACACAGTCAACATGCTCAACTTCACGAAATAAGCCTCTACAAAGAACACATAGCTCCTTGTAGAACTTTCGTTTTTGTACACGAACTGGAATACTTGGCCAAACAAGGTCTTATTAAAGGTGGTGATTTGAGCAATGCCGTGGTGATTTCTGAAACAGATTTGAGCCAAGAAAACATAGAATCTCTATCAACCATCCTGAACAAAAAACTGGTAAGTGATGGTAAGGCAGGAATTATGAACGACGAAAAACTCAAGTTTCATAATGAACCTGCCAGACATAAATTGCTGGATTTAATGGGAGATTTAGCCTTAATTGGTCGCCCTTTGAAAGCCCACATTTTGGCTGCCAGACCGGGCCATGCGTCTAATATAGAGTTGGCCAAGTTAATCAAAAAACAAATAGCACAAAAAAGTAGTGCTGCTCCATATTTCGATGCCAACGCCGAGCCAGTTTTCAACGTATTGGATATAGCGAAACTTTTACCCCACCGTTATCCGTTTCAGTTAGTAGACAAGATTATGTCTTTAGACGGAACCACCGTGGTAGGTATCAAAAACATCACCATGAATGAGCCGCAGTTTACGGGTCATTTTCCTGATAACCCAGTGATGCCGGGTGTTTTACAAGTGGAAGCTATTGCCCAGACAGGCGGTGTTTTGGTGTTAACTTCTACCGGAGAACCTGAAAAATACTGGCCGTATTTGGTCGGAATCGAAAATTGTAGGTTCTATAAAAATGTTTTACCAGGTGATTCGTTAGTTATCAGATGCACTCTACTCGCACCTATCAGAATGGGTGTAGCCAAAATGCACGGCGAGGCCTGGGTAGGCAAAAACATGGTCTGTTCGGTAGACATGACCGCAAGATTAGTTAAGAAATCCAATTAATAATATATGAATCAGCCGTTGGCTTACGTACATTCAGACGCAAAAATTGCTCAAAACGTAGTGGTAGAACCCTTTGCAGTTATCCATAAAAATGTGGAAATTGGAGAAGGGACATGGATAGGCTCGCATGCCATCATTATGGAAGGAGCAAGAATAGGCAAAAATTGTAAAATATTTCCCGGGGCAGTAATCTCCGCAGTTCCACAAGACTTAAAATTCAAAGGCGAAAATACCGTCACCATCATCGGCGACAATACAACCATCAGAGAGTGCGTAACAGTGAACAGAGGAACAGCAGACAAGCACCGCACCGAAATAGGTTCTAACTGCCTCATAATGGCTTACGCCCACGTGGCACACGACTGTATAATTGGAAACAATGTAATACTCGCCAACGCTGTTCAACTAGCTGGACACATATATGTAGGTGATTTCGCCAACATAGGGGGAATGTCAGCTGTACAACAGTTTGTTAAAATCGGAAATCACGCCTACATAGGTGGTTGTTCTCAAATCAGAAAAGACGTTCCACCATTTATAAAGGCAGCCAGAGAACCACTTTCTTACGCAGGAATTAACTCTGTGGGTTTAAGAAGGAGAGGATACTCTGACGAAAAAATATCAGAAATTCAGAACATTTACAGATATATATACCTTCGAGGACTCAATAATTCAGATGCTGTAGCATTGGTAGAGTTGGAGTTTCCAGCAACTGCCGAGAGAGACGAAATTTTAAATTTTGTAAGAACCTCAGAGCGAGGAATCATAAAGTCTGGAATTGCTAAAAACATCGACTGATTTTGTTAAAAATTTCCCTAGAAAATATTGGCAAGAAGTTTAAAAACGAATGGATATTTCGGAATTTAAGTTTTGAGTTTTCAAGAAATGAACCCATTGCAATCATTGGTCCAAACGGCTCAGGGAAATCAACGCTGATGCAGGCTTTGGCTGGGGCAATTCCGATAAATGAAGGAAAAATTACATACAGCAACCAAGAAAAAACGATTCCAGACGAAAACTGGCACGAGTTGTTGTCATTTTCAGCACCTTACCTTGAACTCATAGAAGAATTTACCCTCGCAGAATCTGTAAATTTCCATGTCAAATTCAAGCCTTTTCAGAACGGTTTAAGTACTTCTGACTTTTTGCAGATAATAGAATTAGAGAAACATAAAGACAAACCCGTCAAGAATTTCTCCTCTGGTATGCGTCAAAAACTTAAGCTTGGTTTGGCTTTTTATAGTCAAACCGAAGTTCTTTTGTTAGACGAACCTACCTCCAACCTCGACCAAAAAGGATTTGACTGGTACATCTCACAAGTAGAGAAAGCCATCAAAAACAAAATCGTAATCGTATCTTCCAACGAACCCAAAGAATATATTTTTTGCGAGAAACACCTGAATATTCTTGATTTTAAGATTAAAGCATAAAATTTCGAATGGTTCAACCCTATCAGAATTTCACTGAATATCCCAAATCCAAATTTATAAAGTCATACGAATTTGCGAAATAAATCAAACATCGACTTTATACTTTTTCAAACAATTTTATATTTTTACAAAAAAAATATTTCATGTCAATCATAAAGCAGCCCTTACTATTTGCAGGTTCTAAGGGTGAAAAGCACATTTATACCTTGTACGATTCAGGAGCAAACCTTTCCTGTATAAATCTCAATATGCTGGAAGGTCTAGAAACTCCAGTGTCATAAGGTAGGGTTAGAAAAATTGCCACAGCTGCAGAAGGGCAATATACTAATGTTTCTCAAGGAGTATGTCTAGATTTTTATATAAATGACGTTTTGCTTTCTGACGAGTTTTTAGTTGTTCCAGGATTAAGTAAAAACGTTGTCATTGGTGCCGCTACGATGCGAAAATGGAGAATAAAGTTAGATTTTAAACAGGATATGGTCATTGTTGACCCCAAAGTGGCCAAAATGCAGTTGGTGTAGATATTTTTCTTAATATAAAAACTCTTTAAAATCCTCTTCGCTTATCCTCAAAAGCAGCGTGTCATTTGCAAAAACCACCAAAATGCCCTAAATTTCAACAAATAATGGTTTTGGAATGGCTCTTGGGAGACGGATACTCTTATTTCTTGTGTTTTGGATTGTTTCTCAATCTACTGTATCGGCCTACATTTTTATAAAAAACCAAGGACAATGGCCTTCTGAGGTACTTTACAGAACTTCCATTCCTTCAGGACAGCTTTGGATTACCCGAAATGGCTTGGTCTATCAACTATATGAGGCGGAAAACTCTCCGCATTTTTCATCGGATAGGCAAGGCCGGAAATCATTTTCTACCCAAAATATCAGTTTAGAATTTAAAAACATTTGCCAATTCTCAAAAAAAGAAAAAGCTGTGGATCAGACTTTTAACTTTTTTATTGGTCAAAATAAAGACGAATGGAAGTCGAACGTTCCAGCTTTTGAAGAGATTTTACTTGAAAATGTTTTCGATGGTATCGATTTTAGAATGTATTCTGCGGATCAATCACTTAAATATGAGTATATTGTGAAACCTGGAGCTGATGCCAGTCAAATAAAATTCAAATACGAAGGTGCCAATGAAACCCTGATCCAAAAGAATGAATTGATATTGAAAACTAACTTTGGTCTCATCAAAGAATTCCAGCCTTTTACTTACCAAAGCACAAACAACCAGAAAAAACCTATAAAGTCAAGTTTTAAAATGACCGATGATTATATTTCTTTTCAATTGGCGGAATACAATCATAATCAAGAACTTATTATAGACCCTGAGTTGGTCTTTAGTACGTATACAGGATCATTATCAGACAATTGGTCGCATACAGCAACTTACGATTCTAAAGGAAATACTTACGCTGCCGGTACTGTATTTGGGGTAAATTTTCCCGTTTCCATTAACGCCTACCAACCAAAATCTGGAGGAACAACTACTCCAACGGATGTAGGCTACAGAACCGATGTAGTGATTGTTAAATATTCGGATGATGGAAGTAAAATTCTTTACTCCACATTTTTGGGAGGAAACGAATCAGAAGTTCCGCATAGCTTAATTGTGAACTCCAAAGATGAGCTTGTTGTTTTTGGCACTACCTCATCCTCCAATTTCCCAACTACGTCCGTCAGTTTCGACCAAACCTTCAATGGCGGTACATTTCTAAACGGCCCACCTATTACTACTAATATTGCGTTTTATTCAGGAACCGATATTTTCGTTAGCGTACTTTCTGTAAATGGCGACCGCCTTTTGGGATCTACCTATATCGGAGGAAGCGAAAACGACGGAATTCATGATTTTAGAGCGTTGGAAATACAAAACTATGGTGACGAGTTTCGTGGAGAAGTGTATGTAGACGCAGCGGATAATATATATGTGGCGAGTGTAAGTACGTCAGCAAATTTTCCAATAGCAGGAACCACTCAAACCAAAAAATCGACATACGATGCGGTTGTTTTCAAACTCAACAATTACTGTAATCAGCTGTTGTTCAGTACTTTTATTGGTGGAAATAACTACGATGCAGCATATGGAATAAGAGTGGATAAGTCTAATAATATTTATGTTTGTGGTGTCACTTTAAGTAAGGATTTTCCAATAACGAGCCAAGGTTTTAGAAAAACTTTTGGCGGCGATACAGAAGGATTTATCATAAAAATTGAAAATAATAGACTTACGGCCTCCACTTTTATTGGCACCTCGAAAGGAGATTTGGCACATCTGATTGACCTAGACTTAGAGAGAAATGTATATACTTTAGGCTCAACCTTGGGCGAATATCCGGTAACGAGTGGGCTTTACCAAAATGCCAAAAGTGGGCAGTTTGTGCAAGTTTTATCAAATAATCTATCGAGTTCTAAATTTTCTTCGATTTTCGGGACTGGCAGGTCGTTTGGAACAGTTGATTTGGTACCGACGGCATTTATGGTGAGTGATTGCGGCAATATTTATGTTTCTGGCTGGGGAGGAAGAGTAAACTCAGAAAACGGTTATAACAAAAATAGCACCACAAAAGGCCTTCCGATTACAGAAAATGCCTTCAAAAAATCTACTTCAGGAAGTAATTATTATTTTGCTATTTTCGAAAAAGGCTTCAAATCACTGCTTTATGCAACTTATTTTGGTTCAACACCACCAAGCAATGCAGACGAAGAACGTGGTGACCACTTGGATGGAGGAACCTGCCGTTTTGACAAAAACGGTACAATCTATCACTCCGCTTGTGTTTGCAAGGCATTTGGTTTTGTGGAGTTTCCTCTGAAAAATGCCGCTGAGCCTAATCACCGAAATGGCAATTGCAATATGGCGGCATTTAAATTTAATCTTGATGCACTCAATGCCAAATTTGACCTCAAAGACGGCTCAAAAGTAAATCCAACAGAAATATGTGCTCCAACCAAGCTTGATTTTGATAACAATTCTGTTGGAGGCGAAACCTTCGAATGGTATGTCAACAACGCAAAAGTATCCACTGCAGAAAACATTAATTACACTTTCACGGATTCTGGTCAGTATAAAATAAAACTCGTAGCCTACAACAAGGTAACCTGCAAGGCCGTGGATTCCACTTTCAGAACCTTAAAAGTAAAATCTTTCAATCATTCCGTTTCCAACGACACCACAGTTTGTCCTGGTGCCCAGGTTTTCATGAATGCATCTGGGGGAAAAACATACAAATGGTCTCCAAGTCAATTTTTTCCAAATTCTTCAAAAGACAGTGTAAGCACCAAAGTTCAAAACACGCAGATTTTCACTGTGGAGATTTCAAACCAGGAATGTAGCATCAAAAAAGATATTAAAGTAACTGTTGAAAATACCAAAACAGATTTCGGAGCAACTAACAATTCCACTATTTGTAAAGGAAATAAAATCAGCTTAAATGCTTCAGGACTAGCGGATAAATTTGTCTGGTCAGGCGAGGGCATTTCTGACTCTACCAAGGCATCAATCACTATAAACCCAAAAAAAACAAGTACTTACATCGTAAAAGCATTCTATTCAGATGGATGTAACCCTCAAAAGGCAGTAACCGTGACTGTCGACGAGAGTGTAAAACTTGACTTTGATTATGAATACAAATTTGCCTGTCATAAACCGTCTGAGATAATTTTCAACAATAAAAGCACGGGGGCTACCAGCTACATTTGGAAAATTGGCGAAAACCCAGAAACAACCGACATTTCCACTTTTTCGGTAAAGAACAATCTGACAACTTTTCTCACATTGAAAGGTCTGAGCAATGCTGGTTGTGCATTTGAAACCACCCGAAGCATTGACTTGAAAACTTTCGACGGAATAATTCCGAATGTAATTACACCTAACAATGACAAAAAAAATGATACTTTTGTAGTTGGATATCCTTCAAGTGCATTACAAATTTTTAACGCTTGGGGAAAAAAAGTTTTTGAGGATTTCAACTATCAGAACGATTGGGGAAATAAAACAAACGCTGGAACGTATTATTATTTACTAACTATACCCGACGGTCAAGTCTGTAAAGGATGGCTAGAGGTTTTAAACTAATCAACAATAACATGAAAAATTTATTTATCACGATTCTATTCTTGGGTTTAACCAGTGTCGCTTTCGGTCAGAAATATGATGCATTTGGCAAGAAAATTAAACCAAAAGGATCAACAGAGGCTGCTTCTTTAAAAGGTAAAACAACGTTTGAGCCTGCACCTGTGAAAATTGAAGGAGAAGTGGAGTCGGTTTGTCAGGCTGCGGGATGTTGGATGAAAATCAAAACTGCTGATGGCCAAACCATGCGAGTAACCTTTAAAGACTACGGTTTTTTTGTACCAAAAGACATTGCAGGCAAAAAAGTCATCTTTGAGGGAATACCTGCTGTAAAAACCACCAGTGTGGCGGAATTACAACATTACGCTGAAGACGCAGGTAAATCAAAAGAAGAAATTGCGAAAATTACTACACCAAAAACTGAGCTAACTTTTGTAGCAGATGGTGTTTTAGTACCTAAAAACTAAATATTTTTTAAAGATAGAAATAACCCATTCACGAGATGCTGGATGGGTTATTTTTTTGTTGTATCGAACCAAATGAACAATCCTTTCATAGCTTTGTTACACTTTCAAACCTTAATAAATTAAAATCTTAAATGAAAAATTGTTTTACTTTCTTAAACTTCGCGATAACCTTATTTTTCTCCATTGTTTCTTACTCCCAAAAAACGGATTTCGTTTATGGAGATGCTTTACCTGATGCCCCGTCATTGTCAGCCCGAGGTGAATATAAAGTTGGGGTTAAAACGCTGGAATTCACAAATTCTAACCAAATTGATATCTTAAAATCTAAAGGTGAACAAACCGCTTTTTATGACCGAAAATTAAAAATTGAGGTATGGTATCCTGCAACACTTGTTTCCGATCAAAAGGAACTAGTGGTCTATGACGAGGTAATGGGTTCGTCCAATGACCCCAAAAGGCCAATTATTCCATTTACGTTTCAGGGACGAGCCGCAAGAGATGCCAAACCTTTGACCACAGAGGGCAAATTCCCACTCGTAATTGTTTCTCATGGCTACTTGGGTTCAAGATTACTGCTGACCTATTTGACTGAAAATCTGGCATCTAAAGGCTATATTGTCGTAGCTATTGACCATATGGAATCTACTTTTAGAGATGCTGCAGGTTTCCCAAGTACACTGCTGAATCGTTCAAAGGACATCATTTTTGTACTGAATCAGATGGCAGCTCTCAATCAATCGAAAGATGCTTTGAAAGGATTAATTGACGTAGACCAAACAGGTTTGATAGGTTATTCTATGGGTGGATATGGTGTTTTGAATGTTGCTGGAGCAGGTTACAGTGACAATTCTCTTAAATTATTTGGAGCTTTGACAGGCGGTAGCAAAGCTTTGGAGAGCAGACTGGGCTCAAATGCCGAATACAAGACAAGCATAGATGCTAGAATAAAAGCAGTAGTGGCATTTGCTCCTTGGGGAATGGAACGTGGAGTTTGGGATGCTGAAAGTTTGAAAGGCTTAAAAATCCCGACTTTCTTTTTTGCTGGAAGTCAAGACGATATATCGGGTTATGAAAAAGGTATTAAAGCCATATATAATGGTGCAATAAATACTGACAGATATATGCTTACCTATATGAATGCCCGCCACAATGTAGCTCCTAATCCTCCTCCAGCGGAGTCGCTTCAGCCAGGTTTACACATTGATGAATACTATAGATATGCCGAGCCCGCTTGGAATGAAAAACGTATCAATAACATCAATCAGCACTTTGTAACGGCATTTTTGGGAATCCATTTAAAACAAAAAGATTTCGGGAAATATCTAAATCTACCGCAAGATTCCAATGCCAAAACTTGGGAAGGATTTAAGCCTCGATCATCTGTAGGTTTAGAACTTTTGCACGCTTTGCCTGAGGGGAAATGAGTTCCGTTTTTAGAGCACGCTAATTACGCAGATTCCTGCGGAAACGCTGATTTACACGGATTTTTCCAAGAATCTGTGTAAATCAGATCAGGAATAATTGTATTGACCATTTAATATTGATACACCTTCCCGGTTTTTAGCCATGTTAACTAATTCTTTTTGGAAATCATCTATTGCACTGGGAACAATAATTATTTCTACCTTAAGTTTATCTTTTTCCTCTGGTCGATATTCTGTTGATACATTTTCCTCTAGCATTATTTCAACTCCTATTTGACCTGCAGAATCAATTTTGTAGAATCTCATCGAAAAGAATGAATAACTATCCTTTTTGCCAGCCTCGTAAAAAAGTTCTTGATTCACGCTTGGATACCCTTCTAACCTTCTTGCAAAATTAAATAAAGTCTCAGGAGTGTCATAAACTTCCGTTATACCGCTATAACGTCCGTTAGAAACTTTTACACTCAATTCAAGCACATCATCATCTTTCCAAATGACTTTAAGTTCTAAATAAGATTTTCTAAAATCACTATCCATAAAATTGTTTTGCGATTTTTGTAAAATATTTGAATATAAAAATTACTATCTTAAAATAAATATTCAGTTTACACCTTCTCCAACTCCCCTAACCTTTCTTTCAATTGGTTCATTTCGTCTCTGAATCGGGCTGCTTGAAGGAAATCTAGATCTGAAGCCGCCTTTTCCATTTTGGCTTTGGCCTCTTTGAAAAGTATTTCTAACTGAGGTTTGCCCATGTACGCCATTATTGGATCGGCTGCTAGGCTGATTCTTTCAGGCTCCACATAGTAGCCTTTTGTAGAAGGTTTGAAGTCGGCAATTGAGGTTTGTTCCATAATGGCCTCCTTGCTTTTCAGAATAGTGGTTGGGGTAATTCCGTTAGCTTCGTTATATTCTATTTGTATAATTCTACGCCTATTGGTCTCATCTATAGCCTTTTGCATAGAACCTGTCATCCGGTCGGCGTACATGATCACTTTTCCGTTAGAGTTCCTTGCAGCCCTACCAATCGTTTGTATCAATGAACGAATATCTCTCAAAAAGCCCTCTTTATCGGCATCCATAATGGCCACTAAAGACACTTCAGGTAAATCCAATCCTTCACGCAAAAGGTTAACCCCCACCAAAACGTCAATCACTCCCAAACGCAATTCACGCAAAATCTCCACCCTTTCCATCGTCTTAATTTCGGAGTGAATGTAGCGTCCTTTTATACCGACTCTTTCTAAATATTTGCTCAATTCCTCAGCCATGCGTTTGGTAAGTGTAGTTACCAACACTCGCTCATCTTTTTTGATTCTGCCGTTTATTTCATCTAAAAGATCGTCAATTTGATTCAAACTCGGTCTTACGTCAATTTCAGGATCCAAAAGTCCGGTTGGTCTGATGATTTGCTCCACCACTACCCCACCCGCAAGATTAAGCTCATAGTCTGATGGTGTGGCACTTACAAAAATTGTTTGTGGGGTTAGGCTTTCAAATTCCTGAAAAGTAAGCGGGCGATTATCCATGGCTGAAGGCAACCTAAAGCCATATTCTACCAAGGCAGTTTTTCTTGATCTATCTCCGCCATACATGGCTCTGATTTGCGGCATGCTTACATGACTTTCGTCCACCACCAAAAGAAAATCCTCTGGAAAATAATCCAAAAGGCAGAAAGGACGTTCACCTGCTTTGCGTTTGTCAAAATACCTCGAATAGTTCTCTATACCGCTGCAATAGCCCAATTCACGCATCATTTCCAAGTCAAATTCCGTTCTTTCTTGAATTCTTTGAGCTTCCAACACACGACCTTCGCTTTCAAAATATTTAATTTGTGCCACCAAATCATCTTGAATCTGTTTTATAGATTCCTGCATGACTTCCTTACCTGTGACAAACAAGTTAGCTGGCGGAATCACGATTTTAGGCTCTGACCTTATTTTTTTCCCAGAGGTCGGCTCGATCATCTGAATTTCTTCGATATCATCACCGAAAAAGATAATTCTAAAAGCAAAATCGGCATAACCAGGGTAGACATCCACTGTGTCACCTTTCACCCTGAAAGTGCCTCTATTGAACTCTACTTCGGTACGTGAATAAAGTATCTCTACCAATTTATATAAAAACTTATTGCGGCTTATTACATCACCAACAGCAACTTTGATAATACTTTGCTTAAACTCATTGGGATTTCCAGCACCATAAATACATGATACAGAAGCTATAACCACAATATCCCTCCTACCTGACATCAAAGATGAAACAGTTGACAATCGCAACCTATCTATTTCCTGATTGATCATCAGGTCTTTTTCTATGTAAGTATTGGTAGAAGCTATAAAAGCCTCAGGTTGATAATAATCGTAGTAAGAAATGAAATATTCAACAGCATTTTCAGGAAAAAACTGCTTGAACTCCCCGTAAAGCTGAGCAGCAAGGGTTTTATTGTGACTCAAAATCAGAATCGGTCTATCGAGCTGCTGAATAACATTAGCAATGGTAAAGGTTTTACCGCTTCCTGTAACTCCCAAAAGGACGTTAGATCTTTCACCAGCTTCTATAGCATTCACCAGTTGTGCTATGGCTTGCGGTTGGTCGCCTGTGGGTTTAAAATCAGATATTAGCGAAAAACTCATAGTTCAGAAATTATAGTCAAATATACTTCAATATGATTTAAACAAAAAATTAGCGTAAAAAGGCTAAAAAAATTGGCATTTATTTTATCCTTCAAATAAGTTTGTGAGAAACATCATACCTTTTGCAACGTTATTAGTCTAAATTTGCTCATTATTAAAAACTACAACAGTATGAAAAAGTTAATACTCGCAATTTTTAGCTTAGGCACATTTGCCACTTCGGCTCAACAAAATGAAGAAAAACCTTTAAAAATCTTTAAATTTCAGCCTTTCAGCTTGGTGACTGGCTCAATGAACTTTGGCGAAGAAATTTTCAACAAATCAAGAACCAGGAGCACGGTGATAGGTTTAGGCATCCGATATATTAATCGAAAAAACGACATTTATGACAGCTATGGCACCATTTCGGCCTACAAACAAAACTCCAAATGGCAAGGAGCCACTTTTAGTGTTGAAAGAAGGTTCTACGTACCTGGCTTTTTCTCTGGCGATAAATACAGCTTTATCAATGATAAATCGAAATTCGGCGTTTATCTTTCTCCTGGTCTCAAAGTAGAATACAACGTAAACGACTATGATAAGGGCGGATTTTATTACCTGACCGATAGCACAAAGCCGAATAACATGGTCTCCAAGTTTTACCGTAACTCCGGTAGAATTTCTTACCTAGGCCTATTGCCAAATATGAATATCGGCTTGCAGTATACTATTTTCCAAAATCTCTACATTGATACCTATATTGGTGGTGGTATCAGGTTCTTGTCACAAAAAAAATCGAAGGAAGTGAAAGACACCGTTCCTCAGAATGGCAACTTCACTGGTTATTATGGAGGTAATGAGAATGGGGCATTAACCACATTTGTGATCAGAGAGGGTGTTCAACCTAACTTCGGTTTTGCTTTAGGCCTCAATTTTTAAAAATTTGGTTGCCTTCAAATTTCTTTTTTCCTAAATTGCTCTCAGATACCCTAATGATGGAATGTTAAAAAATCTGAGAAGATTTTCGGCCTATTTGCACGCAGGAGCGAGTTTAAAAATGATTTTGCTGGCCTTTTTTTCACAAGTGATTTTTGCGGTTTTTATTATTCCAAAAATGGCCACACTTATCAATCCATTGCAAAATCAGGTATTGTTAGAGATGCGATTCGGGTACAACATTCAGCAGTTTTACAACTTGATGGATTCGCTAGGTGAAACAGGTAGATTTTATTACAAAATTTACGTCTTTTTTATTGATTTGTTGTATCCAGTCATTTATTGTATTTCTTATAGTTTGCTCCTGAGTCTGTTTTTTAGAAATTCGTTTTCAAGCAGTCATTACTTTCAACTGTTTAACGTTTTCCCTTTTCTGATAGGCTTTGCCGATGTTTTTGAAAATCTAAGTGTTGGTTATCTTCTCCTTATTTATCCCGAAAAAATAAACTTCCTGGTAAAATTGGCCTCCTCTTTCAGCCTATTGAAATGGGGGTTTACGATGTACAACATTCTCCTGATGCTAACCGGTTTGTTCGCATGGGGTTTTAGAACGCTTCTGAAAGCCAAAAAATAAATTAACGAAGTGCAAACTTTTTACCCGGACTTTGTTTCACCAAATCAGCAAATTCGAGATTTAATAAAATAGATGCCAATTTGTTGAGATGGATCTGTGAGTGCCAACTGAGATCATCAATGAGCATTTCGCCGTTTTGCATCAACAAACTGAGCACTTTGCTTTCTTCTTGCGTATATTTTGAAAGGTCTAATACTTCCTTTTCAACCACCTTAACTTCCTGATTGTCAGTATCCCATTTCATCCATTCCACAAAATCTTGGGTATTGGTAAAAATCTGGGCTTTGTTGTTCGATACCAAGTAATTAGGTCCTTCAGAATATTTATTAAAAATGCCGCCGGGTATCGCAAAAACCTCCTTATTGTAATTGTTAGCGTATTCAGCAGTCACCATTGAACCGCCCTTTCGAGCAGATTCTACCACTATCGTTGCATCGGCCAAAGCTGCAATTATTCTATTTCGGGCCACGAAAAACGAGGGTTTGGTTTCAGTACCAAATGGCTGTTCTGATATCAAAAGACCAGTTTCTTCTATCTCCAAAGCTACTTTTTTATGAGAACTCGGATAAACGGTCTCCAAACTATTAGCCAGCACGCCCACTGTTGAAAGTCCGTTTTTCAAAGCAGCTTTATGGGCAGCAATATCAATACCGTAAGCCAAACCGCTCACTATCTGTACATTGTGTTCTTTTAGTGAAGCAACAATTTCTTCCGTAGATTTTTTTCCGTAATCCGAAGCATCTCTTGTACCGACAATGGCCAAGGTTTTTGGATACTCCAAATGCCCTTTTCCTTTAAAAAACAAAATCGGTGGAGCTTCAAAAATCCCCTTAAGTTTTTTGGGATATTCGTCTTGTTTAAAGGTAACAATTCTAATGTTGTTTTTGGCACTCTGACTAACAATTGTCTCTGCCTGAATGAGGGCTTCCTCATTTTCCTTGATTTTGGCAAGGGTAAATTTACCCATGTTGGGTACTTTCAAAAGCTTGGCTGAAGGAGTTTCAAAAACCTCCTTGGCACTTCCAAAAGTATTGAGAAGCTGCTTAAACATCACACCTCCAATGCCTTCGGTTTTGCTCAAGGCAATTTCGTATATCAAATCTTGTTGCATAGATTCACTTTTCTAATCCTACTTTTATATATTCTAGGGTTTTTCTGATTTCTTTCAAACGCGATACCACCTCCTCATTTACAGACTCTTTCACCTCCTTGGTTTTGAGTTTTTCTTTAGCACCGTCTATGGTAAAGCCTTCTTTGTGAATCAAATCCACAATTTTCTGAAGCTTTTCTATATCTGAATGTGAGAATTTTCGGTTTTTCCCTACCTTCAAAATATTCATTCTAAAAGTACGAACGTAGAAATCCACCGTAGTGACCGGAATCTCCAATTGTTGTGCGACTTCGTCCGTACTAAAAAACAATTTCATTTGACCTTAACCGATTTTTTTTTCAAATCTACAATTATTTGTTGGAGTTCTGCAAATTTGGTGGAGTCAGATTCGAAATCGTTCAATGCCAAAAATACTTTTTTCAAGTCTGGAATCTGTTTCAATACCTCGGCTCCAGAGGTGATTTTATTGTTTGAAATATCCAAATCGGTCAGGTGAGGCACAGTTTTGAGTGCAGCAGGAACCGATTCTAATAGATTAAAACCCAAATCTAGATTTTCAATATTAGGAGGTAAAAAATTAACTAAGCTCAATTTGTTATGGTGTGCATACAATATTTTGAGGTTGGGCAATTCTTGAAACGTACTCGGAAATTCCCAAAGATTATTGTTTGAAACCGCCAATGTTTGCAGGTTTTTTAGATTTACAATATTTTGAGGAAGGAAATTCAGCTGATTGTGGTAAAGGTCCAAAATCTGGAGATTCTCAAGTAGACCAATATTCTCAGAGAGCGAAGTGATTTGATTATTATAAAAATTCAGAAGTTCGAGAGACTTCAATTTTTTAAATCTAATGCCAATCGTGTTTTGAATAAAATTATTGGCCAAATGAATATCTTTCAGCCTTTTATTTCTTTGAATTCTTTTCGGAAAAGCCTCAAATGCATTATCACTCAAACTGAGCATCTGCACATGCTTATTCCTATTTATTTTTATCGAATTCTCGCTCAACAAATTTTCCGAAAGAACGATTTTCTTCAATTTTGGCAACTTTTTGGCATTTAATCTAAATACCTCAAACTCATTTTTGCTCAAATCTAATTCTTCCAGATTTTTGAAATCATATATCTCATTTGGAAGTTTTTTCAAACCCAAATGACTCAAATTCAATACCTTATCGGTATTCTTTTTCGTTTTTAAAATTTCTGATACTCTGTATTCAGCACTTTCACTTTTTGACAAATACTGATTCAATCGTAATCCTCCGGAAATTTCGTACGGACGCATGGGATGATAATAGAATTTGGTATTTTTCAAAATATCTCTAAATAATTTATCTAATTGGATAGCTAAAGTATTAGATTGTGGGTCGAAATACTCAAATTCAAATCTTGTTTTTCCACCATCAATTGTCTGAACATATCTCCCAAAATAGTATTTTAGGCTATCAGCCACATTGTTTTTGTTAACATAAATGTGATAATTTAAACTAACCTCAGGGTTTTGTAACGGTATAAATTGATTTTCTCTTTTCAAGGATATCATTAGCCTCTTTTGCACCAAACCGTTATTTTTCCAAATTCCTTTATTGACTTCGTCATCCGGTTTAATCTTAGTCTTAAACTTTAGTAAGCGGTCATAAGCTTCTTGATTTTCTATGAATATGATTTTTTGAGAAAAACTGGTGAGGATGCAGAATTGTAAAAAGGCACAAACAAGCAGTGTTTTCATCGAGATTTTGGTTTAGAATTTAAACTTAAAACTAATTTCTTAGTTTTAAAAGAATATTCAAGGAATTATTCCTAAAATGACCAAAAAAGTCTAATTTTGCACCTCTTTTATCAGAAATAAATATACTTTTTATATGACTTCGCATCAGATCAGGAAAGCATTCTTAGATTTTTTTGTTTCAAAAGGCCATTTAATTGTTCCTTCTGCCCCATTGGTGGCTAAAAACGACCCTACCTTGATGTTCAACAACTCAGGAATGGCTCAGTTTAAGGACTTTTTCTTGGGCAATGGTACTCCGCCAAAATCTAGAATAGCCGACACCCAGAAATGCCTGCGAGTAAGTGGTAAACACAACGACTTGGAAGAAGTAGGTTTCGACACTTACCACCACACCATGTTCGAGATGTTGGGCAACTGGTCTTTTGGCGATTATTTTAAAAAAGAAGCTTTAACTTGGTCGTGGGAATTGTTGACAGAAGTTTACAAATTACCTAAAGACAGAATCTATGTATCTGTTTTTCAAGGAGATGAAAAAGATGGTGTTCCGTTTGACCAAGAAGCATTTGACATTTGGAAAGAAATCATCGGTGATGAGGACAGAATCATTCTAGGAAACAAAAAAGACAATTTCTGGGAAATGGGCGATATCGGTCCATGTGGCCCATGCTCTGAAATCCACATTGACCTCCGTAACCAAGAGGAAATTGACATTATAGGAGGTAAAGAATTGGTTAACAACGATCATCCTCAAGTGGTAGAAATCTGGAACAACGTCTTTATGCAGTTTGAGCGTAAAGCCGATGGCTCTCTCCTACCGCTTCCTGCCAAACATGTAGACACTGGAATGGGTTTTGAGCGTCTTTGTATGGCCATTCAAGGCAAAAAATCAAACTACGATACTGATATTTTTCAAAATACCATTTCGGTAATAGAAGAACTTTCAGGCAAAAAATATGGTGTAAATGGCACTTTACGTTCAGATAACTACGTAGATGTGGCCATGAGAGTAATCTCAGATCACTTGAGAGCCGTGAGTTTTGCCATTGCCGATGGACAATTACCGTCTAATGCCAAAGCAGGCTATGTCATCCGCCGAATATTGAGAAGAGCCGTTCGTTATGGATATTCATATTTAGATTTCAGAGAGCCATTTATGTGCAAATTGGTACCTGTTTTGGCTACTCAATTTGAGTACGTGTTCCCGGAATTACACGCTCAGGTAGATTTTGTAACCAAAGTGGTGGAAGAAGAGGAAAAAACTTTCTTGCGTACATTGGAACTAGGTTTGAAAAGATTGGATCACATTTTTGCAGATGCCAAAACCATCGAAACCAAAACATTAGACGGCAACACAGTATTCGAACTTTCTGACACTTTCGGCTTCCCGGTTGACCTTACGGCATTGATTGCTCGTGAAAAAGGATTTGCGATAGACGAAGAAGGCTTTAAGAGTGCTTTGGCCGAACAAAAAGCCAGAAGTCGTAAAGATGCTACCAAAGAAGCAGCCGATTGGATAGAATTGGGTGATGTAGACGGTGTAGAGTTTTTAGGCTATGATTTTGAAGAATCACCAGCTCAATTGATGAAATATCGTTCCGTAAAAACAAAGGCTGGGGATGAATTGCATATTGTGTTGGATCAAACGCCTTTTTATGCTGAAATGGGTGGTCAAGTCGGTGATGTGGGAACCATTACTTTTGAACTGAATGGTCAGAACCACACCTTACAAGTGATAGATACTAAAAAGGAAAACGACCTTTTTGTACATATTACCAAAAATAGCAAAATGGTGGACGTCTTGGAACAAACCCAAACTCCTATCAATGTTTTTGCCAAAATAGATTCTGAAAGAAGGAAGGATATTGAGAAAAACCATACCGCTACCCACTTGATGCTATCGGCCATGCGTAAAGTCTTAGGTAACCATGTAGTGCAACGAGGATCTTACCAAAACGACGAAGTAACCCGTTTTGACTTCTCGCATTTCTCTAAGGTAACTGATGAAGAATTGCTACAAATTGAAGACATAGTCAATGAAAAAATCAGAGAAAATATAGCGTTGGACGAAAAACGTAACGTGCCGATTGCCGAAGCCATGAATTTTGGAGCTACCGCCACTTTTGGTGAAAAATATGGTGATTTCGTGCGTGTAATTACTTTTGACCCCAATTTTTCCGTAGAACTTTGTGGTGGAACCCATGTGCCGGCCACGGGCGAAATCGGACTTTTTAAATTCATATCAGAAGGTTCTGTTTCCGCTGGTGTACGCCGTGTAGAGGCCATCACAGGCAAGAAAGCCTTAGAAATGATGAGAAAACAAGGCGAAACTTTGGAACAAATAAAAGGTTTACTCAAGGGTGCTGTAGATTTGCCAAAAGCAATTGAGGCCTTAATCGAAGAAAAGAACCAATTGCAAAGGAAAATTGAAAGTCTTGAAAACGAAAAATTGCAGGTAATCAAAACTGAACTTTTGGGCAAAATCCAAAAGAATGGTGATATCATGTTCATTGCCGAAAAAGTGGAAGTACCTTCGGCTGACAGTTTAAGACAATTGGCCTATGACCTCAAAAAACACATGGAAAATGCCGTGGTGATATTAGGTACAATCATAAACCAAAAGCCGAGTTTGGCAGTTATGATTGACGAGACTTTGGTTGCTGAAAAAAGTCTGAATGCTGGCAATACGGTAAGAGAAGCAGCAAAAGCCATGAAAGGTGGCGGTGGTGGTCAACCACATTTCGCCACAGCAGGCGGAAGCGATGCGGAAGGATTAACCAATGCCATTAACAAAGCAAAGGAGTTGATTTTTGGGTAAAATAAATACTTGAAAAATATTCTAACCGTTTGTGTTTTCAAAAACGAGAATTTGATTCTTTTTTCTTTGCTGGCCTGATTTTACTTACTATTTTTAGGAGCGATTTTATTTTACAACCTTATAATTTTATTAAATTGAAAAGAAGAGACGCATTACAGAGAGTTGCCCTGATGATGGGAGGAGTAGTTTCTGCCCCAACCATGATGGCAATTTTGAATGGTTGCAAAGCATCTGGCGATGCAACATCAGGAGCTGCATTTAGTTTAACCAAAGACTTCCAAGCATTGGTTGCGGAAATAGCCGAGGTAATCATTCCTAAAACTGACACTCCAGGTGCAAAAGACGCTGGCGTGGGTCCATTTGTAGAAATGATGTTAAAAGACTGTTACACCGAAGCTCAACAACAGCATTTCATAAAAGGGTTGGAAGACGTTGAAGCCGAATCAAAAAAGCTTGGTTCTGCATTTGTTGCTTTAGCAGCAGATAAAAAAATCCAAGTAATAGCTACCATGAGAGACAAGGCTAAGGCAGAAAGTGAAAATACTGAGAAAAAAGCCAAACAAGTGGACTCAGAATCTGGCTTAACCAAAGAAAATACAAGTAAAAAAGTTGAACCACCTGTTCCATTCTTTAACCTGATGAAAGAATTGACGGTATTTGGTTTTTTCACTTCAGAACCAGGGGCAACCCAAACGCTTGACTTTGTGCCGATTCCGGGTAGATACGACGGCTGTATAAAAATGGAGCCTGGTCAAAAAGCGTATGCTATTTAATTATTAATCAACCTATTATAAATAAAAAATGAATTTACAAGGTAAAGGCAAAGAGTCTGTAACATACGATGCCATTGTGGTTGGTACAGGTATTTCAGGAGGTTGGGCTGCCAAAGAACTTACAGAAAAAGGACTTAAAGTATTGATGATAGACCGTGGTAGAGACGTAAAACACGTAACTGATTACACCACAGCAATGAAAGAGTCTTGGGAATTTGAACACCGTGGCCGAGTAACAGACCAAGTAAAAAAAGACTACTGGGCAGGTTATAGAACTGGCTACACGGCCAATGAAGAACACAGACATTTCTTTGAGAAAGATATAGATAATCCATATGAAGAAACTCGTCGTTTCGACTGGATCAGAGGTTATCATACAGGAGGACGTTCCTTGCTTTGGGGCCGCCAAAGCTACAGATGGAACGAGCGTGACTTCACTGCCAACCTTGAAGAAGGCGTGGGTATTGACTGGCCAATACGCTACAAAGACTTGGCACCTTGGTATGAGTACGTGGAGAAATTTGCGGGAATTAGCGGCTCGAAAGAAGGTTTGGATGTATTGCCAGATAGTCATTTTCAGCCAGCTATGGAGCTTAACTGTGTTGAGCGTGAGGTAAAAAAAGGCGTAGAAAGTAAATTTGCTGGACGTAAGATAATTGTAGGTCGTGTGGCTCACCTTACGGCTCCTACCGAAGAGCAAACTGCTCTTGGTCGTGGCAAATGCCAATTCAGAAACCGTTGTATGAGAGGTTGTCCTTATGGTGCTTACTTCAGTAGCCAATCGGCGACTATTCCGGCGGCCATGAAAACCAACAATCTTACTTTAGTAAATGATAAAATCGTTTACTCGGTAATATTTGATGATGAAAAAGGCAAAGCCACAGGTGTTAAAGCCATTGACCAGAACACAAAGGAAGAGGTAGAATACTTTGCAAAAATTATATTCTTGAATGCATCTGCTGTGAATTCAGCTTGGATTATGATGCAATCAAAATCAAAAACTCACCCAAATGGACTTGGAAATGCATCGGACCAACTGGGAAGAAACATCATGGACCACCACTTGGGTGTAGGAGCTACAGGTACTTGGGAAGGTTTCGACGACATGTATTATTATGGAAGAAGACCAAACGGTATCTACATTCCACGTTTTACCAACTGGGGCAATGATAAACGTGATTTCTTACGTGGATTCGGTTACCAAGGCGGAGCATCTCGTGGAAGAGCCGAAGACGAGCAAGGCTTTGGTGCTGGTTTCAAAAATGCACAAACCAAACCAGGTCCATGGAGTGTTAATATCATGGGCTTTGGGGAAACTCTTCCAGATCCAACCAATAAATTTACGCTAACAGACAAAAAAGATAAATGGGGCTTACCGATTATCGATTTTGATGCAGCTTGGGGTAAAAACGAGTGGAAAATGAGAGAGGCCATGGAAAAGGAGGCAAAAGACATGCTTGAAGCCGCTGGCGTGAAAAACGTGACCACTTACCATGACAAAGAAAAAGCACCAGGTATCGGTATTCACGAAATGGGAACTGCCAGAATGGGTAGAGACGCCAAAACTTCGGTTCTGAACGCAAACAACCAAGTGTGGGGAGCACCAAACGTATTCGTTACAGACGGAGCAGCCATGGTATCAGCATCTTGCGTAAACCCGTCGTTGACTTATATGGCACTTACAGCCAGAGCGGCAGACTTTGCTGTGAAAGAATTAAAGAAGATGAATCTGTAAGGATTTTTTCTGTAAATAATTGAAAGCCACCTCTTGGGGTGGCTTTTTTTTGTTTGAAATGCTTAGTTTTTTTTAACTAATAATTTAGTCAAAAACTATTTGTTCTTTTTTGATTTTCGATAGATATTATTTACTTTCGACAAATGGTACTCAGACGGGCCTAAATTTTAATTTCCAATCGCTAAACAATTCATTACAATGTCCAGAGTTATGTCTAATTTTTTGAAAAAACAATCCGCATCTTTCTTTGCTAAAAACAATCTAATACTTCTTCTTTTTCTATTGGTCACGGCCAGCTCGGCCTTTTCGCAAAAAGTCAATATTAAAGGTAGCTTCTGGGATGACAGCAACGGAGTTGATCTAAAAACACAGGTTTATGGCATCAAAGATGGTCAAAAGATACATTTGGCAGAAACGGATACTAAGAACCTTTTCGATTTCAAACTGCCAACGGATATACAAGCATTGATTTTTGAAAGTGCGGGTTATGATGTTGTTACTTTTCCTGTTCACTTTGTTGGGAGGTTTAACAAAACAAGCTTAGCCAACTTCAGTATTAGTAGTAAAGGGGTCTTTTACCAGTTACAATTTAAAGACCTCTTGATTTTTTGTCTTCCTATTACACATCAAAAAGGAAACAAATATAAACTTTTGACAGTAAGAAAAGACACAATATTTAGAAATATGGATTTTACAATTCTTGTCGAGAATAAACAAAGCACTAATTATCCAATCTTCGAAAAATCACTTCGAAATCAGCATAAAGTACTTACTACAAATGCCAAAAATGAAATAATTCAAGAAGATAATTTCTTAGCAAACAGAGGTTTAACTTTTGTGGATATAAATACTTATCCAACTGAAATAATGCAAGAGTTAGACCAGCAGAACGTCCTAGCCGAAATCTCAGAAAAAGAAGACAAAACTGAACCTAGTATTGATGCAAAAAACAATCTCCCTTACAGCACTTTCGGCAGTAGAAATCTGTATTTCGATCAAAGTAAATTTGAGTTAAAATCCGAAAACAAATTGGTTTTAGATAGCTTGTCATGGTATCTACAACAGAAACTGGATGCCAGAATTAACATTACCGGTTTCACCGATAACGTTGGTAAAGAAGAACTTAACGCCACCTTGGCTAGATATAGGGCACAAGTAGTTGCCACCTATCTAAAAAGTAAGGGCGTACATACCAATCAGTTGTTGCTAAAATCGAATACCAAACAAAATATCTATGAAAATCATAACGCAGACGTCGAAAAACAAAGAAAAGTACAATTGACAGAAATATATTGAAAAGGAGATATCATTAGAATAACCTTTTAAAAACGACCTAAGCAGCAGACTTTGCAGTGAAAGAACTAAAGAAAATGAATCTGTAATGATTTGTTGCTTTAAATATTTGGAAGCCACCTCTTGGGGTGGCTTTTTTTTTGTTTCTGTATAAAACATTCAAAAGGCACAGCCTCAAAATGTTAATGAAAAGAAAACGGCGATTAGAATTTTGAAAAAATTCCAATTCTACTTTAAATTGAACAGAACTATATTTTGACAATTATTGAAGTAAGAAATTCTTGAAGAAAAATAAATGAAAAAAACAGCTAATTTAGCCCTGAATCCCCAAGTCCATGTTAATAAATTTTTTACTCTCTTTTCAATACTTATACTTTTTCTTTTAAACACATTAATTTCTTTCGGGCAAAGTTTAGGTGTAAGCCTTGATACGGAAGCCCCGGAAGTAGGTAAAAAAATAAAAGTTAACTACATTGGCCCGTTGGCAAAAGCAGGTTCTAAAATGTTTGCGATTATCTATAAATCGAGCCGTATAGACACCGATATTAAAAGAATCCTAACCAAACTTGATAATAATTCACTTTCTGGCGAAATTATTTTACCTGACTCAACTTCATTCTTTGTTATCAAAATAGAAAATAAAAATGAAATCGATAATAACAATGGCAAAGGTTATGTTTTTAACATTTTTCAAGATTCCAAACCATTAAAAGGAACATATTTTAACCAAGGTTATGCTACTTATCTAAACAATAATTTATTTAAAGGTGAGGTAAATTTTGATACAGCTTTAGAATTGATAGAGAAAGAGTTTCAATTAAATCCAGAGTTAAAAGAAAAAAACTTTCCGAATTATCTACAAACGCTGGCAAGAGTGCCCGATAAAAAATCGGAGGCAATTCAGATTGCAAAACAAAAATTCGACGAAATATTTGAGAGTGGAATTGATGAACGATTTTCCGTGCTCTACGCATATATCATAGCCGCTAATAAAATTTCAATAACTGATTCATTGATTACAAAAATGGCCACCAAATATCCTAATGGATCCGCTTCATTTAACAGAAAGTTTTCGATATTCCAGGATGTTGCTTTTAAAAATCCTGACAAAGCTAAAGGTTATTATGAAGAAATAAGGCTGTTATATCCGTCTTTAAGTATTATTCAAAGAAGGCTATTATTTGCTGAAATGTTATGGGTTTACGCCAAAAAGTATGATTCTAAGAATATAGAAAGTTTAATTTCCGAGTTTTTAGAAAATGAAAAGACGAAAGAGGCTCAAAGTTATTTAGCCTTCAACCTGAATAACATTGCTTGGAAGTTTGCTCAGAATGAATCTACACTCGCCATAGCCAAAATGTTTGCTGAAAAGGCAATTGAAGCTCGAAAAAATAGTGACACTCTTTCCATTTATTTTGGTAATGTTTTAGATACCTATGCATCTATTTTGTACAAAATTGGTCACAAAGAGGAAGCCTTGAGTAATCAAAGAAAGGCAATAGAATTAATGAATAATAATGATCCGACCATAAACCACCATTTCATTGAATATTTGGTAGCCAACAAAAAAATTGAAGAAGCCATAAAAATTTCGGAAGATTACATAAAAGGGAATGTTTCGAATGCCAAAATTGATTCAATATATAAATTGATTTCGAAAGAAACTTTTATAACAAAAGAAGCCAGCAATCTTACAAATGCGAAAATTGAGGCTAGTAATTCGTACAAATTATTTCTAAAAAAAGGTTTAACCCATATAGATGCCCCAGATTTTGCTCTTAAAGATATGTCGGGTAATCTAGTACGACTTTCTGATTTCCTGGGAAAGATAGTTATAATTGACTTTTGGGCAACTTGGTGTGCACCTTGCATAAAAGCATTTCCGGCGATGCAGACTGCTATGAAAGAATTGGAAAATCAAAATGTCAAATTTCTTTTTATTGATACTTTTGAGTCTGAAATCAAGAGGGTTGAAGAAGAAAACAGTTTATCTCAAAACATCGAAAAAATAATAAAAAGTCGAAAACTAGAAAACTTCCATATTCTGTTTGATTCACTCATCGAAAACATAAATCAAACAGCCAATGATTACAATGTAACTTCAATACCCGCCAAAATAATAATTGATAAAAACGGAAAGATTAGACACAGAAGCACTGGATTCGGTTCAAGTGAGGGTTTAATAGAGGAGCTAAAAATGTTAGTGAGTTTAATTAACGAGTAACTTTAAGAAACAAACCAAGCCAAATTCTTTTAATTTCCACAAAAAAAGTAACTTTAAATTGGTTTAATTCTACTTATTTTTACAATATTTGTATAAATAAGAAAATTAATGACAAAAACAGGTCTTATTCCTACGGAAAAAATACTTGAACGCTTAAGGTATGAAAACCCTTGGTGGTTGAATAAAAAAATTCCAGAATTGTATAGTTCCATGGCAAAACGGCTATACTTTGATGTATTTTATCCTTATCTTAAAGAGAAAACAATTCGAAGAGCTTTGGTACTCATGGGACCTCGACGAGTGGGTAAAACTGTTATGTTATTTCATAGCATTCAACAACTACTTAACGAAAACGTAGAATCTCAAAAAATCTTCTTTATTGGTATAGACAATCCTATTTACGTTCACTTAAGCTTGGAAGACATACTCAGCTTATGCAAAAAATCACTTGCCTTAGATGACCTTAAAGGTTGTTTTGTGTTTTTCGACGAAATACAATATCTCAAGGATTGGGAACGCCATCTAAAAATTTTAGTCGACTCTTATCCTGAGACAAAATTCATAGTTTCGGGATCGGCAGCTGCCGCACTAAAATGGCATAGTACAGAAAGTGGAGCGGGAAGATTTACAGACTTTATGCTCCCCCCTTTGACGTTTCAGGAATATATTCATCTTAAAAACCTGAATCACAACATCTATAAAGGAGAAATTAAATATGGCAGCAAGCAAATGCCTTATAGCTTAGCCCATGATATAAAGGCCCTTAATGAAGAGTTTGTTCATTATCTTAATTTTGGAGGTTATCCAGAAGTTGTATTATCGGAAAAAATTCAAAGCGATATGGGTAGGTATGTAAAAAACGATATCGTTGATAAAGTTCTACTGCGAGATTTGCCAAGTTTGTATGGAATCAGGGATGTTCAGGAGTTAAACCGTTTTTTTACTTACATAGCTTATAATACAGGAAACGAATTTTCATATGAAAACATGAGTAACGAAAGTGGCATTCAAAAAGACACCTTAAAAAAATATTTAGAGTACCTAGAAGCCGCCTTTCTTATAAAAGTATTGAATAAAGTGGATATAAATGCCAAACGGCTAAAAAGGGTTACTAGTTTTAAGGTCTATTTGACCAACCCATCCTTACGAACAGCTCTGTTTTCTCCTATTTCAGAAATAGATAGTGAAATGGGAAATTTGGTTGAAACAGCAGTACTATCTCAATGGATGCACAGAGAAAAACTTGATTTGAAATACGCTCGTTGGAAAGAAGGAAGACAAGAGGGAGAGGTTGATTTGGTACTTGTGGACGATAAAAAATACAAACCAATTTGGGGTGTTGAAATCAAATGGAGCAATAGATATTTTAATAAACCAGCTGAACTCAAAAGTCTAGTTCAATTCTGTCATTCTAATGATTTTCCAAGTGCATTAATAACCACCGTGGATCAATTTGGCTGGAAAGAGACTAATGATTTAGTTTTTACTTTTATTCCTGCCTCGGTTTACTGCTACAACATTGGAGAAATAACACTTAAAACTAAAATCGGTTACTAGAAATCAAAACCCAGAACTCGAAAAACAAAGAAAAGTAGAATTAACCGAAATATATTAACCAGCTTTGAGTTCTTTGTTTTGTCTATAATGAGCTGAAAACTTTTATTTCGGCTAAAAAGTAAACGACTAAAACCTCCACTTTAAGATTTTAATGGACCATATTTCTTTAAAATAATTCTTAAAATATTTATATCCATTTGAAAACCTTCCCATTTATCTAAAATAATTTATGCCAGTTTCAGCTTTCTGTATTACCTTTGTTCTTCGATAATCGAATCGAAACTCTACAAAAAAAAATGCCAAAAAATTCTAGCATTAAATCAGTCCTAATCATTGGTTCAGGACCCATTGTTATAGGCCAAGCATGTGAATTTGACTACTCAGGGTCGCAAGCCGCAAGATCAATCAAACAAGAAGGTATAGAAGTTGCTTTGATAAACTCAAACCCAGCAACCATCATGACAGACCCGATGAACGCTGATTATGTGTATCTAAAGCCTCTCGAAAAGAAATCAATCAAGGAGATATTGTCGAAACATCAAGAAATGGGCAAGCCCATAACACATGTTTTACCGACAATGGGTGGTCAAACAGCCCTCAACCTTGCCATAGACTGCGATAATGCGGGTATCTGGAAAAAATATGGTGTAGAAATCATCGGTGTGGACATTAAAGCCATTGAAACTACAGAAGACCGTGAGCTATTCCGTCAAAAAATGATAGAAATCGGCGTGGGCGTTTGTAAAGGACGCACGGCTAAATCTTTCTTGGAAGGCAAAGAAATCGCCCAAGAAATCGGATTTCCATTGGTAATTCGTCCTTCTTACACGCTTGGTGGTACTGGTGGTGGATTTGTAAATACCCCAGAAGAATTTGACGCAGCCCTCAATCATGGACTTCACGCTTCCCCAGTGCATGAGGTTTTGGTAGAGCAGTCTATTTTGGGCTGGAAAGAATACGAACTAGAACTTTTGCGTGATCACAATCAAAACATTGTGATTATCTGTACGATAGAAAACTTTGACCCTATGGGTGTTCACACGGGTGACTCTATCACCGTAGCACCAGCCATGACGCTTCCTGATACCATCTATCAAAGAATGCGTGACATGGCCATCAAGATGATGAACGCCATTGGTCAGTTTGCTGGTGGTTGCAACGTGCAGTTTTCATTGAATCCTGACACAGACGAAATCATCGCCATCGAAATCAACCCACGTGTGAGCCGTTCGTCGGCCTTGGCTTCAAAAGCTACGGGTTACCCAATTGCCAAAATCGCTGCCAAAATGGCGATTGGTTATAATCTTGATGAGCTAATTAACCCGATAACTGGCTCAACATCAGCATTTTTCGAACCAGCCATTGACTACGTAATAGTAAAAGTTCCGAGATGGAATTTCGATAAATTCCCTGGCTGTGACCGTCGATTGGGCTTACAGATGAAGTCTGTGGGTGAAACCATGGGTATCGGTCGTAATTTCCAAGAGGCTTTGCAAAAAGCTTGTCAATCGCTTGAAATCAAGAGAAATGGCCTTGGAGCTGACGGAAGAGAGGAAAGAGATCAGGAGAAATTGAAATATAGCTTGGCCAATCCTTCGTGGGATAGACTTTTCCACGTTTATGATGCCTTCAAAGCTGGTCTGTCTTTCAACACGATTCAGAAACTGACCAAAATAGACAAGTGGTTTTTGCATCAGATTGAAGAAATGATTCAGCTCGAACACAAAATCGAGACCTTCAGACTGGATTCATTGCCAAAAGAAATATTGGTAGAAGCCAAGCAAAAAGGATATGCCGACAGACAATTGGCTCACTTGCTAAGATGTAAAGAAAGTGAGGTCACCGCAAAACGCAAAGGCCTTGGTATCAACAGAGTATTTAAATGTGTCGATACTTGTTCTGCTGAGTTTGAGGCGAAAACGCCTTACTTCTACTCTACCTTCTCCGCATCAGAAGAAAACCCTGATAATGAGTCGATTGTATCTGACAAAAAGAAAATAGTAGTATTAGGCTCTGGTCCAAACCGTATCGGACAAGGAATTGAGTTTGACTATTCATGCGTGCATGGCGTATTGGCCGCCAAAGAAATGGGCTACGAAACCATCATGATCAACTGTAACCCTGAAACGGTTTCTACAGACCCTGATATTGCAGATAAATTGTACTTTGAGCCAGTTTTCTGGGAAAACGTTTTCGACATCATCGAGCATGAAAAACCAGAAGGTGTAATCGTACAGCTAGGTGGACAAACAGCCTTGAAAATGGCTGAGAAATTCACTAAATATGGTATAAAAATCATTGGTACTTCGTACGAAGCACTTGATTTGGCCGAAGACAGAGGTCGTTTCTCAGAGAAATTGAGAGAATTAGACATTCCTTACCCACCATTTGATACTGTAAGAACTGCAGATAGAGCCGTTGAAGTCTCTAAATCACTTGGTTTCCCGCTTTTGGTACGTCCAAGTTACGTATTGGGTGGGCAAAGTATGAAAATTGTCATCAACGAGACCGAACTGGAGCAACATGTGGTGAAAATCTTGAACGATATTCCTGATAACAATATTCTTTTGGATCATTTCCTCGAGAACGCCATAGAAGCCGAAGCGGATGCCATTTGTGATGGAACAGATGCTTACATTATCGGTATCATGGAGCATATCGAGCCTGCAGGTATTCACTCAGGTGACTCTTACGCAGTGTTGCCAGCCTTCGATTTGAGCGAAAACGTCATCAAGCAAATAGAAGAATATACCAAGCGTATTGCCATAGCTTTAGACACCAAAGGATTGATCAACATTCAGTTTGCTATCAAAGACGAGAAAGTGTATGTGATAGAAGCCAACCCAAGAGCCTCACGCACGGTGCCGTTTATATGCAAAGCCTATCAAGAGCCGTATGTAAACTACGCCACCAAAGTAATGTTGGGATCCAAAGTAAAAGATTTCGATTTCAAGCCAGTAAAAGAAGGTTACGCCATCAAAATACCAGTATTCTCGTTCAATAAATTCCCGAACGTAAACAAAGAACTTGGCCCAGAGATGAAGTCAACTGGCGAAGGCATCTACTTCATAGAAGACCTAACAGACGATTTCTTCCTACAAGTATATTCTGAAAGGAATATGTACATGAGTAGATAAGAATCTCTTTTTATGATATTTTGAAGCCCCTCGGTATTTGCCGAGGGGCTTTTTTGTTCAACTTTGTATTATAAAATCCCGATTTAAAGCATTGTATTCAATATAAATTCATGAACTATTTTACAATCATTAACATTTTCTATTAAATTAGTGATTGAAAATAAATTAAAAAAAATGACTGAGATAATTTTCAACATTGAAGAAGATTTCGAAAGCGGTGGTTATATAGCTGAGGCAAAAATTTCAGAGTCCGAACAAATTGTAACCCAAGCCGACTCAATTGATGAATTGAAAGAAATGATAAAAGATTCTTTGTTATGTCATTTCGAAAATGCCTTTGAAATGCCTCATAAAGTCATTATGAAATTTACTAGGGAAGAGGTTTTTGCCTTTTAACAATCTCCAATGCTACTAAAGAACATCACAGGACAAGAATTAATCAAAAAGTTAAAGCCATTTGGCTATGTAGTAATTCGCCAAACCGGAAGCCATATTCGAATTCAAACAGAGCAAGGAGGAAAACATTCTGAAACCATTCCTAATCATAACCCAATAAAAATAGGAACACTCAAAGCTATTTTAAAAAACATTGCTAATCATCATGAAATAGAAGTCGAAGAATTAGTAAGACAACTAATATAAAATCTTTCTTGATTAAACAATCCTGTAGCTTAACACAACGAAAAACCCACAATCCAACCCATCAAACATAAATTTCATTATTTTTACCACTTTAACAAACTGAATAGTGAAAAGAGTAATATTAAATAGCAAAAAACAATGCAACAAATCACATTTCAAATAAAACAAGACGTTGAAAGTGGTGGATATTTTGCCGAATCTCATATTTTAGAAAATGAGCAAATTATAACTGAAGGTGATTCATTTCTTGAATTAGAAACCAATATTAAAGATGCACTTAATTGCCATTTTAATAATCCAAATGAAATAAAATATGAGCTTGTTTCTAACTAGGAGAATACTGGCTCCTATATCTTTTCTAACCTCTTTCAAAAGAAAAAATCCGTCCAAATCCATCCAATCTGTGTCATCCATGTTCCATCAACCACAACGAATAACCCAAAAAGAACCCACCAAACATAAAATTCATTACTTTTACTGCTTCAACAGACTGAATAGTGAAAAGAGTAATATTAATAGTTTTAGATAGCGTGGGTATTGGCGAACTGCCAGATGCTGCCAAATATGGCGATGTAAGAAGCAATACTTTAGGCCATATTGCAGAGCAATATCCTGATTTGCAGATACCTAACTTGGTAAAACTGGGTCTTGGAAATATAGATTTAACCAACAAATTAGCCAAAACAGATAGCCCAACCGCTGCTTTTGGAAAGGCAGCCGAAGTTTCCTCCGGCAAAGACACCACCACGGGCCACTGGGAAATTTCTGGAATTATTCTAGAAAAACCCTTCCCAACTTTCACAGAAAATGGTTTTCCAAAAGAATTTATTGAGCGTTTCGAAAAAGCCATTGGTTCAAAAACTTTGGGAAATATTTCGGCCTCTGGCACAGCCATAATTGATGACTTGGGAGATGAACATGTGAAAACTGGATTTCCAATTGTCTATACCTCAGCAGATTCTGTATTTCAAATCGCCATGCACGAAGGGATAATTCCGATAGAAAGACAATATGAAATCTGCAAAATAGCTAGAGAAATGTTGGTGGGCGAATATGAAGTGGGTAGAGTAATAGCCAGACCTTTTGATGGAGAATCT
The DNA here is from genome assembly GCF_024343775.1 of Lacihabitans soyangensis. GTDB lineage: Bacteria > Bacteroidota > Bacteroidia > Cytophagales > Spirosomataceae > Leadbetterella > Leadbetterella soyangensis. Next base: position 142,615 of record NZ_RJUF01000001.1, on the reverse strand, counting down.
GGAAAATACAGCCGCACCAGCCGAAGAAAAGATTACGCCATTTTGCCACCCGAAACGGTTTTGGATGTTTTGAAAGAAAAAGGCAAAGGAGTTTATGCCATTGGTAAAATCAATGATATTTTTGCAGAAAAAGGCATAACGAGATATAAAAAAACGGCTACAAATCTGGAAGGCATTATAGATACCATAGAGGCCATCAAAAATCCGAGTGAAAGCTTTGTATTCACCAATTTGGTAGATTTTGATATGCTTTTTGGACACAGAAGAGATGTGGTGGGTTATGCCAAATGTCTGGAGGAATTTGATAGTTATTTGCCTGAAATGTTGGAAAATTTGAAAGAGGATGACTTACTAATCATCACAGCAGACCACGGTAACGACCCAACCCATCATGGCAATGACCATACGAGAGAATACATTCCGATACTAAACATAGGTAAAAACATAAAAAAAGGCGTTAATTTTGGTGTAAGAAACTCCTTTGCCGATATCGCCGCTACTATAGCTGAGTATCTTGAAGTTGAATATAAAACACAAGGTGAGAGTTATTTAAGTTTGATTGTTTAATTTTCGAGCTAAATAATGGCACGCTGATGACAGCAACGGCTGCCGCACTGATATTGAAAATAACGCTGATTTTCATGGATTTACACATAACAAAAATGACTAACACTAGGTGAAAAGAAATAAATAAAATGGTTCCTTTGATGTCTGAACAGTCCGTTGTGAAAATTTGATTTACTGAAAAAGTTTCAACTAATTGAAAAATTTAAAATCAAATTTTCACAGAGGATCATTCCGGGCCGCCGGTGCGGTTCAGAAAATGTTTTTTTGGTTACTTTTTTTCGAAAAAAATTAACTCCCCGCCGGAAAGGCGACACAAAGTATTTCATTTAAACAGAATGAAAATTAAAATGACAGAAATAAGAAATGAAGGTATACCCTTCGACACCAAATACTTCGAAAACATTAATGTCAATCGCTCGGCTGTAGAACGCAGAGCCGCGAGTTTGGGTGGACGAAGAACCGTAAAGAAAGAATTTCAAGCCGCATGGTTGCTAAAAGCCATCACTTGTATAGATTTGACCACTTTGGCAGGCGATGACACTGCAGGAAATGTAGAACGCCTCTGTGCCAAGGCCATTTCTCCAGTCAGAAAAGACCTTTTGGAAGCCATGGAGATGACCGATGCCAACATAACCACGGGTGCGGTTTGTGTTTACCATAACATGATAGAAGATGCTAAAAGAAGTTTGGGCAATTCTGGAATTCCAATTGCAGCTGTGTCAACAGGATTTCCTGCTGGTAAAATTTCTTTTGAACAGAAAGTCGAGGAAATCAAAAAATCTGTAGAAGCTGGGGCTACCGAAATTGATATTGTGATCAGCCGCGAATTGGTTATTAATTCAAAATGGGAAGAACTTTACAATGAAGTAAAAGCTTGTAGAGCCGCTTGTGGCGATGCCCACATGAAAACAATATTGGCCACTGGCGAAATTCCGACTTACACCAAAGTAGCGAAAGCAAGCTGGGTAAGTATGATGGCTGGCTCGGATTTTATAAAAACCAGCACAGGTAAAGAAGCAGTAAACGCAACATTACCAGTCAGTTTAGTGATGATAAGAGCAATTCGAGAATACCAAGAATTGACAGGAATCAAAGTAGGTTACAAACCAGCAGGTGGAATCCAAAAAGCCAAACAAGCCTTGGATTGGTTGATATTGATGAAAGAGGAATTGGGAGACGAATGGTTGCAACCTAATCTTTTCAGATTCGGAGCGAGTAGTCTTTTGGGAGATATCGAACGTCAACTAGAACATTACATAACAGGCAGATATTCTGCAAGTTATCGCCATGCTATGGCATAAAATTAGATTTACAAAATCTGTTGACTTCGGCTCCGCTCAGTCAACAGATTTTGGAGATTATGACCTTTTGACTTCGGCTCCGCTCAGTCAACAGATTTTTAAGTGAAATGAATTCTCTTGACTTCGGCTCCGCTCAGTCAACGGATTTTGAGTACGTTGCCAACGGCTCCGCTCAGTCAACAGATTTAGAGTAATGAATAGAATAAATCATATTAAACAAAGTCTAAACCTTAGCGTCTTTGGGACTTTGCGAGAAAAAATATAGAAATGAAAGTAAAAGAAATATTTAACACGATGGCTTACGGTCCAGCTCCTGAGAGTGCAGCTCAAGCAAATGAATTTCTTGATGCCCACAACAGAACTTTCGAATTGTTCATAAACGGAGAATGGAAAAAAGCCGAAAAGCATTTTGAAACCATCAATCCTTCTAACATGCAGGTTTTGGCCAATATCGCCGAAGCTTCAGAAGGAGATGTCAATGAGGCGGTTACCGCAGCCAACAAAGCTCTGAAAGACTGGGTGAAAATTGGTGGAAGAGCCAGAGCAAGGTATTTGTATGCCATTGCCCGTCAAATCCAAAAGCACTCTAGATTATTTGCGGTTTTGGAAGCTCTTGACAATGGAAAACCTATCAGAGAAACCCGTGACATTGATATTCCGTTGGTAGCCAGACACTTCTATCACCATGCTGGTTGGGCACAATTGATGGACAGCGAGCTAAAAGATTATAAAGAAATAGGCGTGATTGGCCAGATTATTCCATGGAATTTCCCCCTTTTGATGCTTTCGTGGAAAATAGCTCCAGCCTTGGCGATGGGAAATACTGTGGTACTGAAACCAGCTGAATTCACTTCTTTGACTGCACTTTTGTTTGCTGAAATTTGTCAAAATGTGGGATTGCCCAAAGGAGTGGTAAATATCATTACAGGTCCAGGCTCTACTGGGGCAGCCTTGGTGAATCACAAAGATGTAAATAAGATTGCTTTCACTGGCTCTACTGAAGTTGGCAAAATCATCAGAAAAGCCATCGCGGGTTCGGGTAAAAAAGTTTCTTTGGAATTGGGAGGAAAGTCGCCATTTATCGTTTTCGAAGACGCTGATCTGGATTCTGTTGTGGAAGGTATTGTAGATGCCATTTGGTTTAATCAAGGTCAGGTTTGTTGTGCGGGTTCGAGGCTTTTGGTTCAGGAAAGCATTCAAGACAAGCTTTATGACAAAATAAAAGCCCGCATGGAAAAGCTGCGTGTAGGTGATGCCATGGACAAATGCATTGATATTGGGGCCATTGTGGCACCTGTACAATTAAAAACCATTGACGAATTGGTTCAAAAAGGAGTTGCAGAGGGCAACCAAATGTGGCAACCCAATTGGGAATGCCCGAAAGATGGCTGTTTCTATCCTCCTACCCTATTTACCCATGTTTCGCCTTCAAGTACCATTGCTCAAGAAGAAATTTTTGGGCCAGTTTTGGTGGCCATGAGTTTCAGGTCGCACCAGGAAGCTGTAAAATTAGCCAACAATACGAGATATGGATTGGCATGTAGTATTTGGACGGAAAACATCAATTTGGCACTAGATATTGCTCCAAAAGTAAAAGCGGGAACCGTTTGGATAAACTCCACTAATGTTTTTGACGCTGGTTCAGGTTTTGGTGGCTACAGAGAATCAGGTTTTGGCAGAGAAGGTGGAAAAGAAGGCCTTTTTGAATATATGAAACCCAGAGTTGAGGAACAGTTTTCAGATAAACCGATAAAACCAGCGATTCAAAAATCAAAAATAACCATTGCAGATAGCATAGACCGTACAGCCAAAATGTATATTGGCGGCAAACAGGCTCGACCAGATAGTGGTTACAGTATCATTGTCAAAAATCCTCAAGGCGAAGTAGTCGGTGAAGCCCCTGAAGGAAGCCGAAAAGACATCAGAAATGCGGTAGAAGCGGCACATGCCAATGGAAAATGGGCAGAAATGACAGGACATGCAAGAGCACAAGTTCTGTATTATATCGCCGAAAATTTATCTGCCCGAAAATCTGAATTTTCAAACCGTTTGATTCAAATGTGCTGTTATAGCAAAACTGACGCAGATGCTGAGGTAGAAAAGTCTATCGACAGAATCTATACTTATGCAGCTCATGCTGATAAATACGATGGTCAGGCTCATCAAACCATTCAAAGGAATGTAACTTTGGCCATGCCTGAGCCAGTTGGGGTAATGGGAATTGTTTGTCCAGAAGAAGCACCACTTTTGGCATTCATTTCAACGGTAATTCCTTCAATTGCATTAGGAAATAGTGTGATTGTCATTCCTGCAGAATCAGCACCATTCAGTGTTACTGATTTTTATCAAATACTCGATACTTCAGATGTTCCAGGAGGAACTGTAAACATCATTTCAGGACCTAAAGAAACCTTGGCAAAAGAATTAGCAAAACATTATGATGTAGAAGGACTTTGGTATTTTGGAAGCAAAGAGGGCTCAAAAGACATTGAAAGTCTTTCTGCTGAAAATATGAAACGAACTTGGGTAAACTACGGAAAATACCGCGACTGGATGAATAATGAGCAGTCAGAAGGTACAGAATTTCTCAGACATGCTTCTGAGATTAAAAATATTTGGATACCTTATGGGGCGTAAAATATTGGGGAATAATGTAAAAAAGCCATCTACCGATGGCTTTTTTATTATAATTTGTTCGGAAATTTATCACAAACCCACATAATCCGCCGTAATCATCGGAGTAGATTTGGCTTCTAGGAGCGAATAGCCCATCAAATACTCATCAACTGCTCTTGCAGCCTCACGGCCTTCTGAGATGGCCCAAACCACTAAGGATTGACCTCTACGCATATCTCCAGCAGCAAAAACCTTCTTAACTGATGTTTGGTAATTAGTTGCATCCACGTTTCCTCGGTTGTCGAGTTTCACACCCAAATCCTCAATCAAACCACCGGCTTGTGGGTGAAGAAAACCTGCGGCTATCAAAGCCAACTCGGCTGGATATTCTTTCTCTGAGCCCTCAATTTCCTTCATGACCATTCGGCCATTTTCCAATACCCACTCGATATTCACCAGTTTAAGGGCTTTCAAATTACCATTTTCGTCACCTATAAATTCTTTCGTGTTTACGCTCCATGCACGCTCACAACCTTCCTCATGTGAGGTGGAAGTACGTAGCATCATAGGCCACTGTGGCCATGGGGTGCTTTCGGCTCTGCTAGCTGGTGGCATCGGCATGATTTCGATTTGTGAAACTGACTTGGCTTTGTGTCTGTTGGATGTGCCCACGCAATCTGAGCCTGTATCTCCTCCACCAATCACAAAAACATTTTTGCCGGTAGCCAAAAGTTCACCATTTTGGTAAGCTTTACCTTGGTGGTCTTTGGCCAAGTCGAGTGATTTACCTCTTTCTGTTGCCACTCTTTTGTTTTGTTGACTCAAAAACTCCATGGCTGGATAAATCCCTTTCAGTTCACGGCCCTTTATTTGTACGTCACGAGGAACCGTGGAACCACCTGTGAGAACAATTGCATCGTATTGCTCGAGCAATTTACCCGCCTTGATATCAACTCCTACGTTTACTCCAGTTTTGAAAGTAATACCCTCCGCTTCCATAACTGCTAAACGCCTGTCAATAATGCTTTTATCTAACTTGAAATCTGGAATACCATATCTAACCAAACCACCTATTTGGTCTGCTCTTTCGTATAAAGTCACCGTGTGACCAGCTTTGTTGAGCTGAGAAGCCGCAGCCATTCCTGCTGGACCTCCGCCAATAACCGCAACAGATTTGCCCGTACGTTTTTTTGGAACCACTGGTACTACCCAGCCATTCTCAAATGCCTTCTCTATGATAGATTTCTCAATGTACTCAATGGCCACTGCGGGCTTGTTGATACCCAAAACACAAGACGCTTCACACGGTGCTGGGCATATTCTACCAGTAAACTCCGGGAAGTTGTTGGTTGAAGATAACAACTCGTAGGCATACTGCCAGTTACCATCATACACGGCATCGTTAAACTCTGGAATAATGTTACCTAGCGGACAACCGTTGTGACAAAACGGAATACCGCAATCCATACAACGAGCGGCCTGATCTTTGGTCTGAGCTTGGTCATAACCTAACTCAACCTCGTTGTAATCGTTTTTTCTTTCGTTTACATCTCTTTTTTGAGATGCTTTTCTTTCAAATTCTAAAAAACCACTTGGTTTTCCCATGATCTAAAAAATATATTAATCTATTTGAAATTCTTTAATTAAGCGGCAACACTTTCTGCCATTCTTTGCATCAAAATCCTCTTATAATCAGTTGGATACACTTTTACAAACTTCGCAATTTCAGTTTCCCAATTGTCTAAGATAAACTTCGCCACCTCACTATTGGTGTTGGCGTATTGTTTACCAATCATTTCTCTTAGCAAGTCGTAATCAGATGACTCTAATTCTTCCAGATTTACCATTTCGGTATTACATTTTGAATCAAAATCGCCTTTGGTGTCATAAATAAAGGCCAAACCACCGCTCATACCAGCCGCAAAGTTTTTACCTGTTTCACCAAGGATTACAACCACCCCACCGGTCATATACTCACATCCGTGGTCACCAACGCCTTCTACCACCACTTTAGCACCTGAGTTACGAACACAGAAACGCTCACCTGCCATACCGTTGATATAGGCTTCGCCAGAAGTAGCTCCATAGAACGAAACGTTACCCACGGCCATATTTTCAGATGGTTTGAATGTTGCTTTTCTATCAGGATAAACCACTAATTCAGCACCGCAGAGACCTTTACCGAAGTAATCGTTGGCATCACCTTCTAGTTCAAATTTGATACCTTTGGTAGAAAAAGCTCCAAAAGATTGTCCAGCTGTGCCTCTAAATTTATAGCTGATAGTTTCTGCCGGAAGGCCTTCACCATCGTATACTTTCGATATTTCGTTTGAAAGCATGGCTCCTATTGACCTATTGAGGTTATTCACTACATACTCACCAGTTACTTTCGATTGATTCTTCAAAGCCGCCTGAGCATCTTCAACCAATTTCCAGTCCAAAACATTGGCTATGCCGTGGTCTTGCTCTTCTTGTTTGTAAAGTGCCACCGACTCTTCAGCTTCCTCTTTATAAAGTATTTTAGAAAGATCCAAGTTTTTGATTTTCCAATGCTCAATATCATTACGTTTCTCTAGCATCTGCGACTGACCAACCATTTCGTTGATGGTTCTAAAGCCTAATTCTGCCATTATTTCTCTAACTTCTTGAGCTAAATACTGGAACATATTCACGACATGCTCTGGTTTTCCACTAAATAAGGCTCTAAGCTCCTTGTTCTGAGTAGCAACACCAACAGGGCAAGTATTGAGGTGACATTTACGCATCATTATACAGCCCACAGCTACCAAAGCAGCCGTTGCTACACCAAACTCTTCAGCACCCAACAAAGTAGCAATGACGATATCTTTACCCGTACGTATCTGTCCATCCGCCTGAACGGTGATTCTACCTCTTAGTTTATTTTTTACCAAAGTTTGGTGTGTTTCAGCCAAACCAAGCTCCCAAGGTAAACCCGCGTGACGAATTGAAGAAAGAGGTGAAGCACCCGTTCCTCCATCGTATCCTGCCACCAATACTACATCAGCATGGGCTTTAGCCACACCGGAAGCCACTGTACCTACGCCAGCTTCGGACACCAATTTAACGGAAATCCTAGCATCTCTGTTGGCATTTTTCAGGTCATATATCAACTGAGCCAAATCCTCAATAGAGTAAATGTCGTGGTGCGGCGGAGGAGAAATTAATCCTACACCTGGAGTGGAGTGTCTTACTCTACCAATCCAATCATCTACTTTATGACCCGGTAGTTGTCCACCTTCACCAGGTTTAGCACCTTGAGCCATTTTGATTTGTAATTCTTTGGCATTGGTTAGGTAATAAGAAGTTACACCGAATCTACCTGAAGCTACCTGCTTAATACTCGAACTAAGGTTATCACCGTTTTCACGTATGGCGTAACGAATTTCGTCTTCACCACCCTCACCCGAGTTTGACCGTCCACCTATTCTATTCATAGCAATAGCCAAAGTGGTGTGGGCCTCCCATGAGATAGATCCAAATGACATGGCACCTGTTGCAAATCTTTTAAGGATGTTTTCAACCGGCTCCACTTCATCAATCGATATCGGATTGGTGTTTTTGAAAGTCAACAGACCACGCAAAGTCATCGCTTGCTCAGTCTGATCATTCATTATTTTGGAATACTTTTTAAATATTTCGTAACCTTTGTCTTGGTCTTTTTCACCAATTCTGGCAGACTGCTGGAGCAAGTGAATAGTTTCTGGATTGAAAAGGTGTTTTTCACCTCTTTGTTTCCACTGATACACTCCTCCTACTTCAAGTCTCTTCACGCTTTGAACCGAAACTTTCGGGAAAGCAATGGTATGACGGATGAGGCATTCTTTGGCAATTTCTTCCAAGCCTAAACCTTCAATACGAGATACAGTACCTGTAAAGAATCTGTCGACAACAGATTTATTCAAACCAATACATTCAAAAATCTGAGCTCCTCTGTAAGACTGAAGTGTTGAAATTCCCATTTTAGAGAAAATCTTAAGCAACTCTTTATCAACTGCTTTGGTGTAGTTTTTATATAGTTGCTCATCAGTATATTCACCATCAATCATACCTTTTCTGTTCATTTCAGAAATGGTCTCAAAAGCAATGTACGGACAAATTCCAGATGCTCCATATCCAATTAAAGTAGCAAAATGGTGTGTTTCCCAGATATCTCCAGATTCAACCAAAATACCAACTTTACCTCTGATGCCTTCTCTAATCAAATAATGATGAACAGCAGCCACTGCCAAAAGTGAAGGAATTGGTGCGTGGTCAGAATCTATAGCACGGTCAGAAAGTATAATGATTTCGAAGCCGTCGTTTATGGCATCTTCGGCATATCTACATATTCTTTCCAGAGCAAACTCAAGAGATTTTGCAGGGTTGGCCGCATCAACGTTGAAATAAGTATTGATTGTTTTTGCCTGAAAACCTTCGTAATCTACAAATCTCAATTTATCAAACTGCTTGATGGTCAGCACAGGCTGTTCCAATTGCACCTGACGGCAGTGTTTTGGAGACTCTGTCAAAATATTATCAGCCGCACCCACAAAAGATATCAAAGACATAATAGAACGCTCTCTGATAGAATCTATCGGAGGGTTGGTCACCTGAGCGAATAGCTGCTTGAAGTAGTATGAAATGTGCTGACTTTGGTTTGAAAGCACTGCCAAAGGCGAGTCAATTCCCATGGAACCAATGGCTTCTGCACCCGAAGCTGCCATAGGAGCTAAAATCATTCTTAAATCTTCGGAGGTATATCCACTGGCCAACTGACGTTTCAACAGCGATTTTTCGTCGTATTGGGTATAGGGACGAATAGAATCAGGCAATTCAGAAATCTTGATTTTGTGTTCATCTAGCCATTCCTGATACGGCTGTCTAGAACAGATATCAGCTTTAAGTTCTTCGTCAGGAATGATTCGGCCTTGCTCCATGTCCACGACGAACATTTTACCTGGCTGCAAACGACCTTTTGATATTACTTTTGATTGATCAACATCTAAAACACCAGCTTCTGAGGCCATTATAACGGTATCGTCATTGAGCACCCAATATCTAGATGGACGAAGCCCGTTTCTATCCAATGTAGCTCCAACTATCTTACCATCTGTAAATGAGATAGATGCAGGACCGTCCCACGGCTCCATAATACTTGAATGGTACTCGTAAAATGCCTTTCTAACAGGATCCATGTGCTCATTGCCATCCCAAGCTTCAGGAATAAGCATCATCATTACATGCGGCAACGAACGACCAGAAAGGTAAAGGAGTTCGATGGCATTATCCAATTGTGCAGAGTCAGAGTTCCCTTTGTCACAGATTGGCAAAATCATTTGCATTTCTTTCTCCGTGAAAAACTCAGAATAGAAGGTCGATTCTGCTGCTCTTATCCAGTTAACGTTACCTTTTACGGTATTAATTTCGCCATTATGAGCGATGTATCTGAATGGCTGAGCCAATTTCCAAGAAGGAAATGTATTGGTCGAAAATCTTGAATGAACAATAGCAAATGCAGAAACCACATCCGGATTTTTAAGATCTGGGAAGTAATATTTCAACTGATCAGTGGTCAACTGTCCTTTGTAAGAAACAGTGCTCGAAGATAATGAGCTAAAGTAGAACTGCTCTTTAGTACCATCTACTGACTCGTGAATAAGCTTAGTGGCATACTGCCTAAAAACGTAAAGTTTTCTCTCAAATGTTATATTGTCTTGTAAAGGATCAATTTTTGATATAAACAACTGCTCAACCCAAGGTTCTACAGAGCCCGAACCTTCACCAAGGGTTTCGTTTTGGGTAGGTACTTTTCTATAACCCAACAACTCAAAACCTAGACTTGTAATCTTACGATTCAAAATCTCTTTGCATTCCTCTCTTTGTCTTTCATCGCTCGGAAAGAAAATCATTCCTAGGCCATAATCACCCAATGGAGGGAGTTTAAAACCAAGATTTAGACACTCTTCGTATAAAAATTCATGGGGAATCTGTAGCAAAATACCTGCACCGTCACCCGTGTTTGGATCACAACCACAAGCACCGCGGTGATCCATACGCTCGAGCATGTGGATGGCGTCAGCTACAATTTGGTGCGACTTTCTTCCCTTGAGGTGAGCCCTAAATCCGATACCGCAGGCATCGTGTTCAAACTCGGGTAGGTAAAGACCTTGATTTTGATCGATTTGAGTCATTTTCTAATAAATAGTTTTTATATTGTACTCTAATTTCAGTCAGATTGTTTCGAAGATTTTCCGAAAAAACCTCTAAAAATAAAAGTTATTGAAAAGCAGAAAATAAAGTATTTTATTAAACCTGCAACGCAATTTAATAATTAATTGAAAGGTCAAATGAACAATTTGCCAAATTTTATGAATGCGAAATTATTTTGTAATTATATTAATAAATAGTATTGAAATTATACAATTTGACATAAAAAAAGGCGACAGAAACCGTCGCCATTCTTTATGAACCTATATACCCCTATATACTATTTTACAAAACCCACACCTACCGTATTGTTGTTAAATTCATCGATAATTATGAAGGCACCATTGCCAGGATTTGCCTCGAAATTATCGGCAAATATGTGTGCGGCGAGTTTAAAAGACACTTCACCAATCTGATTAAGTTTCAATTCATCTACATTTTCTGACTCTTCAAATGTAGAAATCTCCAATCTAGTATCTATCGATGCTACTTTGGCTTTTACGCGGTTTATACCATGCTGAACCAAATAACCTTTACCAACTTTCATTGACTCGGTATCCATCCAACAAATTCTGGCATTAACTTGCTTTTTAAGCTCAGGTTGCTCACCGATTTTAACCAACATATTTCCGCGGCTAACGTCGATATTATCTTCTAAAGTGATGACTACTGACTCATTTTGATGGGCAGAATCTAGAGAATCTGTGTATTTCAAAATCTCTTTCACCTTGCTAATTTGCTGACTTGGTAATGCCGCTACCATGTCACCTTTATTTATTTGCCCAGAGGCTATTTTGCCTGCATACCCTCTGAAATCATGATATTCCTCTGATTTTGGACGAATGACGTGCTGCACTGGAAATCTAAATGGAAGAACAGCCGAATCAATATTTTCCGGAGCAACCGCTTCTAAAATATTAAGTAAAGATTCTCCAGTGTACCAAGCCATTTTCTCAGATTTCTCTACAATATTTTCGCCATAAAGGGACGAAATAGGAATAAAAGTGATGTTCTGATTTGGTTTTCTTAGCTTATCCGATAACTCAAAAAAATCGTTTTTGATTTCTTCGTAGCGAGCCTCATTGTAGTCCACAAGGTCCATTTTATTAACAGCCACCACTACATTCTGGATTTCCAAAAGCGATGAAATATAAAAATGTCTTCTGGTTTGTTCACCCACACCGTTTCGGGCATCTATCAAAATGATTGATACGGATGCATTAGAAGCTCCAGTAACCATGTTACGGGTATATTCAAAATGCCCTGGAGTATCCGCAATGATGTATTTACGGGTTGGCGTATTAAAATAAATATGAGCTACATCAATGGTTATTCCTTGCTCTCGTTCAGCGATTAGGCCGTCGGTCAACAATGACAAATCTACGAAATCCAAACCTTTTCTTTGGCTTGCAGCTTTAAGAGCCTCTATTTTATCTTTGGTAATAGACTGCGTTTCAAACAACAACCTACCTATCAAAGTACTTTTTCCGTCATCAACAGATCCAGCTGTTGCAATTCTTAATATATCCATTATTTAAAAATATCCTTGTTGTTTACGTTTTTCCATGGCCGCCTCAGAGCGTTTATCGTCTATCCTTGCTCCTCTTTCAGAAATCTCGGCCTCCAAAATCTCCTCAATAATTGTGTCAATATTGTCAGCAGTAGACGAAACCGCTGCTGTGCAGGTCATATCGCCAACTGTTCTAAACCTTACGATAGTCTTGTAAGGAATCTCGTCTTCTGACTTGTTGATAAACTTAGAATCTGACCAAATCATACCGTCTCTATCAAAAACCTCACGCTCATGAGCGAAATAGATAGATGGAATCTCCAAATTTTCAGCTTTTATGTAATTCCAAACGTCCAATTCGGTCCAGTTAGAAATTGGGAATACCCTTACGTTTTCTCCCAAATCAATCTTGCCGTTGAGCATATCAAAAAGCTCAGGACGTTGTTTTTTTGCATCCCACTCGCCGAAATCATTTCTTACCGAAAATATTCTTTCTTTGGCTCTGGCTTTTTCCTCGTCTCTTCTGGCTCCGCCGATACAAGCGTCAAACTTGAATTCTTCTATGGTATCCAAAAGCGTAACAGTCTGAAGGGCGTTTCTACTGGCGTATTTTCCAGTTTCTTCTTTTACTTTTCCTGCTTTTATAGAGTCTTCTACATTTCTGATGATCAGCTCCACACCTAATTCTGCAGCCAATTTATCCCTAAAATCAGTAGTTTCTGGGAAATTATGACCTGTATCGACATGCACCAATGGAAAAGGGATTTTACCCGGGAAAAACGCTTTTTGTGCCAATCTGACCAAGGTAATGGAGTCTTTTCCTCCTGAAAAAAGTATCGCTGGCTTTTCAAACTGTGCTGCCACTTCTCTCAGAATAAAGATGGCCTCATCTTCTAAAGCTCTCGGAAATTGTTTGTTAATATTCATTCTTATGTATCAAAAAAACTAAATCTATTATTTTACAGCGTGCAAACCACACTCCTTTTGGGATTCTTCCCACCACCATCTTCCAGCCCTTGGATGCTCCCCTGGTTCTATGGCTCTGGTGCAAGGCTGACAACCTATGCTCACAAATCCTTTTTTGTGGAGGGAGTTCTGAGGCACATTGTTATCTTTCAAATAAGTTTCCATTTCTTCGAAAGACCAATTTACCAATGGATTAAATTTAAAAATTTGGTTGATTTCATCGTATTCCCAAATAGGCATTGAACTTCTGTTTTCAGACTGCTCGGCTCTTAATCCCGTAATCCATACCTCGTTTCCTTTCAAGGCTCTCTTAAGGCCTACTATTTTACGAATGCCACAACATTCTTTGCGATTTTCAACGGACTCGTAAAAAGAATTGAAACCCTTATTTTCGACCAATTGCTCTACCTGTTCAGTATCAGGAAAATAGGTTTTAAAAGTGGTTTTGTATCTTGCTTTGGTTCGATCCATCAACTCGTAAGTTTCAGGAAATAACCTACCCGTATCTAGTGTAAAAACCTGAATAGCTAAACCATTCTTTAAAATGGCATCAGTTATAACCTGATCTTCTTGACCAAATGAAGTCGAAAAAACCACCTTGTTCGGGTATTTTTCGCTCACCAGACGCAAAGAAGCAACTAAATCTAAGTTTTCTAATTCTTCAATCATCATCTAAAGAAAGATTATTTATTCGAAAACAAACCACAAATTTAGTGGTTTACCTTCACTTATTTAATTTGTTATACCTCTAAATATTGCTTCTCAAAATTCGAAAGACGCAATGAATGATAATCCACCACTTCACCAATAATAATTATAGCCGGATTAGTCAATTGGTTTTCCTCAGCCATTTTTACCAAATCAGACATTTTGCCCACAGCCATTTTCTCCTTGCTTGTGCTCGCATTTTGAATAATACAAACCGGTATTTCGGTTCTTTTAACTGCTTGGTATTTTTCGGCGATATAACTGAGCTTTGACATGGCCATTAATAACACCACTGTCGAATTAGACTGAACTGCCAAGTCCAAATCTGAAGCAAATTTCTTGTCTGACTTATGACCAGTAATTACCCAAAAACCATCACTTACTCGCCTGTCTGTCAAGGGAATCAGATGATATCCACCAGAAAATACAGAGGAAATACCAGGAACATAGTGGGCTTCAATTCCCCTTTGTTTTGCATACTCTATTTCCTCCATTCCTCTACCAAACACAAACGGGTCACCTCCTTTGAGTCTTACTACATGCCCTTTTTCAAAAGCTTTTTCGGCAATCAAAAAATTGATTCCATCTTGAGTTATTCCCTTCTGATGGCCTCTTTTACCCACATATATTTTCTCACACAATGGGTGACAATAATCAAGTAATTCCTCATTGGCCAAGGCATCAAAAAGAACCACATCGGCATTTCTGAGAGCATTTATGGCTTTCAAAGTAATTAACTCGGGGTCACCAGGACCAGCACCAACGAGCGTCAATTTTGGTATTTTATTCGAAGAAAACATTAAGCAGTGATCTGAGATTTTAGATTTTCTTCTCTCTTCTTTTTGGTTTCTGCACAGAATGTCACAGCGTCTCTAATATAATCCACTGCAAATTCTTTGGTCGGATTCTCTTTGTTTATTCTCAAAATACTGTCTTGAAAACCTTCATCGAAGTTTTTGGTAAATTCTGAGATAACCTTCATTTGTGTGCTGCAGTTCACATCAATATCCAAAAGCATCGCTTTTGCGGCATTAACTTGTGCACTGTAGGCCAAATAAATAGCATCAGCCCATTTTTCTTTCTCAAAAGCAGCCTTTGAATCTGCCAATTTTTCGTCAGCCTCAACAAAAAGTATTGCTACTAAGTCAACCATTACAGCAGCACACTCGCCGACACCGATAGCAGTTTCGAAAGCAACCTCTTGACCCCAATCAATAAAATCAGACTGAACCAAAGCATCTAAGCTCGCCAATGGTTTGAGCAATTCATAGAAGTAGTTTTTACCCTTTCTGTCAAAATAGTTGTTAAAATATTCTCCCTCTAAGCCATTTTCTTGGTAATCGGAGAAAATATATCTCAACACTTGCGGTCCTCTTTTTGAAGGAACTTTAATGACCTTTTCGGCCGCTCTTCCAAATCCATCCCCAGATGAACCACCTCCTAGCAATACTTGCAAAGCTGGAAGCACATTCTTGTTGGCGTCTTTCAACGAACTACCGTGGAATCCAATATTGGCCATTCCATGCTGACCGCAAGAATTCATACAGCCAGATATTTTTATTTTGAAGTCATTATTTTTAACCAAATCTGGAAATTCTTGATCAATTACTTTTTCAAGCTCATAAGTAATGCTCACACTATCCGAAATCGCCAAATTACAAGTATCAGTACCTGGGCAAGCTGTAATGTTGGCCACACTATTAGCTCCGAAAGCTGCCAATCCTTCTGACTCCAGAACATTGAAAACATAGGCCAGATTTTCTGCTGGTACATTTCTCAGGAAAAGACCTTGATTGATAGTCACTCTGATATCATCTCCCACAAAACCGCTTAATTTCTCTATCAAACTTCTGGAAACCACACTAGAAATATTCCCTAAAGGAACTCTAATGAATACACCGAACTTACCTATTTGCTTTTGCTCAAAGGTGTTGGTGTTTTTCCAAAGATCAAATTTTTGAGGGTCAGAAACTGTATCTATTTTTATTTGAACGTCCTCGTTCACATCAAAACGTTCTGTATTTATTTCAAAAGACTTGTTCTTAATTGCTAATCTCTCCGCGTCCACTAGCTCCATAAAAGCCTCAAAACCAATCTTCTGCAAAAGAAACTTCATTCTGGCTTTACTTCGAGAATTTCTTTCTCCATGGCGATCAAAGACTCTTAAAACGGCTTCTGCAAACGGAATCAGTTGATCTTCTGGCAAAAACTCATGGGCTAAATCGGCCATTCTTGGCTGAGCACCAAGGCCACCACCTACAACTACTTTAAATCCTCTCTTACCGTCTTTTATCTTTGGCAAAAAGCCCATGTCGTGTATAAATGCCAAAGCAGTATCTTCATCAGTGTTGGAGAAAGAAATTTTGATTTTCCTTCCCATTTCTTGGCATATAGGATTCCTAAGCAAATACTCAAACAAGGAATGAGCATAAGGAGTAATATCGAAAGGTTCATTAGGGTCAATGCCAGCTGTTACCGAAGCCGTAATGTTTCTTACTGTGTTTCCACAAGCTTCTCTAAGCGTAACGTTATCTTGCTCCAATTCATGCCAAAGTTCAGGCGTGCGATCGAGACTCACAAAGTGAATCTGAATATCCTGACGTGTAGTTAGGTGTAGGTTTCCAGTAGAATATTTATCAGAAATATCAGAAATTCTCTTCCACTGTTTGAAAGTCATCTTACCATATGGCAATTTGATTCTGACCATCTGCACACCCTGCTGACGCTGGCCATATACCCCTCTAGCCAAACGCAAACTTCTGAATTTATCTTCGTGAATTGTACCTTCACGAAACATTCTGATTTTCTTCTCTAAATCAATTATATCCTGTTCAACTACTGGATTCTCTAACTCTGTCCTGAAACTTTGCATTGTACTATTCCAATTATATTTTCTCCAAAGTTATTATTTATCCTACCAATCTCATAGAGTTTATATGGTAAAAATCTTGCAAGGACTTAAATAGATTGTAAAAGTTATATACTTTACTTAAAAAATGAAATTTTCACCTTCTTTGGAAAGTGTGGTGTTTGGAAAAATCTCCTGAGCTTGAACAAGAAAATCTTCAGTGGTTTTGTACCTAGAAGAAAAATGACCGATTATCAATTGCTTGGCATTGGCTTTTTGGGCAATGGAGGCAGCTTGGGCTGCTGTGGTGTGGAAGGTAACTTTGGCCCTTTCGGCTTGCTCGGTCAAGAAGGTTGCCTCGTGATAGAGTAAGTCAACATCCTTGATATAATCTACAATGGACTCGTCATAGATAGTATCAGAGCAATAAGCCAAACGTTTTTCTGAACATCCGTCAGTCGTACATTCAGCATTGATATAAGTGACACGACTCAATTCGTCGGTTATATCATGCCCATCTTGCAACATCTTATAAAAAATTGCAGGAAAATTTTCAGGGAGTTTTTCAGCCAGGATTTTCCGTTTCGATTTTTTCTTGGTTAACAAAAAACCCGTGCAGTCAATCCTATGTTTTAGTGGAAATGTTTTAATTTCAATGGTTTCAGTCTCCAAAATTGGATTGAAACCAGTCGGATCAGTTACCGAAAAATCGAGTTTGAAGTTCAGAATAGTTCCTGAATATTTGAGTTGCAAGGCAATGATTTCGTCCAAACCTTTTGGCCCGAATATAACCAAAGGTTCAGTTCTTTTTTGCATGTTTAAGGTACTTAATAGCCCAATCAGACCAAAATAATGATCACCATGCAAATGACTGATGAGAATATAGCGTAACCTAGAAATCTTTACTTTATGCTCTAATAATCGATATTGGGTTCCTTCACCGCAATCAATCAAAACTAAAAAATTATCAATGGTTACGACAAAAGCCGAAGGATTGCGTTGCAATTGAGGTGTTGCTGAACCAGTACCGAGTATTCTAAATTCCAACCTGTATTTATTTATCAATAGTCGCTTTCTTCCGAACCAAATTCTTCGTCCTGCTCATCTTTGAAGTCATTTTCTAACTCATTCATATAAACGGCATCTATGGCTTCTTCTTCGCTTGGCAATATCAGCAAAAAATCTTCGGTAGCTCCAGATATGAAATCAATCACATCATTGTTGGTAGAAATCAACACCAATAAACCAGACTCATTTTTGCATATTCTTTGAACTTTGTTTAACAAGGTGATTGCACCCGGGCTAATGGAGTCTACCTTGAGTAAGTTCAAAATAAAATTTATTTTTCCCTCAGAAGAATACATCACCGCTATATTTTTCTCCACCGCCGCAGCAACTGTATCATCAAAACTTGCTCCTAGTGGCTTAAATACCACGTATTGTTCGCTTTTGTTAATTTCCATCTCGATCGATAATTTTCAGTCCGCAAAAATACTTTAATTCGGTTATTTCTACTAAAAGATTAAATAAAACTATTTACCACAAATATATTTTAAAAAAAAGGCAATAAATCAACCCAAAAAAATACTATCTTTCCTTTTTGAAAAAACTTCGAATTTTGTTTCGCAAAGCAAGATTAATTTTAAGATATTGCAAGCGTAAATATACATTTAACCTTTATGAGCAAGAAAAAACAAGCAACAAACCCAGAAACACCAGAATTCAAGAATGTTGAACCCTTTTCGTTGTTAACAGACTTTGACATTTCGTTATTTAAATCAGGTCGTCACTATCGTTTATACGAGAAACTTGGGTCACATGTTTTAGAAAATCAAGGAATTCTTGGAACCTACTTCGGAGTTTGGGCTCCAAATGCTGCTTCAGTTTCTGTTTTTGGCGACTTTAATGGATGGAACTCTGAGAGCCATCAGTTGATGCCGCGATGGGACGGCTCTGGTATTTGGGAAGGCTGGGTGGCCAACGTTGGGAATGGACATGTTTATAAATATTTCATAAATTCTAATATTGGAGGACAAAAACTGGAAAAAGGTGATCCTTTTGCTCTCAGATGGGAGGAGTCGCCTAAAACCGCTTCCATTGTTTGGGATACTTGGTATGAGTGGAAAGACGAAGAGTGGATGAAGACCAGAAAAACGGCCAATAGCCTTTCAGCACCTTGTTCTGTTTATGAAGTGCATCTTGGATCATGGAAAAGAGACCCTCAAGATAACGATAGAAGGCTCACTTATAGAGAGATAGCCGACACTTTAGTGCCATATGTAAAAGAAATGGGCTTTACACACGTGGAGTTTATGCCCATTATGCAACACCCTTACGAGCCTTCGTGGGGCTACCAAATAACGGGTTATTTTGCCGCAAGTAGCAGGTTTGGGACCCCACAAGATTTTATGTATCTGGTGGAGCAGTTGCACCAAAATGGTATTGGAGTAATCCTAGACTGGGTTCCATCTCATTATCCAAACGATGCCCATGGTATTTATAGATTTGATGGTTCGGCTCTTTACGAACATGAAGATCCACGACAAGGTTACCATCCAGACTGGAAATCATACATTTTTAATTATGGCCGATACGAGGTTCGCTCATTCCTAATAAGTAATGCCTTGTTTTGGTTGGACAGATTCCATGCTGATGGATTAAGAGTGGATGCAGTGGCATCAATGCTCTACAGAGACTATTCTCGAAACGACGGAGAATGGATACCTAATGTATTCGGTGGAAGAGAAAACCTTGAGGTAATTTCACTTTTCAAAGAACTCAACGAAGAGATATACAAGTCCTTTCCTGATGTTCAAACCATAGCTGAGGAATCTACAGCATTCCCGGGAGTTTCAAGACCCACTTTCTTGGGAGGACTTGGTTTTGGTATGAAATGGATGATGGGATGGATGAATGACACCCTTCGATATTTCTCAAAAGATCCAATGTACCGAAAATGGCACCAAAATGATCTGACTTTCAGCACCGTGTATGCCTTTTCTGAAAATTTCATGTTGCCGCTCTCACACGATGAAGTGGTTTACGGAAAACATTCATTACTTAACAAAATGCCGGGTGATGAATGGCAAAAATTTGCAAATCTTAGATTGTTATTTTCTTATATGTTTACCCATCCAGGGTCCAAATTACTTTTTATGGGTGGCGAGTTTGGGCAATCAGAAGAATGGAATTTCTTAAAAAGTTTGGATTGGCACTTGTTAAACTACGACAGTCATAAAGGTATCAATTTATTGGTGCAAGACTTAAACAAGGTCTATAGAGCCGAACCAGCATTATTTGATAAACAATTTAGCCCTGAAGGTTTTGATTGGTTGGACACCTCGGATACTAACAATTGTGTGGTTTATTATCGTCGCAAAGGGTTGAATGAGGAGGTGATGGTGTTGTTAAACCTTACTCCACTACCACAAAAGAATTACCGTGTCGGAGTACCAAAAAACAAACAATATGTTGAAATACTAAACTCTGATGATGTTAAATATTGGGGTGCTGGCAACGTAAACAGCAGTCTAAAAACAGAGGCGATCAAAGCTCACGGTTTCGAACAATCGATTGAGTTGACTTTACCACCTCTCGGTGCCGTTATCATCAAATAAGCAATTACAAAAGAGGCAAGGTTTGAAACCTCGCCTCTTTTATATTAAATTCTCGTTCAAGTAACTTTTAAAATCTTCAAAGTCGTTTGCCATTGATACAGCAACCTTAGTTTTACTCAACAAACTCTCCAACCTTTCAGGAATTTCAGGCAAAAAACCTAGTGTAGACTCCATCTCGGGCAAGAATTTGGCATAATGTGCAGTTGACAAAAACACGCCCAATGAATCATCAGAGGAGTTTTTATCCATAAATTCTTTTAAACCCAAATACCCTATAGCCGAGTGCGGGCAGGTGAGGTAACCGTAATCTTCATAAAGTTCTTTTATACCGTCTCTTGTTTGATTATCGTCAAAATAACAACCCTTCACATACCCTTTCATATCAGACAAACTATCTCCAAACAATGCCCTCATTCTGGGAAAATTACTTGGATTACCCACATCCATGGCATTGGATATGGTCGACTTTGACGGCGAGATGGGCGAATAAACGCCAGACTCTAAATATTCTGGAACTACCTTGTTGATATTTGTCGCAGCGATAAAAGTTGTATTTGGCATTCCCATCTTAATGGCCAATAAACCAGCCGTTAAATTACCAAAATTGCCAGATGGTACAGAGAAAACCATTTTCTTACCATTTTTTTTCAAGGCGGCATACGCAGCCACGTAATAAAATGACTGTGGAATAAGTCGAGCTATATTAATGGAATTGGCTGAGGCCAGATTAAACTTCCCTCTAAGGTCATTGTCTAAAAAAGCCTGCTTAACCAAGGCCTGACAGTCATCAAACGTACCATCTATTTCTAAGGCCTTAATATTCTTGCCTAGGGTGGTTAATTGTTTTTCTTGAATATCACTCACTTTACCCGCCGGATAAAGGATGGTAACAGAAATATTTTCTTTATCGAAAAAGCCTTGTGCAACAGCCCCGCCTGTATCACCTGATGTGGCTACTAGAATATTTATGCTTTTCTGAGATTTTTTCAAAAAATAAGACATCACTGCTGCCATAAATCTGGCACCAAAGTCTTTAAATGCCATGGAAGAGCCATGAAATAACTCTAAACAATAAATATTTTCTTTTATCGGCACGACAGGTGCCTCAAAATCTATGGCTTGATCGATCAGCGTTTTTAAATCATCTTTCGGAATGTCGTCACCTATTAAACCACTACAAATCTCAAAAGCGATTTCGTTAAGAGATAAGTTTTCTATATTATCCCAAAATGACTGTGGCAATTTCGGGATGTTTAAGGGCATATAAAGGCCATTATCAGGCGGTAGTCCTCTAAAAATAGCCTCTTCAAAGCCTACATTCTCGCTGATTCGATTTGTACTATATAGCTGCATTAACTTCAGAATTAGTTCATCATGGCGACAAACTGGTCGAATAAATAGTTAGAATCGTGAGGACCAGGGGCAGCCTCAGGGTGATATTGAACCGAAAAAGCAGGTTTGTTTTTCAGTCTGATACCCTCAATGGTATTGTCATTCAAGTTTAGGTGGGTTACCTCGACCTCCTCACTTTTGAAGGCTTCTTCTGGAATAACGGCAAAGCCATGGTTTTGTGATGTAACCTCACATTTTCCTGAAATTAAGTTCTTAACAGGGTGATTTAAGCCTCTGTGTCCATTATGCATTTTATATGTACCTATACCTACCGATCTGCTCAGCAATTGGTGACCTAGGCATATTCCGAAGAGTGGCTTGTCAGACTTCAAAAGTTCGGTGATGGTTTCTACAGCATAATCCATAGCTCCTGGATCTCCAGGGCCGTTTGAAATAAAATACCCATCAGCATTCCATTCCAAAATCTCTGCAATATCTGCTTTAGCATTAAATACCTTTACATAACAATCTCTTTGAACAAAATTCCTCAAGATATTTCTTTTGCAGCCGTAGTCAATCACAGCCAACTTATGTTTGGCTTCTGGATTACCTAAAAAATAAGATTCCTTGGTGCTCACGAGTGAGCTCAACTCCAATCCGTCCATCGAAGGGCAATCATCCAGAATTTTCTTCAATTCCACCTCATCAGAAATCTCAGAAGAAATAATACAGTTCATTACCCCTGCGTTTCTGATATATCTCACGATTTGTCTGGTATCAATATCACAGATACCCACGATTCCATTTTTTTCAAAATACTCTTGCAATGAATAATCAGCAGTGTTTCGAGAATAGTAATGATCTGCGTAAGAGTTGCATATCATTCCTTTAATTTTAATGCTGTCCGATTCTTCTTCAGAATCAAGTTTAACACCATAGTTACCTATGTGGGCAGTGGTATTTACTATAACCTGACCAAAATATGAAGGATCGGTATAAATCTCTTGGTAGCCTGTCATACCGGTATTAAAACAGATTTCACCTGTTGTTGTACCTATTTTACCTAAAGCTTTACCTTTGAAAACAGTGCCATCTTGAAGCATTAAGATAGCGTCTTGGGGAATGAAACTCATTAGAATGTTATTTTCCGATTAGATAAGATTATCGGAGTACAAAGTTATATCAAAAAATCAACTTATCTAACAAATATTACCATATCAACAAATAATGTAGATAAATTACCAAAAATCATATTTTATGATTCTGTAAATCATATTTTCAAAGATTTATGAACCCTAACTTTGACAACGGAAAGAATCGCTAAACAAATTTTAAATTAATGAAATAATGAAAACCATCGTTGTAGCCACAGATTTTTCTCAGGGAAGCACCAATGCCGTTAATCATTCGATAAAACTGGCGAAAATAATAAACGCCAAAATCACGCTGGTGCACGCTTACTCACCTCCCATCTTAGACCCTAATGTACCTATTGGCCTTATAGAAGAAACATACCAAAATACCGTAAAGGCCTTAGAAGAGAGACTAATATTAGAAACGGAAAGAATACGAATAGAGGGCTTGGTGGTAGATTACAAACTATCCTTCAGCGATTTAAGTAGCATTCTTAATGATATCTGTACAACCGAAAACGTTTTATTCATAGTAGTTGGAAAAACGGGATATAGCAATATAATTGACAAAATAATTGGTTCAACAGCCAATCATTTAATTGATAATATAGAAGCACCGCTCTTAGTTATACCCGAAAATTATGAAAATGAAATACTGAGCAATTTAGCCTACGCCACACAACTTGAATTTGATGAAGAAGAGTACATTGAGAAAGTTGTCAAATTAGCGAAATTCTCAGACCAAACATTGTCTATAGTTCATATCGAAGATTCCTCAGAATTAAACATTAATGCCAATGAACTTTTTTTGGAGCCTATGATTAAAAAGTTTGGGAAAGAGAATATAAAATATATTCAGAAGGAAGGAAATAATTTTAAACAAGGAATTAATAAATTGATATCTGATGAGCATATTTCTTTGTTGGCACTCACTACACACAAACGGGGCATATTGGACGGAATCCTCAATCCTAGTAAAACAAAAAGAATCATAAACGATACGCAAATACCAATATTAGTATATAGTTTCGATTGACTAAACACAAAAAGGAGCCGTTGAGGCTCCTTTTTGATATTAGAAAACAAATAAAACTTACTTTGCTTCCTCTTCCTTGTTATCATCTGTTTCTTCAGCAGGCGTTTCAGTTACTTCCTCGACTACTTCAGCCGTAGGAGTCTCTTCAACAACTTCTTCAACAACCTCAGCAGAAGGCACTTCAGCAACTGGAGCTGCTACTGCACTAACTGTTTCCTCCGATTTCTTACTTTTACCTCTTCTAGAACGCTTAGTTTTAGCTTCGCCTTCCTCAACAGCTGAACTTAACAAGTTTTCGTTGAAATCAACCAATTCGATAAGTGCAACAAAAGCATTATCTCCTTGTCTTTGTCCCAACTTGATTATTCTTGTATATCCACCGTTTCTTTCAGCTACTTTCTCAGCAATTTCACCGAAAAGAATCTTGATTGACTCTTTATCTTGTAAATACGAGAATACTGTTCTTCTAGAGTGAGTATTATCTGTTTTTGATTTGGTAATCAAAGGCTCGATGTACATTCTCAAAGCTTTGGCTTTAGCTAATGTTGTCTCAATTCTTTTAGCCTTGATTAAAGAAATCGTAAGGTTTGCCAACAATGCATCCCTGTGAGATTTTGTTCTACCTAAATGGTTTACTTTTTTTCCGTGTCTCATTTTGTACTTTGTTCGTAAGTAACGGTTTGAAAACAGTTACGCAGCTATGCTTTCCACCTATTACGAGTTTAAAAAATTAATTCTGCGAAATTATTATTACTCTTCGTCTAATTTATATTTGGCTACATCCATTCCGAAATGAAGTTGCTTATCCGCGATAAGTTGCTCCAATTCTGTAAGAGATTTCTTACCAAAGTTTCTAAATTTCATCATGTCAGCAACCTCTAATCTAGCTAAGTCACCTAGAGTGCGAATATCAGCAGATTTAAGGCAATTGTAGGCTCTAACAGATAAATCAAGATCTTGCAATGATGTTTTCAGAAGTTTTCTCATGTGTAAGAACTCTTCATCAACCATATTGTCTTCCTCATCTTTCTTAGAGTCAAACACCATGTTCTCGTCTGTAAATTTAAGGAAATGCTGAATCAAAATGTGTGACGCCTCTTGTAAAGCTTTCTCTGGATGAATAGAACCATCAGTTTTGATTTCTAGTAAAAGTTTCTCGTAATCTGTTCTTTGTTCAACACGCGTATTTTCTACACTGAACTTAACATTTTTTACTGGAGTATAGATTGAATCTATAGAAATAAAGCCAATAGGAAGGTCATTTGCTTTGTGTTCTTCACTTGGCACATAACCTCTACCTTTATCAACAATTATTTCGAACTCCAACTCCTTTTTAGAATCTAAACGAGCAAGAACCAAGTCAGGATTAAGAACCTCGAAACAAGAAGAAAATTTACTAATTTCTCCAGCCGTTAATTCACTCTGATTCTTTACTTTTACAGTAATCTTATTATCTACAAAATCCGAAATCTTTTTAAATCTTACTTGCTTCAGATTCAAAATAATCTCGGTTACATCATCCACAACACCTTCAATTGATGAAAACTCATGAAGAACACCAGGAAATCTTACCGATGTAATTGCATAACCTTCTAATGAAGACAACAATATACGACGAAGAGCATTACCGATGGTTACTCCATATCCTCTTTCGAGCGGTTTAAACTCAAAAAAACCATGAAAGTCGTCTGCTTTTTCCATTACGACTTTATCGGGCATTTGAAATGCTAAAATTGACATACTGTGCTGTATATTTTCGTTAACGAAATAATTTTGGGATTATCCCAAAATATATTAAAGAAACCACCCCTGTTGAGGGGTGGTGTGATATTATTATTTGTTGTACAATTCGACAACCGCCTGATCGTTGAAATTCTCTGGCACTTGGTCTCTGTCTGGGTAATTAATAAATACTCCGGACAAATCTGTTGAATTGAATTCAATCCAACCGTATTTCTTAGACGAATTAATACTAGTACTTGTAGTGATGTTCTCAAGTGCTTTAGATTTCTCTCTAACAGCAACTGCTTGACCAGGCTTAACCAACAAAGAAGGAATGTTAGTTACCTCACCATCTACAACTATATGTTTGTGAGCAACCAATTGTCTTGCAGCTCTTCTAGTTGGTGCTATACCCATACGGTAAACCACATTGTCTAATCTTGATTCACACAATTTAATCAAGTTAGCACCAGTTTGACCATCCTTAACGGCGGCCAAGTGGAAAATTCTTGCAAACTGACGCTCAAGCATACCGTAAGTGTACTTGATCTTTTGTTTCTCTTGCAATTGTAAAGCGTATTCAGATTTTTTACCTCTTCTACCTCTACCATGTTGACCTGGAGGATAGTTTTTCTTAGCCAATGCTTTGCTTGGACCTAAGATAGCTTCTCCAAACTTTCTTGAAATCTTTGATTTCGGACCTGTATATCTTGCCATGTTTTAAAAATAAATTATCAAATAATTAGCCCCAATGTCCAAACTAATATTTGTTTAAAATAAAAAATTATACTCTTCTTCTTTTTGGAGGTCTACAACCATTATGAGGAAGAGGAGTAATATCATAAATATTTACTACATCGATACCTACACTTTGAACAGTTCTCATAGCAGACTCTCTACCTGATCCCGGTCCCTTTACATAAATATCGGCCTTTCTCATTCCTAAATCATAAGCCACTTGGCAACAGTTTTGTGACGCCATTTGTGCTGCATAAGGGGTATTCTTTTTTGAGCCTCTAAAGCCCATTTTACCAGCAGATGCCCATGATATAACTTGTCCAGTACTATTTGTAACTGAAATGATGATGTTATTGAAAGAGGCTCTTACGTGAACTTGTCCGTAGGCTTCTACAACTACAACTCTCTTTTTTGCTTTGTCTTTTCTTTTAGCTTGTGCCATTTTTGATAGAAAAACTTAAATTAAGGCAGGAAAACTAAATATTTTCCCCTGATCCAATTAAATATTATTTAGTTGCTTTTTTCTTGTTAGCGATAGTCTTACGCTTACCTTTTCTAGTTCTAGAGTTGTTCTTAGTTTTTTGACCTCTCAAAGGCAAACCTTTTCTATGTCTCAAACCTCTGTAACAACCGATATCCATCAAACGCTTGATGCTAAGTGTAACCTCTGAACGTAAAGCACCTTCTACCTTAAACTCATTAGAAATAATAGCACGAATTGCGTTAGCTTCATCGTCAGACCACTCTCCTGCCTTCTTATCAACAGAAATGTTAGCTTGCCCTAAAATATTTTTCGCAGTACTGCGACCTATACCGTATATATAGGTAAGAGAAATTTCACCTCTCTTTTTGTCCGGAATATCAACACCTGAGATCCTCATAAATATTAACCTTGTCTTTGTTTAAATTTAGGATTTTTCTTATTAATTACGTAAATCTTACCATTACGTCTGATCACTTTGCAGTCCTCACTACGCTTTTTAACTGATGCTTTAACTTTCATTTTATTTAATTAATATATTAGAACCGATTATTTATATCGGTAAGTAATTCTCGCTTTTGACAAATCATATGGAGACATCTCCAACTTAACTTTATCGCCTGGTAAAATCCTGATATAATTCATTCTCATTTTACCAGAAATGTGTGCAATAACTTCATGCTTATTTTCTAGTTCCACTCTAAACATGGCATTAGATAAAGCTTCTATAATTACTCCATCAACTTGAATATTGGACTGCTTTGCCATTCTTAAATTATCTCTAAGTTTCTACTCTTCAAAACTTGTTCTATAAATTCAAAGGTAGTTAAAATATCATAACCACTCTTTGTAACTAAAACCGTATGCTCAAAATGAGCAGCTGGCTTTCTATCCTCAGTTCTTATGGTCCAATTATCGTTCTCTTGAACAACAAAACGCTTTCCCTGAGTAATCATCGGCTCTATGGCAATCACCATTCCCGCCTGAAGCTTAGGACCATTTCCTCTTTTTCCAAAGTTTGGAACTTCCGGAGCTTCGTGGAGATATTTCCCAACTCCGTGGCCTACTAACTCCCTTACAACTCCATATCCCAGATTCTCGGTAAAGCTCTGAATACCATAACTGATGTCACCGACTCTATTACCTGGCTTTACCAATGCAATTCCCTCAAAAAGAGACTGCTTTGTATCGATCAGTAGCTTTTTTGTAAGAGCATCAACCTCACCAACCATGTACGTATAAGCACTGTCTGCATGATAACCATTTTTATATACACCACAGTCTACTGATACAATATCACCTTCCTTTAACTCTCTGCCACTTGGTATACCATGAACAACAACATCATTCACTGATATGCAAAGTGTCGCTGGAAAACCATTGTAGTTCTTAAAAGAAGGCTTTCCGCCATTGTCTAATATGAACTCCTCAGCTACTTTATCTAAATCCTTGGTTCTAACACCCTCTCCAACTAATTTGGCAACCTCTGCTTGAGCTTTACCTAAAATGACACCATTATCTCTAATTATCTGAGCCTCTTCTGAACTTTTGAGATAAATTACTCTTTTAGACATAGTAATTAATTGCTCATTACAGAAGTTTGGCGACCTTCGATTCTTCCAGATTCCATTAGGCCTTCATATTTTTTCATTAGCAAGTAACTTTCAACTTGTTGCAAAGTATCAAGAACAACACCAACTAAAATCAATAATGAAGTACCACCAAAAAATGAGGAGAACAATTGCGTCATACCAAACAAACTCGCTACAGCAGGGAAAATAGCAATCATCGCTAACAATATACTTCCCGGCAATGTTATTCTATCCAATACCTGAGCCACAAAATCAGATGTAGGTTGACCAGGCTTAATACCAGGGACAAAACCACCACCACGTTTCATGTCATCAGCTATTTGGTTTGGATTAATAGAGATAGCCGTATAAAAGAATGTAAAAGCAACAATTAGTATTAAATAAAGCAAATTGTACTGCCACGATGTAGGATCACTGAAAATAGTATTAACAGTCTGAGCAAAATCACTTTTTTCAGCAAACAATGAAGCAACAAAGGCCGGAATGAACATAAGAGCCTGGCCGAAGATAATTGGCATAACACCAGATATATTCAATTTAAGAGGCAAATATTGTCTCTGACCTGTAACCGTTTTGTTGCCAACAATTTGCTTGGCATATTGAACTGGAATCCTTCTTACCGCCTGAGTCATAGCTACAGCGAAGATAACTACCAAAAACAAAGCTACAATCTCGATAACAAAGAACAAAATTTGACCATTTGCAGCTCTAGCATTGGCTTCTCCAATGATCGCACCTGGAAAACGTGATACGATACCAATCATGATTATCATAGAGATACCATTACCAATACCTTTTTCAGTTATTCTCTCACCAAGCCACATACTCATCATTGTACCAGCAACCAACATAATTACCCCAGAGAAATAAAACAATCCTTGGGAAACAGTAATGGCGTCTGTTGGAATAGTAGTCTTAAGATAGGTAAAACCCTGTGTAGCTGTTACCGCAATTGTCAACCATCTTGTAATCTGGTTCAACTTCCTTCTACCTGAGTCACCCTCCTTTTGCAATTTCGAAAAGTAAGGCAATGCCAAGCCAAGCAACTGTATTGCAATTGAAGCCGAAATGTAAGGCATAATACCCAAAGCCATAATCGAAGCCTTGCTGAAAGCTCCACCAACTAAAGTATCTAACAAACCTAACAAGCCATTACCACTTGTAAGGTCCTGTAACTTGGATGGATCTACACCCGGTAATGTAACATAAGAACCAACTCTGAAAATAACAATAATCAAGAGAGTAGCTAAGATTCTATTTCTTAGCTCTTCTATTGACCAGATGTTCTTAAATGTGCTTATTAATTTTTTCATAAGGTTTAGGAGAAATTATTCAGGCTGAACACCATCATTCGTATTTGAATCAGCTGAAACCGATTTGGTAACCACGATTGCAGCACCTCCAAGCTTCTCAATTGCTGAAATAGCGGATTTTGAAAAAGCATTTACACTAATAGTTACCTTAGATGTAAGCTCACCTCTACCTAAAACTTTAATTAAATCTGTTTTCGCCATCAAACCATGCTCCTTCAAAAACTTGAGGTCAATTGTGCTAACTCCTGTTTTCTCCACCAAGGCCTGTATGGTATCCAAGTTGATACCTTTAAACCCCACACGGTTGATGTTATTGAAACCAAACTTAGGTAAACGTCTTTGTAAAGGCATTTGACCACCTTCAAAACCGCGTTTTGAACTGTAACCCGATCTAGATCTTGCACCCTTGTGACCTCTTCTGGCAGTACCACCACCACCTGAACCTTGACCTCTACCTTGTCTTGTATTATCTCTAACAGAACCCTTCGCAGGTTGTAAAATCTCTAATTTCATTATTTAATAAATTTACGCAGTGTATAGCACTACTCGGTTATCCCTATATTAACAATTCTCTACTCTAATCAAATGATTTACCTTTCTAATCATCCCTTCGATTGCTGGATTAGACTCAACTTCTACCGATCTACCGATTTTAGTCAAACCCAAAGCCTGCATAGTAAGTTTCTGCTTTTTAGGTCTCTCAATTACACTTTTTACTTGAGTAAGTTTTACTTTAGCCATTACTAAAATTATTTAAGCGGCAATTAACCGTTGAATACCTTGTTTAATTTAATACCTCTCATAGCAGCTACTTCGTGCGGAGCTCTCATTTTTAAAAGAGCATCCAAAGTTGCCTTAACCACGTTGTGAGGATTCGAACTTCCTTTAGACTTTGCAAGTACATTGTGTACTCCGGCTGCCTCCAAGACGGCACGCATCGCACCACCAGCTATTACTCCAGTACCAGGAGCTGCAGGCTTAACAAAAACGAAACCACCTGAATATTTACCTTCCATTTCGTGAGGAACTGTACCATTGATGATTGGCACATTCACTAGATTCTTACGAGCATCTTCAATTGCTTTTGAGATAGCATCTGTTACCTCGTTTGCTTTACCAAGACCCTGACCTACTGCACCTTGACCGTCACCAAGAACAACAATAGCAGAGAAGCTAAATCTACGACCACCTTTAACTACCTTGGCAACCCTATTTATGGCTACAACTCTTTCCTTTAATTCTGATTCGTTTACTTTAATTGCTTTCATTTAAATAGTATTAAAAGTTAAGTCCAGCTTCTCTAGCAGCATCTGCCAAAGCTTTTACATTTCCGTGGTATAAATAGCCGCTACGGTCAAATACACAAGCAGTGAGACCAATCTCAACAGCTTTTTTGGCAATAGTTGAACCTACTTGTTTTGAATTTTCTATATTCAAAGTTTTGAGACCTAGTTCTACTGAAGAAGCAGCTGCTAAGGTTTTTCCGGCTATATCATCAATTAATTGTGCATATATTCCTGTATTACTACGAAAAACACTTAACCTTGGTCTTTCAGGAGTACCCGAAACCCTTTTTCTAACTCTCCACTTTATCTTTTGTCTTCTTTCAGACTTAACACTAGACATATATTATAAAGTTATAATTTTCTTAATTATTTTTTACCTGCAGTTTTACCAGCTTTTCTTCTGATAACCTCACCAACAAACTTGATACCTTTACCTTTGTATGGCTCAGACTTACGCAACGATTTAATTTTGGCCGCAACCAAACCAATCAATTGTTTGTCAATACCTTGTAAAGTGATAATTGGATTCTTACCTTTCTCCATCTTAGTTTCTACTTTCAATTCAGAAGGTACAACAAGATAAATATTGTGAGAGTAACCTAAAGACATATCGATGATGTTGCCGTTGTTGGTTGCTTTGTAACCTACACCGACTAACTCAAGCTCTTTTTTGTATCCTTCAGAAACACCTACAACTAAATTGCTTAACAAAGATCTATAAAGACCATGCAATGCTTTGTGTCTTTTTTGTTCAGTTGGACGAGTAACTGTCAAAACACCATCCTCAATGGTCAAACCCATATCAGGATCAACTTTCTGAGTTAAAGTACCTAATGCACCTTTTGCAGTCACTAAATTATCAGAACCAACAGTTATTGTTACTCCTGAAGGGATTGTAATTGGTTTTTTACCTATTCTAGACATTTTAAAACGTTTAAGGCTTCATTAAAGAAGCGGTCAACAAAAATTAATAAACATAACAAAGAACCTCGCCACCAACATTCAGCGTTCTAGCCTCTTTGTCTGTAACTATTCCTTTGGAAGTTGATAAAATTGCAATACCAAGACCATTGAGTACTCTAGGTAACTCACTAGACTTAACATACTTTCTTAGACCAGGCTTTGAAACCCTTGAAAGATTAATGATTGCTGATTTTTTCGTAACTGGATTATATTTTAAAGCAATTTTTATAACTCCTTGAAGACCATCGTCTTCGAACTTATAACTTGCAATATAACCTTTTTCATAAAGAAGAACTGTAAGCTCTTTTTTAAGATTTGAGGCAGGAATCTCTACGACTCTGTGCCTAGCTTTAATAGCATTTCTGATTCTTGTAAGAAAATCTGCTATTGGATCCGTTGTAATCATCTCTAAATTTAATATTTTTTTGGATTCCTTAGCCAACATTAGACAGTATCACAGGCGTGACTTCTCTAACTGGGCTGCAAAGATAGTAATTCTAAATAAGAAAAAAAAGTTTTTACCAAGAAGATTTGGTAACGCCAGGAATAAATCCTGAATTGGCCATTTCACGGAAGGTAACACGGTTAATTCCAAACTTCCTCATGTAACCTTTAGGACGACCAGTAAGCTTGCATCTGTTGTGCAATCTAACAGGAGAAGAGTTCTTAGGAAGAGCATCTAAACCTTTCCAATCTTGAGCCTCTTTAAGGGCAGCTCTTTTGGTAGCAAATTTAGCTACTAATCTCTCTCTCTTTCTTTCTCTAGCTTTTATTGACTCTTTTGCCATGTCTCTAAATTATTGCTTATTATTTATTTTTATTCACAAAAGGCATTCCTAACGCTTTCAACAACTCATAGCTTTCAGCATCAGTCTTTGCACTTGTTACGAAAGTAATGTCCATACCTTGAATCTTATTGATTTTATCGATAGATATTTCAGGGAAGATGATTTGCTCAGTTACACCGAAAGTGTAGTTTCCTCTACCGTCAAATCCTTTATCACTAATACCTTGAAAATCTCTCACACGTGGTAAAGCAACTGAAGTCAAACGATCCATAAATTCATACATTATGTTGGATCTAAGTGTTACTTTAGCACCGATAGGCATACCCTCTCTTAATTTAAAGTTGGATACCGCCTTTTTAGAGATAGTTGGAACAGCTTTCTGACCAGCTATTATTGTTAGCTCATCTACACTGTTGTCTACTAGTTTTTTGTCACCAGTAGCAGCTCCAACTCCTCTGTTAACTACTATCTTAAGTAGTTTAGGAACTTGCATGATAGATTTGTACTGATACTTCTCCATCAACGCAGTTATAATTTCTTTTTGATATTGATCTCTTAACCTTGCCATTTTTTTAAATTTAGTGGATTACCGACCCACTTTAAATTATTAGATAAATTTACCTGATGCCTTTGAGAATCTCTGAAGATTGCCTGCATCGTTAAGTTTTCTACCCACTCTTGTAGGTTTTCCTGTAGACGGGTCCACAACCAAAACATTACTGATGTGAATAGTTCCTTCAAGCTCTTTGATTTCGCCTTGAGGACTTTGAGCGTTTGGCTTGATGTGTTTTTTAATCATATTAACACCTTCCACAACCACACGATTTTTCTTTACCAAAACTTCAACAATTTTACCTCTTTTACCTTTAGAGTTACCAGCAATTACCTCAACGGTATCACCAGTTTTAACATGAAGCTTAGGTTGTTTATTAAATTTCCTTTCCATTGTAATAAATTAATTACGATATATTTTAGAGCTATTATAGTACCTCAGGAGCTAATGATACAATTTTCATGAACTGCTTCTCTCTTAACTCTCTAGCGACAGGTCCGAAAATTCTAGTTCCTCTTGGTTCGTTTTGGTTGTTCAACAGAACAACTGCATTTTCTTCAAACCTGATGTAAGAACCATCTTTTCTTCTTACTTCTTTCTTAGTTCTTACAACAACAGCTTTAGAAACTGTACCTTTCTTCATGTTTGAAGACGAAAGAGCAGCCTTAACAGTAACAACAACTTTGTCGCCAACTGATGCATATCTCTTCTTTGTACCACCTAAAACTCTTATTACCAAAACTTCTTTAGCCCCACTGTTGTCAGCGACATTGGCTCTTGATTCTTGCTGTAACATTATTATTCCCTTTTACTATTTTAAGAATATCAGATTATTTGGCTTTTTCTATGATTTCAACCAATCTCCAATTTTTATTTTTGCTCAATGGTCTAGTCTCGCTGATTTTAACAGTGTCACCGATACCGGCTTCATTGTTTTCATCATGAAACATAAACTTCTTAGTCTTGAGCATGAACTTACCATATTTAGGATGTTTCACCTTACGAATCACTTGGATAACGCCAGATTTTTCCATCTTGTTGCTGGTCACAACTCCAATACGTTCTTTTCTTACTTGTCTTTCTTCCATTTTCGGATAAAATTAATGGTTAATCAAAACCATGAAATTTGGATAATGATATTTTACTTTGAACTGTTAAGAGCAGTAGAAAGTCTAGCAATATTCTTACGAGTCTCAGTAATTCTCCTAGGATTCTCGATTGGAGTGATAGCATGGGCGAACTTCAATTTCACCAATCTGTCTTTTTCTCCTGCTATTTGTTGTTTCAACTGTTCTTCAGTAAAACCACTTAAATCATTTTTTTTCATCTTCTTTATTAATTGAAGTATTTATATATGACTATACTTCGTAATCTCTACGAACTACAAACTTTGTTTTTACTGGCAACTTCTGAGCAGCTAATCTAAGAGCCTCTTTAGCTAATTCTAAAGACACACCTGTAGCTTCAAACAAAACAGTACCAGGGTAGATATTAGCAACCCAATACTCAGGAGCTCCTTTACCTTTACCCATCCTTACCTCTAAAGGTTTCTTGGTGATAGGGGTATCAGGGAATATTCTAATCCAAACTTGACCTTCACGTTTCATGGCACGTGTAACACCAATACGAGCAGCTTCTATTTGTCTAGCAGTGATTCTGCCTGGCTCTAGACTTTTTATCGCAAATGAACCGAAAGCAATCTCGTGACCTCTGGTTGCCAAACCTTTGATCCTACCCTTTTGCTGCTTACGAAACTTAGTTCTTTTAGGTTGTAACATAATAATAACGTTTAAGGCAAAATGCCACTAAAATTTAATTTCTCTTTTGGCCGTTTGATCTACCACCACCACTGTTGTTGGTTTTCTTCCTTCTGCCGTTTTTGTCACCTTCTTCGTCTCTACGACCTTTACCTTGGTTAGAACCACCAGGGCCACCCATAGAAGACTTTTTGCTATCAGCCGATTCAGTGGCAAGTGCTGCTACAGAGGTTAAATCTCTTTTACCAAAAACTTCACCTTTGAATACCCACACTTTGATACCAATTAAACCGTAAACAGTTAATGACTCAGAGATTGCATAATCGATGTCAGCTCTCAGTGTATGAAGAGGAATTCTTCCTTCTTTGTACATCTCAGAACGAGCCATCTCCGCTCCACCTAATCTTCCTGACAATTTAATTTTTATACCTTGAGCTCCTACACGCATAGCAGATTGAATTGCTTGCTTCATAGCTCTACGGAATGAAATTCTTGCTCTTAATTGTTGGGCGATAGTCTCACCTACTAATTTAGCATCGATTTCAGGTCTTTTTATTTCAAATATATTGATTTGAACATCTTTTTTAGTAAGTTTTTTAAGCTCTTCTCTTAGCTTATCTACCTCACTACCTGCTTTACCGATTACAACACCTGGTCTTGCCGTGTGAATAGTAAGGGTAATTCTCTTAAGCGTTCTTTCAATTACTACTCTCGAAACAGAACCTTTCGGAATACGTGCATTGATATATTTCCTGATTTTGTCGTCTTCAACGAGTTTCTCAGCAAAATTCTTTCCGCCGTACCAGTTGGATTCCCATCCTCTGATGTAACCTAGTCTAAAACCTACAGGATTTACTTTTTGTCCCATTTTAACTAATTATATAATATTCTAATTTCTAAGTATCGTTACTTAATTATACTGCTTGACTTTCCAATGAATCAACAACAATAGTGATGTGTTGAGAACGCTTTCTTACTCTGTAAGCTCTACCTTGTGGAGCTGGACGAAGTCTCTTCAACATTCTACCACCGTCAATCATGATTGCTTTCACATATAGATCGGCCTCTTCGATTTTCAAGTCTTCGTTTTTGTTCTGCCAGTTTGCTACTGCTGACATCAAAACTTTCTTGATTACTGGAGCTGCTTGCTGTGGTTGGAAAGAAAGTATTCCTAAGGCAAGGTTTACTTTTTTACCTCTAATCAAGTCGGCTACTAACCTAGCTTTTCTAGGTGACGTTGGAAAATCGTTTAATTTTGCTACTGCTTCCATTTTTTATTCTTTTTTAAAGAGCTTAGCTCTTCGGAATATTATCTTTTACCTTTATCTTTTTTGTTCACGTGGCCTCTAAAGTTTCTAGTAGGAGCAAATTCTCCCAACTTGTGACCAATCATGTTATCTGTAACATATACCGGAATAAATTTATTACCGTTATGAACAGCAAAAGTATGTCCAATAAAATCAGGGGTAATCATTGATCTTCTTGACCAAGTTTTGATTACAGACTTCTTCCCTGAATCATTCATTACGTCGACTTTATTCTCAAGTCTAAAATCTACGTAAGGTCCTTTTTTAAGTGAACGAGCCATCTATTTTGTATTATTTTGTTCTACGTGAAATTATTAATCTATTAGAGTATTTGTTCTTAGATCTTGTCTTCTTGCCTTTTGCAATTAAACCGTTTCTAGAACGAGGGTGACCACCTGATGCACGACCCTCACCACCACCCATCGGGTGATCTACTGGGTTCATGGCTACACCTCTTACTCTTGGAGTAACTCCTAACCATCTCTTGCGACCTGCTTTACCAAGTACTACGTTCATGTGGTCAGGGTTTGATACGGATCCTACAGTAGCAATACAAGCCCCAAGAACCATTCTCATTTCACCTGAAGGCATTTTCAAGGTAACGAACTTACCGTCTTTCGCCAATACCTGAGCATATGTACCAGCACTTCTGGCCATCTGACCACCTTTACCAGGTGTCAATTCTATATTGTGAACAATAGTACCCAAAGGCATATTTTTCAACAACAATGCATTTCCTACTTCTGGAGCCACTTTCTCTCCTGAAACAATTTTTTGACCTACTCTAAGACCTTGAGGAGCAATGATATATCTCTTCTCTCCGTCAGTGTATTTTACAAGAGCGATTCTTGAAGTACGGTTTGGATCGTACTCGATAGTCATAACTTCAGCTTCGATGTCTTTTCTATCTCTTTTGAAGTCGATTATACGATACTTTCTTTTGTGACCACCACCAATGTACCTTGCAGTACGGTGTCCTTCGTTGTTTCTTCCACCTGTTTTTCTGATAGCTTCCGTTAAACTTTTCTCTGGCTTACTTGCAGTAATATCAGAGAAATCTGGGGCTATTCTGTGTCTGGTGCCGGGTGTTACCGGATTTAATTTTTTAACTGCCATTTCTCACACATTTGCAGCCTATAAAAGGCTATACTTTAACAATTTAATAAATTATAATTCTGCGTAAAAATCGATTAAATCACCGTCTTTCAAAGTCACCATCGCTTTTTTGAAAGTACTAGTTTTTCCTGAACTCAATCTTGATTTTGTCATTCTAGACTTCTTCTTTCCGATTTGAGTAATCGTATTTACTTTTTCTACCGTTACACCGTACATTCTTTCAACAGCGGCTGCTATTTCAATTTTGTTGGCATCACGACTTACTTCAAATGTATACTTGCCTTTTGAAGTAAGTAACTGTGTTTTCTCAGTTATTTTTGGTCTTTTTAAAACGCTCATTTCTTTAAAAATTAATCTTTCAAAATTGATTCTAAATGAGAAACTGTACTTTCAGCCAACAATATGATTTCAGTGTTGATCAAATCATAAGTGTTTACAGAATCTTTATCAACCACTTTGGTTTTAGGAATGTTACGAGCTGATAAATAAAGATTATTTTCTCCGCCGTTAACCACAAAAAGTGTCTTTTTACCTGCCAAACTCAAAGCATTCAAAAATTGAATATATGCTTTTGTTTTAGGAGATTCCATGTTGAAATCCTCAACGATAATCAAGTTGTTCTCAGCTACTCTTGCCGATAAAACCGACTTACGAGCTAAAACTTTGATTTTCTTGTTCAATTTGAAATCGTAATCTCTTGGTCGTGGGCCGAATACTGTACCACCACCTACATAAGTTGGTGATTTTGCGGAACCGTGTCTTGCACCTCCAGAACCTTTTTGACGAACAAGCTTCTTAGTAGAACGAGAAACCTCGGCTCTCTCTTTAGACTTGTGCGTACCTTGACGTTGGTTAGCTAAGTAATGCTTAACGTCTAACCAAACAACGTGTTGGTTTGGCTCAACACCAAAAACCTCTTCGCTTAGCTCAACAGACTTACCTGTTTCTTTGCCTTCTTTGTTTAAAACTTTAATTTTCATTTTGTTTAGCCTCTTTTTCGATGTCGTTGGCTACCGACCTTTTATTTGTGTAATGTAATGATTGAGTTTTTAGCTCCTGGAACTGAACCTGATACTAGGATCAAGTTTTTCTCAGGGAAAAGTCTCAATACTTTAAGGTTTTGAATTGTAACATTGGTATGTCCCATTCTACCACCCATTTTAATACCTTTAAATACTCTTGCTGGATACGAACAAGCTCCGATTGAACCTGGGTGTCTGCCTCTATTGTGCTGACCGTGTGTACTTTGACCTACACCACCAAATCCGTGTCTTTTCACAACACCTTGGAAACCTTTTCCTTTAGTTTTTCCGCTGATATCAACAAATTCACCTTCTTCGAATACATCTTCTACTCTGATAGTCTCACCTAGAGCCAAATCTTTTTCGAATTCTTTGAACTCTACTAATTTTCTCTTTGGAGTAGTATCAGCCTTCTTAAAATGACCCATCAAAGCTTTTGTTGTACGCTTTTCTTTCTTCTCTCCGAAGCCCAATTGAACTGCTTTGTAACCGTCATTTTCCTCTGTTCTGACTTGTGTTACAACACATGGACCAGCTTCAATTACCGTGCAAGGCACAGCTTCACCATTTGTAAAAATGGTAGTCATTCCAATTTTCTTTCCAATAATTCCAGACATAGTCTTAACTTTAATATAATCGCTAAATGTTAACCAAATTTGAATCGGGCTGCAAAAGTACGAATACGCCTGCAAAAATCCAAATTTTAATTCTTTTTAAACCCAGAGGTTGGTAAACGAACCAACTTGCCAACACTGAGAACCGTTTTACGGGTAAGGCATTTTTAATTATGCAGGAACATGCCTTGTTTCCTCTCTGTGACTCCAAAAAAATTAATCGCGAATCGGAGACTGCCTATAAGTGAAATTCACAGTCGAAATTAAAATGGTTTCGTACGATGCCGACTTCTTTTAATTATTGATAAGGAGATTCCTCCGTCGAATTGAGGTGCAAAATTATACCTTTTTTGTCAAATAAAAAATTAATTCTAAAAAAAACTCTATTTTTATTCAAAAATGGCAAAATCTAGGGTAGAATCTGAACAAATCCTTGATTTCGAAGCAATAAACGCATTTATAATGCTCTATTTGGTCAGTTTTCTAAAATCGAAGTAATCTAGATGAATACAAAATAAAAAAAACAGCCGAAAAATTCAACTGTTTTTAACCTATCATTTATTCAACCACTCTTAAAAAACGTAATGTTTCAGAAGAGATTTTTTTAATTTCTTGAGATAAACGGTACCGCCTACCGCTTATCGATTTACAAAAGTAATTCTTTTTTAAAACTGAAAAAACAAAAAAAAAGAAATTATTTTTGCACCTTATTTTAAATTTAACAGAATTCTATGCGAAATCCGAGTGAAGAAAACTTCTATTTCCCTGCTGAATGGCACCCGCATGAAGCCACATGGCTGAGCTTCCCCATCAATACTGACACTTGGGAGGAAAGATTAGAAAGGATTTATCCGGCATATTTTAAACTCATAGAAACCATTGCACTGAGCGAAAAAGTAAGGATTAATGCAAATGATGCTAAAACGATTGAACTGATAAACGGACTTCTTGAAAAATTTGAGATAAGTAAATCCAACATCGAATTATATGAGCATCGCACCAATGATTCGTGGTGCCGAGACCATGGACCAGGAATCTTAGTCAATAGAAACAACGCAGAAAGACTCATAATAGATTGGGAATATAACGCCTGGGGCGGAAAATATCCCCCTTATAATAATGACAATGAAATTCCTCAAAAAATAGCAAAAGTACTGCAGCTGGATTTTGTGAGTCCAGGTATTATAATGGAAGGAGGTTCGGTGGAGTTTAATGGCAGAGGCACCGTGATGACCAGCAAGTCTTGCCTTCTTAATAAAAACAGAAACGCTAACTTGAACCAAAAGCAAATTGAAGAAGCACTAATAAAATATTATGGAGTAGAACAAGTGTTGTGGATAGAAGATGGTATAGTAGGCGACGACACCGATGGTCACATAGACGACACCGTGAGATTTGTGTCGGAAAATAAGGTAATTACAA
Source organism: Lacihabitans soyangensis (assembly GCF_024343775.1). Classification (GTDB taxonomy): domain Bacteria; phylum Bacteroidota; class Bacteroidia; order Cytophagales; family Spirosomataceae; genus Leadbetterella; species Leadbetterella soyangensis. The sequence continues at coordinate 102,100 of NZ_RJUF01000001.1, read as the reverse complement.
TGGTAGAACATAATAAGTCAGATGCCAACCACGCCATTTTAAAAGAAAACCTAGACTTGTTAAAGAAAATGAGACTTCTTGATGGCAAGCCCTTGGACATTATAGAAATAGAAATGCCGAAACCAGTGGTGGACAGTGGAGAGAGATTACCCGCCTCTTATGCTAATTTTTGCATGACAAACGGGCATGTAATAGTTCCTACCTACCGCTGCGATAATGACGAAAAAGCCCTGGAGGTTATTCAGTCATGTTTTCCAGAAAGAAAAGTAGTAGGAATAGACTCAACAGAAATCATTTGGGGATTGGGAAGCTTCCATTGTCTATCGCAACAGGAACCATCGCCAAATTTTGTTTAATTTTTTTTGAGCCAAAATAAAAACTTTCAAAAGGAGTTATAGTTTTGGCTTTTATACCAAATATCAGGGAACATTGCTTTGTCGAAAACAAGCTAGCGTTTTGACCTGATACAAATTGAGACACCAAGAATGCTTTACATTAAATATATATATGCAGTTGTATTGTTCGGAATTTTGTGGTCGTGTGCAAAACCCTTACCGAGCAAACCAATTGTAATCCAAGGTAAACCAGCAATCATAGACGTACCCAAAGAACCCGCTTTGGTAACTTTGGGTGAGGCGTCGTTTACAAAAACAGATTTGCTGGCCGAGTTTGAAAATCTTCCTAGTCTCGACTCCAGCTCCAACGATGCCCTGATCAATGAAGTAATTCAGAAGAAATTATTCATTATGGAGGCTCAGGCCATGGGTATGGATACGTCGAGCCTTTTCAAAGAGGAAGTGGAGACTTACAAGAGAATAGAAATCCAGAATTTCTCTGAGGACCGAGCTATGCTGTCTGCACTAGCTGAGGATTCCTATCAAAAATATCAGTCCGAAATAAATGCTTCGCATATTTTCATACCGATGTCATGGTATGCATCGCCTGAAGATACACTCAAAGTTTACAATGAACTCATGGAGCTTCGAAGGTATGCATTGAAAAATGACAATTTTGCGATTTTGGCGAAGGAATGGTCTAAAGACCCCAAAACAAATATGAAAGGAGGAAGCTTGGGATGGTTTACAGCTTTTCACCTTATTTACCCATTAGAGAAGGCGGCCTACTCCACGCCTGTCGATTCTATTTCATTGCCCGTAAAAACCAAAGTTGGTTATCATTTGGTGAAAGTAAATGACAAGCGACCGAATAGCGGTTATGCTAAAGTAAAGCACATTTTTAAATACTTGAAGGTGGATGTAAGTAAAGAGCAATATGACAAAACCTACGCTACCTTGGATTCACTAAAGACTTCACTCGAATCAGGTGCTAACTTTGACGAGTTGGTCATTAAATATTCTGATGACTTCAATTCTCGTGAGTCGAATGGCATGCTGCCCATTTTCGGAATCGGAACCCGGGAGGAATCTACCTTTGAAGAAGCCGCGTTTTCATTGCAGAAAGGTGAGGTATCAAAACCAGTGAGATCGAGTAGCGGATTGCATTTGATAAAACTCATAGAAAAATATAAACCCGATAGCAGGGAAGTATATCTAAAAAAGATTCAGCCCAAACTTACCACCGACTCTAGGGCCGAATATCTACAAATCAAAAAATTCGAAACGCTCAGAAAAAAACATCATTTGGTAATTAACGATGAGATTTTTGCTCAATGCATCAACTATGCCGATAACAGAATTTTAGAGAGAAATTGGAAGATGACCCAAAACGAACTGTCGAACTTTGTGTTGTTCAGCATTGGTCAGAATAAATACTTTGTTTCGGCATTTATGAAATATGTGGAGGAACGTCAGGAGTACGAAAAATGGAGAACTGAAGAAAAACCAGTAGAGATTTTCAAAATGTTGTTTGACAAATACCTCAACCAACAACTTGTTTTGGCAGAAGAGAAGAGTATTTTGGGCACCAACGCTGACCTGGAGAGACTGTTTAAGTTTCAAAAAGACAACTTACTTTATTCTAAATTTTATAATAAGGCCATTATTCAAAAGTCATTGGATGATTCCACAGGCCAAAGACAATTCTTTGAATCGCACCCAGAACTATTCCCTAACGTTGAAGTAGGCTCATTTACGGTGGTAAGTTTTGCGGACACCAGTATCCAGAACAAGTTTAAGGTTTACAGAGCCGGAGCCAAACCTTACCAACTCAATAGAGGCATCAAACCGCTATATTATGCCAAAGATCAATATTTGCTAGGACTAGAAGAAAAACGAAAATTAACGGGTCTACTGACCATCATGAAGAAGAATAGTGGGTACATTGTAGAAATAGGTGGGCATGTAGACAAAAACGAGGATGAGAAGGTAGCAGCGTTAAGAATTCAGCAAATCGTTGATTATTTGGTTGAAAATGGCTTACCTTTGACGAGAATTTTGGAAGTAAACTATAAGAACAACAAGGTTCAAGACAGATTTGACTGGACCAAGAACCAAAGAGTGAGCTTTCAGTTTTTCAGTAATTTGGAGTCAGATTTAATCAAGGTTTTCAACGAAAGACAGGCCGAATCAATCATTTACAAAACCTACACCATCGACCGCCGAGAGTTTGAGAAAAAACTTGGGCTGAAATGGCAGAATCAAACGGGCGTAGTGGAAATAGCAGGGAGGATTGAAGAGTTCTCTTTGAAAATAAAGAAAGCAACCAAGTCGTTTAATGACTATAAATACGAGGTAATAGAGAAATATCAAGATTATCTCACCCAAGAATTAACCAAAAGTTTGACTCAAAAGTACAAAGTAAATTTTGACAAAGCCGAGCTAAATAAAATAGTAGAAGCAGTAAAAAGTAACAGTAAATGATAAAGAAGTTTTTGTTGGCATTGATTGCCATTCCGTTTATAAGTTTTGGACAAACCTCCACCAATGTTGATAAGATTGTAGCTAAAATAGACAATTATTATATACTCAAATCTGAGGTAGAGACTATAGTTGAGAGAGGCAAACAAGAAGGTCAAGAAATGAACAGGTGCCAAGCCCTTGAAAGTTTGGCCATTCAAAAGCTATTAGTTGCGAAGGCCGAAATTGACTCCGTAATAGTAGACGAAGACATGGTAAATGGTCAGTTAGATGCTCGTATGCAAGAAATGATCAGAGCCTACGGCAGCGAAAAAAACATCGTGCAGCAGTTCAGTAAGTCTATTGAAACCCTGAAATCCGAGCTAAAAAGCCAGGTACGGGAGCAGTTAACCTCAGACAAAATGAGAAACACCATTACTGAGAATATCAACGTAACCCCTTTGGAAGTGAAGAATTTTTTCAACAAAATACCAAAGGACAGTTTGCCTATTATTCCTACTGAAGTGGTGATATCCCAGATTGTACGACTGGCTCCAGTTACTAAAGCCATGAAAGACGAGCTAATTGAACGACTAAACGGCTTCAAGAAAAGAATAGAATTGGGTGAAAACTTTGCTGACCTAGCGAAAGAATTCTCAGAAGACCAAGGCTCAAAAGTACAAGGTGGTGACCTCGGTTGGGCGAAAAGAGGACAGATGGTGGCGGAATTTGAAGCCTCTGCCATGACGTTGGACTCTGGTAAGCTATCTGGCATTATTGAATCCGACTTTGGTTTTCACCTGATACAAACTTTGGAAAAACGCGGACAAGAATATCGTGCAAGACATATATTGTTAAGACCTGACTACAGCCGCTTAGACCTTACCGAACCAAAGAGATTTTTGGACAGCCTAAAAAATCAAATTGAGATAGACAGTATCAAGTTCGAAAAAGCAATAAAATTGTACTCAGAGGACAAAAGCACTGCTGATGCTGGTGGTATTATCATGAATCCCGAAACAGGCAGTAACTGGCATGCGGTAGATGTGACCATGGAACCGAACCTTTATTTCACGGTAGATCCGATGAAGGTTGGCACGATAAGTGCCACTTTAAACTACAGAACGCCTGACGGCAAAACGGGTATGCGACTAATCAAAATCAAAGACAAAAAAGAGGCTCACAGAGCCAACATGAAGGATGATTATGAAAAGTTGAAAAACTACGCCATGAACAATAAGCAAAACGAAGCTATAGAAAAATGGTTTAAAGATGCCATTTCGGAGGTGTACATCAATATTGAAAAAGAATACGAAGCTTGTAAATTATTTGAACAATAAACCATTTTTAGAAAAGTGCAATTGAAAACCTTCAACTCAGATGTAGAAGCAGCAGATGCTTTAAAAAACACTTATCAAGAGCTTTCAAAAGAAATAGGCAAAGTAATAGTTGGTCAAGAAGAAACGGTAAAATTGCTATTGACTGCTATTTTCTGTCAGGGGCATTGTTTGCTAGTGGGTGTTCCTGGCTTGGCCAAAACGCTTTTGGTGCAAACCATTGCATCGGCATTAGACTTGGACTTTAATCGTATTCAGTTTACGCCAGATTTAATGCCTTCTGACATTGTCGGTTCAGAGACTTTGGACAATAACCGTAACTTCAAATTTGTAAAAGGTCCCGTATTTGCCAATATCATTTTGGCGGATGAGATAAACCGTACGCCACCAAAAACACAGTCTGCCTTGTTGGAGTCTATGCAGGAATATTCGGTAACTGTGGCAGGTGAGAGACACCAACTGTCGAAGCCGTTTTTTGTATTGGCTACGCAAAACCCCATAGAGCAAGAAGGTACCTATCCCCTACCTGAGGCTCAGTTAGACCGTTTTATGTTCATGGTCAACTTAGATTACCCGAGCTTTGAGCAAGAGCTTGCCATTGTAAAGAGTACAACTTCAAACATTAAGACCATTGTAAACAAGGTTTTAGGAGCTGAGGAAATCATCGTATTCCAAGATTTGGTTAGAAAAGTACCTGTGGCTGACAATGTAGTAGAATACGCCGTGCGTTTGGTACAAAAAACCAGACCAAACATAGAAGGAGCCTCAGAAGAATCTAAGAAGTTTCTGGAATGGGGAGCTGGCCCGAGAGCCTCTCAAAACTTGGTGTTGGCTGCTAAATGCCATGCCTTGATTAACGGAAAATATTCTCCAGATATTGAAGACGTTAAAGCAGTGGCGTTTCCAGTTTTAAGACACAGAATAGTACGGAATTTCAAGGCCGAAGCCGAGGGAATGAGTACCGAAGAGATAATAAAGAAATTAATGTAAAATGAGGAGAGTCGAAAGGCTCTCCTTATTTTTTGGAAAATACTTTCATGATTTCCTCCTTGCTGAGGCAATTCAAGGTCATATCGGCTGTCAAACCTGCTTTTCTGGCTACGGCCACACCATAATGCATGTCGTGAATGCCCTTGGTCTCGTGGGCGTCGGGGTTTATACTGATCATCACGCCTTTGGAAAGACAATAATCAATCCATCGCCAATCAATGTCTAATCGGTAAGGGCTGGCGTTGAGTTCCATCACCACCTTGTTGGCCGCACAGGCATCTATAATCATTTTGTAGTCAAACGGATATCCTTTTCTCGAAAGTAAGAGTCTGCCCGAAGGATGACCCAAAATACTCGTGTAAGGATTCTCTACGGCCTTTAGTAGCCTTCTTGTGGCCTTTTCCTTGTCCATGTTCAAAACGGCATGCACAGAGGCCACCACGTAATCAAACGAGGCCAAAACATCGTTTTCATAATCTAAATCTCCATTTACCAAAATATCAGACTCTATGCCCTTTAGAATCCGAAAATCTTGATAATTGGCATTCAGAGCATCTATTTCTTGATGTTGTTTCACTACGGTTTCAGGCCAAAGTCCTGAGGCATAGGAAGCAGTTTGGCTGTGGTCGGCTATACCGAAATACTTTAAACCCAGGCTTTTGCAATAATCGGCCATTTCCTTTAAGGTATGACTACCGTCGGAATAAGTAGAGTGATTGTGCACTGTGCCTTTCAGTGCTTCCCAAGTCACCAAATCTTCATTCTTGTGGGTCTTGGTCCATTCGAACTCCTCACGGCCTTCACGCATCTCGGGAACAATATAGCTAAAGCCAAAAGAAGTATAAGCTTCGGCCTCGTCTGCAAAAGTATTTTTGGTCAGGTGCGAGAGAAACGTAACGCCGTCTGCATTCTGAAATTTCAGGTGGTCTTCAGCTGAGTTTTTTATTAGTTTTTTTACCAAAAAATCTCGAGAAGATACTTTCTCAATCTCTATGGCCACGGCATACTCAGCATATAGCCCACGCCACACACTCGGCGACGACGTTTTAACATCCTGGTGAAAAAGTGTATCGTCGAATTTAAGTCCACCAAAACCATCCTTTAGCACTATAAACTGGAGCAAATCCACAGTTTCTGACTTTCGTATAACATGCCCCACTTCATGAGAGTTTTCATACACACCTTTTATGTGACCGAGGATTTCGGCACTCAAAAAAGCTGCTTTGTCCATTCTGAGTTTGCCCATCTGCTCCTGCATAAAAGCCAAAGACTCCAGAATGGCGTCTTGTGTTTTTTGTCCAAAGCCCTTGGTATTGGCTATTTTGTGGTTTTCACAAGCTATTTTGAGGTCATTGATGTTGTCAATGCCCAATTCTTTCCAAAGCGTTTTTATCTTTTTTACGCCCAAGCCTTTCACCTTGAAAATATCAAAAATCCCTTCTGGCGTAATCTCTATGAGGTCGTTGAGCTCTTTTAAAGTACCTGTTCTGACAATTTCCTCGATATTGGCCGACAAGACTTTACCAAAGCCACGGATTAAACCCACTTCCTTTGGCGACATTTCGGCGATGGGCGTATCGAGTCTTTCTAGGGTAAAAACACTGGAAATATACACCTTAGACCTCATTTCGTCTCGGTCGTGCAGGTCAAGAAGTTTACCCGTAAGCTGGATAATATCGGCGATGTCAGAATTGCTCATTTTTACTTAATAATTGAAAAGTAAAATTATAGGATTTCGAGTGGAATTCAAATGCTTGGTGGAAGGTTTGCTATATTGTTTAGCTGTGGATAGAATTTGGGTTCTGAGCAATGTTCAAATCATCAGGTTTATAAATCCAATTTTGTGCGAACTAAAGATATTAATCTGAATATATGCGGAGATGAAATAAATACTTGGAAATTAAGACATTGAACAATACATTTGCAAAAGACCGCTGTAAATTATCAAAACACAAAAATGATCATGAAAATATTAACGAAACTCCCTTTTTTTCACAAACCACTCATTTTTAGAACATTAAACACAAAATCTAGCTAAATTTAATAAAGATATTTACGAAACTCTGAAAATGCGTTTCGTTAACATACTCGTTGGCAGCAAGCGTATCGCAACCACTCTAAGAATTGACAGATTATGAGTATAGAGACCAAATCACAACAATTAAAAGACCTTATTGCGACTTATAACGCTGACTGGCTTCTTGGTGACCTTTCTGCATTAATACGTGCTGGAAGAGAAAGAGCCAATGACCAATTAGGAAAGCTATCTTCTCCTCAACGTCAGTTATATTATTTAGCAGGACTAAACATAAGTTCAGACCCAGCCGAAGGACTTGATGTAATGTTTACTCATGAAAAATGGAATCCTATTGTAGCATTACTCAATGAAATTGAAGCAGAATATGACAAATTATTCTTTCCCACTCAACCTGAAGATGTAACAGATGAATGGAAACGTGTAAGACAAGTTGCAATGCCTTCTTTCCTTTCATATTTTAATCAAGGACCTCTAAATTATGAGGAACAAGTTATCAATTGGATAAGAGACTTGTTTACACCCTTAAACACAATTGTTGAAAATGCAACCGGTGTAAAAACAGAAGATTTTATCCAGTTTTATGAAAATCTTGACCAACTACGTCATAAAAACTTTCAAGCACATTCGACAAGGAAAGAATTGCTACGTCCCAATTGGGATAAATACACCAAAATAAAAATGGGCGTCGTAGATGAGGCTCCTGATTTTATTAAAGAATTGGGCGAACAGCATAGACATATATATACTTTTATGTCTGACAAAGGCATTACGGACAGGTTTTATCCAGAAGAATTAATTTCAGAAACCCTTCCAATTGAGAAAGTAAAAATAGTTTTACAACATCTTGTGATAAAAAGGGCAAAAACAGACTACCTATACTACACGGCGACTAGACCTGGAAACCCTCTTTTCGAAAAACCAATTTTATACATCGGAGAAGGTATCTATCAAGTATTTGAAGTTAAACAAGTGATACATGCTATAGAAAATTTGCTTGAACAAATTTGTACTGCAACAGAAGAACACACAACTAAATATGTTTCAAAAAAAGGAAAATTGCTGGAAGACCGTATAGTAGAACTTTTCTCAAATTTCTTTAAAACTGATTTTAAAGTATTTCGTGGTTATTATGTTGATGGCTGTGAACAAGACATTTTAATTCTTTGGAAAAATTATGCATTCATAATAGAGGCTAAAGGTTATTCACTTCGTGAACCTTTAAGAAACCCTGAAAAAGCATTTGTAAGAATTAAAGATGACTTTGATGCTTGTATTGGATACGGCTATACTCAAACACGTAGAGTTGAAAAAAAATTTATTGATGCTGTTCGGTTAAAAATTACTGACAAAGACGGGAAACTTATTGAAGAAATAGACACTTCAAAATACGAACAAGATTTTTCAATAATTGTCAATATAAAATCGTTTGGTCAAATTCAGTGCGACCTTTCAACCCTTATTAAACTTGAAAATGATGACGATGTTTATCCTTGGGCGGTTAAACTTGATGACCTTGAAATATTCTTGTTGACTTTAATTTCTCGGAAAAAAAAGCCAATTGACTTTGTAAACTATTTATTAATGAGAGAGACCCTTCATGAGAAATTAATTTGTTCGGACGAATTAGAAATTTGTGGAGGCTTCTTAATTGGGAAATTAAATCAAAAACAAGTTGACAAAAATAGTATGATAGTAACAGCACCTGATTTAGGAGATATATTTGATAAGCAATATCACAAAACAATGGGATTTAAGAATGAAAAGTATTTGTACGAAAAGCAAAGTGGCAAGTTTCTTTTTTGGTAACAGTAAAATGCCATGCTGCCAACATTGGGTTTTATGCAAGTTGGGCATGACCAGCAAACATCAACAAATTGCAAATCCAGGCTCTGGTTCGGGCTGGACAAACAACTTTCAACTTTAGTTCTTAAATTCAACTTTGTATTTTCAATCAGCAGTAGTTGTGGGCAGACGAATAACAATTCCCAACCTGCATAAAGCCCTACTCGTTAGCAGGCAGTGTAAAGCGACCATTCCATTATGAGAAACGAACGATACGACTTTCTTCATCTCCCTCAGGAGTTTCATAAACCACATAAAAGTTGTGAATTTTTGCTTTACCAAATTGAAGACTTTGTAACTGCAGACACATTTAAAGATTTAAAAGTCCAAACAATACAATTCGATAAAGAAGTAGAATTGATTGATGGCGAACATATACTCGACTATTTACTTAGAAATAACAAATCTGATAAACACGATGAAATAATTACAAGCAATATTCTAAATGCAGTTATCGCAGACACATGCCAGTTTTTGCAGATTGCTCTTTTTGCTTCTTTACAACAACGATTGACTGTTACATTTTCCCTTCTCAGAAAACCCTTTGTTTATAACTTACTTGTGATTTTGAGGTTGTATCTTACAAGTGACTTTTTAGATAGGTTTAATAAGGAGGATAGTTTTGACACTACAGGGTTATCCCAAGAGAATATAATCGAGTTATTAAATGCTTCAGAAAGCCTCCTTTTTACTAAATCTATTAAAGCTTTAGATGTATATGATTTCATATTCAACCCAGCTTTGTCGGACAGTTTAGTAAATATGTCAAACAAAGCACTTCATCCATCTACGACAAGAAACAAGAACAATAAAACGGAAATACAAAATATAAATTTTGTATTTAGCACCAAGGATAGCATTATGACGCAATGGGACTACTTGTATAGACGATTACCTTTTTTGTTATTGTATCTGAATGAAATACTTGAACTAATCATGTTTGACCATTTGAAATTGGATAGCAAAACTTATACGGAGCGTTTGACAGAAAGGGCAAATTTCTTTACACAAAACAACGCCTGCTAGCAACTAAGGCTTCGTTCGGCATACAATGCCCAGAATGAAGCCTCCCGAAAGCTTTCGGTATTGAACTTAATCTTTGGTAGTTTTTACCGCTTTATGGCATCTATAGGATTTTCGTAATTTGCTTTGTGTGAGTTTCTGTAGCGGTTTCCCTCTGAGTTTTGAAATTTTTTGTGTATATTTGAGCACCATTCAGTTCTTCTACATCTTCCCGATGTCGAAGCGAAATGGAGAGGATTTCCAATCTGACAAGGTACATATCTGAAAACTGGCCAATTTCGCCCAATATCATACCACCAAAAGCTCATTCAAAAAACTAAGTTCTTCAAAGGTCTCTTTGTTCAAACTTTTATTTTCTTGGAGAATACGGGTTATTTTTTTTGAAAAGTTGGCTTTTACATTTTTGTCATTTAGCCAATCGACTATTGCCTTATCATTTTCAGCATCGGCGTAGGTATTTTTAAGGATTAGCTTGTTTTCGGAATTAAATTCGGTTCCGGTCAAAACAAATTCATTAAAATTCAAAAGACTTTCAAGTGTGTCGACTTTTTCCCAACTTTTTAAAATAGGTTTTAAGTCAAAATGAGCCGCCGAAAACATTAAAAGGTAGGTGGAAATATCGCAATCATCGGGAGAGTAAGGAAAATAAGCCAGACACTTTTCAAAAAATAAAACAGAATAATCGCTTAGCAATTGTAGCTCCTCGCTTGGCCATTTGTCTCGATTTGCCAGATTTAACCTGTAAAAAACGGTTTCGGTAGAAGCGTCAGGCACCTCAAAGTTGGCCATGAGTTCGAGCACTCTCGGCAGGAAGTGCTTCATTTCCCAAAGTTCCTGGTCTGAATTACTTCTCGCCGACTCAAAATAACCGCTTCTCAGTTGTTGCGTCGATATTTGCCTAAGTGGGGTATTGACCAATGCCGCCTCGTCGCTATCACTGACACAACATCTTTTGCACACATCCAACGTTTTTCCTATGGTATATTTTCCAAAAATTGTATACGAGTGCTCTATCAGTTCTTCTAAATTCATGTATCGGTTTTCTGACTATTTTTTGTGGCAAAAATAGTATTTGTAGCTCAAAGTCCAAATTAATGAAATTAACCACAAGGATAAATCAAGATATTACTTCAGATCAAAGCTCTATTAGCTATTCAACATCCTCTCGACTTCGAATCGAGATAAGTAGGATTTCCAATCCAACTACATATTTTATCATTCAGCTTTAGCAATTCACAGATCAAAAAAATTAACTAAAGATATCTTTTCAAAAACCACAAAAAAAAAGACACCCTGAAGGATGTCTTTCAAATATAATGCTGGGGTATATTACTTTGCTGGTGTTGGCGTAGTGGCTGGTGCTGTTACTGGAGCCGTTGCAGGAGCTGTAGCTGGTGCAGTTGGCAATGCAGGTGCAGTGGTTGCTTTTTCTACGTTTACGTCGCTATCAGTAGCGGCTGAAGAACCTATGGTTTTTGTCAAAATAACAGTGCTCAAGGCAGCTACCAACAAGAAAGCAAAAAAGCCCCAAGTCAATTTCTCCAATATGTCACCTGTTTTTTGTACACCGAACATCTGTGTTGAACTTCCTCCAAACTCAGAAGAAATACCACCACCCTTAGGATTTTGAACCAATATAACGATGATAAGCAATAGAGCAACCAATATCATCAAAACCAAAATAGTTGTTATCATTTTCTTAAATTTCTTGTTGTTTTCTTAAAGAACCGCAAAGTTAGTATTTTTTCATTAGAAACCATACTTTTTTTTTGGAATTGTTAGAGCATTTTTCAGATAAAGCTCGGAGTGTCTTTTGAGAGGTATTTTTGTAGAATGGCTTTTTGGTCAACACATTTGCCATTGTTATGGCCGCCCATCTTCGAGCCTGCCTTGTGGGCCTCTGCTCCTTCCACTCTCAGGTAGGCGTTCCAGTTGCTCTTTGAATTCAGAATCAACTCCTCCCCTTTTTTCCAATATTCCTGGTTAAAAAAGTCTGGCTGGTAGTTGAGCAACAAAATAAAGGGCAGCTTAAAGTTGGGATAGGCTTTGCAAAGCGATATCAGATAATCAGCGTCTTTCTGATCTCTGAAGTCTTTCTTCAGTACGAGGTTATTGAAAATATCGGGAGATATTACCATGAGGCCGCCGTAGAGTTAAAGATATTTAAAACCAATTGATCGAGTATTTTTGGCACCAAAACAGGCTCAGCTTGCGTGAGAGACTGTTCTTGCGGAAAATCCTGATAAAAACTAAATTCTTTCTCGAAGCTTTCTTGCTCACTGGTTTTGTTTACAAACTTCACCTCCACCGTTATGGTCAGGCGGTTCATGGCCGCTCGGTCGCCAGCAGTGGCCGACACAGGCGTAAGTTCGTAGGAAATGATGGAGCCTTCGAGGTGTATGTCGCCATCAGTGTTTTTAAACTTCAGGTTGGTGTTTCGTTGGTAGTATTCTTTGAGTTTTTCGTTGAAAGTCAAACTCATGTTTTGGGGTCCACCGGCGGCTGCCATCTGAAAATTCTGAATTGAGAAGGTTTTCAAATCAGGCGAAAGCGTGGTACCTGTAAACGAGTATATTTTGCAGCCCGTGATAAATACAACCGTAAACAGGGCAGAAAGCATCTTTGCAAACCCGTTAATCTTCATCTTCGATGTCATATTGTTTGATTTTTCTATATAACGTTCGCTCCGATATTCCGAGGCTCATGGCCGCATATTTTCTTTTGAAATTGTTCTTTTTCAGAGCTTTGATGATCATGTCTTTTTCGTTTTTCTCCAACGATAGTGACTCCTCCTCGGTCTCATGGCTGATGTCTTCCACATTTTCACGAGATTTCTGGAAGTCATCAATTTTGATAAAATTCTCCGTCAATGGCTGATTATAAACCGGATACACCGGCTCAGACTCTGCTATGGCCGGACGGGTGTAAACCACTGGTGTCTCGGCCAAAACGTCTTTGAATATCTCGTGTTTAAGACTTTCTGGAGTTGCAGTGATGCCGTCATTTGACATAAGAGAATATACCAATTTCTTGAGTTCGGTGATGTCTTTTTTCATGTCAAAAAGCACCTTGTAGAGTAATTCCCGCTCCGTGTAGTCGTTGAGCCCACCCAAATCATGGGGATTCAGCAAGGCTGGCAAGCCCGACTTTTGGCTTTTGGGCAGGTACTTCTCAAGAATCTGACTATTGATGATGCGGTCAGACTCTAGGATTGTTATTTGCTCGGCTATGTTCTTCAGCTGCCTGATGTTTCCCGGAAATCTGAAAACACGCAGCATGGCACGGGCTTCTTCGGTGAGTTCCACAGGTTGAATGTGGTTCTTTTCGGCAAAATCGGAAGTAAACTTGATAAAAAGTAGCTCAATATCGAAGCCTCTGTCACGCAAGGGCGGCACCATAATAGGCACTGTGTTGAGTCTATAGTAAAGGTCTTCTCTAAATTCACCCTTCTCTATCGCCGTCTGGAGGTTGACATTGGTAGCGGCTACCACACGTACGTTGGTTTTCTTCACTTTCGAAGAACCCACAGGTATGTATTCGCCATTTTCAAGAATCCTGAGTAAACGTGCCTGGGTTCCAAGTGGCATTTCGGCGATTTCGTCCAGAAAAATTGTGCCACCGTTGGTGGTCTCGAAATATCCCTTACGGTCTTCTATAGCTCCTGTAAATGAGCCTTTTACGTGCCCAAACAGTTCAGAGTCTATGGTTCCCTCTGGAATGGCTCCGCAGTTAATGGCGATAAATGGCCCAAGTTTACGGTTGCTGAGCCCATGAATTATCTTCGAAAATGATTCTTTACCACTTCCACTTTCACCGTTGATGAGCACGGTGAGGTCGGTGGGTGCTACTTGGATGGCTATGCTCAAAGCAAAGTTGAGCGGTGGTGCATTGCCAATAACCCCAAACCTATTTTTTGCGTTTTGTATTTCGGTGGTATTAATCATTATTTAGTCTACTATTTCGCCAATAAGTGTTCCTGAAGTACAAGAATTCACAAAAACGTTTACGTAATCGCCTTTCTTGTAGGTCTTTCTTGGAAATACTATCACCTTGTTTTGGTCGTTTCTTCCTGCAAAATCCTCTCTCGATTTCTTCGATTCGCCCTCTATCAACACCCTAAATACCTTGCCCACAGACATTTGGTTTTTTATGGCGGAGTGTTGTCTTTGCTTGTCTATAATTTCGTTTACTCTACGCTTTTTGTCTTCTAAAGAAACATCATCTTTGAGATTTTTGGCGGCTGGTGTTCCCGGTCTTTCGGAGTAAAAGAACATATAACCATAGTCAAAAACCACTTCATCCATCAAACTGAGCGTTTGTTGGTGATCTTCCTCGGTTTCGGTGCAGAAGCCCGCAATCATATCATGCGACACGCCGCAGTCTTCGCCTAGAACTTCTCTGATTTTATGAATTCTCTCCAAATACCATTCGCGGGAGTAGGTTCGGTTCATCAAACTCAATATCCTCGAACTACCGCTCTGGGCCGGAAGGTGAATGTAATTGCAGATGTTATCGTATTTTTTGATGGTATGAAGCACCTCGTCGGTGATGTCTTTGGGATGAGAGGTAGAAAACCTAACTCTCAAATCGGGATGTATGGAGGCCACTTTTTCGAGCAAATTGGCAAAATTGTACTTTTCAGTTTCGCTAGACCATTTATAAGAGTCTACATTTTGACCCAAAAGCGTTACTTCTTTATAACCTTGCTCAAATAATCCTTTGGCTTCGTCGTAAATGGAGTGAGGATCGCGGCTACGCTCACGACCACGGGTGTAAGGTACCACACAGAAACTGCACATGTTGTCGCATCCACGCATAATGGATATAAAGGCCGAAACACCGTTGGAATCTAAACGAATAGGTGAAATATCGGCATAGGTTTCTTCTCTCGATAGAAAAACATTGACCGCTTTGTGGCCACTTTCTACTTCTTGGAGCAAATTGGGCAGGTCGCGGTAGGCATCGGGCCCAACCACCAAATCTACCATTTTTTCTTCTTCTAAAAACTTGGTTTTCAGACGTTCAGCCATACATCCCAGCACACCTATCTTGAGGCCAGGATTTGCCTTTTTGTTTTTGTTTAAAGCCGAAAGTCTGTGTCTTACTTTTTGTTCGGCGTTGTCTCTGATGGCACAAGTGTTGAGCAATACCAAATCGGCTTCTTCGAGATTGGCTGTGGTAGAATAGCCGTTGGTTCTTAAGATAGAGGCCACCACTTCGCTGTCGGCAAAGTTCATTTGGCAACCGTAGCTCTCGATATAAAGTTTTTTAGTACCCAGCACATGTTCGTTTACCGAAACCTTGGCTTCATCTAAGTTTTGTAGTTCTTCTGCTGTTATATGTTCGGCTGTCATTAAAGTATCTGTTGTTAAAAAGCAATGCAAAATTACGAAATATGACAATATGTCAGTGTTAAAAACACTTATAATTTATCCGAAATGAAGTAAATGGAGCTTTAAAAGCAAAAAATGAAGACAAAACGAAGATTAGAAAGGATAACCGATACCAAAATTCCAGTTGAGGCCGTATTGTTGTTTTCTTCGGAGGGAAAAATCGTCAAGTACGAACCTACTGCCCTTATCTTGGCTCGGGTCAAATACCTTGATGCCCCAGTCGAACCTAAACAAGAAATAAGACAAGTCCCAGCGAAGTCCAAAACCCGTACCAATGGCTATTTCTTTGTAAAATCTTCGAAAATCGAAATTGGCCTTGTCTAGTTTGGAAGGCGTATTGGTTTGGTGCCATTTCCAAACATTGCCGGCATCCACAAATCCAGCCAACTGAATATCACCAGCGAAGTGCAGGACTTTTAGCCGGTATTCGATGCTCGATTCTAACAAAATATCACCTGGTTGCGGAATAGTGTTGCCTGCCCCCGTAATGTCAGGTTTTGAGGAGCCAGTTCCAAGTGTCCTTGGAGCCCAGGCTCTTACACTGTTGCTACCACCAATAAAAAAGTTCTTGTCGAAGGGCATGGAACGGTTGCTTCCGTATGGATTGGCCAAGCCGACATTGAATCTGTAAGCATAACTACTTTTGGCATTTATACCTACACTGCGTCTGTAGTCAGCATTCAATTTTACGAATCTAAAATATGCACGAACACTGTCAATACCGTTTTCAGACTGCCTCAACGGAAATGCTTTCTCTATAATGTTGATTCTTTCTTTGTTATCCAGAAAATTGAGTACCGTTCCGCCTGACTCCAGAAACAATCTAAAGAACTTAGAGGATGAAAGTGGTTTGCTCGGGTTTTGGTTGTTATAAACGAAGTTGGAGTTCAGCGAGGAAACAAACTGCGGATCGAAAGTGATTTTGAGGTTATTGCCCTGTTGCTGCAAATCAATCAAGCTATTGTAAAATCTACGGCCCGACTCGTTGTTGAAATATATGGTATTGATGAGGTGAGCATCCAAGACACTCAAATACAAAAATGCATTTTTCGAAAATTGAATGGAATGGTTGGTATTGAGTTTAAAGTTCAGCCTTTTACCCCAAAAAGGCTCTGAATAGTTGTATCCAATGCCAAATATTGTCCTTGGGTTTTTGAGATTAAGTGCTTGAAGTGAATTTTGTAAGGGCCACAAGGTGGGCAATGTAAGGTTGAGATTCAAACCTAACTCCAAACTCCCGCGAATGGCACCACTGGTCTCACTGGAGGTATTGATGGGAGCGGGTTGGCCTTCATAAGATGCTCTAAGTGAACCTTCAAAAATCTCTAATTTCTTGAGAAGATTACGAGCCGTTAATGAAACCGGAACTCCTAAACCAAAAAAAGTAGAGCCATCATTATAAATATTATTGATACCAGGGCTTATACCAAAAGTGTATTTTTCAAGTAATGGGGCAAAATACTCCAAGGATAACTGACCGGGAGAAAGTGGTTTTATTTGCGAAGAGGTAAAAGCGAATTGGTTGTAAAGTGAAATCTGCCGCTGGGTTTCCATGATATCAGAAATGCGGTAAACAGAACCCGGCTTGGAAATTATACGTGGGCTGATGATATTGATTGGCACGTTGCGGTCGAGCCTTATAAACTTCACACCATTGTAAAAGACCGTATCGGGGCTTCGGTAGGTGTCGCTGCTGTTGGGATCAAAAGCTTTAAAAATGACTTCTTCTACCGTAAAACGTTCATGGCGAGGTTTGTTTTCGGGATTTTGGACCTCAATTTTCAGGTTACCTCTTTTGGTTTTCAAGAATAGTGCTTCGTCATTTTCATAATTCGTAGCTCCGTGACTGATAAACTTATTGTTGAAGTTATAGTAGCCATTATTTTTGAGCAAAGCCTCCAAACGCAGTTTTTCGGCAGCCACCAGTCGCAAATCAAAAAGACTTCCTGAAGTAATAGTTTGCTTCGAAACATTGGCTTTAATCAAACTATCAATCACTACATCGTTGGTCACGTACTGAACGGTGTCAATTTTATATCCGACTTTTTCGTCAATAAAATACGTCACCTTAAGTTTCCGCTTGGCGTTGGAAGAATCAAGCCGATAAATGACCTCTGCATCTCTATAACCTACATCGTAAAGGAATTTCTTCATTTTAGAGGCCGTTTCGGCCACATTTGCTGCTGAAATCAGCACTTGTTTTTCACCGATATTTCGCCAAAGCCATCCCGATTGTTCTTGAAGGTTGCCTTGGAAGCGTTCAATCTTTTTCTCTATTTTTTGTATCTTTCTGGCAGAGGCATTGTTGGATTTCTTGATTTGCTCCAATTCGGCTACCAAATCACTCAATTTTCTTTCGTTTTTGATGGGATTGAAAGTGTTTTGACCGAAATTGTACCACCAAACTCTTGGAGTAATGGGCAGTTCGAGTGGCTTGGAGTTTTCTTTTTGAGAAAAAGGAATAATCTGCTCCAGTTCTTCGTCGATGACATTTTGGTTGCCTTTGAAATCATTTCTCCACAAAATATACCTATTATTGTCTACCGGTGCATTATTTTTACACGAAAACAGCGTTCCGAGTAACATAGCAACCGCAAAACAATATTTTATTAGTCTAAACAAACCTCGATTTTTTAATTGACCATGATTTCAAAACAGCAGCAAAAATACGTTCAATCTCTCCATAATAAAAAATACAGAACGGAATATGGCAAATTTTTGGTTGAAGGCGAAAAAGGAATTTTAGAAATATTAAACTCTGATTTTGAGATAGAAAATATATTTTGCACCGAAAACTTCAAAGAAAAAGTACCAACAGACACCAAATTTAAGGCATTTAACATCTGCAAAGAAGAGGAAATACAGGCTATTTCAACATTTAAAACCAACAACTCAGGCGTAGCGGTGGTGAATCAAAAAAAAATCACCACAACACCAAAAGTAACTGAAAATCAAATAGTTTTGATTTTAGACGACATCAAAGATCCTGGAAATTTAGGCACCATCATTCGTTTGGCGGACTGGTACGGCATCAATGACCTTTATTGCAGCCAGAATACCGTAGAGTTTTACAATCCTAAAGTAATAAATTCGACGATGGGCTCATTTACAAGAGTTTCAGCACATTATTTAGACCTCGCTCCATTTATCGATGGCCTAAAAGTTCCCGTTTTAGGAGCATTTTTAGGAGGTCAAAACATTCATCATTTGTCTTTGAAAAAACCTTTTGGCTTAGTGATAGGCAGCGAGTCGCATGGCATAAGCCCAGAAATTGAAAAGCTAATCGATACAAAAATCACCATTCCAAGGGTCGGTTTGGCCGAATCACTGAACGCTGCTGTCGCTACAGGGATAATTTTAGATAATATCTTCAGGGATATTTAAATTCTTCCTTTTGGCATTTTAGATCTTTGGACTAAATAAGAACCTTAAATATTCACTTACTAGAATCCAAGAAACTTGGCAATCCATTCTGCACTTTTGAATTTTGGCCATCATCAAAACCAATTCAAAACTAAAATCGACCGTTCTTAATTTAATTAGAGATTGATTCCATTTAATAAAGATTTTTTACGAATTTTGCGGAAATTTTTATTATCAATAATCTCCTAAATGGAAAAATTAGACAAGAATTATATCATAGGTTTCATACTGTTGTTTTTGATGTATGGTACCTACATCTACTTCAATGATTCTCTTACACCTCCTGCAGAACCAGTAAAAACCGAGGCCGCTGCTGCCAAAAAGCCTACAGCCGCTACGACAGCTCCAAATACTTTGGTGGTTGCAGATAGTTCTGTGGCAAATGCTCCTGAGCAATTGGTAACTGCTGAAAACGAAAACATAAAGGTGACGCTTTCTAGCAAAGGTGCCAAAATAGTAAAAGTAGAACTTAAGAACTACAAGACTTTTGACGCCTATCAAGCCAACAAGAAAGAAAGTCTGGTTTTATACGATGGAAAAAACACGGGTTCAGATTTTCAAATACCAACCAATGCGGGTGATGTAAGTCTATCAAACTTAAGTTTTGCAGTCTCTAAGCCAAGTGTGAACGTTGTTGGTGAAAAATCCGAGAACATTATTTTTTCTGTACCCGTTTCTGGTGGAAAAATCGAAAAAATATACACCATTACAGGCAAAGGTTTTGAAATCAAACAAGAAATCAAAACAGAAGGATTGGGTGCAGTTTTGAAAAACGCACCATCCACCATGATTTGGGAAAATCCTATGTTGGTCCTTGAAAATGACCTTTCAGAAAACCGCAAAGCAGCCCAAATAAACTATTTCGACAAAGAAGAAACTTTTGAAGACCTCGGCCTCGGAAGTACTTCTGACGAAAACGAAACCGCTGAATTGCCTGTAAAATGGTTCTCTTTCAAGCAGAAATACTTCACGTCAGGCGTAGTTTCGGAAAACGGCTACTTTGAAAAAACACAATATGATTTAAAAACACCAGTTGAAGATAGTTCAATCGTTAAGTTGGGGAAAATAACCGCTCAGATTCCTTTTACTGATTTGAGTCAAAACAAAGTTTCTCTAAAATACTATTTCGGGCCGAATGATTTAGATGCTCTGAAAAGCGTCGGAAACGATTTTCAGAAAAACTTATATTTGGGTTATGACATTGTGAAGCCTGTTAACTTGTACGTTTTCGTGCCTTTGTTTAACTGGGTAGAATCATTTGTCAGCAACTATGGTCTTTTGATTATTTTGGTGGTTTTGATGATAAAAATCACGCTAACGCCACTTATTTACAAGTCTTATGTTAGTTCGGCGAAAATGAGAGTATTGGCACCAGAAATAGCCGCCATCAAAGAAAAAGTAGGTGACGATGCAGTGAAAGTGCAACAAGAAACCATGAAACTTTACCAACAGGTAGGTGTGAGCCCGTTAAGTGGCTGTGTGCCTTTATTGCTTCAAATGCCGATTTTGATGTCTGTTTTCTTCTTGTTTCCGAACATGTTGATGTTTAGACAGAAAAACTTCTTGTGGGCCAATGACCTCTCTACTTATGATTCATTGATCAGTTGGGGCTTTAATTTACCTATAATCGGCCATCATATTAGTCTTTTTGTGGTATTGATGACCTTATCCTCTTTAGCGTTTACGTATTATAACAACCAAGTAACCCCTGACCAACCTGGTCCGGTGGATATGAAAAAGCTGTCGTATATATTCCCATTGGTGTTCTTTTTTGTATTGAACAGTTTCCCTGCGGCATTGAGTTTTTACTATTTGGTTTCCAACGTAGTCACCATCGCTCAGCAGCTAATCGTTAGGAAATTCATTGACGAAGATAAAATATTGGCGATTTTGGAGAAAAATCGAAAGAACTATCACAGCAAGCCTCAGAAAAAAAGTAAATTCGGAGATTTCATCCAGAAACAACTTCAGGCATCTGAAGAAATGAAAAAACAAAGCACCGAATTGAAAAATTCAAGAAAAAAGAAATAAAAAAACGCTCTACAAGTTTTAGATTTGTAGAGCATTTTTTTTAAACCCAAATAAGTATATCTCAACTTTATAATGAAAAAAACATTTATCATAGTGTTGGGTTTGATTTCAAACAGCTTTGGGCAACAGTTAAATGACCAAGCCTATCTGATTGAATACAAAAAAGCCGTACAACTTTTCGCCAATAGTCAGTATGAGCAAGCGGGTCAGAAGTTCGCACCTTTGTGTTCGAAAAACTACAGCAACCCTATGGTGCCGTATGCCTATTTTTACAATGCACTTACGGCCAAAAATAAAGGAAACTTATACCAAAGTCGAGTAATTTTCAGGTCGCTGTTTGAAAACTATTATGACTGGGACAAAATAAACGAGGCCCGGATAATTTACTCCGAGCTGAACTTTAGCGAAAACTACTTTGAAGAAGGCTTAAAGAGCCTGGAGGCCATCCAAGACAAAGAATTTGAAGGACTCAAAAATGATATCCTGAACCAGCATATTCCGAAAATAAAAAGTATTTCAACCCTCAAGGAGCTTTATTTCAAATTTCCCACACATGAAGTTTTGGCCAGAAATTTAGTCGAAAAAATTCAGGCAAACAGATATAATTCGAAGGATGATTTGGAGATATCTGATATGCTAACCAACAGATTTAAGCTCAAGGAGGTACCAAAAGGCAAAACGACCAACAAGTCTAGTTCCTCCTCCGCAACTGGCACTGAAGCAGCTTTAGATTTTGGAATTTTGTTGCCGTTTAATGTCAACGACCTTACGAATAGTGTAGCGGCCAACAAGTATACTTTTGAATTGTATGAGGGCATGAAAATAGCCACCGAACAACTCAAGACCCAAGGTATAAATGTTAATCTACATGCCTTTGATGTAAAAAAATCGAAGTATGATTTTCAAATACTTGAGAAAAGAGAGGGATTCAAGGACCTTGACCTCATGGTAGGTCCACTCTATCCAGACCCCAACGAAGAGGCGGTAGAGTTTGCAGTGAGCAATAAAATCATTCAAGTTCATCCGCTTTCCAATAATTTGAGTCTTTTGAAAGATGGAAACAATATATTTTTAATGCAACCATCGCATTTGCAGCAATCCAAGAAAACATTAGAATACGTATCTGGTTTAAACAGAAAGAAAACCGTAAGTATATATTTTGGAAACGCCAAGAAAGACTCTTTGTTTGCTTCGATTTACCGAAGTGAAGCATTGAAAAAAGGATATACCATAACTGTTTTTAAAAAATATGCAGGAAACCTGCAGAAACTTTTACCAGAGACTGGTCACATTTTCATAGCGACAGATAATAATCAAGGTGTTAAATTTCTACAAAGTGTTTCTTACAGCAAAATAACCGCTGAAACGGTATGTACGGCCGCATCTTTTGCATGGGATAAAAACCAAAGCAACACGTTTACAGAGCATGTTTCATTGATTTACCCTGAATTTGTAGCAAAAGATAAAGAGCATGTTAGAAACTTCGAAAAGACGTTTGTGGAAAAAATGGCCGGCCAACCTTCTTATTACGCCTATGCTGGACATGATCTGATCTTATTTTTTGCAAAAATGCTTAAAGATGGAAAAGACATTTTCAAACTAAACATAGAATCGGGAGAATATACTGACGAATATCTTTTGAGTGGGTTTGATTTCAGTGGGCGAATAAAGGAAAATGCCATAGTGCCGATTGTAAAATACAAGAATGAGGCGTTTGAGGAGATATTTAGATAAAACATGAAAAATAAAAATAGTACGAAGCTTTTTGAAGAAGCAAAACAGTTCATTCCAGGAGGAGTAAATTCACCAGTGAGGGCATTTAAATCGGTAGGTGGTAATCCACGATTCATTAAAAGAGCTAAAGGTGCATACCTGACTGATGAGGACAACAACAAGTATATTGACATGATAGGCTCTTGGGGGCCAATGATTCTCGGCCATGCCTTTGGTCCCATTGAGAATGAAGTTCGGAAGGCTGTAAAATCGGGCTTTTCTTTTGGTGCACCTACCAAAAAAGAAGTGACCATGGCCAAATTGATATGTGACTTGGTGCCTTCTGTAGAAATGGTACGGATGGTCAATTCCGGCACAGAAGCTACGATGTCAGCCATTAGACTAGCCAGAGCCTATACAGGAAAAGACAAAATCATAAAATTTGAAGGTTGTTATCACGGCCACGGAGATGCTTTTCTGATATCGGCCGGCAGCGGAGCCATGAGTATGGGACATCCAGACAGTCCAGGGGTCACACAAGCCACTGCAAATGATACATTAACTGTGCCTTACAATAATACGGAGGCTTTAGCACAAATAATCAAGAAAAATAAAGGTAAAATAGCTGGTCTTATTATTGAGCCTGTGGTTGGTAATATGGGCTGTGTTTTGCCAAATGATGGTTACCTGGCCTTTATTAGAGAAATATGTACCAAAGAAAACATTGTTCTCATTTTTGATGAGGTTATGACAGGCTTCAGGCTTGCCATTGGTGGTGCACAGGAACGTTTCGGCATAACTCCTGACTTGACTACCATGGGTAAAATCATCGGTGGTGGTATGCCTGTGGGTGCCTATGGCGGCAGAAAAGAGATCATGGAGATGGTGTCACCTTCTGGTCCTATGTATCAAGCCGGTACGCTTTCGGGTAATCCGATAGCCATGTCAGCTGGAATAGAAATGCTGAAACACCTCAAAAAACACAAGGACATTTACAAAGACTTGGATGAGGCTGGATTAGAATTGGCAACTGGTATCAGAAAATCGCTAAAGGAACTTGAAATTGATTACACCGTGAACCAAATAGGTTCCATGTACAGTCTCTTTTTTACGGATAAACAAGTGGTAGACTACGAAACTGCCAAAACATGCGATACCAAAACCTTTGGACTCTATTTCAACAAAATGTTAGAAAAAGGTGTTTACCTTGCCCCTAGCCAATTTGAGTCCTTGTTTTTATCTACCAAAATTGACAAAAAACTAATCAAGAAAATTCTGAAAGCCAACTTGGAAAGTTTAAAAGAAATAAAACTTGGAAAATGAGGAAGTATTCGATCATTATTCCTATTTACAACAGACCAGACGAATTAGACGAACTTTTGGATAGTTTGGAGCTACAAAGTTTCAAAAATTTCGAAATCATAGTTATTGAAGATGGCTCAAAATTACGGTGTGATAAAATAGTAGAAAAGCACAGTAAGGCCTTAGATATTAAGTACTTCTATAAGGAAAATGGTGGTCAAGGTTTTGCGAGAAACTATGGATTTGAAAAAGCTACAGGCGATTACTTCGTTCAATTTGACTCTGACGCCATTATTCCGTCGGATTATTTCGAAAAAGTTGAGAAATACTTTGAGCATGAATATCTTGATGCCTATGGCGGTCCAGATGCTGCCCATGAGTCTTTCACAGACACCCAAAAGGCCATCAATTTTGCTATGACTTCGGTTTTAACCACAGGTGGTACAAGAGGTAAAAATAAGAATCTTGGAGGAAAATTTCATCCAAGAAGCTTCAATTTTGGTATTTCTCGTGAAGTTTATGAAAAACTAGGTGGATACATTATTACCCGCATGGGCGAGGATATCGAATACAGTATCAGGATTATTGAGGCTGGATTTAAAGTGAAACTTATTCCTGAGGCGTTTATTTATCACAAACGCAGAACAAGTTTGAAGCAATTTTACAAGCAGTTGTTTTTCTTTGGAAGAGCGAGGATTAACATTTGGAGATTTTTTCCTAAGGAACTAAAACTTGTTCATTTTTTTCCAGTAGCCTTTACGCTTTTCGTACTGTCTATTCCATTGCAGATTCTCATTTTCAGACCTTTAGGAATATTTTCTTTGGCTGTATTGCTACTATTTTTACTTTTAATATTTATCAGCTCAACTATTGAAAATAAAAGTTTGACAGTTGGAATTAAAAGTGTGCCAGCGTCATTTATACAACTTTTTGCCTACGGCATGGGCTTCCTAAAAGAAGCCATAGCAGGTAAATCTTAGCTCATTATGAGGTCAAGATCAAGGGTAAGTTCTTCTAAGTTGGTTTTGACGCCTGGATACCAATCTAAGTGTAAGGAAATAGCCTTACAATCGTTCTGAAGGCATTCGGTAAACTCGTGACTGTAGCCACAAGAGGGGCATTTACCAATGTTCTCAAAATGGTTGAAACTCTCTCCGCAGAAGCATTTCCACAATTGATTTTTATTAGGAGCGGTTTTACAATCAGGACAACAAGCAGGCATTATTTATAGTTAAGGTGTACAAAAATAAGTTTTTTGGGCGTATTTTGTGCCAATATTTTGATAAAAATTTCGGTAAAATATAACAGACTTTGAAAGCAGAAAAGACAGAAAAGAAAATAGTTGATTATCAAATACTTAAGCGATTATTTGGCTTTTTGCTGCCATATAAGTCCAAGTTTACGCTTTTGGTATTTCTCATAATAATTGGAGCCTTGCTCGCCCCTGCCCTACCGTTAATGATTCAAACTACTATTGACGGTCCGATCGCCAGCGGAAATTACGGCCAATTGGCCTTATATCTCGGCATAATGGTCTTGATTTTGGTCCTGAACTCGGTGGTTTCCTACTACAATACTTATGAAGCGGGTTGGTTGAGTCAACAAATAATTCATGACATCAGGCAACAGGTATTTCAGAAAATCATACATCTCAAACTAAAATATTATGACCAAACTCCAATCGGCAAACTGGTAACTCGTACAATTTCTGATGTGGAATCACTTTCTGAGGTATTTAGTTCCGGCTTTGCGGCCATTGCGGGTGATTTCTTGCAGTTAATTTTGATTATTTCAGTCATGTTTTACCTCGACTGGAAGCTCACTCTTATTAGCATCAGCACCATACCGCTCTTATTGATAAGCACTTATGTATTTAAAGAAAAAGTAAAGAAGTCATTTAATCAGGTCAGAAATGCTGTGGCCAACCTAAATTCGTTCGTGCAGGAGCGTATTTCAGGAATGAGCCTGATTCAAATATTTAATGTTCAAAAACAAGAATTCGACAAGTTTAACAGCTTAAATCTCGAACACCGAAATGCCAACATCAAATCCATCTTGTATTATTCGGTTTATTTTCCCGTGGCAGATGTAATTTCGGCCTTAGGAGTAGGACTGATTGTTTGGTACGGAGCACAAGGACTGATCAATCATGAGGTTAGCTATGGTACCATTACGGCTTTCATTATGTTTATTAACCAGTTTTTTAGGCCCATAAGAATGATAGCTGACCGCATAAATACCTTACAAATGGGTGTTGTAAGTGTTTCTCGCATTATTGAAATATTGGACGACCAAGAGAATATAGAGCCAGAACTTGTTGAAAAGAGAGAAATTAAAGGCGAGGTGGCTTTCAAAAATGTTTGGTTTGCTTACATTGAAGAACAGTGGGTTTTGAAAAATCTAAGTTTTGAAGCCAAAATAGGTGAATCTGTGGCATTTGTTGGTGCTACAGGAGCAGGAAAAACTTCCATAATAAGTTTATTGAATGGATTTTATGCCATAAACCGGGGTGAAATATTGGTAGATGGCCAAAATATAAACAAGTGGAATCTTGAGAATTTGAGGAGTCAAATTGGAGTGGTATTACAAGATGTTTTCCTGTTCAAAGGCAGTATTGCTGAGAATTTGCGGATGGGAGACCAAAAGATTACAGATGAAATGATAGTGAATGCTGCCAAAGAGGTCGGTGTTCACGAGTTTATATGTCGTTTGCCGGGTCAATACGCCTACGAAGTTATGGAGCGTGGTGCCACGATTTCCATGGGGCAGCGACAGTTGCTTTCGTTTGTGCGAGTTCTACTACAAAATCCCAAAATAATTATTCTCGATGAGGCCACTTCATCTATAGATTCTGAGTCGGAGGAATTAATTCAGAATGCGATTGAGAAACTCATGAAAAATAGAACTTCTATAGTAATTGCCCACCGGTTGAGTACAATTCAGAAGGCCGATAAGATCATTTTGTTGGAAAAAGGCCAGATTATGGAAGTTGGCACGCATCAAAAGCTTTTGACAATGAATGGATTATACACCAAATTATACGAAATTCAGTTCGAAAAAGCACTTTGATTATCAATAACTTACGATTTTTTTGTACACTTTTGATAAAATTAACCAAAAACTCAAAAATAATTTTATTCATTTTTCCATTAGAATGGCACGAGAATTGAGATAGTATAATCAAAATTATACTACCCATGTTCCAGGAAAAAAATAAAACAATCTTATCAATCGCTCTCACTTTGCTTGTGTCTTTAGCAACTTTTGCTCAGAGCTCCAAAAAATTCACCGCTGGATATAAATACTCCAACGGATTTTCTAAAATTGTCTTAAACGGAAAGTACGGTTATATAGACAAAGAAGGTTCTTTGGCGATTCCATGCGTTTTCGACTACTCAAACGATTTTTCTAATAATTTTGCAATAGTTCGTAACGAAAAGAAATATGCTATCATCAGTTCAAACGGACTTCCGATTGTAGATTTCAAATACGAATACCTCGAAAACTTCTCAAATGGCCTAGCACTTTACAAACAAAACGGTAAGTTTGGTTTTATAGATCAAAAAGGAAAAGAAGTAATCGCTCCAATATTTGAATTTGCCACTAGTTTCTCAGAAGGCCTAGCCTTAGTAGAAAAAGCTGGTAAAGTTGGATTCATTAATAAGGCGGGAGAGTTTCAAATTGAGCCAAAGTTTGATTTCGCGAGTTCATTCATGGACGGCGTAGCCTTGGTAAAAGTCAATAATAAATTTGGCTACATCAATACAAAAGGTGCTACGGTTATAGAACCAATTTACGAGTCAGCCACCGCCTTCAGTGAAGGTCTAGCAGCGGTTAAACTGAATGGTAAGTTTGGCGTTATCAATAAAAAAGCAAAGCTTGTTGTAGATTTTCAATTTTCAAACATTGCTGCCTTTAAAGACGGCATAGCGGTTTTTGAAAGAGACGGTGTTTTTGGTTTAATGGATACTAAAGGTAACATTACAACCGAAAACTTCCAATATATAGAAGAAGCATCGGAAGGTTTATTCGGGTTTAAGAAATTTGGTCTATGGGGCTTTATGAATCAAAAAGGTCAGACTATTGTAGAGCCAATTTTTGAGAATATAAGGGCTTTTTCAAACGGAATGGCCGTTGTGAGTGTAAACAAGAAATTTGGATATATTGATTCAAAAGGTAAATTGGTAGTGCCAATTATATTCGATAATGCTACTGATTTTTCTGAAGGCTTAGGTGCGGTAAAATTCAGGGAGAGTTATTTATTTATCGACCAAAAGGCTAAAGAAAGAATAGAAATCACTAGAAGCTTGGATAACCAAGATCGTATAATGGTGAAAGTTCTTGATCAAGACGCTGACTCTAAAGATGCCTTGATTAGCAGCATTGCATTAGACTGACATTTATTTTCTTGAAATATATAATCACCTGAACGCTTGTTTAGGTGATTTTTTATTTTTTGAGCAATTCCATTACTGTCTTAATCGGTAAAGCCTCCGCCTTGTAGCCATTAAAACCTTGCAAATCTTCAGCCGCAAAAAGCGAATTGATAATAGCCTCCTCAGTGGCTTCTACTACACCTTGAAATAACAAATCCAAATCGTTGTTTCTCAACACCTTGAAGGTTTCGTACATTTCTTTGCTGTCGTGTGCAATTCTTAAATCCTTGGCCGTAGAGAGGGCAATTACGTAATCTCCACTGCCGTTGGCAGCCATTCCGCCAGTTCTAGACAAACCCAACATGGCTCTGGCTGCTAACCTTTTCAAGTTTTTGGCGTTCAGAGGAGCATCCGTAATCACCACCATCATACATGAGCCGTCCTCTTCATATTCCTTGTCAATATTTTTGAATTTATAATTACCCAGCAACTGACCTATCGGCTTACCTCCTATCTGTAGAACACCTCCAAAGTTGGACTGTACCAAAACTCCAACCGTATAACCACCTTTTGATATTGGTAAAATACGCGATGAAGTACCTATGCCACCTTTGAAACCCAAACTCATGGTTCCTGTTCCAGCACCCACATTTCCTTCTGCCACTTTTCCAGAATTAGCTGAAGCTATGGCTTCTAACATATTTTCTTTGGTCAAAACTCTGGCCCTAATATCATTCAAACCGCCATCGTTGGTTTCACCAACTACTGCATTTACACTTTTTACGGTTTTGTTCTCTGGGTTTTGAATTGTAAAATCTATTAGGGCATCAATGGCCGTAGAAACAACCATGGTATTGGTGAGTAATATTGGCGTTTCAATATTTCCAAGTTCTTCGACTTGTGTATAACCCGCCAATTTACCAAAACCATTACCTATATAGATGGCTGCAGGCACCTTATTTTGAAAAATATTCTCTTCGATGGGTAAAATTGCAGTGACACCAGTGTGGATATCAGTTCCTTGGTGAAGTGTAAAATGACCAACTTTAACACCCGGTACATCAGTGATGGCATTGAGATTTCCCGTTTTAAGAATACCAAATTCAATTCCAAGTTCTCTAGGTCGAGGTTTTTGAGAAAATGAAGGAATTTGTAAAATCAGGAGAAAAGAGAGTAAAAGAAATCGCATTTCAGGTATTTTTTTGCAAAAAGTACTTCAACTAAAGCAAAAAAGCAAACTGCGTTTGTTTTATCTATCCAAAAATATTAGACTTCTCCTTAAACTCGGTTGGAGACAGATTCTTTTTCTTCTTAAAAATACGGCAGAAATAAGAAAAGCTATTGAATCCAGAGGCCAAATAGGCTTCCTTCACACTCATCCGTGGATTTCGAAGTAAACTTTCGGCTACTTTTAGACGCTCTTCTATGATGAAATCATTGGGCGATGAGCCCAACTCGTGCTTGAAGGTTCTGTAAAAATTAGACTCACTCATGTAAGCTTTTTCACTCAAAATATCAATGGACAAATCCTCAGTAAGGTTTTCTCTGATAAACTTTATGATATAAGAAATTCTATCGTTGTTGGCATCAGTCAGAGATTTTTTCCTATACATGGACTTGGTTTCGGTTTGTAAAATCCTGATTACCAATTCCTGAATCAATAAATCTGAAAAAATATCTTTGGAAGGATGATTTTCTGTAAAAATAAAAATCAACCGCTGAAGTATCTGATTAATAGCGACATCATTGGTAAAGTGATAGTTATAATCCATCACAGACCATTCCAGACCATTTTGTTTGGTCCCTCGGTTGTTCAACAAATCAACAGCTTCTTGAAGTTTTTCCTCAGAAAGTGCCAAGGCCAAACATTGCGTTGGATTATGAACCGATGCCTCCGGAAAATCAATGACCATTTTTTCATTAGAAGGCAAAATGACAGACTCACCTGGTAAGAAACCAAAAGAAGGTGAACCATCTAGGTGCATCACTTTTTTACCTTTAATCATGCTTGCCAAAACTGGTTGCGGAAACCGCAAATAAACCTGAGAGGCTTGTAGATGAGTCTCAAAAATGTTCAACTCGGCATTTTTCAAAGTGTGTACAGTTCTGTTCTCGACGTGATTTTCGAGTTTACGGTTTTCGTAATGAGCAGAACTTAGGTTTAACATCTCTGATATTTTTACTAAAAATAGATAATATTATTTTTCCTGCAAAAAATTGAACAATCCAAATAGCACATTTCAGCAAAATATGCGAGAAAAATGCAACAGAATGCAGAAATGTTCAATCAGAAAGCAGAAAAATGAAATTGGTCGATAGAATAATGCTACTAAATATAAACATTTAAAGATTGTTTTGTACCATATCTATTTCAAACCAAAAAAAAGAAAACTATGTCAAGCGAAAACAGCAATCTCGTGGCAAAACCAAGCTTAAAGCCTCATTACGACAACTATATCAATGGTAAATGGACACCGCCTTCTACAGGCCAATATTTTGAAGTAGTATCGCCAGTAGATGGAAAAGTGATGTCCAAAGCAGCACATTCTGACAAACTAGACATTGAAATGGCCGTTAACGCCGCACACGAAGCATTCAAAACATGGAGCAAAACTTCGTCTACCGAAAGAAGTATAATTCTGAATAAAATAGCAGATAGAATGGAGGCTAATCTTTCGCATTTAGCGGCAGTAGAAACCATGGACAATGGCAAGGCCGTAAGAGAAACTTTGGCTGCCGACTTACCTTTGGCCATTGATCACTTCAGATATTTTGCCGGGGTTATTCGTGCCGAAGAAGGTAGTATTTCAGAATTGGACGCTGACACCGTATCGATTATAGTCCACGAACCTATTGGTGTTATAGCTCAGATTATTCCATGGAATTTCCCGATATTGATGGCTGTTTGGAAATTGGCTCCGGCTATTGCTGCTGGTAACTGCGTGGTTCTGAAACCTGCGGAAAGTACGCCAATATCTATTATGGTTATGATGGAATTGATCGGAGATTTGCTACCTGACGGCGTGGTGAACATCGTAAATGGTTTCGGTGCTGAACTAGGCAGAACTTTGGTAACCAATCCGAAAGTTTCGAAGGCGGCCTTTACAGGTTCGACAGCAACGGGTAGAATGGTAATGCAATATGCCACGGAAAACATTATCCCAGTAACTTTAGAATTGGGTGGAAAATCACCAAATATTTTCTTCCCTTCGGTGATGGACGCAGATGATGAGTTTTTGGACAAGGCTATTGAAGGTGCCGTGCTTTTTGCACTTAACCAAGGCGAAGTATGTACCTGTCCGTCTCGACTTTTAGTCCATGAGTCTATTTATGATAGATTTATTGAAAGAGTAATTGGCCGAGTAAAAGCCATAAAAGTAGGAAATCCTTTAGACCCAACAGTGATGATGGGGGCACAAGCGTCTCAAATTCAAAAAGATAAGATACTTTCATATATTAATCTTGGTAAACAAGAAGGAGCCGAATTGCTTTGTGGTGGAGATGTAAATCATTTGGGTGGTGACTTGGAAGGTGGATATTACATTCAACCAACACTTTTCAAAGGCCAAAATAAGATGAGAATTTTCCAAGAAGAAATCTTTGGTCCAGTGCTGGCAGTGACAACCTTCAAAACTACTGAAGAGGCCTTGGAAATAGCGAATGACACACTTTATGGCTTAGGAGCTGGAGTTTGGACACGTGACGCACACGAACTTTACACGGTTCCGAGAGCTATTCAGGCTGGTCGTGTTTGGGTAAATCAATATCATGCTTACCCAGCTGGTGCACCATTTGGTGGCTATAAACAATCTGGTATTGGCAGAGAAAACCACAAAATGATGTTGGGACACTATCGGCAATCAAAAAATATGTTGATATCTTACAACAAAAACAAGCTTGGTTTCTTTTGATTTAAAGGGAAATAAGTAATTCACAGCCGCAAATTCTCAGAGTATTTTTGATGAATTTGCGGTTTTTAAATTTAAAAAAATGGAAAAAATTAAGCGATTGGATGCTACTGAAAAAGCACTCGAACTCATAGAAATGCTCGCAGAAAAATTCGGGGATTTGATGTTTTATCAAGCCGGAGGCTGCTGCGAAGGCACTCAGCCTCAGTGTTTTGAAAAAGGCGGATTCTACTTAAGAATGGGGGATGTATGCATAGGCACTATTAAAGGATTTGAGTTTTGGGTGGACAAAGACTTATTTGAATATTGGAAATACTCACATTTCACATTAGACGTATCTGAGGGCTTTGGACCCGGCGGCTTTTCCTTAGAAACTCCTTACGGCAAAACCTTTAAAGTCATTTACAGACTTTTCACAGAAGAAGAAACTGCCAAATTGGAGGAAGTCAGGTTGAATGATTAGTCTGGAATTTATTCGAAAAAGTATTTGTATACCAAAGTGTAATAGTAAAAATTGAATTTATTCTGAAGGACATTTGACCTCGAAGATTCTAGATTGATTTTGGCCAAGTTAAATTCCGCAAATCGGATTATTCCTTCTTCGAATCGCATTTTGGCTAATTCAAAGGCTTTTTGCTGTGATTTTTCTTGATTTTGAGCTTGTAAAAATTTACTTTTCGAGATTTCTATGTAGGTTTTGTACTCTTTCAATTCGTTAGAAATTTCCTGCTCGGCCTTCTGGTAATTGTTCTGAGCAATGAGTTTTTCAATTTTCTGAGACTGAATTTGAGAGTTCCTGAGGCCTTTGTCATAAATCGGATACTGAAAATTGACTTTTAGACCTAAACCGAAATTTGAGAAAAGTTGATTAAAATAACCAAAGTTAGACTCTTTAACGTTCGGAATTGTTCTGACTTCACTCACCGGAAACTTTATGTTTTCGATACTCACAAACTGATTAGAACTCACCAGAATTTCCTGTTTGGGTGTTCCTCCCAGATTCTTGAATCGAGGTGGTGCCTCACTAGAAAAATTAGAAAAAAGACCTCCATTAAGAAAAACAAAAGGTTTTCTCTGACTTTTTTTGAGCAAAAGGTTGATATCAGCTTGGTTGACCTCAAGTTGCTTTTGCTTTAGATGTGGTACCCCTACAATACTCGTGGTTAGATTCGGATTAGTCATAGTAATGTTTGATGGCTCCTGAACCTCAAAATCTACCAAGTCTTTCTGATTGAGTAGCTGTGAGAGATTGACTTTAGCTAGTTTGAGATTACCCTCTGCCTCCACTATCTGATAAATTTCATTCTCGAGTTGGGCGTTTAGATCTATTTTGCTTGCGGCAGCCTCATTTCCAAGCTCAGAAAGGGCATTTGCTCTCTTTATTTGCTCCTCCACAATGGCTTTTTGTTCTTTTTTGATTCTCAAAATCTCTTTTTTCAAAACCACCTCCAGGTAAGCCAATGCCACGGATTTCTTAATTTCTATTTTTGATTTTTCAGCTTCTAATTGAACCACACTTTTTTCTAATTGATTGAGTTTGGTAGTATTCTTTATTTGGCCACCGTTGTATAAAGTGGCGTTGGAGGAAAACCCCACATTGGCCGAATTGATAGGTTTTGTAACGAATTGGTTGCTAAAAGGGTCGATATTTCGACCTAAATTAAAACCTTGAGAAAAATCACTTGACAAAGACGGGTACTTTTCGAGTTGAGACTGCTTTACTTTTACATTGGCTATTTTAGTTTGCAACGATAGATTCTTGTAGTCTTGGTTGTTGTTCAGGGCCATATCAATACAGTTCTCCAAACTCAATGCCTTTTGAGCAAAAGAATGGGCGAATTGCATTAAAATGCCGCAAAAAAGCAACAAAAACTTACCTTTTAACATACTTTCTGATTTCGTAAAACAACTTTTCTATTAGTCTTAAATCCTCCGTAACAATCTCGCCCGAGGCGGTCATACCTACTTTTATCTTTACGTTTTTGTTAAAAGTCTTGAGTTCGTTATTGGGCAATAAAACCTTGATTTTATACACTGAATCAATCGGAATATCAGAAATAGTCTCAATTTTGGCATCCATTGTCCCAAACTCTTGATAAGGGTACCCGTCAAATTTGAGAATCACCCTTTGTCCCACCTTGATTTTTCCAATATTGTACTGCCCAACATACATTTCACCGTAAACTTTGGCACTGTTTGGCAATATGTAGAAAAGATTTTCACCATTTTTGAGCTGCTGATTGGCCTGAATATTCTTGAGATAAATGAGTTTTCCATCCGTAGAAGCCACCAAATAATGTATTTTTTCCCAATTTTCAATCGCCTGTAAAAGTCTATTAATCTCTTGCTTAAAGGCCGAATTTTGCTCCACTTTACCCTTCCTAACCGACAAAATCTCTTGTCTCTTCTGATTTTTCTGAAGCTGATTGGTATTGAAAGTAGATATAATCTGATCTATTTGTTGTTTTTTGGCAATTACCTTGCTTTCTGCCAGTCGTAACTCATTGGTAGATATTAATCCCTTTTTGTTCAGTTTCTGTTGATTGGCGAATTCTTCTTTGGCGAGATTATAATCGTTGTTATAGTTAGATATTTGTTTCTGAAGATTTTCATCCATTTCTTCTATTTCCGCCAAGTCCCGGTTCAGAATAGAAATTTTCTCGGACTCCACTCCAGCAGGGTCAAAATTACTTTTTGAAGTAAATACCTGTGCAAAACTTTGAAAGTCTTGTTGTATTTCACCCAAATTATTAAACTCGCTTAAAGTTGAAGTGCTACCTCCACCTTTACTCACATCGTTCTGAATACCAAGCAAATAGACCTTAAGTTTTTCTATTTCAGCAGGATCGGCAATGGACTCTATGCGGCCAATCCGTTGGTGCTTCTTGACCATTTGGCCTTCTTTGGCATATATTTCCTCCAGAAGCCCGTCTTTCTTGGCATTTACTGGTTTCGCTATGTCTTCACTTGTGATTTGTACCGCTCCCTTTAACAAATCAGGATATTCCACGAACCAACTGATAGCCAAAATCATCAAAACCACAATCAGCGTCCAAGTACTGCCCCATTTAACCAGCCAAGACGGCGGAGCCTCCAGCACTTCCTTCACAAGGTCACTTCGTTCCGCTTTTCCGAGCCCTTTTAGTTTCCTCTCGGTATTTTGATTTCTTTGCCCGGCTAGACCTAGGTCTTTTATACTTTTATTGATGCCCAACACCTCAGAGCCGCCATAATTATCCTTTTCAAAGTTCCCACTTTTACCCAAAGGTTTTTCATCGTGCGGACCGTTCAAAATCCGCATACTTAGCTTGTCTTGGGTATATTTTTTGTCGTAGCTGTTTTCCATAGTTTAGCCCAATTCGAGTTGATTTTTAACCAATGAAAAATAAAACCCACGATTTTGAATCAAAGCCTCATGGCTACCGACTTCGGCCACCTGACCATTTTCAAGGACGATTATCTGGTCGGCATTTTTAACGGTACTAAGTCTATGAGCAACTATAATCACGGTTTTTCCTCTGAAAAAGCTATTCAGATTTTGCATAATAACTCGCTCATTATTAGCATCCAGTGCATTGGTGGCCTCGTCAAAGAAAATAAAACTCGGATTTTTGTAAACCGCTCTGGCTATCAGTATTCTTTGTTTTTGGCCTTGACTCACTCCTATTCCTTCATCACCAATTTTGGTATTATAACCCATCGGAAGTTGTTCTATAAATGGGGTAATATTGGCTACTCTGACCGCATGAAAGAGTCTTTCATGGTCAATTTTTTCGACACCTACCGCTATGTTTTTGGCGATAGAATCCGAAAATATATATCCTTCCTGCATCACAGTGCCGCACTCTTGTCTCCAAGCACTTGGTAGAATATTACTAAGATTGGAATCGCCAACGGAAATTTTGCCCGAGCTGGGTTCATAAAATCTCAAAAGAAGTTTCAGCAAAGTGGTTTTGCCTGAGCCACTGGAACCCACTATGGCCGTGACTTTGCCAGCAGTTATGTGCATATTGATGTTTTTGAGTGTCGGTTTTTCGATACCTGGATAGGCAAAATCCATGTTCTCAATCGAAATATCGCCCTCGGTATTAAAATTTTGTATAAATGAATTTTCAAAAGGCTCCTCGTCTTTCAATGTATGAATCTCATTGAGTCTTTCTAGACTAATTTTGGCGTCTTGATAATGCTGAATAAAACCGACCAAGCTGTCTATGGGGCCATTGAGTTGACCCACAATATATTGCAGAGCCATCATGCCACCTAGTGTAAGGTTCCCCTCTATCACTTCTTTGGCTGCTATGAAAGCGATTAGGATGTTTTTACCTTCATTTATGAGCAAAGCACCCGAACTTTGAAACTGCTCCAAAGCCAAGTTTTTAAGATTCAATCTAAAAATTTTGATCTGGAGATTTTCCCATTCCCATCGTTTATCTTGTTCAGAATTGGTGAGTTTGATATCTTGAACACCAGATATCATTTGAATAATTTTAGACTGATTCTGAGCTGAATAGGTGAATTTTGTTTGGTTAATGGTTCGTCTTCTTTTAAGAAAAAACCGCACCCAGAAAACGTACATGAGACCACTGACGATATAAATAGCAAAGATTTTGATATCATAGTACGCCAAAACAAACCCGAAAACTATAAAAGTAAAGAAGTTAAAAACAAAGCTGAGGGTGGTGGAAGAAAGAAACGATTCTATCTCGTGGTGGTCATCAATTCTTTGTAAAATATCACCAGTCATCTTTGTATCAAAAAATGAAGGTGGCAGGTTCAAAAGCTTTATCAGAAAATCTGAAATAATGGTCAGGTTTAGTCGCATACTGATGTGCAGCAGCAACCAGCTCCTGATAAATTCAAGACCGGTTCTCCCAAAAAAGAGCATCAACTGAGCTATAAAAACCAGATAGATGAAGTTGAGGTTTTTGGTCTGAATACCTGTATCTACCACTGACTGCGTCAGAAAAGGCAGAATCATGGATATCAGTGTACCCGCCAAAAGGCCGATAAAAAGCTGAAAAATGAGTGCCTTGTATTTGACCAAGTAAGTACCGATACGCTTAAAACTTAAAGCCTCAAGTGAGTCGTGATTTTCGAATTCGGCAAATTTCGGAGTGGTTTCCAGTAAAAGTGCTATACCTTCTTTTTCGTCAATACTAATCCAGTGTTCTTCAAACTCGGCTCGGGAATACACTTCATTGTCAGTGCCAGGATTGGCCACATAAACATTGGTTTTCTTGCCTTTTTGTTTGATGTCGTGCACCACCACAAAATGGTTTTGGTCCCAATGAACAATACACGGCAGAGGAGCTTCTTGAAGTTGTTCAAAGGTGACCTTAACGCCCAAAGACCTAAAACCCAATGAATCAGCAGCTTTACTAATACCTTTTAAGGAAACTCCTTCTTTGTTTATCTGGCATTTTTCTCGGAGATATTGGATATTTACATTTTTGCCATAGTGTTTTGCAACCATACGAAGGCAGGTAGGTCCGCAGTCCATCTGGTCAAACTGACGATAATGTATAAATTTTTTACCCAATATTTTGTAATAATCCTAAGGCTAATAAATCAAAATTCATGCCGTATAATGGTTTTTGAGAAACCAAAAAAAGGAAACCTCAAATGAAGTTTCCTTTCCAACATAAACAATTAATATTTCTTAAAAAATCTCGAAATCATTCTGGTAATCTATCTTCTACTACAAGAGGTACTACCTCAGATGGTCGTGTACAAGTATTTGGTTTAGAGTTACATCCACCTAATCTTCCAAAAGAAAAACTAAATGAGCTATGCTTTTAACTCAACATAGACTTCTACAAATTTCTGCTGATGGTTCATCGTAGTTATTCCACAAAATATTATTTCCTAAACCAAAAAGTACCACCTTTTATGTCAAAAATTTTATCACTGTTTAATGCTACAGCGAGTAGTTACTTAGATTTTTCAATTTTTAGGGTGATTTGCATTTAACAGCAGCACAAAAGTGAAAACATAAGACGAGAGGTCTTATATACCAAAGTATATAAAATGACAATAACCCGATTTTTTTAATAAAAAACCGAGTCGAAACTTTAAAGACGAAACAAAAACTACCGTTTTATCTCTTCTTCTAACAAAGAAGAAATCTGA
The DNA here is from genome assembly GCF_024343775.1 of Lacihabitans soyangensis. GTDB lineage: Bacteria > Bacteroidota > Bacteroidia > Cytophagales > Spirosomataceae > Leadbetterella > Leadbetterella soyangensis. The sequence continues at coordinate 63,800 of NZ_RJUF01000001.1, read as the reverse complement.
AAACACGCATTGTCAAGAATATTTGATACCACATGATCGTCTGTTGCGGTCCTTATGGTTTCAGCTATCTTTTTAATAATCTCCAAATAAAAACCTTTGAGTTCCAAGGTCTGCATTTCTTTGTTCCAGAGTTCCATCACCATAGAACCGCGACCCTTGGCATCCCACACACCTATAGATATAGCTTTGGCCTCCTCCACTTCTATGCCTGAGTTGTTTCCCCAGAGTATTCGCTCGGGTACATTCTCAGCGTCGGAATTGATCTCTATTTGTATGTTGGTAGTGTTCAAATCTGTTTTATTTCCAATTTTTCAAGACAAAAACTATACCAAAAGGATTATTTTTCTTTGGTCAAAAAAATATTTTTTTAAAAGTTTTTTTAAAAAAACACCGATACAGGGCCAAACAGTCTTCTAATGCAGAAATCATCATAATGATGGAAAATTAAAATCAAAGAATTTATACCTAACTTAGAACACTATTGAATGGTATAGTTTTTGAATTTCACCTACCATTAGTGAGTGAAAATTATGAGCTTAGAATTACACCTACCTATAGCCATCGGAAAAAATTTACGTAACCTGAGGATGAACTTTGGATACTCCCAGCAAGAGATTTCTTACATGTTGGATGTAACCCAAACCACCTACTCGAAATGGGAAAGCGACCTCAAAACGCCCACCATCAAAAATATAGTGAAAGTGAGCCAGTTTTTTAAAGTGCCCTTGGAAGATATTATATACGACACTTATCTTCTAAAAAAAGCGGATCTCAAAACTTCGGCCTAACAGATAAAGGATATTTTTAACGTTACAAGCATTATTAAAAAACCTAAAATATCTTTCTGTACTACCGTGATGAACCGACTTCATCACGTCAAAGCCACTTTACCCTTTAATCTGGACTGTTGTAAGACTTTGCCTGATAGTGAATTTGTCATATTGGATTACAATTCCACCGACGGCCTTTTAGATTGGATAAATGTGAACCAACAGCATTTTGGTGGGAAGGTTAAATATTACCGAACCACCGAGCCACAGTTTTATAAAAGAAGCCATTCAAGAAACATGGCCATTAAACTCGCGAGTGGAGATATCGTTTGTAATCTCGATGCAGACAATTTCGTCGGCATTGGTTTTGCATCATACATCCAAGAAAAGTTTTTGACTAAAAAAAATATTTATATATCGCCAAGCGAAGAACTTCAAAGTGATATTTTTGGCAAATTGTGTTTTACTAAATCCGATTTTTTGGCCATCGGTGGTTACGACGAAAAGATAGAACTTTATGGTTTTGAGGATTTTGACCTCAAGAATAGACTCGAATTATTGGGCTTAGAGAAAGTGACTTTTAACAACCCGGACTTTGCACAAGCTATAGTTCATTCTGAGCTCGAAAGAATAGAAAACGAATTTTTGTTTAAAAACCTCAGTAAGATTTTGGTAGAGACCATAAATCCTTTTACTAGTAGATTGATTTTTTGTTTGCAGGACCTTACTTATGAGTCAGTGTTTATTGAAGACAGCCAATATACCCATAGCTGTGGTGGTTTTGTAAGACCACTTGACCAGAGGAAAAGGTATAATATGCTTACTGGAACAGAGAAAAAAGGATTTGTAGAAGATTTAGAAATGGGGAATTATAAAGAAATTACTAACCAAAAAGTCAAAATTGATACGATTCACTTTTACTCTCAAATAAAAAATAAAAAACATACCGAAATAAAACTTAAAAGTCTAGAGCTTGTGGCTAATCAAGAGATAGGCTTTGGAAAAGGAACTGTGTATCAAGGCTTTGAAAATAAGATCCCCATAACGATTGAATAATATGAGTATTTTTACAAAAGGAAATCTGCAAGGCCTAAAGGTTTACATAGAGAAATCCAACTGGAAAATGACGCTCAATTTTATTCAAGAGCATATCTTTGGAGATAATTTCTTTTTTTTCTTCGATACCGATCGAGGCCATAACCTGAGTATATTTTCCGAGGAAATATCCGAAAAGGATATCAAGAAGCTAGCGGACTTTATAGAAATCCTTCCCTACCCTAATGGCAAACAATCACAAGACCCAATTTTTGAAAATTTTCCAAGCGGCAGTCTTGTTAAAATTGACAAAATATCAAACCACTCTGATATACAGCTGATTAATCCAGTTAAAGAAGCGATAAGTTTTCAAAAAAATCTGTCTGCGGTTCTTATTGGTGCATTGAACTACAACGATTTCTTTATAGAAGAAAAAAACCGGATAAATATCGCCTTACAGTTGGCATTTTTGGCAATGGTAAGAGCAAACTTTTCAAAAATTATTTCATCAGCAATAATTACAAACCCTTCAGCGATCCAGAAGGAAGTTGATCCTGACCTAATGGTATTTTTTGAAGAGCTTCAAGATATCGAAAATGAGGAAAACATTGAACCTTGGGTAATCAATTGGATAGAATTAACCAAAGAAACAGAAACCCTTGAAGAAATCAATTATATCCAGGAAAGTGTATGCCAAGCACTAGAAATAAGAACTTTCGCTCCAAAAATTACTGAAACGCTTTTGAGTATTCTTACCAAAATCCATTCGAAATAAGAGTGGTAAACTCCCAATTGAGAAGAACATAATTGCAGGATATATTAATCACTGCAAAAATCATACCGTTATATGCATTTCCAGATGATTTTGATTAAAATCAAAAACGGTTTTAACGATATTGTTACTTGGTAGTTAAGACTTTATATTTGTGATGTACTCGCTTAATAATTTTGTGAGGACAGGAAAATAAACTTAAACTTTAAACACCCGGTAAAATGAAATCATTAGACAAATTTGCAGGAATGGAAATCTCAAACACAGAAGAAGTTAAAGGAGGAACATTCGGATTATTATCACTCTTAGGAGGCTACTGTGCTCCAAAAACAACATGCTACACTCCAGCTCCACAACCTTGTTACACTCCCCCTCCAGTATCTTGTAACACAGGCGGTTATTCAAACAATTACTGTGCTCCAAAGCCAACTTATTGTGCTCCAAAGATTAGCTTTAGCTTTTCTTTCGGTTGGGGATGTTAATTCCTAGCTTAATAGCTTAATTGTAAAGGGAATTCTCCAAAGAGGGTTCCCTTTATATTTTTCCACGCATTCTGCTGAGCGTTTCCTGGCTCATACCCAAGTAAGAGGCCAAATATCCCAAAGGAATCCGATTCAAAAGATGAGGCGTTTCTGCCATAAATTTTTCATATCGTTGCAGAGCACTATCTACCCTGATACTATTTAATAAATTTTCAGCCTCAATAAATAGTTTTTCATATAGTCTCCGTACGTAATCGTTAAATACACAGTGCTTGGCCAGAAGATATTGTATACTTTCGTAAGACAGATAGAAACAGAAGGTTTTTTCAATGGCCTGAATAGATTCTGCGGATGGCATTTGCTTCAAATAACTAATAGGTGAACATATGATGTTTTGATCAAGCCCAAAGGAAGTCGTATATTCTTTGCCATTACTACACAGAAATGACCGACATAGACCAGTTTCTATGTAATAAATACCCGTACAAACCTCACCTTTGGCCAGTATGTACTCGTTTTTCTGAAAATCCAATGGACGAAAATGTGAAGCGATCTCTATTTGTATATCTAAATCGAAATGTTGATACTCTAAATTTAAATCGAAATCGAGATTAATCATTAATGATACTTATGGTCTAAGTAAATTTATGCAAAAACCATTCCATGTATCGTTTTATTTGCAGATTTAAAGCAACAAACTGGTAGTTCTAATATTTGGGAGAATAATACCAAAACTAGGCTAGAAATCCTCATGAAGACGTGTTACTTGCGATACTTAGCTTGAAGACCATCCAAGAAATTACGCAAAAACTGATCCTTGCATTCGCGATATTGCGGTTGTGAGGGGTTTCTGAAAAATGCACTCAGTTCGTGTTTACTAATACGCATGCCAACTAAATCGTAAATGCCAATTATATCCTCGTCCTTGAAATTAAGAGCAATTTTCAATTTCCTAAAAATTATATTGTTATTGAGTTGCTTTTCGGGTTCAGGACTTGGGCCTTCTTTAGCACCTCTAAAGTTAGTAATGAAACCATTTAGAAAAATGGCAAACAACCTATCGTTTAAAGGCTTATGGCTTTCTTCCTCCTCTTTTTTTAAATAATCGCTCACATCAGCCCTTGAGGTGACCATTCCACCTTTGGCAAAAATCTCAATCATTTTGTCATCCCCAAAGTTGAAAGTGTACCTTAGCCTTCTAAGAATATCGTTATTTTTCATTTGCAATTTAATTTAAAGTAAAGACGCTATGTTTTTTAATTCTAGTAAAAGCCTATAATTAAATCCTCGAGCTCAATACTTTCCAATTTTCATAAATTCAAAATTACAACAAAAGCAATTAGTTAAGGCAATTATTGTCCAATGAATATCCTAAAACGAACATAATTTATTACTCAAAAAAGAACCTGCAAAGATGAATATGCTTTGCAAATTCGGCTCAGAAAAAATATCCCGACATAAATATTAAAAAATAACATCATAAATAAACAAAAATTAAAATGCTGTTTTACAATATTATAACCGACAACAAACGACAACAATCATTTACATCCGAATACAAACGACTAACAACCGAATCGTTTTTGTTGGTTGCCCCAACTTTGCAACATCAAATCGAAACAAACACAAAATGAAGTTTCGAGCAATGTTAAACTTTTAAACAAAACAAAAAATGAACTCAGTAAAATTAATCGGAAATGTAGGTGCAGAGGTGAACGTAATGAAATTTGAAACAGGCAAAAAGGCGAGCTTCAGCCTGGCGACCACAGACAGTTACAAAGACAAAAACAACCAAGAAGTTAAAAGTACGGCCTGGCATAATGTAATTGCTTGGGGAAAAATTGCCGATGTGTGCGAAGCCTTGATATCGAAAGGAAAATCAGTAAGTGTGGAAGGCAAATTGGTTTACAGAAACTATACCAACAGCCAAAATCAAAAAGTCTATGTTACTGAAATTCAGGCATTCAAGGTGGAAGAATACGTTTACGAAAAAAAGTAATTTCAACCAGTAAATTATCAGATTAACAAATTATCAAATTAACACATTAGTAAAATGAACACAGTAAAATTAATCGGAAACGTAGGTAACAATCCCAATATCAGAACATTCGAAAGGAGTAAATTAGCGAGCTTTAGTTTAGCTACCAAAGAAACTTTCGAAAACCAAAACCAGGAAGAAATCACCAACACACAATGGCACAACATAGTGGCCTGGGGCAAAGTAGCTGAGCAATGCGAGGAATTGATCGCCAAAGGAAAATTCATAAGTATTGAGGGCAAACTACAAACCCGCAATTATTTGAACAAAGAAAACCGCAAAGTGTACATCACTGAGGTACTCGCTACCAAAGTGGAAGAAGTAGCAACTAAATCCAAAACAAAGACATTCTTTCTATAATCCAACGCTTCTGCAAATTTGGGAGTCTACTTGGTAGATTTCCAAATTTCTATTTTATGGCCAAGCCAATATTTGGGTGAAATCTATCGTTTTTAGAAGAACTATAAACTGTAAATTCTGAATGCTCAAATCTATACAAATTTGTGCTTTTCTTATACTTTCATTTTTTGGAGTCCAAGCCCAGCAAATGGTCACGATTAGTGGTTTTCTAAAAGAAAAAAGTACCAAAGAACTGCTAATTGGCGTGAATGTCTATATTCCAAACACCAATATTGGCGTTTCAACCAACACTTACGGGTACTATTCTTTGTCTGTTCCGGCAAAAGACTCTCTCACTTTGGTATATTCTATGGTAGGCTTTCAAAAGAAAACTTTGCGTTTGCCTTTTACAAAAAATCAAAAACTTGACATTGAACTCGAGGATGAGAATTTTCTTGAAGAAGTAGTTATCAGCTCAAAAACAGAGCAAAATAAACAAAGCAATTCGCCGAATATGTCTAAAATTGATTTGCCCGTAGATCAAATCAAAAATCTGCCGACATTGATGGGAGAAAAAGATGTTCTGAAAATCATTCAACTACTACCTGGAGTTCAGAAAGCCTCTGAGGGTCAGTCTGGTATATATGTGAGAGGTGGCGGACCCGACCAAAACTTGATAATCCTGGACGACGCGGTTGTTTACAATGCCAGCCATTTATTTGGTTTTTTCTCAACTTTCAATGGTGATGCTCTCAAAAGTGTCGAACTAACCAAAGGTGGATTTCCCGCACGATATGGCGGAAGACTTTCATCAGTGATAGATTTGACTATGAAAGACGGCAACAAGGAAAAGTTTTCTGGCGAAGGTGGAATTGGTCTAATTTCTTCGAGACTCTTGTTAGAAGGTCCGTTGAAATTCAATAAAAACAAACCAGCTAAAGGGTCTTTTCTAGTTTCGGGAAGAAGAACTTATGTGGATTTTGTGATGCGTCCCTTCATAAAAGCACAAAATGAAGAGTCGGAAGGAAAGCAAACATCTGGCTATTATTTTTATGATTTAAATGTAAAACTCAACTACGAAATCAATTCAAAAAACAAGATATTTTTGAGTTCTTATCTTGGAGACGACGTTTTTTATAACAAATATTCTTCCCCTACAGACAATTCTGACGCAGGCCTAAACTGGGGAAACATAACCACCACACTACGCTGGAATCATGTTTTTGGACAAAAAACCTTTGGAAATGCTTCTTTGATTTACAGCAACTACGGCTTTAACATTTTCACAAAAGAAACAAGAGTTAACTCATTAGAAGCCAACAACTTCACACTAAACTATAACTCTGGTATTGAAGACTACAGTTTAAAATACGACATCGATTACTTTCAAAAACCCAACCTCAGTTTCAGATTTGGAGTGATGGCCACCCATCATACTTTTACACCGGAGGCTTTAATTTTACAAAATGCCTCCAGCGAGGTAAATTTAACAAATGACAAATCCTACAAAGTTTGGGAAAATGCCGTTTACACCGAAAGCGTTTGGTCGCCTATACCGAAAATAAAAGTAAATGCTGGTTTAAGGTTAAGTCAATATTTAATAACAAACGCTCCTCAACACAGGCTTGAACCGCGGATTTCATTGGCTTACAAAGTCAAAAATGACTTGGCCATCAAAGCTTCGTACGCCACAATGAACCAATATTTGCATTTACTCACCAATACTGGTTTAGGTCTGCCCACAGATCTTTGGGTACCTGCTACCGAAAAAGTAGCCCCACAAAGTTCGTCTCAAATAGCCGCTGGTGCCGTAAAAGATATTGACCAGACAAAGGGAATTTCGATAACCTTAGAGGGCTACTATAAAAAGATGAACAACATCATCAGTTACAAAGAGGGAGCCAGTTTTCTTTCCATCAACGCCAATACCAACATTGAAGAAAATGGCTGGGAAAACAAAGTAACTTCAGGACAAGGAGAATCTTATGGTTTGGAGTTTTTGTTGCAGAAAAAAGTCGGGAAGTTCTCTGGTTGGGTAGGCTACACTTGGTCAAAAACACTCTGGACCTTCCAAGAGCTAAACTTCGGAAAGTCATTTTTTCCGAAATACGACCGCCGACACGATTTATCCTTGGTCGGTATTTACAAATTAAAACCCAAAATCACTCTTTCGGGCATTTGGGTGTACGGTACTGGCAATGCCCTCACCATTCCTATCGCCGAATACAGGGCCTACTCAAGCAACTTCGTGAGAGGCGACAATGTCGATAATCCGATCGGATGGCGAAACTTTACTGTTCAAGAATATGGCGAAAGGAACAGTTTCAGAGCTGAGCCTTATCACAGATTGGATTTAGGCATACAATTTCACAAAAAGAAAAAACGCTTTGAAAGAACTTGGGATGTAAGCATTTATAACGCATACAACCGCAAAAATCCGTTTTTCTATACGGCATCCAACGACCAAACATTTTTTGGAAGTTCGGCAAATACGAATACCAGCAATACACTGACGCTAAAAAGGTATTCCTTGTTCCCGATTCTGCCATCCATCACTTACAATTTCAAATTCTAATGGCTAAAAAATATAAAATACTAATATTCAGCCTATTGTCGACGATTCTATTTTCTTGCGAAACGGTTATAGACGATATACCACTAAGTAGGTTTCCTGATTTAAAGGAAAAACTGGTATTAACGAGTTTTCTTTGCCCCCAAGACACTATGATATATGTGAGTTTGGGCAAATCAGTTCCGCTTTTTGGTTCTGGGAATCTCGACACCAACAAGGTTTTGATTTTTACGGGTGACTCCGCCAACTTTGTGAGGGTGAATAATTTTGTACCGAATGGCCTAGTCACTATCAGCGATGGCTCAACCGTAGCAGTTCTAAAATTCAATTCAAAGAATAAATTTTATGAAATTCCGAGAAGGACCTTCAGAATTGAAGCCGGTAAAACCTACGTGGTAAAAGCCCGAAGTGGCGACCTTGAAGTAGAAGCTACCACAAGTATCCCTGTCGAAAGAGTGCGAATTAATAACCTACAAATCAGACCATTTACCCAAATTACCAGCTCATTTTTCGACCGAGACACCAACACTGGCTATCAACTTCAGTTCAATTGGCAAGATGTGGCAGGTCAGACCAACTACTATAAGATATTTGGCGAGATGGCTTATCGACAAATAGAACCAGTGGTAAAGTATACCAACAACAAGGAAGAAATCAGTTTCGTAGAAAAAACCAAATATTCTTATTTCCGTTGGCCAAATGAACAAAACTCGGGCATCAGAAATTATTACACCGACCAAAACGCTGACGGCAATATATTCAAAGTTGATGCAGTGAATTTGTTTGAAAATATCAGTCGTTTCAACACCCAATCTGGAACCTACAAATCAGAAAAGATACCAGACTCAGACAAGGTAATTCGGGTGCAACTTGCCAACATCAGCAAAGAATTCTACGATTACCAAAAATCCTTAACGGAACACAACCGCACTGACGATAATCCTTTTGCCGAACCCGTGCAGGTTTATACGAATGTAAAAAATGGATTCGGTTGCGTTGCTGGCTATAATAGAACCGAAGTGGTGGTAAGGACAAAATAAATTTATTATTTTTGAAGAAAAAACCTTCAAATGAAACTCTTCTCGGCAGAAACTTATAAAAATCGAAGAAATAACCTAAAAAAAGCCATTGGCAAAGGCCAAATTTTGTTTCTTGGAAACAACGAGGCTCCAATGAATTATACAGACAACACCTTTAGATTTCGTCAGGATAGTTCTTTTCTCTATTATTTCGGAATAAATCTACCAGGGCTTTCGGCACTTATTGATATCGACCATGATCAAGAAATCATTTTCGGTCACGAGTTTTCAATTGATGATATCATTTGGATTGGCCCTCATGAAAGTTTGGCCAGTTTAGCATCTAAAGTGGGGGTTGAGCAAACGATTTCTCCTTCCGAAATTGACAAATATATTTTTAAAAATGCAGTTCATTTCTTACCACAATATAGATTTGACAATCAAATATTTCTGTCAGAACTTCTTGATCAAAAAGTAAGTGAATTAAAGCCTTCATTGTCCTTAATTCAGGCGGTAATAGCTCAAAGATCGATTAAAACAGCCGAAGAAATCCTTCAAATGACTGAGGCTGTGAACATCACCCGTCAGATGCATATAACTGCCATGAAGTCTACCTCTGCAGGAAAAATGGAGTATGAGGTAGTGGGAAAAATATTAGAAACCATGCATGGCCATAATGCTGAGTTATCTTATCCAGTAATTTTTTCGGTAAACGGACAAACGCTGCACAATCATTACCATGGAAATAAAATGCATGCTGGGCAATTGGCCATTAACGATTCCGGATGTGAGACAGAAATGGGTTATGCTGGTGATATCACGAGGACGATTCCTGTTTCGGGTAAATTCACACAAAAACAAAAGGATATTTATGAAACTGTTCTAGAAATGGAGGTTTCGTCAATAGAAAGTTTAAAACCAGAATTAATGTACCGAGATGTGCATCTTTCAGCCAACAAAATCTTACTCACCAACCTAAAGTCTTTGGGACTCGTAAATGGCAATGTGGATGACATGCTGACTGAAGGAGTTGGTGGACTATTTATGCCGCACGGACTTGGACATATGATTGGACTAGACGTACATGATTTGGAAGCCTTGGGTGAAAATTATGTGGGATATCGTGATGGTCTTGAAAGATGTACCCAATTAGGTCTAAAGTCTCTCCGTATGGCCAAAGAATTAGAAGCAGGACATGTAATTACGGTAGAGCCTGGGTGCTATTTCATCCCTGAACTAATTAGCAAATATAAATCAGAAGGTAAATTCAAAGACTTTGTAAACTACTCAAAACTTGAAGAGTATCTTGACTTTGGAGGGGTAAGAATTGAAGATAATGTGTTGATAACCGAAAGTGGCTATGAAATTTTAGGCGAAGTCATTCCAAAAGGAGTGGAAGAAGTTGAAGAAATAATGAAGTAGCCGTCAGCTTTTTAACCGGTCAGCGGTCAAACGATGGTTGGAATAGCACGAACTGCGGTCAGACGCTAGTCGGACCTGAAAACCGAACAACTGTAAATTGATGTTAGTCGGACATAAAAAATAACGCAAACAGCGGTCAGACGCCAGTCGGACCTGTAAATCGAACAGTGCTCAGACGATGGTAATAGCACGAGCAACAGTCAGACTTTAGTAGTCAGGCCTGTCAACTCAGCAATGGACAGACGTAAATCTTACCTGCTTTTGTTTTAATTTTTTGTAAAAATTATATGCGGTAATTTCTTATACCAGGAAGTGACGATGATATCAGAAATTCTACAGGTCCGACTATCGTCTGACCGCACTCCTACATTAGCTATTCCTTCAAATACAAAATATCATCATATCCATTCCCAATATCTTTCAAATCCTCCAAAGTCAGTTGAAAAACTTCTTTGCATAAGTCAAAATCGCATAGTTTTCCATTTCTTTTTCCGACCATATCCAAGAATGAACTATATTCCCAATCATCTAAATTTGAAACCAATTTAGATTCCAAAGGATTAGCCAAAACATATTTTATCACATTCTTTGGATACTTTGGATTGCCATTATCAACCAAGCTAAACTTCGTTTTCTGCCTAAAAAGCGACCCACTTCTATTATATTTTATATTAACCTCTTTAGCAAATTCGCTTAATAAAAGCCTGAAACTATTGGTTATTTTTGTCAAATCTATATTTCCAACTTTAATATTTTCGAGGCTTCTGTCGGTGGTTTGTATCAAAATATGAAAATGATTGGGCATCAAACAGTAAGCCAAAAGATCACAATTAGGTTTTACCAAAACATTGATTTTTTGTAAAAATCGAAGATAGTCATTTCTCTCAAAAAATATTCTTTGGCGATTATTGCCCTGATTATAAACATGATAAATGGATTTATTATAAAATTGCATGTTGGTTATTTTTTTAACCAAAAATAATAAATCTCAATTAAAATACAAGAGTAAAGGTTTGATTTTGTGCAAGATTCAATTTTATAATTCCAGCATCGGTCAGACGACAGTCGGACCTAATAATCGCATCTAATAGAAATGTTAAAAAGGCCGATGCAACTAGAATATTAAACTTAATGTAAATCTATTTCAAAACCTTGGCACTCCGGTTTGTCTTTCGTCATACATAGACCTAAAATTACCAATATTAAGTTTTATCAGGTCCGACTTACGTCTGACCGCAGCTAGAAGACCGAGGCCAGTAGAATATTAAAGCTAAATATAAATAAATTTCGACACCTTGGTTTTAAGATTTGTCTTTCGTTTCATCGTAGACTGTAAAATATCAACACTAAATGTAAATCTATTTCAAAACCTTGGCACTCCGGTTTGTCTTTCGTCTTACGGTAGATCTTAAATTACCAATAATAAGTTTTATCAGGTCCGACTAGCGTCTGACCGCCGCTAAAAACATTAACTCAAATCAGGTCCGACTTATGTCTGACCAAAACTAAATTGAAAACTCATTTCCCTTAAAATCAAGGCACTGGAGTTCCAGCACTTTCTGACCAAAGTGCAAACCAGTCTTGCAACTCCATTTCAACCTGACAAGCTTTTGTTAAATTGGAAATTCTAGCAGGATCTGCTGTGCCACAAACAGGTAAAATACCAGCTGGATATTTCAGAATCCATGCCAAAAGTATGATATCAACGGAAACTTCGTATTTCACTGCTAATGATTCAGCCATTTTTCTCACACGCAAAGACTGCTCATTATCTTTTTTAAAAACGCTTCCCAAAGGCGACCAAGACATCGGTTGAATGCCACGGGTTTGCATATGATTTAAACTTCCATCTAACATAGCATCGAAATGAGTAATAGAAAATTCAATTTGATTATAAGCAATTTTGGTTTTTTTCTCTATCAAATCAGACTGAAGTGGTGTAAAATTGGAAACGCCGAAATCTATAATTTTACCTTCTTGTTTCAGTTTTTCAATCGCCTTGGCTATCTCATTCGGATGCATCAATGGACTGGGTCTATGCAACAAAAGTAAATCGAGATAATCAGTTTGGAGATTTTTTAGAGATTGCTCTACAGACCAAATAATGTAGGAAGACGAATATTCATAATGCTTAACTGTGTTTTTTCTTTCTTCAGACAGCATTTGAATACCACATTTAGAAATCAACTGGATTTCATCTCTTTCAATTTTACTTTCAGCAAATGCCTTTCCAAAACTAGCTTCTGTGGTGTAGTCACCGTAAATATCGGCATGGTCAAAAGTTGTGATGTCATTTTCCAAACAAGAATGCATCAATTCAATCATTTGCTTGGTATCACAATTTTTCCCCCAAACACCCCAAGTCATGGTGCCGGCTATGATTTTTGAAAATGGTTTTGTTTGCATTTGGCTTTTAATATATTGACAATTAGAACTTTACTTACTTTTATTACTGAAATTATGGTAAGAATAGAAGAATTTTGAATATTTGAAAACTCCGTTTCTTCTTATTTTATTTGATTTTTTCAGGTTTGGTTTATAGAAATACCAGAGTTAAAATAAACTTCTTATCAGGTCCGACTATCGTCTGACCGCAGTCTGATAGAAATCCAACAGCTGTTATATTCTCCTTTTCAGGTCCGACTATCGTCTGACCGCACTATGAATTCGAACTTGTATCCGAAAACTTCTGACCTTTGATTTTTTCTTGCAGCTTTATCAATCCTCCCAAAAGGGCTTCTGGCCTTGGTGGGCAGCCAGACACGTAAACATCAACAGGGATTATTCTATCAACACCCTTGACCACATGATAACCATGCTCCCAGTATGGACCTCCACAGTTGGAGCAGCTGCCCATTGAAATAACATATTTAGGGTCGGGCATTTGTTCGTAAAGGCGTTTAATTCTATCCGCCATTTTGAAGGTAACGGTGCCTGAAATGATAATCAAATCTGATTGACGAGGCGAGTTTCTTGGAAAAATACCGAAACGTTCTAGGTCGTAATTAGAAGCATAGGTGGCCATCATTTCAATAGCACAACAGGCCAGACCAAAGCCCAAGGGCCAAAGAGAATTAGCTCTTGCCCAATTGGTTAACTCATCTACCGAGGTTAAAATAACTTCTCCCTCACCTGATTTTAATCTATCTGTAGCCTCCAATGAATCAAAATTCATGAATATTTCTCGTTAATATTTTTATAAAGATTTCCGGGTACAGGCGACTTAAATTCATTGTCCTTTTGAGCAGGTTTTATCCAGTCGAGGTGTCCTTTTTTCCAAGCGTACAATAAGCCTAGAGCCAATATGAACACGAAAATAAACATCTCTACACCTGCATATATAGCCCAAACGCCGTTGGTTTCTGCAAATAGCTGACGGTCACCAAAAACAGTAGCCCAAGGAAAAAGTAGCACCAATTCAACATCGAAAAGAATAAAAATCAAGGCCACAATATAGAATCTAAGGTTGAAGGAAACATGTGCAGTACCCTCAGTTTCTTCTCCAGACTCATATACAGCATTTTTCTCAGGGTTTGGCCTCGAAGGTCTAAGGAGTCTGGCGATTCCCAAAACCAATAATACCAACAAAATACCTGAGACAAAAAACAAGAGTACAAATCCGAATTGACCAACCATTTTTATTTACCCAAATTAAGCTTGTGATTCTCTAACACTTCAAATGACTTATTAGTTTTTACACCTTCAATTTGCTGAACCAATTGCCGTAAGCATTCGCGTATTCTTCTTTTTGTGCAACATTTGGCTCAATTACCTTCAAAAGGGTAAGCCCTGCCATGGCTTCGGCAATGTTGGCAAAAACTCCTGCTCCTACTCCACTACCCAACGCCGCTCCTTTTGCACCGTGTGTGTCGTACATTTCTACAGGAACTTGGGTCACATTCACCATAGTTTCGGTAAAGACCTCACTCAAAAACATATTGGCATGTCCGGCTCTAATTACACTTGGCACAACACCCAAGTCTTTCATCAAATCAAAGCCATATTTCATTGAGAAAACAATCCCCTCTTGACCCGCTCTAAACAAATGTGCTTGTGAGTGAATATTAAAATCTAATCCCAACACTTCGCCACCATAGAGTTGGTTTTGAAGCATCCGCTCTGAACCATTTCCAAAAGGCATCATCACCAACCCATCCGAACCAATTGCAATTTTAGAAGCTTTGTTGTTCATTTCTTGGTAGCCAATTCCGCCTCCAATATTATCTTTCAACCAGCGATTCAGTATACCCGTACCGTTGATGCACAATAATATACCGATTCTGTTTTGAGAATCCATTCCATGGTTCACGTGTGCGAACGAATTTATCCTCGATTTTGGATCAAAGGCTACTTGGTCACTTACAGCATATACCACGCCCGAAGTTCCAGCCGTTGCTGCTATTTCCCCTGGATTGACCACATTCAATGAAAGTGCATTGTTAGGTTGGTCACCAGCTTTATAAGCAATCGGAATTCCAGCCTTTATTCCTAAACTTTGAGCTATCTCCGAGGAAACTTCTCCATGGTTTGAAAAAACAGGTTTGATTGTCGGAATTATCGAGGACGTAAATCCAAAGGCTTTCAATACATCATCCGAAACTTTGTTTTCTTGAAAATCCCAGAAAATACCTTCGGATAAACCTGAATTTGTAGCAGTGATTTCTCCTGTCATTTTCATAGCAATGAAATCTCCAGGAAGCATAATTTTGTCACATTTCTCAAAAACAGCTGGTTCATTTTCTTTAACCCAAGCCAACTTGGCGGCTGTAAAATTACCAGGTGAGTTTAACAAATGGCTTAGTGCTTTTGCTTGACCTATGGTCTTGAAGGCACTATCTCCTTGACCCACCGCCCGACTATCACACCAAATTATCGACGGACGCAAAACCTTTTGGTCTTTATCGACCATTACCAAGCCATGCATTTGATAGGAAATACCGATAGAAACTATCTGCTGGGCATCAAACAAACCAGAGGCCATTACTCTTTTGATGGCTTCTTGGGTATTTTCCCACCACATTTCGGGGTCTTGCTCTGCCCAACCTTTTTGTGGTGACGATATTTCAGCCTCCACATCTGGATACTGTGCTGAAGCGATTTCCTTTTTTGAACTGGCGTCTACAATCGACGCTTTTATTGAAGATGTACCTAAGTCTATTCCGAGTAAAAACATTTTATTGATTTGCGATTGATTCGATTTTAGATTAAATCGATTATATGATTTACGATTTACTTTATATATATTTTTATGTCTAAACTTTTCCCATACCCTTAGCGAGATGTGACTAAGCGGAGCCGAAGTGAGCTTCGGTCGCTGAGCGGAGCCGAAGTGACTTACTCCGGAAACCCACTTTTATCTAACCTTGGAATGATTTTCAGGGCATTTTTGTAATACACCTTTTTCAAAACATCATCAGACAAACCTATGCCGTACATTGGCCAGAATGCATGATATTTTTTGTGATATTGAAAATACTCATCTTCCGTTTCCAAAACTCTGAAATAAGTTGAATACTCCGACGGAACCCAAGAGTCTTTACCAAACAAAATTCTATCCTGCCATTTTGTAAAAAACTTATTCGAAGTTTTTGGTTGACGGCCAAGTTCGGCAATTACCGCACCGATTTCCACATACATATTGGGCATGGCAGTCAAAAGGCTATCCAGTTTTCCTAAATTATTAGGATACCAACCCATGTGGGCACTAATAAACTTTGTGCCTTTGTGTTTTCTGATAATGTTATGTTGCTGAGCTATAATTTCCTCAAAACCAAAATCTCCTTTTGCTATATCTTTCTTACGTCCAGGATGCGTTTTCAGCTCCAACCAACGTTCGTTAAACTGGTTCAAAGGCTCCCAAAAAGAAGCAGGATCTGCAGAATGAATGATAACAGGAATTCCTAATTCGCCTGCTTTTGCCCAAACAGCATCAATTCTCGGGTCGTCGACTCTCACCAAAGAACCATCTGTGTTTTTTACACTAAAACCCAGGTTCTTGTACACTTTCAAACCTACTGCACCTCTGAGTTTTACATCTTCCTCCAATATTTTCGCTGCTTTTTCTGACCAACCTGTCTCGTTGATTGAATCAAAATCGACATTCGTAAAAACTGCAAACCTTCCAGGATAAAGTTTGCTGTTGGTCACATTGTCGCTTAAAGTTTTGGTAGCCTTATCAGCATCTTTTGTCCAGCCTCTTCCACTCAAATTGACTAAAATTCGCATATTCAATTTGTCCATTTCAGGAATAAGCTTGTCCACATTGTCACGCGTTTCGCCCATGGCGTATTGGTGATTGTGCACGTCTATGAAAGGATATTTCGACCTGGTTTTTGGGTTTTTATCGACCACAAGAGTACTTTTCGGGTCGTACTCTTCAAAAGTTACGGCTCCTTTGTTGTCGCCAATGGTTATTTGCTGTGAAAATGAACTTAAAGAAATGATAAGAGCGATAAATAGCAAGGCTGCTTTCTTCATATTTCGGCTTGAATTTTCGGTAAAGATAAGGATAAAAAAACGTTTTTTACTTGGAGAATTTTGTAGAAAACTCTAAAATTTCATTTTTCTAAATTCTCAATATCATTTATATCCCTCGGTCTATTGGAGGATTTTTTGGCTTCGATTAAATGTCGATAACTGATTGTCTTAACTTTGATATTATCTTCTTCAAAAATCACAATATCTTTTTTTGCAACATCAAAAGTTAGCCCCTTTACGTTTGTGAGTATCTCAATTGAAACTGGAGGTCTTCCAAAGCCAAAAACATCATAATTTTGCAAATCAAAAAACATTTCAGATGGAATATGTGGCAGTCCAAACTCTAGGAAAGCTGCCATAAGTTTCTCATAATTGTCTTTTACGGGATTTACCCAAACATCTAAGTCGCCGGTAGTTCTTGGGTAACCATGCAGAATCACTGAATATCCACCAACTAAAATATAATCAACATCATGTTTGTTTAGACATGCGATAAACTCCTGAAAATCATTATTGAAAATATTACCCATTTCTTTTCCTTGTATATGAGTAAGATTTGTCCATTCTTGGCGGGTTATTTATGTCGAAATTGTATGCAACGGAATTCAAATAATAAGAAGCTTCTAGTCTCTGGTTGGGAGTTTGAGACAACCAAAAATCCTTTAATCGTTTTTGATTATCACCATGTTTACCGGACCATGTTAGAGTTTTATCCATTTCTATCAATAATATTGACAAAATTACTGAAAAACAATCAAAATAATCCTAGCTATAGGCACGAATTGAAAAGGTTAATGAAATACAAAAAGAAACTAAAACCGCTCTTTTTCAATAATTATACCATCAATCAATACTATTTCCAAAAATAGAAATTACATAAATGATAAGGCCAATCCAAGCCACCAAAATCAAAATACCCAAAGACCCCAAAATTATACCCAAACGAGCCCATTTTTTGTTTTTTACTCTACGGACGCTCAACAAACCCATTACCAATGCTGCGAAAGAAATTGCAGCACCAATTAACACTGCAAACGTACCGATACTCGCTATACCCAAAACCAACACCGTTCCTAAACCAACAATACCCAATATCCCTGAAGTTTTCGCTATCTTTTGGTGATTTGGCAGCTTTTCTTTGTTGACAGAATCTTTCTCAACGACCTGATTATGACCTTGAACCTTCAAAGAATCAAAGATAAATTCGCTAGATTTGGCTGTTTCTGTATTGGCTAAAGTGACTAATGGAAATAATAAGATGAAGAGAAGAAAAAATGTGGATTTCATTTTTGGACTTTGTTTGGTTAAACAATTATTAGAATTTAGAATTAAATATAAGTAGAATTTCTAAGTTAACACCTTTTACAATCTCTAGAAAAAACACCTCAAAGTCCCCTGAAATCATGTTCTCTTTTGAAAAAAGCAGTTAAAGAAAATAAATCGCAACCAAGTTTTATTGTTTTATGTTTTGATTGTAGAATGATGAATGATAACTTTATAATTGTATTTTGTCGCTGCATCCTTAAATACTACAGCCTGAAATAATTAATTAACAAGGAAAGATAAAGAATGTAGAGAAAACTAGGTTGGAATTTTTTAAAATACCAAAACTGAAATTTCCCTAAAGAAACAAATGGAACTTTATTCCGAAATTCCAGAAGTAAATTTTAATAAAAAAATGGAAAGAACACTCAAATTAAACACAAACATTCAGGTAACCGTAAGTCAAATCGTTGATTTAGCAAGGCAGCTACCAAAAAAAGAAAGATTACAATTGGCTTCCATTTTAATAGAAGAAGAAGATTTTATTTCTAAGGATGAACTACTTTTTAAAATAAGAGAGGGCTTTGAAGATGTTAAGCTCCATAAGGAAGGTAAAATAAAGCTAAGAACTTTGGACGATTTTTTAGCTGATGTATAAGGTTTTTCCAGCCCGAAGTTTTGAGCGTGACGCAAAGGTTTTGCTAAAAAAGTATGTATCACTTCGTGAAGAATTGTCTAAATTGGCCAAGAGCTTTCATTAAATCCCACTCAAGGAACACCTTTAGGCAATAATTGCTACAAAATACGCCAAGCCATCAAGAGCAAGGGCAAAGGAAAAAGTGGAGGGGCAAGAATAATCACTTATGTTTTTACAGCAAATGAAGAAGTCATTTTGCTTGCTATTTACGATAAGGCCGAAAAAGAAAACTTATCACCTGGTGAATTGGATGAACTTTTAAGGGAGATTTAAACATCACTTAAAACCGAAAATTCACATCTACGATTGGAGAGCCATTATGCAATCATCTCCTTCACTTTTTAAAATATTCCCTTACTTCGTTTTGTACGTAATCAAAACTACCTGCTTTTCTTAACAAAATTTTTCCATTCGAATCCACCAAAAAGTAGAGAGGATAGCCATTGGCATAAACTTTTTTCTTAAACTCTTCATTTATATCAAACATATTAATCCAACCCGCATTATTTTTTTTAAGAATATTATTAGCTTTTACCATTCTAGTAATGACAATGTCATCCGCAACACCTATTACTTCAAAACCTTGGGAATGATATTCATTTCTAAGTTTTACCATATCGGGTAAACTCTTTATGCAAGGACCACAAGTACTAGCCCAATAGTTGATCAGTGTTAATTTATACTGACCAAATGTGCTTTTTGAAATGCTATTTGTACTGTCTATTCTCACAAACGGCATAAATTTACCACTATTGGTTGAGTTAAGTATTTTTAGTTTCTTCGAAAAACCTTTATATAAATTACCGTTTTTTATGGTATTCGAAAAGTACTTTAAGTTTGATTGGTACAAAGGATGTTCGTGATAAGTGGTATAGTCCAAAATAATTTCCCACAAGGCCGCGTAGGAGCTCGGATTTTTAAGGATGTACTGTCTTAAAATTTCTTGCTTTCTACTAAAATCTGTTAAACTATCCATTTCAAATGGATTATTTGATTCAGTATAAACAGAAGAAAGTTCGGATTTTAATTTGTTATAATCATTGTTTGTTGGAGAATCAATTTGAAGCTTTTGCTTATTGGATATTTTAGATAATTCAATATTAATGTTTTGGTTATCAATATAAAATATCTTGGTCACGCAAGGGATACATTTATCTTGATCTACATACAAAATATTAACTGGCTTTGGATATTCCAAGTTTCCTGTTACTTCAAGATTTTCCTTTAATTTAATTTTATAAACGGAATACGAATAGCCAATTTCAATTGAAGCGTCCTGAACGGAGGAATTATTTGCTAACTTAAAATTCAATATATCCTCAAATCCTTTTGGAACATCCTCCGGAACTCCGAAAAATACGCTATCTCCAAGATATTGATTGGGCTTGATTTTAATTCTCAATTTATCCTGAGAGATACAATCTTAGGAAAAAAGTAAAATAAGAAAGGGAATTATGATGCGTTTCATTGTAAAAAAAATTAAGTTATGAAAATTAAGAACTAGACTTAAACAAGACTTAGCGACTTCAATTCAAATAAGTTACAACTTCAAGGCCATTATAAAAACCGAAAATCCAGTTACTCTAAAAGCTTTTTTAGATAATTATCCAATTCGTCCTGCATCGGACGAGGTGCCTCCATATTTATTACTTTACCATCATTCCTAACAATCCAATACCTTGGAACTGAAACCAGGTTAAATTTCTTTATTTCGGACTCAAAACTCTCTTTGGTAAGAATATAATTATCGTCAATATTCCCATCCTTATCTCTCACAAACCGCTCCCAATGCACCCAGTTATCATCTATTGAAATCTTGATAACCTTGACCTTGCCCTGATATTTTGCCTTTATTTTTTCTATGTATGGATTTGCTGCAAAACAAGGTGCACACCAAGTTGCCCAAAAGTCGATTAAGATTATCTTTTCGCTGTACTTTTTGACCTCAAATTTTTCATTGTTAAGGTTCACCGCATTGATTTCAAATTTCTGGGTGGATAAGGATTGTTTTTGTTTCAAAAAACCCTGAATAAAGTCAAAATGAGAGGAATTTGGGTTAGCAATACAGAAGTTTTCCAAAGAGTTTTGAGTTGTTACGTCCAATGGAAGATTAAACTTGGCCATATATTGAATTAAATCTCCAAGCATATAAATTTTTAGATTTTCATCAATTTCTAAAGAATTAATCCATGTCTCTCCGGCGACCAATAATTGGGCAAAATTAGGTTTCGTAACTTTTAAGTTTTTATAGATTACCGGCAAATGATAGACAATATATCTTCTAATTGTCTCTAATTCATAATAATTGGACTGTCGATAATCGATTTGAGCTAAATTCGCCCAATCTTCCACGTAATTAGTTTCAGCAGATTGCTCGGTGTCAGGAAATTTAAAAAGTTTGTACCCAGAAACCCTGTCAACATAGAGGTTGAAAAATCTTCTTCTTAAAAAGGACTGATCCGAGGTATAAATTTTTCTTTTGTTAGAAGGATCTAAGCCTAAAGAATCCATAAAATCAATGTGATATCTTACAAAAGAAGATGAATCTTTCCATTTTGGACTCTTGTAACCTATGAATACTTTGGCCTTTTCAAAATACTCGTCGTTTTCCTTTTTGATATCCCATATATTATTTTCACCATCATAAAACAAGGTTATTTTGTCCTTTTCTTTGACTTTAAGTAAAATCGCACTTTTACCGATTTGAAAGTAATAGAATTTTGCATGAGTATTATCCAGCTCAAAACTAATGTCCGCATCGCCAACATTTTTTTGACTGAAAGCAACAATTTTTTCTTCGAGATTTTTGGAATAGAAAACAGATAATTCAGAAGATGCTTTTACTTGCCCTTCGAATTTGATAAGGATTTGAGAGCCCTTGGTCGACTGACCAATTAAGCTTGAGAATAATAAAATTGTAAGGAATAGTTTCATGCAATGAAACTAAGAATTTAAGCTGAAGTTCACAAGCTCTTTTCAGATTTCTTCATGTGATTTTGAAATCACTGATTTGAATTGATTGAAGGTTTGCATTGAATGATAAAAAATTCTATTTCCTCAAAAGAAACTTGATAACCTTTGAATGCGAATAAATTGAGTAGAACTTTAATGTCATCCCAAGGATTGTATAACAATAGTTATGCAAGAGTCTTTTTTATTCTATTGAATTTTCTTTGGCGTATTTTTCAACGTAACTAATAAGCTTATTATAATCCCACAATTTTTCTTTGTCTTTGCAGTTTTCTAAATCCTTCAAATCAAAGTCCTCAATGAAATACATCAAATTAAACTCTCCAATTAAATTAGTTAATAACATTTCTATTGAATTGGCACGGTTGATATTCATTAAATCTCGATTTATGTAAATATCTAAAAACAAGGGAGTATAATTTTCATCTTTTAAAATCCTGAATTTCAAATCTTTAGCATCAATAATTTCACCACCATATTCTTCAGTGGTTATTCTAACAGAAGTTAATGCTTTTTTCTGTTTGCAATCATAAAAATTCCAGTTTTCCATATTTGGAGATAATTTTACGAATTGTTTCGTTAATGAATGAAGATCTGGTTCTAAACTTGGAGAAATGGCTAAATACATTTCCCTGTTCTCATCTGGACCAATTTCCCAACTTAAATTACCAAAACCTTTGAGTAAATTATCCATTTTCTCTATAAAAGAAATGTCATAAATTAACCCCTTTACATTAAAAAGCGGAGCAATCGTATTCCAAAAAAATTAATATCTTATCATCCATTGTTCATCATATATCGTCTTTCTTCATTTATTTTTCTTATTTCAGGGGTTACAAAATTTGATTGGTGGTATTTGCTGGATAAACTGAAAGCATATTAATCACAAATTTTGAACAATGTTTCGCTTGTAGACGGAAAGACGGATTTATTGAATTTGAAATAATAGTTTTCTTTAAAAAGTATAACTCCTTCCTTTCTTTTATTTTTATGAATTAGAGTTAGTATTGTAAAATCGCCATAGTCGTTTACTTCCCATCTTCCGTTTTCCTCATACCCCAAACTATATGAATTATCTGGAAAAAGTACTAATGGATTCTCTTCATTAGTATTAGAACAATATTTTCCATGTAACTTTTTCTCTATTTCAGAAACAGATTGATTTGTACAACCAACTAGTACCCAAAGAGCAAAAAAGTATCTAATTATACGCATGTCCAAAATACGGTGTAAATATCCTCTAAAATCATTTTGTAGATGTTTCTCAATCTTTCCTTTATAAGGGCAAAATTCAATCCAAAAAAAAGAGTCGACAAATTCCAAATTCGCCAACTCTTTTCAAATCAGTCATTTAAGTACTGAATTATTAAATTACCTCAACCCCGCATTGATCTTTTCCAGAACCTCACTACCAGGACATAATTCCTTTTCTGTAAGAGAATTAAGTGGTTTGTTTACGGTTCCTATCAGGTCGTTTAGTTCTACGCTTTCGGTGTCAAGATACAGCAATCCTGTAAGTATTTCGTCTTTTTGACGGGCTACTTGAAGAGCGTTGATGATAGACAGTTTGTCTTGAGGGTCAAAGCCTTGGTGTAGTTTATTGAGTTTGATAAACGTACCATCGTGCATTTCTACCATTTTCACATCTATTTCATCATATTCGGTTGTGATTTCTTCCTTTACTGGCACAAAATCCAAAGATGAAAGGGCCTCATTGTGCTCACGCACATAGTCATAGGACTTCGTAGAGCCAGGGTTGTTGTTGAAAGTCACACATGGCGAAACAACATTAATCAAGGAAAATCCAGAATGTGAAAGAGCCGCTTTTATCAATGGAATCAGTTGTCCCTTATCTCCGCTAAAACTCTGGGCTACAAATGTTGCACCCAATTCTATGGCTATAGCACACATGTCTATGCCTTCAAAGTTGTTGACACTACCCGCTTTCGATACAGAACCTTGGTCAGCAGTGGCCGAGTCCTGTCCTTTGGTTAGACCATAGCAACCATTGTTCATCACAATGTAAGTCATGTTGAGATTTCTACGAATCACGTGTGCAAACTGACCAAAGCCTATTGAAGCACTGTCACCGTCGCCCGAAACACCCAAATAAACCAAGTCTCTGTTGGCTAAATTGGCTCCTGTAGCCACTGAAGGCATACGACCATGCACTGAGTTGAATCCATGCGAATTGTTCAGAAAATAAGCTGGCGTTTTAGAGGAACAGCCAATGCCCGAAAGCTTGGCCACACGGTGCGGCTCAATAGAAAGCTCAAAACAAGCATCTACAATAGCAGCTGATATAGAATCATGTCCACAGCCCGCACAAAGTGTTGAAAGTGAACCCTCGTATTCTTTTCTGGTATATCCCAAAGCATTTTTAGGAGCTCTTGGGTGTTCGAATTTTGGTTTTATATATGACATAAAAATTAGATACTTTGTAGGTTTAATGCACTGATGGGCTCAATAATCAAATCGGCGGTGATAGGCGTTCCGTCAAAATTCAAAACTCTGATCAACTTCTTGGGATTCACCTCCAACTCATTGATGAGCAAAGTTCTCATTTGAGCATCGCGGTTTTGCTCAACCACAAAAACCTGCTTGTGGGCATCGATAAAGTCTTCTACCTCTTTGCAAAAAGGAAAAGCTTTCAAACGCATGGCGTCAATTTTCAACCCGTCAGCTCTCATAATATCCAAAGCCTCCTCAGCCGCATATCTCGAAGTTCCAAAGAATATCACCCCGATTTCTGACTCATTGTTTTCTTGATAAAATTCTGGTCCAGGAACCAAAGTTTTGGCAGTTTCGAGTTTCTTCTTCAACCTATTCATGATACGCACGTAGGTGTCAGAATCCTCTGAGTAAGCGGCTTTTTCGTCGTGCGACGAGCCTCTGGTGAAATACGCTCCTTTGGTAGGGTGTGTACCCGGTAAAGTTCTGTAAGGAATTCCATCGCCGTCCACATCTTTGTATCTTCCCCAATCTTGAGCTGCTTCCAATTCTTCGGCGTTTAAAACTTTTCCTCGGTTATATTTGCGGTTGTCGTCCCATTTGAATGGCGGACACATGTGCTCGTTCATACCCAAGTCCAAATCCGTCATAAACAACACGGGAGTTTGTAATTGCTCAGCCAAATCAAAGGCATCGGCCATCATTTCGAAACACTCCGTAGGTGTAGAGGGAAGCAAAAGCACGTGTTTGGTATCTCCATGAGAAGCATAAGCCGCCATCAACAAATCAGACTGCTGTGTACGTGTAGGCATACCCGTAGAAGGACCAGAACGTTGAACATCAGCCAAAACCACCGGAATTTCCGAGTAATAAGCCAAACCTAAAAATTCGTTCATCAAGGATAAACCAGGTCCCGAGGTAGCAGTAAATGCTCTTGCACCGTTCCAGTTGGCACCTATGGCCATACCGATAGCCGAAAGTTCGTCTTCTGACTGCACAACTGAGAAACTATTCTTGCCGGTCTCTGGGTCTTTACGCAGCTTGTTGGCGTATTTTTCGAATGAACTCACCAAAGAAGTAGAAGGCGTAATAGGATACCAAGAAACTACTGAAGCACCGCCATAAACGGCACCCAATCCGGCAGCTGCATTGCCATCTATCAAAATCCAATCTTTCACCAAATCTCTTCTTTCTACCCTAAAATCAAGTGGATAGTCAAAGTTTTCGGCTATGTAGTCACCTCCAAGATTCAAGGCTTTTACGTTTGGAATTACTAATTTTTCTTTGCCTTTGAATTGCTCCGAAAGTAATTTTTCTATTTCCTCAAAACTGATATCCAATAATTTAGCCAAAGCTCCCACGTAAACAATGTTCTTAAACAATTGCTTCTGACGAGGATCTGAAAACTCACGGTTACAGATATCCATCAAAGGAATGCCAATAAAATTGATATCCTCTCTCAAGAATTCTTCGTATAGTTTTTTGGTGCTGTCATACACAAAATAACCACCTGGTCTTACTGAAGCGATGTCTTTCTTCAAGCTCTGTGGGTTGACACTCACCATGAGGTCAATGCCGTTTTTTCTACCCAAATATCCCTTTTCGCTCACTCTAACTTCATACCAAGTAGGTAAACCCTGAATATTGGATGGAAATATATTTTTAGCCGACACAGGCACGCCCATTCGGAAAATAGACTTGGCAAAAAGCGAGTTGGCACTTGCCGAACCTGTACCGTTTACGTTGGCAAATCTTACTACAAAATCGTTTATACTACTCATATGATTTCTTTCTTAACATCCTGCCTTGGCAGTTTTATACATAAATTTCTGCATGTCCCAAGCCGAAGTTGGGCAACGCTCAGCACACAAGCCACAGTGAAGACAAACGTCCTCGTCTTTTACCATTACTTTACCGGTTTTCAAAATATCAGATACCAAAATGTCTTGACTTTTATCCAAAGCCGGAATTAGAAGCTTGGCCCTCAAATCGTCCTCTTCTGCATTTTCGGTAAAATTGATACACTGTGTTGGGCAAACATCCATACAGGCATCGCACTCGATGCATTTGTCTTCCATGAAAACAGTCTGCACGTCACAGTTGAGACAGCGTTCAGCTTCTTTGAAAGCCGAAGTCAGATCAAAGCCCAACTCAACTTCTTTCTTTCTATCGGCCAAAGTTATCTTTTTATCCTCCTGAGGCACCACAAATCTTAAATCTGCTGAAACACCATTGTCATAACTCCATTCGTGAATACCCATTTTGGTACTGATCAGCGTTACATCTGGAGCTGGTCTGTCGTGGATATCTTGTCCTTGGCAATATTTATCTATCGAAATGGCTGCCTGATGTCCTTGAGCAACGGCTGTGATAACATTTTTAGGTCCAAGAGCGGCATCTCCACCAAAGAAAACACCCGCACGTGTAGAAGCAAAAGTGCTTTCGTCTACCACGGGCATTTCCCACTCGTTAAACTCCACGCCAAGGTCTTTCTCTATCCATTCAAAACGGTTTTCTTGACCAATGGCTATTATTACGTCGTCTGCTTCAATGAATACATCTGGCTCACCAGTTGGTACCAATTTACGCTTTCCTTTGTCGTCGTATTGAGCCTCCACTTTCTCAAAAAACATGCCTTTAAGTTTTCCATTTTCTGAAACAAAGCTTTTCGGAACGTGATTTTCCAAAATCGGAATATCTTCATGAATGGCATCTTCTTTTTCCCATGGAGAAGCCTTCATTTCTTTGAATGGACTTCTAACCAACACTTTCACTTCTTCACCGCCCAAACGACGAGAAGTACGGCAACAGTCCATGGCAGTATTTCCACCACCCAATACAATTACTTTTTTACCAATTTTGTTGGTGTGTTCAAACGCCACATTCGCCAGCCATTGGATACCGATGTGAATGTTCTCTTTGGCATCCCATCTGCCAGGCAGATTGGGCAAATCTTTGCCTTTTGGTGCTCCAGTTGCTACAAAAACAGCGTCATACCCTCCATCAATAATTTCTTTTAGACTAGTCACATATTGATTGAAGTGCTTTACGATGTCCATGTCGAGAATTACATTCACCTCTTGGTCCAAGACCGAATTTGGCAAACGGAAAGAGGGTATCTGGCTTCTCATCATACCACCGCCTTTGCTTTGGTCGTCGTACATGTGAATTTCATAACCCAGCGGAGCCAAATCTCTGGCCACAGTCAAACCGGCTGGTCCAGCACCAATAATGGCAATCTTTTTACCGTTCTTTACTTTAGGAATCTCTGGCAAATATTGAGCGATGTCGTCTTTGAAATCTGCTGTCACTCTTTTAAGTCTACAAATGGCCACTGGCTCCTCTTCTACTCTACCTCTTCTACATGCAGGCTCGCATGGGCGGTCGCAGGTTCTGCCCAAAACTCCAGGAAAAACATTGGACTCCCAGTTGACCATGTATGCCTCGGTATATTTGCCAGCGGCAATAAGTCTGATGTAATGAGGAACTGGGGTGTGAGCAGGGCAAGCGTACTGACAATCAACAACTTTGTGGTAATACTCCGAATCTTTGATATTTGTGGGCTTCATATGCCTCTGTTATATAATATTATTTCTATAAATTATTTGAAAAGTCAAATATTGCCAAATATAAATTGTTAGTATTTCTTAGAAAAGAAAAAGACTTCATAATAATTGGGCAAAATTTAAAAAAACATCAATTTAGATTGGTTATAAATAGAAAATGCCGTTTTTAATACTAAATTTTGGATAAATAGTATTTTTTTGAATCGTTGAAAAATGGCAAAAATCAATATTCAGAAGTAAGCCCAAATCAAATAGATAATCTCTTGCAAGGAACTCCGAGAAACTCAAAGAGTGACCATTTGAAGGAGTTTTTGGGCAAAAATATGTTCGTCAAATTCTTGAATGATGATAGAGTCCAGTTTTAGCAGATACTTGGCATAATGTCCTGGCTCTTCCACAATATTGGATTGAAAAGGTTTGTTACAAACTACTAATTGGTAACAACTGTTGAAGATATTGTAAACGATAATAGCCTCCTGCTGTCTGGAATTTGGAAAACAGTACAAAAAGAGGGGAACATCGAGCAAGTCGTACTCCGTGTAACCATTTACCAAACAAATATCAAAGAAATTATAAATAAGCAAATCAGTTTTTAGATTGATACTCCTCAGTAGCTCTTGCATCTGTTGGAGCTTTGTTTTAATTAAAATCAATGGCTGATAATTCGGGCCAAAATGATGAATACTTAGCCATTCCCTTTTGCCGAAATTTAGAAAACTAGTTGATGATTTCGCCATTTCGAGCTTATAGTCAAACTGCTTATAGCTAGGCACAAAATAACCAGGATAAAAATAATCTAATCCCAAATTCTTTAAGAAGAGGATTTTATGGAGAAAAAGAAACTTACCAAGGCTATATTTTTTATAGTCGGGATCAAAAACACTAACGATTCCTTGAGCAGAGTTTTCCCCCATATCAAACACCCCACAGCCTATGAGTCTATTGCCGTCATAAATTTCGAGATGTCTGGAGTCAAAAATATCAAATAGTGAATTGCCTGTTAGAAGATTTTGAAGTGACGGGGCAATAGAAAAAGACAAGCTTTGTCGATAACGATAAAATAGATCTTCTTTTTCGTAGGTTATCTGGCCCGCTGAGACCTCAACGGTAAACCTTTCATTCTGCTTCAAAAGCCTTTTTTGAGAAGCACTTGGCTCAAAGTCTTTCAGATTTACCCTCAACCAAAGAGCGTTGTATTGTTCACTGCCAAATATCAGAAAATTGGTTGTAAACATACTCTGACCCATTCTAAACCAGCCAGCCTCTAGGAAATGATCCAGTTGTTTGGGCGAAATACATTCTAAATTACGAACGTCGGCCATTTTCCAATTTCCGACAGGCACATCATTGTTTTCTTGATATTTCAATGCTTACAAAATCAAATTTTCCGAAAAGATGCTAAGCCGTTTTTAATTTACAAAGACATTTACTTCAAAAAAATTTAAAAAGCCTAAATCCCCCTTAAAAACCCGAATTTTGGTCATAAAAAAAGTGACCCCTTAGAGCCACTTCATTATTCCAGACCATGTAATATTTTAAGACACAAAGAATCTAAACAAAAGAAATAAGCCTGCCGATAACATCATAGAAACAGGCAAGGTAAGCACCCAAGCTATGGCAATATTTTTTATGGTACCTGCTTGAAGGTTTTTGATACCTTTTGACGCCACCATAGAACCCGCAATACCTGATGATAACGTGTGCGTAGTACTAACTGGGAGCTTAAACCCTGAGGCCAAACCGATGGTTACAGCTGCAACAAGTTCGGCAGAAGCTCCTTGAGCATAGGTTAAATGCGACTTTCCGATTTTCTCACCTACTGTTACCACAATTCTTTTCCAGCCAATCATAGTACCTAATCCCAGTGAAAGAGAAATAAGCATAATCACCCAAAACGGAGCAAAGTCAGTGGCACGTCTGATACCTTTTTCTTCTTTTGTGGCCAAATTGGTCAATGTTTCTCTGTCCGCAGCACTCATACTCACACTTTCGTCGGTCAAGAGTTTTTTAGCATTGCTAGCCACCTTCAGGATGGCTCCACGCAAATGAAGTTTGGAAGAAGTATCAGCTGAGGTCTGATTAACAACTGGATGTAAAAAAGTAATGTTAGATTTGATGTCGTTGATATGTTTCATTTCAGAAACACCCAATCCTACTGTATCGATTTTGTTAACTATTGTCTCAATTTTCACCAAGTCTGGCTGAATATCTTTCAATTTTTTCGCACTTGTTATGGCAAAATACGAAGGCAAAACACCAATTAAAATCAACATCATCAAACCAATTCCTTTCTGACCGTCGTTTTTACCATGGAAAAAGCTCACCAAACCACAAGTGGTAATCAAGGTGCCTCTGATCCAATTTGGTGGTGCTTGATTTTTCTTTGGCTCTGAAAATATTTGGTCACGTACGTTTTTATTAACAGTACGTCTTAAAATGAACATCAAGAAGATAGCAAGTGCAAAACCCAAGACAGGTGCCATCAAAAGTCCTGTAAAAATATCTTTCACTTTGTCCCAGTTAATGGCTGCTGCACCTGTTTGATTTTCAGGAAGCAGGGCATATCCTAAACCCACACCCATGATAGCTCCAATAAGCGTATGAGAACTTGACGATGGCAGACCGAAATACCAAGTACCAAAGTTCCAGATAATAGCACTGAATAACATGGCCATCACCATGGCGAGGGAATGATAAACATCTTGGTCGATTAGTAACTCTACAGGGAGTAAATTTACGATGCTCATACCAACACCTACTCCACCAGTGATAACACCTATAAAATTGAGGATTCCGGAATAAACAACCGCTTGAGTGGGTTTGAGAGAGTTGGTATAGATTACTGTGGCTACCGCATTGGCTGTATCATGAAAACCGTTGATAAATTCGAAAACACAAGCTGCAAAAAGGGCAAAAAATAGAAGAAAAAAAACGTCATTTTCTAGACCAAACATAATAATTAAATTTTAGTTTTAGATTCTGATTCACATTGGTGCCACAAAGGTCAGAATTAATTTTGACCTGACATAAAAGTTATCCACATCCAATGTTACCAAATTGTTAATTTTCCTTGATAGCCAACTGACCACAAGCAGCATCTATGTCTTTTCCTCTACTTCTACGGATGTTTACGGTTACGCCATTGTTCTCCAAGTACTTAGCAAATTTCTCTATGGCATCGGCTTCAGCGTTTCTAAAGTCTGCCTCGTTGATAGGGTTATATTCAATAATATTGACCTTAGAAGGCACTCTTTTACAGAATTTTAGCAAATCCTTGGCATCCTCAATAGTATCGTTAAAGCCATTAAAAACTATATATTCAAACGTGATTTTGTTGCCAGTTTTTTTGTAAAAATAAGTTAAGGCCTCTGTTAAATTCTTTATGCTATTTGACTCATTGATAGGCATAATGGTGTTGCGTTTTTCATCATTTGCCGCATGAAGTGACAAAGCCAGATTGAATTTCACGCCATCATCGCCCAGTTTTTTGATCATTTTGGCTATGCCCGCAGTAGAAACCGTAATACGTTTTGGGGACCAATTTAAACCCTGTGGCGAAGTAATTTTTTCTACCGACTCCAACACCGCTTGGTAATTTAGAAGTGGCTCGCCCATACCCATATACACAATATTGGTCAGGGGTTGGTTAAATCTTTCCTCTGCTTGATTTTTTATCAAAATTACCTGATCATAAATTTCCGCAGCATCCAAATTTCGCTCACGTTTCATGTATCCCGTAGCACAAAATTTACACGTCAGGGAGCAACCCACTTGAGAAGAAATACAGGCCGTCATTCGAGTTTCGGTTGGAATCAAAACCCCTTCTACCAAGTGTTTATCATAAAGTCTAAAGCCCGATTTTATCGTACCGTCGTCAGAATACTGTGATTTGTAAACAGTTACAGGATTTATTACGAATTCGATCGATAAAGTTTCACGAAGATTTTTAGAAAGATTGCTCATGGCCTGTATATCTGTTACAGACTTTTGCCAAATCCATTCCATTATTTGCTTGGCTCTGAAGGCCGGCTCACCTTTCTCCTTGAGCCAATCTTTGAGTTGTTCCAAACCAAGCTTTCTTAAATCCTGTTTCATATTTTTTTAATTTACCGCTAGGTCGTAAGACCCTCTAATTGTTTTGATTGATGTGGGATTGAAACCTTAGCTTTAAATTTAGCTCCGTTTTATTTGCAAAATTCCACATTTATCGGCCTTTTCTCAACTATATTCAAAGAAGATTTGAATAATGCTAAACTTTTAGCGGATTCCTTTTGTTTTTCTAATATTATATGGTATTTTTCAAATAAAAAAATGAAAAATAGAATCCCAGTTCTGTTATTATTTTTTCTTTTCTTTGGCGGGGTATTCAATCATATTGAGGCTCAAAAAAAGAGAGATTCGGATAAGTTTGGGTTTTATTTTAAGGGAATTAGGCAAAAAACAGCAAAGATCAAGTTCGAGTTGTATTCCAACCTCATAGTTGTCAAAGTCAGAATCAACAAATCAGACACACTAAACTTTATTCTTGACACCGGTGTGAGTTCGTTTATTATAACGGACCCTAGCATGGCCAAAAAACTCAATTTAGATTTTAGCAGACAAGTACGCATTAATGGTGCTGGCGAAAAAGATTACATCAACGCCAATGTTTCTATAGGACATACCATAGATTTGGGATTTGTGAAGGCCGATAGACAAAACTTGGTAGTACTCGAAGATGACATTTTGAAACTCTCCGAGTACATGGGCATTCCTATCCACGGTATTTTTGGTCATGATTTGTTCGAACGATTTGTGGTGACGATTGACTTTGGCTCGAGGGAGTTATATCTTAGAAATCACGATAAATTTAAGCCTAAAAAGTCTATGGGTGAGAAATATCCTTTGGTGGTAACGCAATCGAAACCCTACATAGAAGCCATAGAATTGGCTCAAAATGACGACAATGACTTCACAAAACTTCGCTTGGTAATTGACACCGGTGCTGGCCATGCCTTGTTGCTCAACACGCAAGATAACTCACCCATTCATTTGCCAGACAAGGTCATCAGAGCCAACTTGGGTAGAGGTTTAAATGGAAGCATTGACGGTCATATCGGCCGAATTGAGAAATTCAGAATTGGCAAATACGAGTTTAATGACGTTTTAGCTTCGTTTCCAGATAGTTTATCATTTAGTCTAAAATTCAATGAGGACTTTGACGGCAGACAAGGGAGTATTGGTGGAGAGTTTTTGAGAAGATTTGTGATAACGTTCAACTATAGAGATGGTTACCTCATGCTAAAACCCTTAAAAAGTAAATACCGAGAGACCTTTGAACACGACATGAGCGGCATGGAGGTGAGGGCCAAAGGCGACGGATTCAATGAATATGTGGTCACTTTCATAACGCCTGGTTCACAAGCAGACCTAGCCGGAATCAAAGAAAATGATCAAATCATTTTCATGAACAACAAGCACTTTAAGGAATTGAATATAAACGACATATACAAAAACCTCAGCAAAAAAGAAGGTACAGAAATAGAACTATTCGTGAGAAGGAATGGGGAATTGAAATTCTGTTATTTTAAATTGAAAAGGGTTATTTAGACTAAAAACTATAACTCAAATTCACGCCTAGACCCCTAATTCCCAAATAAGGAACGGGCTTTACTGATTTAATTTCAGCTTTTTCGCCAGCAATATCCAAGGCGAAATATTCTCCAGAAAGTCCAAAACGCTCTGTTATTTTTTCCTTCAGGTATACTTTTTCGTCCTCTGAAAGTTTTGAGAGTAACTCTGTTTGAGCAACAGCATAAAACGCTTTGGCTTTTCCAAAATGTGGCCCAATAACCACCAAATCCACTCCCATTCTGTTCCATTTCCATTGTTTGCCAATCAACAATCCGCCCGAAAGTGTGTTAAAAGTAAAGTTTACAGGTGTTTTTACATCTACAATCAAACCTTTGTATAACACAGACAAAGAAGCCGGAACGGCCATGTCAAAGTCTTCATACTGACCAAAAAGTGCCACAAAGGGTCTGTTTTTCTTATTTCCCAGATAAAACCGAAGTTCTGGAGCGTAGCCTCTTACGCCAACTCTGGCTTCGTTCATGAAAATATACTTGAATTTTATACCGGTCAATCCAACTCCATAACGTTTTGCCAAGGTATCAACAGCTACTCCAAATGGAATCAATGATTTTTGGCGATAAAAAAAAGTATTGTTAAATGAAATTTTGTTGGTCAGCATCCGCTCATATTGCAAAGAGTAGGTCTGGGTAAGTGGTCCTGCAACATTAAATTTTATGGCGTTTTTTTGCTGTGAAAACCCTGAAATAGAGAGAATTAAAAAGAATAAGAAAACTAAAAAACGCATTATTTACTAATTTGGGTTAATATTTTTTCGAGCAAATTCAAATCTTCGGTTTTGAAATCTAAATGGGTAACGAACCTTACCAGTTGTGGACCAAAAGCCACCGCTCCCACTCCATTTTGTTTTAATACCTCCAAAAAATCTGTGTTTGTCCAATTTTCAACTAACTCAAAAATCACAATATTAGTATCAATCGGCATTATTTCTTTAACAAAAGAACACTTTTGAAGTATTTGACCAATCGCCTTTGCATTTGCATGGTCTTCCTTGAGTCTTTTTACATTATTATCTAAGGCGTAAATACCAGCCGCAGCCAAATATCCTGCTTGACGCCAACCTCCACCAAATGACTTACGAATTCTCCTTGATTTTTTTATAAATTCTGCATTTCCCAAAAGCAGGGAACCCACTGGTGCACCCAAGCCTTTGGAAAGACAAATGGAGATGGAATCAAAAGCACTTCCAAAATCCTTGGGCGACTCTGAAGTCTCTATCAATGCATTGAAAAGTCTGGCACCATCCAAATGAAATTTTAAACCTTTCTCTCGACAAACTTCCTTTATCTTGAGAATTTCATCAAAATCATAAATAGAACCACCACCCTTGTTCATGGTATTTTCTAATGAAACCAAAGTACTCAAAGGCAAATGAATATCCTCTGGGTTATTAATCGCACCCCTCACCTGCTCAGCGGTTATTCTCCCTTTATCTCCATCTATCAATTTTACAGAAGCTTGGGCATTGGAAGCAATTCCGCCACCTTCGTACAGATATATATGCGAATATTTGTCACAAATCACCTCAGAACCAGGGAACAAATGAGCTTTTAAAGCAATCTGGTTGGTCATTGTACCAGAAGTACAGAAAAGTGCAGCTTCCATCCCAAACATTTCGGCAGCTTTGTTTTCTAATGCCTTTACTGTTGGATCATCTCCAAAAACATCGTCGCCAACTTCGGCTGAAAACATGGCTTCCAGCATCTCTTTTGAGGGTTTCGTAACCGTATCGCTTCTTAAATCTATCGTCATTTGCAGTTTATTATTCGAGAATTACAAAGTTAGGAGGTTAATTTGTTAATTCGACAATTTGTTAAACGGTTAATGTTTTTTGAAGAAGAATATCCTGACTTCTTATAAATTTGACTAATTCTGGGTAAAATTAGCTAATTGGCAAATTAACACATTAACAAATTACTATCATTTCCAAGTTTTCCTTATTTTTACTAAAAAATCAATCTTTATGCCGGTATTCAACCTCAATATCAATAACAAAGTCTATAAAATCACCGCTGAGGCCGATATGCCTCTGGTGTGGGCTATCAGAGATTTGGCCAATTTGAAAGGTACAAAATTTGGCTGTGGAATGGCCCAATGTGGTGCCTGCACGGTTCATCTTGATGGGCAGCCGATTCGTTCTTGCCAAATGCCGCTTTCTGCATTATCGAAAAAAGCAAAAATTACTACGATAGAGGGTATTGCAGAACCAACTCTTCATGCAGTACAAAAGGCATGGATTGAAGAACAAGTGCCACAATGTGGCTATTGTCAGTCGGGTCAGATAATGTCTGCAGTGGCATTGTTGAAAACCAACAAAAACCCGAATGACGAGGAAATATTGGCCGCCATGGAAGGCAATCTGTGCCGTTGTGGAACTTACCAAAGAATTAACCAAGCCATCAAGAACGCCTCTAAAATGCTTTAATCATGAAAAATAACAGAAGAGAATTCATCAAAAACCTCGGATTGACTGGTATTGGATTGAGCATCGGTATAGATGGTTTTTCCAAAAATGTCGCCCTCAAGAAACTTACGGCAGCCACGCTGGCTTTAGAGATAAATCCGTTTATAATCATTGAAAATACGGGCAAAATCACCCTTGTGAATAGCCGACCAGACATGGGTCAAGGCTCTACACAGGCTGTTCCATCGCTTTTGGCTGAGGAATTAGAAGTCAGTCTCGATCAAGTGAGTATCATACAGTCAGACGGTAGAAGCAAATACGGAAGCCAGCAATCTGGCGGAAGTAGCTCGGTAAGAGGACTTTGGATGCCGCTTAGACAAGCTGGAGCAGCTGCTAAAGAAATGCTCATCAAAGCCGCAGCCGAAAAATGGGGTGTAAATGCAGCCGATTGTTACGCCGAAGCCGGAAAAATATTTTTAAAAGGCTCACAAAAAAGTGTGACCTACGGTGAAGTGGCGGATTTGGCCTCAACTTATCAAGTGCCGAAAAATCCAAAACTAAAAGACCCGAAAGATTTTAAGATTATTGGCAAATACAACAAACGTCTGGATGTTCCTGATAGAGTTTCTGGAAAAGCCATTTATGGAATAGACGCTGAAATTCCAGGTATGGTATACGCCAAAGTAGTTCATTCGCCAAGAATTCACGATTCTATAGCTTCAATTGATGATGCTACTGCCAGAAAGGTTGTGGGTGTTCTAGACGTCATAAAAATAGAAAGAGCCATGCCACATACCAAAGTGGATGCTGTGGCCGTAATTGCTCAAAACCAATGGGCAGCACTAAAAGGGGCAAAAGCCTTGACTGTTAATTGGAAGTCAGAAAGTGGAAAGTATCTCAACCAAAATACCTCAGAATATTTTGAAGCCGCCTATACTGCGGCCAAAAAACCAGGCATAAGGGCGGAAGAAAAAGGAGACTTTGATGCTCATTTTGAGTCAGCAGGTACGAAATTGGAGGCCATTTACGAAACACCATTTCTTGCCCACGCAGCTATCGAGTCTGAAAATGCCACAGTTCATGTAAAAGACGATGGCTCTGTAGAAGTTTGGGCACCTATCCAAGGCCCGGACGGAGCATTGAGCCAAGTAGCTCAATATCTAGGAGTTCCCGAAGAAAAAGTAAAAATAAATGTAACACTCTTGGGTGGTTCGTTTGGTAGAAAAGCCTACATGGATTTCTTAAACGAAGCTTGTGATATTTCGCGTAAAATCAAAAAGCCAGTGAAAGTTCTTTGGACCAAAGAAGACGACATCGCCCAAGGACCTTATCGTCCGGCCATGCTTAGTCGTATGCAGGGCGTTATAGAAAACGGTCGAGCC
Source organism: Lacihabitans soyangensis (assembly GCF_024343775.1). GTDB lineage: Bacteria > Bacteroidota > Bacteroidia > Cytophagales > Spirosomataceae > Leadbetterella > Leadbetterella soyangensis. The sequence goes on along the minus strand of NZ_RJUF01000001.1, from coordinate 26,510 downwards.
AAAGCCTTCCACCACCAAGCCATTGGTGAATCTATTGCGGGTCAAGTATTTAATGGTTTAAGACCTAACACAGCCGACGATTGGTTGAGCGGTGAGTTGAGCCAAGAAAACCACCAGTATAATTTCGAAGTCAACAAAGTATCTTACTCTAGGGTAAAAACCAGTATTCCAGTGGTTTGGTGGAGAAGCGTGTATGCTTCTAACTTTGGCTGGGGACAAGAATGTTTTATAGATGAAATGGCCCACGAAGCCAAAAAAGATCCATTGGAGTTTAGATTAGGTTTGTTGAAAAATGCCCCAAGATTTACAAAAGTTTTGAATCTTTTGGCAGAAAAAGCTGACTATAAAACGCCACTTCCAGCCGGAAAAGCAAAAGGAATTGCTGTATTTCGTTCTTTTGACTCGATATCTGCGGCTTGTGTGTTTGTTTCTAAAACCGATAACGGCATAAAGATAGACAAAGTGGTTTCGGTAATTGACTGCGGTATGTTTGTAAACCCCGACAACGTAAAAGCCCAAACCGAAGGAAACATCATAATGGGTATACAGGCAGCAACGAAAGGCGGAATAACCTTCGAAAACAATCAATGTGTGCAGTCCAACTACCATGACTACCAAGTACTTCGTAACTCCGAAACACCAAAAATGGAAATACACATCGTAGAAAACTACGAACGCCCTGGCGGTGTAGGAGAACCAGGACTACCTCCTATTGCTCCAGCCCTTGGCAATGCCATTTTTAATTTGACGGGGAAAAGAGAAAGGAAGTTGCCTTTGGGGGTGTAGTGGAATTTGAATTTAGTTTTTCTAATTAAATTTAAATCAATATGAAACGAATATTGGTTGTTTGCTTAATCATAATATTTTCATCTTGTACCATAAACAAGAACAGTTCTGAAAGGCCAAAGAAACCTAATCTCTTTGGTGGCAATGGCGGAAAAGGTGGAAAGGGTGAAAATGGCAAAGATGGCGAAGACGGCAAGGATGGTCAAAATGGGGGCTTGAATATTAATATAAAATGAAATGATAAGTATAGTAGCCCTCATTTTGATACCATTTTTTTCTTATGTAAAACAAATAGAAATAGCAAAAGAAACAACAAGAGCCCAATTTCCAGGTGGAAACACCGAAATGCTTAAGTTTATAGGACAAAATTTAAAAGTGCCGAAAGAATTTCAGGATGCGGGAATTTCAGGAAAAATTGTAGTTAGTTTTCGAGTAAAGAAAGAAGGTACTTTAGATAATATTGAAATCTTGAAAAGTCCTGGTTTTGGAATAGATGAAGAAATAATTAAGGTTTTTAAATCAATGCCAAAATGGATTCCCGCAAAAATAAATGGTGTTGCGATTGACAGTTTTGAAAAAATCCCTATTGCCTGCCTTAAGCTGGAATAATAGTAATGTTTTAAAATTAGGTCGTAAGAAACTGCCATAGTTTGAAACAGAAAGAATACATGCTGACAACTCTAAACCTTGGTAAATAATCAATGCTGTGCAACATTTTGAATATAAATTGAGATTCATATCTTCTTAAGTTTCAAAAAAAATTAAGCTATTCAAAAAAAATTGAGTTCGTTCTAATATCATCTTCAGATTCATTTCCCCAATTCTTGGCTGAAAAACCATAGAACAAATCCATCACATTAAAATCACCTTAAAATTCATGTAATAACATCTTTCTTTCGAACAATGCGAGAGCACCAAAGTTACATCATCATTAAACTAAATAATAGTATGAAAAATTTAATGACTGCTCTGTTCTTGGTGTTCGCACCAATGTTTGCCTTCTCTCAAACCAAAGATGTCGTTGACATCGCCATTGGTTCGCCCGATCATACTACCTTAGTTGCCGCTGTAAAAGCTGCTGATTTAGTGGGCACACTCAAAGGTGCTGGTCCATTTACTGTTTTTGCTCCTACTAATGCTGCATTTGCCAAACTACCTGAAGGTACGGTGGCAACTTTGCTGAAACCTGAAAATAAAGCCCAACTGGCAAAGATTTTAACTTATCACGTAGTAAGCGGAAATCTCGACGCCAATGCAGTAATAGCCGCCATAAAAGCTGGAAATGGTACAGCAAACGTAACTACAGTAAGTGGTGGTAAGCTAAGCGTAAAATTATCTGGTGGTAAGGTAGTTATTACAGACGAAAACGGTGGAATGGCTACAGTTGTCGCTGCAGATTTGAAGGGTACAAATGGTGTGGTGCACGTAATTGACTCGGTGGTATTACCAAAATAATTCTTCTCGAATTTTGAAAAAACCTATCCAGCAACCTGGGTAGGTTTTTTTATGTTTTCTTTTGAGAATTAAATTTTTCGATTCTCAGATCTTAAACTATTCAAATTGTCAAAAATATTAAAGTAAGAGAACCACCAAGATAAAGACCTAATAGACAGAGAAGTACTCCTGCAGAATTGCCAAAATAAATAATCCAAATATTTGCAACAAAAGGCCAATTAGTTTATCTTTAAATAGTAACGTTGTTCAGCTTAAAATCATAATATCATGAAAAGCTTAATTCTGGTCCTTCTTTTTCCTTTTTTGATTTTTTCGAAAACCGATAAAGATGTATTTGGCGGCCATAAACTGACCATTCAAGAGGCCGAAAGGATTTTAGGGGAAACATGTCAACTCATAGAAAGCGGAAACGAAACCAAAGTTGGTGGTCACAAATATAAGAGTACACACATTGGCAGCTCAAATGCAAACCATGCCCTTTATTTTATTTTTGAGAGTTACGAAAGTGAACTCTCTGCCAATAAGACTTTTGATGAATTTAAGATGTCCAATCAAACCTCAAGTGGTTTCGAGAAAATTGAAGACATCGGAGATGAAGCGTTTTTTCATACGGACAAGGAGAATTTCGGCCTCGTAATTGCTCGAAAAGGCAATGAAATAGTTCGTCTGAAAGTTAATAAACTTAGTTCCAGGACTTCTATTTCTGAACTTAAAAAAGTAGCCTCTGAAATTATCGCCCGAACTTAACTCAGGGAGCCCAATAATGTTGTTGGATCTTAATATTCCTAAAGGAAACACCTTTTGACCAATCTTGCAGGGCCAAACGACCTTTAATGCTTTTACCAAACAACGGAAAATACTTAAATCCGCTCTTCGCCACCATGGCTTTCCAAGCTTCCGAGTTTAAATCTTGTTCAGCAGTCAAAATACCATTTAAGTAAAACTGAATTTTACCAGAGTCTTGGACAATTTTCGACTGATTCCACTCACCTGCTGGTTTTGGTTTCGAGACGTTTTTTTGAGGCATGAAGCCATATAAGCATGCAGCCCATTTGGTCGAATCCTTTAGATAATCTTTACCAATACCCTCGTGATCAAGCAATTGATATTCAGGACCCGACGCCCAAGCTCTAGGAATGGTATCATTTTCAACGACATTTATAAAAACCCCACTGTTGCCCGCCGTGGTAATTTTCCAGTCAAATTTGAGTTCGAAATTGGCATATTCGGCATCCGAAACTAGATCGCCGTGTTCTACTTCAAAAGTGTCAGGATTACAAAACAACTCTCCATCTTTTACCATCCAAGCGGAGGGTGCGTCGGCTTTGTTGTACAAATGCCAACCTTTGGTGGTTTTGCCATCGAAGAGTAATTTCCAACCGTCCTCTTTTTCAGACTCTGAGAGTTCGTTGTTACCTACTTTTTTTTCAGCACAGCCAAAAAATGTTAATAACACAGACAGTAAAGTGATATTGATTTTATTCATTATTAGATATTTATAACAAACCAGAGAACATTTAACCTTGGTTTTGAAAAACCAAACTTAGAAATTTCTGAAATTTAATAATTTAAAACGATTACCCCGCATTTTAGAATATTTCATGAAGATGGTAGGAAATCAAATCACAAAATCATTTGAGTCGAATTGTCGGGGTATTTGTAATATCAAGATTTGGTTTCATTTTCTTTCGAAAATTAAAGGAACCTTGGAAGCTTACACCGACTTGTGTTTTTAAGACAAAATCATATAAATAGCCACTACAAAAATTATAATGTAGATAATGATTTCTATGTTTTGCAAGATTTTTTTATAAATTTCAGACATTGCTTTATAGGTATATTAAGGCTCGAAAAATATCAGAAATCTGACCTTCGAAGAAAAAATCAAAAAATTGCATTCGAAAGCACAGCAATAAAAAATACTGTCGCAACCACTAACTTAAAATTCTCGATTAATATAAAAAATCTTTTTACAGTCATAGCTTCTGTCAATTAATGTTAGTGTTACGCCAATTTCTATGCCACCCAACAACATTAACGAAGGAAATTTAATTTTGTCTCCCTTAAATAATTAAATTCTAAGAATTTTATTAAAAGGGGACATTCTAAAAAATTCTGGCACATAAAAATGTTGTCGAAAATTTCGATACTTCGGATAATTATTGAGCGAGGTTAAAGGAAAGTTCAATCTCTATGTATTTTCAAAGCTGGATAAATAGTATCAATATATTTTCAAGACCAAATGGTAGGGCTGCAAATTATAAAAAATATTTGGTCCAAAAGAACGCTTAAAGACTATTTGATTAATTAATACTTCATTAACCAAAAATATGTGTTACATATTTCCTGCATTTAGTATTTTTGCACCCGAATCAAAACTATCTACAAATAAATGTCTAAAGTTCTAATAATTGGTGCCGGTGGAGTTGGAACAGTTGTAGCTCACAAATGTGCCTTAAACTCGAACGTTTTTACCGAAATCATGTTGGCCAGCCGTACAGTTAGCAAATGTGAGAGAATTGCGTCTGAAATAAAAGAAATGCATGGTGTAAGCATTAAAACCGCTTCTGTTGATGCCGATAATGTGCCTGAGTTGGTTGCCTTGATTAAATCTTTCGGACCAAAAATGGTTATCAATGTGGCTCTTCCGTACCAAGACCTAACCATTATGGACGCTTGTCTAGAAACTGGCGTGCATTATTTGGATACCGCCAATTATGAGCCAAAAGACGTGGCGAAGTTTGAATACAGCTGGCAATGGGCTTATCAAGAGCGATTTAAGTCTGCTGGATTAATGGCACTATTAGGTTGTGGTTTCGACCCAGGTGTTACACAAGCATTTACCGCCTATGCCAACAAACACTACTTCGACGAAATGCACTACTTGGATATCATCGACTGCAATGCGGGTGACCATGGAAAGGCCTTTGCGACAAACTTCAACCCTGAAATAAATATCAGAGAAATCACTCAGCCAGGCCGTTATTGGGAAAATGGCAAATGGGTAGAAATACCAGCTATGTCTATTCACAAAGCCATAGATTACCCAAATATTGGCCCGAAAGAGTCGTATGTACTTTATCATGAAGAATTGGAGTCCTTGGTAAAGAACTTCCCGACTTTGAAAAGAGCAAGATTCTGGATGACTTTTGGTCAAGCATATATTACGCATTTGCAAGTTTTGGAAAACGTCGGCATGACGAGCATAGCTCCTATCAAGTTCCAAGGTATGGATATTGTGCCACTCGAATTCTTGAAAGCCGTCCTTCCAGCACCAGAGTCTTTGGGGGGAAATTATACAGGACAAACCTCTATAGGTTGCCAGATAAAAGGAATAAAAGATGGCAAAGACCGAACTTATTATGTGTGGAACAACTGCAACCATGCTGAAGCCTACAAAGAGGTAAGATCACAGGCCGTTTCTTACACCACCGGTGTGCCGGCAATGATTGGAGCCATGTTGATGCTCACCAATGAAGAATGGATGAAACCTGGCGTTTATAACGTTGAAGAACTCAATCCAGATCCATTTATGGAATTGCTAAATGTGCATGGATTACCATGGAACGAGCAAGTTGATGGAGTTTTGCCGCATGAGTATGTCTTCGACTTCGCTCAGTGACCGCACTTCGACTACGCTCAGTGACCGCACCGTTGTCTGAGCGGAGCCGAAGACAATAACTCAAATGTCACTTCGACTTCGCTCAGTGACCGCACTTCGACTACGCTCAGTGACCGCACCGTTGTCTGAGCAGAGCCGAAGACAATAACTCAAATGTCACTTAGACTACGCTCAGTAACCGCACTTCGACTCCGCTCAGTGACCACACCGTTGTCTGAGCGGAGCCGAAGACAATAAATGCAATGTCACTTCGACTACGCTCAGTGACCGAACGTCGACTTCGCTCAGTGACCTCACCGTTGTCGGAGCGGAGGCGTAGCCAATAACCGCAATGTCACTTCGACTACGCTCAGTGACCGAACGTCGACTTCGCTCAGTCATCGAACGTCGACTTCGCTCAGTGACCGCACGTCGTCTCAGCTCAGTGACCGCCCTGTTGTCTGATCGGTGGTCATTGAGCTTGCCGAAATTAGCCGAAGACAATTAATGCTTTTCTTCAATTTTAGCTTTAATGGCCTTCTCAAACTCATACCTCGAAGAATGTGAATTATTCAGACATGCTGCCAGTTCATGAAGTTGGTTAAAGTTCTTTTGCATTAATGCAAGTTTCTTGGCCCTTGACCAACCTTGAATTTGCTTTTCTCTATTAAATGCCTCATCAATCCTATCGAATTCCTCAAAGTAAATCAACTTCACAGGTAACCTTTTACTTGTGTGATTGGCACCAAGACCGGCCTGATGTTCATCAAATCTTTTAAGTAAATCTATCGTACTTCCGGTATAAAATGACCCATCAGAACATTCAAGAATATACATCCAACCTTTCATAACTTTTATTTTTTTAGATTTAGTACCAGCTCAAACTTACAAAATATTCCGTGTCAACGAAATTTGTACCAAATTTTCATCATACCTTTGCCTCAGTTTTAGGGTTCAAAGATGCATTTCTTGCATCGAATGAATAATAGGGAATCACGTTGAAGTCGTGAGCTGTCCCCGCAACTGTGCGGTTTATTTGCTTCATTTTACCACTAAGCCACTGATAAGCAAAAACTTATTGGGAAGGCAAAAATGAAAAACCAAGCCAGGAGACCTGCCCCAAAATTATCCTTTTTGCTGTCATACGGTGGATGTGTAGCAACGAGCGGTCGCCCTTTTTTTATTTTTTTACAAAAAACAAATGTTTCAAACATTCAAAAAAGTCCTTTTTGTAGGTTTCTGCCTGCAAGTAAATTTCGCGTTTTCACAGTCTGAAAACCAATTACAAGATGTGGTCATCACAGCCAACAAGTATCCGCAAAAATTGGATCAAACAGGAAAAGTCCTTACGGTAATCGGGGACTCGGTAATTAAGGCAAATGTCGGTCTAAGTCTCGGTCAGCTCCTAAGCCAGCAAGTGGGTGTAATGGTAATTGGTAGCGGGCAAACCGCTGGGAGTACACAAAATGTATCTCTAAGAGGTGTAAATTTTGGCCACACTTTGATACTCGTAGACGGGGTTCCAGTCAATGAGGCCTCGGGAATTGGAAGCACTTTCGACATTAATCTATTATCGTTGCAACAAATTGAGCGAATAGAAATCATGAAAAATGGGCAGTCGAGTCTTTATGGTTCAGACGCTATCGGTGGTGTAGTAAACATCATTACCAACCGAAAAAGCCAAGAAAAACAAAGCATTTCGGCCAGTTTAGCTGCAGGAACTCAGAATACTTTACAGGCTAACTTTGGTATTTTTGGCACTTTAAACAGAACGAACTATAATTTCTCACAGTCGTTGGCTAGCACGGGAGGTTTTTCAACAGCCGCAACAAAAAACGATGCAGACAAGTTTGAAAACGATGGATTCAAAACCTCAAACTCTCAGCTTTCTATTACCCATGAATTAACTAAAAAACTAAGCATTAATGGATTATACAGATTCAATACCTACAAAACTGATCTAGACGAAGGTGCATTTGTGGACGATAAAGATTATACGTATTTGAGCAAAAACAATCAAGTTGGAGGTGGATTAACATTGGAATTACCTAAAGGAAAGTTGGTTTTCAATTATTTATATAACCAAACTTACCGAAATTTCAAAAACGACAGTAGCGACGTAGTAGCAAGTGCCTTTGCAAAATATTCAAACACAGATTACACATCCAAAGCCTCTTATGCAGAGATTTTTACAAATTTCAAATTGCACAAGACAACAGAATGGCTTATCGGAGCCGATTACCGAGCCCAGAACATGGCTTATGACTACTTTTCAATAAGTGCCTTTGGGCCTTATACTGACACTCCAATTTTGGCGGATATGGCCAACATAGATAACCAAAGCGTATATAGTTCTTTAAATGTAAATCTAGTAAACGGACTAGGATTGGAATTAGGCGGAAGGTTGAACAATCATTCTGTTTACGGCAATAACTTCACCTATTCCGTAAATCCATTTTTTGTGGTAAACGACTACATCAAGTTTTTTGCAACTGCTTCGAGTAGTTTTAAGAATCCCGCTTTGTATCAATTGTATTCGCCATATGGCAATCTTGACTTGAAGCCTGAAAATGCTAAAACTGTTGATTTGGGCTGGCAGTTTTTCGGAAAATCGAAGTCGAATTACTTGAGAATGGTATATTTTAATAGGCAATATACTGACCTTATTTCGTTTCTTTCAACAAACCAACCACCCTATGGGCAATACACCAATCTAGCTGAACAAAAGAACCAAGGGCTGGAAGTTGACGGAAACTTAAACTGCAAGAAATTCACATTTTCAGGCAATTATACTTTCTTGGATGGCAAAATATCTGATGATTTAAAATCATTCGCCAAAGAAATCAATGCTTTTCTGAGAAGACCAAATCACAATTTTAATCTTACAGCGTCTTACAGCATTAGTACAAAACTCAAAGGTTCGGTAACTGCTCAACATTTAAGCAAAAGAAACGATTTGTTTTATAACAGTGCGACATTTGCCAACGAGGCAGTAATTCTTGATGGTTTTACACAAATACATACCAACTGGAATTATAAAATAAATGAGACGGTTGGATTATTTCTGAACATCCAAAACATTACAAATAAATCATTTACCGAGGTTTACGGCTATTCGTCTAGACCATTTACAGCATTATTTGGATTGAGCTTCACAAAATAATTTTCGAAATACCGACATTATTACCGTCAAAGATTTAATTTCTTTGGCGGTATTTTTTTGATTGAGTATTTTCGCATAAAAAACCAAACAAATGGCAATCGACTTCTCACAAATACCTTCTCCATGCTACGTTTTAGAAGAAAAACTTCTTCGCAAAAACCTTGAATTGATCAACCGAGTTCAAACCGAATCTGGTGCAGAAATCATTCTGGCCTTGAAAGGTTTCTCGATGTACAAGATGTTTCCGATGGTTAAAAAATACCTTTCGGGAGCTACGGCTAGTTCGCTAAACGAAGCCCGACTCATTTTTGAAGAAATGGATTGCCTTGCACATACCTACGCACCAGCATACAAACCAGAGGAATTTGAAGAATTGATGGGTTATAGTTCACATATTACTTTCAATTCTTTGAATCAATTTCATCAGTTTAAAGGACAAGTGGATGCCTTTGACAGAAAAATATCTATGGGATTGAGAATCAACCCCCAATACGCCGAAGTAAGTACGGATATGTACAATCCTTGCGTGGTGGGTTCTCGATTGGGTATTACGAGAGAGGCTCTTGGTGATAGCTTACCTGACGGAATTGAAGGCCTACACTCACATACCATGTGCGAGAATGATTCCTATGTTTTGGAAAGAACTCTGGTACATATCGAAGAAAAATTCGGTGATTTGTTGCATCAAATCAAATGGCTGAATTTGGGCGGCGGACACCTCATGACCAAAGAAGGTTACGACCACGCTCACCTCATAGCCACTATTAAACGTCTCAAAGCCACCTATAACATTGATATTATTCTAGAACCGGGTTCTGCAATTGCATGGCAAACTGGGTATTTGAGAAGCCGAGTGTTGGATATTGTTGATGCCCAAGGAGTGGATGTGGCAATATTAGACATCTCTTTTGCGGCCCACATGCCAGATACTTTAGAAATGCCTTACAAGCCAAAAGTTTGGGGAGCTACAGATGCCATCGAAGGAAAACCAACTTACAGACTAGGTGGAATGACCTGTTTAGCAGGCGATTATATGTCTGAATATTCATTCGACAAACCATTAGAAATTGGAGATACCGTCATTTTCGATGACATGATACATTACACTATGGTAAAAACCACTACATTCAATGGAGTTGGATTGCCATCGATTGGTATATGGCATGAAGACGATACTTTTGAATTGGTAAAAAGCTTCGGTTTTGAGAGTTTTAAGGAGAAAATCTAGGTTTTTTTGGAACACAGATGACACTGATTTAGAAGATTTTCACAGATTTTTTGTCTAATTAAGTGAAATAACAAAGAGATAGTAATTTCAGGTTTATCAAAGACTTTCACATTTATGAAACGAATCTACGAAATAGCAGGACCAAACGGAGCTGGTAAGACAACTGCCTCGCAATCGCTTTTGCCTGAGTTGTTGGATTGTCGAGAGTTTGTGAATGCCGATGAAATCGCTAAAGCACTTTCCCCTTTTAAGCCAGAGAGTGTAGCCTTAGAGGCAGGCAGAATAATGCTCTCTAGAATTAACCATTTAATGGATGCAGGAGAAACTTTCGCTTTTGAAACTACCTTGGCAACAAAAAGCTATAAAAACTTGTTGTTAAAAGCAAAGGTGAATGGTTACGAAACATTCCTTATTTTCATTTATTTGAACTCACCTAGCTTGGCACTACAGAGGGTCAAAACAAGAGTAATTGAAGGTGGACATAATATACCTGAAGAAACAATTTTAAGAAGATACTCTAATGGTTTGAAAAACTTATTCAAAATCTATTTGGCGATTGTTGATGAGTGGATTTTTATAGATAATTCACAAAATGAATCGAAAATATTAGCCGAAGGTAATTCATTGAATTATAATATCTTGGATGAAAAAATTTGGGGTTTAATTTCAAAAAATACTATATGAAAAAGTCAGAATTTCAATTACATGACAAAGTTTTGAAAGGGATGGAGGATTCTTACAAAAAAATGGTAGAATACAAGAAATATAAAAAGACTCCAATTGTTAGTTCAATTGACGGCAAAATCGTACACTTAGACCCTTTTTTGGCTGATCCAGAGGTTAAATATCAAAAAACAGAAAAATAATCATGCTAGGATTTCAGTTTTCAGACTTCAAGCCAGACGAAAAGAAAAATACAGGTTTCGAGAAACTCTTGGATATTTTTCAGCAACTGCTTTTGATATTTTCAGGCAATGTCTCTGAGGCTTTGGCTTACATGAACGACCTTGACCGACAGTACAAACTCACTGACGATAAATATGGTATTGCCGATTTTATAGACGAACTCAAAGAAAAAGGTTATCTGACTGAGGCTGAGGGTGATGGAGAGATGATCATGACACCAAAATCTGAGCAGAGTATCCGTAAACGCAGTTTGGAGGAGATTTTCGGAAAACTTAAAAGAGCCAAATCTACAGGAAACCATAGAACAGCATACACGGGTAGTTCAGATGAAAACAGCAGCGATATCCGATCGTTTCAATTCGGTGATAGCCTCGACCAAATAGCCATGACGGAGTCTATCCGCAATGCACAGATAAACAACGGTATGGGGGATGACTTAGTGATTTATGAAAAAGATTTGGAGGTAACTGACCGAGAATCAAACATTCAAACCTCAACGGTTTTGATGATTGATATTAGCCACTCCATGATTTTGTATGGCGAAGACCGTATAACACCTGCCAAAAAGGTGGCCTTGGCCATGGCCGAAATCATACGTACTCGATACCCGAAAGATACTTTGGACATTATCGTTTTTGGAAACGACGCTTGGCAAATTTCACTTAAAGATATTCCATACCTTGAAGTTGGCCCATATCACACCAACACTGTGGCCGGTTTAGAGCTCGCCATGGATTTGCTGAGAAGAAGAAAAACGAAAAACAAACAGATTTTCATGATAACCGACGGCAAGCCTACTTGTCTAAAAGAAGGTATCAGATATTATAAAAATAGTTTTGGTTTAGATAGAAAAATTGTAAATAAAACCTTCAATATTGCTGCACAAGCAAGAAGGCTAAATATTCCGATAACAACATTTATGATAGCACAAGATGCTTATTTAAAGCAATTTGTGCATGAATTTACCGAAATAAACAAAGGCCGAGCCTACTATAGTAACCTTGATGGACTGGGTGGTTTCGTTCTTGAAGATTTTGAAAGAAATAGACGTAGGAAGGTGAAGTGACTTGTGTAAAAAATTTGTTGAGTATTGAGTGTTAAGTAAAATAAGTATTTATAATTAACATCTAAGCTATCAGCCAGTTGCTAATGGCTATTGACCAAAATGACCCTAAAAGAACGCTATAAAAATCTAGTTGAATATTTTGAGGCAAATATGCCCAATCCCGAAACGGAACTGAGTTATTCTAATCCTTATGAATTATTGGTGGCGGTGATTCTGTCGGCTCAGTGTACCGATAAACGAGTGAATATGGTTACTCCAGAATTATTCAAGCGTTTCCCCAATGCCACCACTCTCTCTAGATCAGATTCTGACGAAGTTTTCGAATACATAAAAAGCATTTCTTATCCCAACAACAAAGCCAAACACCTGGTGGGAATGGCCAAAATTTTGGTAGAAGAATTCAACAATGTAGTACCAGACAGCATCGATGACCTCACCAAAATGCCCGGTGTAGGAAGAAAAACTGCCAACGTAATAGCATCAGTGATTCATAATCAGCCCACAATGGCGGTGGATACCCATGTTTTCAGAGTTTCGCACCGTTTGGGATTGGTAAGTCTAAAGGCGAAAACTCCATTATTGGTGGAAAAACAATTGGTTAAACTTTTTGATGAAATAATAATACCTAAAGCCCATCATTGGTTGATATTGCATGGAAGGTATACTTGCCTGGCCAGAAATCCAAAATGCTCCGAATGTGGAATAACTGCTTTATGTAAATCTTACGAAAAAATACAGAAATTGGGTATAGTAGAAGTAGACAAAAAACTACCCTCAATTAACTGATTACAAGCTTTTTATTTTCTTGAGCACAACTAATCCAATCAAGAAAAAACTAATAGGTATGACTGAGATCAAAAAGGCCATATTCTGTACATTTTCATCAAAAAAATCCCAAGCAATCTTATAGGCCAAGGCCAAAATTGCCGGATAAGAAATAAATAGAAGAGGCAAAAAAAACAAATATAAAGGATGGGCATTTTTGTGCTTGTTGAGCAAATAAAAAAACTCACTATTGAAAAAAAACCAATAGTAAAGAGATACCGAACCTAGAACCTGAATTGTAATTAATAAGTATTGCATAAATTATTTCATAAATCAAAATTAATGAAAAAATTATGCCAAGCGTTGTTATCCCACTGACTACTCGATATATGGTAACAATTGACAAATATCTGGCAGAATCAGTGTTCTAGCTCCCTCAAAGCCATATAAGCCATTAATCCAGGGCCAATTTCCAAGGCTTCTTCATCAATATCAAATGTAGGTGTGTGTACACCTGAAACTATTCCCTTTGCCTCGTTTCTCGTGCCTAATCTGTAAAAACAAGCAGGTACCTTTTGGCTGTAGAAGGCAAAATCTTCTCCACCCATCCAAAGATCCAAATCTATAATATTCTCCAAACCCACATATTCTGCTGCATAGGCCCTAAGACTCTGGGTTAGCCCAGGGTTATTTTGCAAAAACGGGTAACCTTTCTCTATCCAGAACTCGCATTTCGCCCCCATAGCTTCGGCCATTCCTTCAGCCATCTTTTGCATTTTCTGAAGTCCCTCAGCTCGCCAGCTTTCATCCATACATCTAAAAGTACCCTCAATATACACCTCATTGGGTATAATATTTGTTGCACCCTCGGCAATGAATTTCCCAAACGTTAATACGGATGGAAAAGATGGATTTCTGTTTCTGGATATGATTTGCTGTAAAGCTACTATAATATGTGAGGACGCCAAAATGGGATCAACCGCCTGATGAGGAGCTGCACCGTGGCCTCCTTTACCGATAATTTTCATGTAGACTTCGTCTGTACTGGCCATATACATGCCTTCTCTGAAACCGATTTTTCCAACCGGTATATTCGGAGCCACATGCTGGCCTATAATTCCATTGACCTCCGGATTTTGCAAAACACCATCGGCTATCATAAGCGAGGCACCTCCAGGAGCTTTTTCTTCGGCAGGTTGAAAAATCAACTTTATAGTACCTTCAAATTCATTCTTAAGTTCAACCAGAATCTTGGCAGCACCAAGTAACGATGAGGTGTGTACGTCATGCCCGCAAGCATGCATAACCCCTTCATTATTAGACTTGTATGCGACATCATTTTGCTCCAAAATAGGTAGTGCATCTATATCTGCTCTTAAAGCAATGGTTTTATTCGCAGGATTATTACCTTCAATTAGAGCTACTAAACCCGTTCCCGCCACACCCTCTGTAGGTTCCAAGCCAAGTGCTCGTAGTTCTTTAGCTATAAACTTTGCCGTCTCAAATTCACAAAATGAAAGTTCTGGATTTTGGTGTAAATGCCTTCTCTGTCGAATAGTATTTTCGGCGTTTTCCTTGGCGAGTTTTTTTATTTTTTCAATTACAGACATATCAAACTTATTTTCAAACCAAAATTAAAGGTAAGCGTCCAAAGAATCGGACTATTGCCAAATTAAATTCGTTGGAATAAGTTTTTTCCGTAAAAAAAGGCAGAATTAGACAAAAAGAGCATATTTTTGGGTAAAAATTTAAATTTTTGAACACCAAGATATATATAATAATGGGGGTTTCGGGTAGTGGCAAAACTACACTCGGCCTTCAACTTTCTGAGAAATTAGGCCTAGAATTTTACGATGGCGACCATTTCCACTCTGAAACCAATATCGCCAAAATGTCCGCAGGCAACCCATTGACCGATGAGGATAGATTTGAATGGCTAGAAAGTATCAATGAGGCCGCACAAAAATTGGTGGCTGATAAAAAGTCGGGGATATTTGCCTGTTCAGCACTCAAAGAAAAATACAGAATACTGCTTTCAAAAAATATAGAAAACGAAATCGTTTTTGTTTATCTCAAAGGCACCAAAGATGTGATTCAGGCCCGCATGAATGCGAGAAAAGGGCATTTTATGCCGAGTCAATTACTGGACTCCCAGTTCAACACACTTGAAGAACCCCAAAATGCACATGAGATAGACCTGACAAAATCCCCTGAAGAAATGATTCAAGAAACCCTGGAAAAAATAAGTTTGAGCGAGTTTGGTCTTGTTGGTTTGGGTGTTATGGGCAAAAGTTTGGCTCGTAACTTGGCCAACAACGGGGTCCAACTCTCGTTATTTAACCGTTTTGTTGAAGACAAAGAGGTGAAAGTGGCCGAAAAATTCATTGAAAGTCACGATGAGCTAAATTCAGCCAAGGGTTTTGAAGACTTGGAGAAATTTTGCAAGTCATTACAAACACCACGGAAAATATTTTTAATGATAAAAGCCGGTGTGGAAACAGACGAATTTATTGAAAAAATAAAGCCTTATCTTCAAAAAGGGGATATTCTGATTGATGGCGGAAATTCTCATTTCAAAGACACAAAGAGAAGAATGGACTATCTGGCCGAAAGTGGCTTGCATTTTATTGGCACTGGGGTATCTGGAGGTGAAGAAGGAGCATTGAAAGGCCCTTCAATCATGCCATCTGGCGATGCTGCTGCCTACAAAAACATCGAAAGATTTTTGAATAAAATAGCGGCTAAAGATAAAAATGGGGGGAATTGCTGCACTTACATTGGACCAGATGGCTCTGGACATTTCATAAAAATGGTGCACAATGGTGTGGAATATGCTGAAATGCAGCAAATTGCTGAGGTTTATGCACTTTTGAGATATAAAAATGGTCTCAATCCAGACGAAATTTCTGAAATATTCCACCAATGGAATGCTGGTGAATTGAAGAGCTACTTGCTAGAAATTTCGGCCAAAATTCTGACCAAAAAAGAAAACGAAAAATGGTTGATAGACATAATTTTAGACCAAGCCGGTAACAAAGGTACGGGCAACTGGACAACCGTCACTGCCACCGAAATGGGAATTCCGGCCACATTGATTACCTCCGCCTTATTTGCAAGATACGTCTCAACAGTTAGAGAAAAATATTTGAATGTTCCATCAAATACAGAATTTGAGAGCAAACCGCTGGATTTGGGAATAGTCGCAAAAGCTTATGCTTTGGCAAGGATTTTGAACCATCAACAAGGCTTTGGATTGATAAAAACCGTATCTGATGAATACAATTGGTCGCTTAACCTTTCTGAAATAGCCCGAATTTGGACCAATGGCTGTATAATAAGAAGTACCTTGATGGAGAATATTCAGGAATACTTCGAGTCAGCTGAAGACCTTTTTGATGTAATAGAAATAAAACAACAAATTGTTGAATTCAAGGGTGATCTAAAGCGTTTTTGTATAGCGGCCATGGAGGCAGAATTACCGATTCCTTGCATGATTTCGGCCAATGACTACATAAATACCCTCAACCAAGATGTTCATACCGCCAATATGATTCAGGCACAAAGGGACTTTTTTGGTGCCCACACTTATCAACGAATCGATGCTGAAAGAGGTAAGTTTTTTCATACGATATGGGAATAAAATTTTTGGAACATATTTTGCGTTAATCATTTAAAAATGAATTGTTTTTATGAAAGTTAGATTGACTTTTCTTATAGTTTTGATAGCAATAGCAGTAGGAAACGCCCAGACAAAAATAAACTGGATGACATTAGAAGAAGCATATGCGAAACAGAAAATAACGCCAAAGAAAGTGTTGATAGACGTGTACACTGGTTGGTGTGGATGGTGCAAAGTAATGGACAAAGAAACCTTTACGAACGCCGAAGTTATAAAATATGTCAACCAAAACTATTATGCTGTAAAACTAGATGCGGAATCAACGAAAGACATCAAAATTGGCCCAAAAGTGTACAAATATGATGCCGCTAATCGTTCAAATGAAGCTGCAATAGCTCTTTTGCAAGGTAAAATGAGTTACCCGAGTATCGTATATTTAGACGAAGGTTTCAACATGATTCAGCCTTTGCCTGGCTATATGAATGCCAAAGATTTTCACCAAATCATAACTTATTTTGGCGGTAATTACCACAAAAAGGAGCAGTTTGAAAACTACAAGGCCAATATTTATGGCAAACTATTCTCCAAGAAAACGATTTAAGACCTTACAGATATTCAAAAAAAATGACCTCTCGGAGGTCATTTTTTTTGTCAAATTTATTCATTGCGGACATCTTCAAAGTCCGTCACAAAATATACTGACTTAAATCTTTGTTTTTTATAAGGCTGGAGAGTTTCTCCGACACCATTTCCTTGGAGATTTCTATTTCAGAACCCGCAGGTATTTTTTCTGGCACATCAAACAAGATGTCATTCAAAAGGTGTGACATAACCGTTTGAAGTCTTCTAGCACCGATGTTTTCAACTTCTAAATTTGCCTGAAACGCAAGAGAAGCCAATTCTCTCAAAGATTCGTCACTGAATGTTAAAGCTACTCCTTCAGCCTCCAACATAGCCACATATTGCTTGGTCAGGGCATTTTTAGGAGTTTTAAGGATATGATAAAAATTATCTTCGGTTAAGGCTTCTAACTCCACCCTGATCGGAAAACGGCCTTGGAGTTCTGGTATCAAGTCTGATGGCTTAGAAACATGAAATGCACCTGCAGCTATGAACAAAATATGATCGGTTTTGATGGCACCATGCTTGGTGTTGACAGTGGAGCCTTCCACTATTGGCAATAAATCTCGCTGGACCCCTTCCCTACTCACATCTGGGCCGGATTTTCCACCCGAAGATGCTATTTTGTCTATTTCATCAATAAAAATCATTCCGAGATTTTCGGCTTTCCAGATGGCCTCCTCTTTCACTTCGTCCATATCGATGAGTTTAGCAGATTCCTCCTCCATCAATATTTTACGTGCCTCGGCTATGCTTACTTTACGTTTTTTGTTGCCTTTTGGCATAAAGCCGCCAATCATTTCTTGTATGTTCATCATAGAAACGTCGTCAATGGGTCCGCCCATCACTCCTATTGGAGCCATACTGCCACCCGACACGTCTATTTCAATTTTTCTATTGTCGAGGTCGCCGTTTTTGAGTTTATTTCTAAACGCCTCTCTGGTTTCTTGATTCAATTCAGTGTCTTCTTGAGCGTCTAAATCTATATCCGCATTTTTATTTCCTGATTTTTTAACTGGCGGAATAAGAATGTTCAATATTTTGTCTTCAACTGCTTCAGTAGCTTTTATTTTTACTTCATCTTTCTTTTTAGTCTTGACAATGTTTATGCTTTGTTCTACCAAATCACGAACCATACTTTCTACGTCTCTGCCCACATAACCTACTTCTGTAAACTTCGAGGCCTCCACTTTGGTGAACGGTGCGTCGGCAATTTTTGCCAATCGACGGGCTATTTCGGTTTTACCCACACCCGTAGAGCCAATCATCAAAATATTGTTTGGAATAATCTCCTGCTGCATTTCAGGTGTGGCATTCATCCTTCTCCATCGGTTCCGAAGTGCTATGGCTACATTTTTTTTGGCGTCTTTTTGTCCAATAATGTATTTGTCTAATTCAGCTACTATTTGGCCTGGAGTGAGGTTGTCTATTATTTTGTTCATTCAGATTTTTTGAAATTGATTACAAAAAAACGCAAAAATTGAGGGTTTTCAATATGAATATCCAAAAAAGGTTGATCTTGCGAATATTATTTAAAGTTATGTATTGATTTTAGCACTTGGCCTTAATATTTAGAAATCTTGCTATTACACGAAGTTACACAAAGAAGGTACAAAGTTACACAAAGAGTTAATTATCAATTCCTTAACTTCTTTGTGTAGAAAATATAAAGGCGGGCTATTACACTAAGTTACACAAAGGGGGACACAAAGTTCCGCAAAGAGTACTCTTTTCGGTTCCTTTCTGTTCCCTAGATTTTTGTTTGGATAAAAAATTACTGATGCGAAACGATGATTTTTTGGCTGAAGGTACGGATACCATCCACTATGAGACTATAAAAATATGTGCCATCTGCCCAACGGTTGGTTTCTACTTTTACAGAATTTGTATTTTTAGCTAACTCTATCAATTTCATTTGTTTACCGTTCACATTTGAGAAATTCAGTGCAGCTTTGGCGGCAGTTTTTGGTATTCTATAATCAACTGTTAGTAAATCACTTACTGGATTGGGATAGGCCTTGGCAGAGGTTAAATCGCCTAAGTCGCCCTGAGGAACCATTAATGGGTTGTCACAATCACAAACATCTTCACCACCAAACTTACCAGGTTTTTCCGCAGCCAATTCTTTCAAATAGGCCTTAACAGTTGGTCCTACGCTCTTTGTTTTTTTATCGCGAAAAGCCACATAGTAAGTGCCAGGTGTTTTAGCTCTGAATTTTTTACCTGTGTGCAATGGTTTCTGTGCTAGTTCGTCCTCGTACCAAACTATTTCAGTGCCAGCCTCTTTGGTTATCACTAAAAAGGCAGGTGGAATCTGACCAGCATCTACAAACTGTACGGTTTCATCCAAAACTGGCATACCTATAGGTTTGGTGCAGTTTGGAGCGTTTACTATTCTAACGTTTCGACACTTTCCGGTCAAATCGCTAGAAACCAAAGTTACGTTTGGCATAAATGCAGGTACGTTTTCGATGCGGTAAGAACTGTTGCCCAAAGAGGTAACAAATCCCGAGCTAGAGGTTAGTGGTAGGGTGTTAATTCGGCTTAGATAGTTGGTAAGAACTGGAAAGTTGAGATTTGACATTGCAAAAAACACTTTCTCGATAAGGCTATATTTATCGTTTTCGAGATGAACAACAATATTGTAACTATCGACTGTGGTGTTACAATAAACCGAGTCGACTACAATGGGCGGACCAGAACAAGACTCCACAATAACCGGGCAACAACTACTGATGTTACAGTCACCAACTTTTTTCGAGAAAGAAAATTCTCCCCCTTGTTTGATAGTGAGTGAACTGTCAGGATTGATAACAGCTAAAGCGGGATTTGTTTTATCATTTATCTCAGAAAAATTACCAGATGCATCTTTGTAGTACCATTTTACGTCTTTGTATTGTTTCAAAACCATCTTATAAACCTCGTCAGAATTTATGGCGATAGGAACTGTAACACAGCTGGTACCGCTACGTTTAGCTCCTGTAACCCCGGAAGCTTGAGCATCTACATACTCATGAATTTTATTACCTTCTTGTGAAATGAAGGATGACATATAAGACAAGCCTGTGGCTTTTACTTTTAGACGTAAAACCAATTTAACTGACTGACCACCAGTAAGTTTTCCAACTCTCCAAATATTACCTACCGAAGTAAACTGCCCTTTTTCTGTATAAAAATTGACGGTTTCGAGGCTAAGGCTTTGGATTACTCGCACCTCGATATCCTCAGAAGTTTTGGTGCCTTTGTTTTGAACAATGGCTGTAAAGGTAACTAATTCACCAATTTTAGGAGTAGAATTGTCGATACCTTGAATGAGTTCAACTGTTGCAAAATCCCTGTCTACAGCAAAATTCATGTGTTCGAAGGTAACAACTTCGTCGGTGTAACAGTCAGGGCCTTCGTTATAAAGTCTAATTCTATAAATTTTTTTGCCGATTGGATTTGAAATGTTTTTTATTTCGATTTCGAACTGTTGTGGCGGTAATGGAATAGACTGGGCAAAGTCAAAAGGCGTATTATTGCCTTCGATAATTTCGTAATGTGTGGCGTAGTCAATAGTGGTAATGAGCAGTCGTCCATCGCTAGTAGTGGGTGACGAAACGTCGTTGTGACGGGTAGTAAAGGTCGGACGCTTACAAATAGCACTTAAAGAATCGTTTCTCTCGGCTTTTGAATCAAAAAACGAAAAGAAAAGTATTCCTAAAACTAAGGTTATTATTCTTGTGGATGGATAACGGAAATTCAAATAGAATTTTTCCATTTTTTTATGTTTTTTTATTCTTTTACTCTTTGTTGTAAAAAGTAAATACCCGAAGGTTTAATTTCAGGTATTTACTTTTGATTTATTTTTTAAGAAATGCTACTTCAGCAAATCTAACCAATCGAATTATTTGGTTTTTGTAACCACAGCTGGCTCACAATATCCACCAGGACATGTACAGTCTTTCTTAACCAAAGGAACTGTAACGTCTATGAAACATTCGAAACCGCCAGGATGGAAATTCTTGATTCTTACGGTGTAATCTTGTGAAGCTCCCGTTGGGTTTGGTAAACCTGCTGCTGGTGAAATAATACCAGTGGCAGGAATAACTGCAAATGTACCAGGTGCTGTAAAAGATCCTCCGATGTTAAATGCAGCCTGATCTGTATCTCTGTATCGGGTAACAATTAGCATACCGTTGTTTTGAGAGATTGTACCAATACACAATGCACTTACTGGGATTACGCTGGCCACAGGAAGTGGATTGACCGTAATTTTAAGAGGTGACTGTGGTGACTCACAATTTAGAGTATCGACACCAGGTAACTCATATAGCGTAGTTTGTGACACATAAGCCCACGATGCACCTGGTAAAGTGGTTGGAGGTGTAGGAGCTGTACCTGAGGTAGTTCCATTCCAATACCAAGTTAGGGTATTCAACGCATTCGAAACGGTATTTGTAATTACTGGTGTGGCAATCAATGGTACGGGAGTTTCGTTCAAACAATAGGTTGGTTCTACCACCGCTGGACCGTCTGGTGTATCTTTTATGAAGACATCAAAATCGGCCGTATCTGATTGACAACCTGTTACAGTATCAAATTGCGAAACCCAGAATGTAAATGTTCCCACAGAATCAGTAGCAGGTGCCGGGAATGTAGCCGCAGTATCACCTGGAATAACTGATTTATCCTCTCCATACCAAATTAATCCATAAACACCGCCGGTCGAAGTCGTTGCCGTGAGTGGCACAGATGGGTAGTTTTGACAGAATGCCAAGTCTCGGACGACGGGTAGTACTGGTTTATCTCGAATGGTGATTATGACGGAATCTATATGTGACTGACAGCCTAAAGCATCAACTGTAGTAACCCACCATTTGTACTGACCCGGAGCTTCGTCTGTGTCTGCATAAGGTCCAACATTGTATCCAATTAATGAAGTAGTGTCCGGTTTGTCGGTAATAGCATAAACATCCGCTAAGCTTGAAGCCTCATACCATCTTAAACTATCACCAGTATGATCTATAACTGGAACCGAAAGTATAGCAGAGAGTCTTTTTCCGGCTATATATCTACAATATGTGGTATCAATACCATTTGGTTTGTCTGGTAATGGGTTAATAACCACAGGAATAGAAATTGTGTCGGCACAAACTCTACCGTTTAGGGTGTAGTAGGCTCTTACAAAATAGTTTCCTTCCATTGCCTCAGTAGCATTTAATCTAGTGGTAACAGAGTCAGAACTTGTGAAAGAATCTGGTCCCCACCATTGGAAGCTTGCAGGTCCAAAAGGGTTAATTGGGTTGTTAACGGCATCGTTACGGCTAAACAACTCTATAGTATCTTCAGCACAGATAGGAGTATTAGAAGATGCAAAAGCAACTGGAGTTTCGTTAATTCTGAATTCAACATCTACAGTGTCCGTACATGAAGTATGACCAGCTTGTACAGAGATCAATCTGTAGTTATAAATACCAGCTGCAGTAGGGAACGTTTCCAATGCAAGGGTAGAATCACCAGGTATTGCATTGGTGTTGTTGTTACTAGGGCCATTGTTGTTGTACCACTGATATTTGAAAACACCTTGGTCAGCCAAGAATCCAGTTATTGGAGTCGATATGCCATACAAAGTATGATCTGTAGCAGTATAACCCGTTTGTGTATTGGTAGAAGCAATTGCAGGAGACGGCTGTCCAAAACAAATTACTTCGTTGGTAGGTGTAGTGAGAATAGGTGGTAATCCTGGAATTACCTTAATTGGACAACATCCTTCATAACCACAAGAAGTCGCTGATGAGTCTCTGTAATATTTGTAATCGCCAACACTCTTGATTATCAAAGCACCAGAAGCAGCTATTTCATAGTTTGGAGTGCTACCAGAAATTGTTGTCCAAGTAGTACCATTATCTGTACTTCTTTGCCAAACTACACCTGTATAATTACCATTAACCAAAGCAAATGTATATTCATCTCCATTACAGAAATCCCTATGTGTTGTTATACATATTTGTGCCTCGTCGTCCTCGTTTTCGGGGTTCGCCGTTGGTGTAGAGTCTAAATCTATCTGATCTAAAGCTGTTGCTTCCGCTGTGATCTCCTTTATTCCACGGGAATTGACAGTGTATGTTAGCGTTAAACTCACGGTTTGCCCTGCATTTAGAGCTCCAATGGTCCAAACTCC
Source organism: Lacihabitans soyangensis (assembly GCF_024343775.1). Lineage (GTDB taxonomy): Bacteria > Bacteroidota > Bacteroidia > Cytophagales > Spirosomataceae > Leadbetterella > Leadbetterella soyangensis. The sequence continues at coordinate 3,137 of NZ_RJUF01000001.1, read as the reverse complement.
TGTTCCAGGAACATAGGTTCCAGTGGCTGTTGAATTGGCTGTCATGGTTAAATCTAAGGCACTTCCAATCTGATAAACAACACCTGTTGCATCTAAAGTACCATTGTTCCTAACTGCAACAGTCAATGTAACTGAAGAACCTAAAGGCACATCTCCAGCAGGAGAACGCGTTATGGTGGCTTCTAAATCAACATAAGTTGGGGCATAGTTATAGTTAACATATGGCAAATAGAATGTGGAGTCTGTGAAACAAGATCCTGTTTCGTTGAATACCCTTACAGTATATTGTGTACCAGGTGCTGCACTTGGAGCAGCGAGGGTTTCTGCTATAAATCCATTTGTAAGAGCAGAATAAAGGCCCAAAGCGGCGAATCCTGGCCCGCTATAAGTAGCCCCGGCACTATAACCAACCTTATAGTTTCCGTTGGTGATACCTGAAATTCTGATTTTTGCATCACTAACTGTTTCTGCCGATGCATCATAGGTCGTAATGGTCATGGCCAGGTCTGGGTTACAGGGTTGGGCATAAGTTGACAAATGAGCAAACAACATAAGGAAGCCGAGGAGGAGGATTTGGGTCCACATCTTTCTGTCCCTTTCAAAAACAGACGCAAATCTGGTTTTTAAATAATTGTTTTCCATGTTAAATAAATATTAATTGTTTATGTTTCTAATTCGTTCTTTCTACTGTTGCTGGTGGACAATACAATACTTCACAATCTTGACAAACATTTTCTATTGTCGCTGTTTTTTCTATTGGACATCCGTCAGCACTAATTATTCTAACTGTATATATTTGTGGGCTACCTTTTGCCGGGCCGTTTAGCGAGTTGGTTATTCTACCGTTTGCTGGAATAACCGCTGGCGTATTGGCCAATGTGGCGTTATAAGTTGATCCTATATTGAAAGAATAGGTTTCCCCATTTTTAAATCCTGACAATATCAGACTTCCGTTGTTTAATACCGATGTACCTGCACAAGTCGGGTCAATCGATAGTATGTTTGTCGTCGGGAACTCTTTTATTTTGGCCAAGACCACACTTCTATATGGACTAGAACAATTATTAGTTGAAATGCACGAAGCGAAAAAATTCTGGCTTTCATTCAGTATTGTTGTAGCAAAAGTTGTGCCATTTAACAAGCTATTTCCAGAAAATTGTTGGTCGTACCAATTAATTGTTCCATTACAATTAGATGCAGTCAATAATAGACTTGAAGGGCCACAACTGCTATCACCTGCAACTGTAGGGGCATTTGGAAGTGGTAAAATATCTACAAAAACAGAGTCATTGGCAGTACAACTAAATGTGTTTGTGACGGTTAGATAGTACATTCCTTGATGTGCCGTACTGTCCGCATTGGCTATGGTTGGATTTTGTACATTTGAGTTGTAACCGTTAGGACCTGTCCAAGCATAAGTTTGGCCACCTGATGAGGTTAAATTTATTGAGGTATTTGTACAAAACTGACCGCCATCTAAAGAAATCACAGGATTAGGATTTATAGTTACCGTGGCCGAAGCTGATGTAGCAGTTCCGCAACCAATGCCTGAGGCTGTTGCGACAACTTGATACAAATCTATACCAGGGATATTAGTGGGTACTACCAACGTATCCGCTACCGCACCAGAAATATTATTATAAGAAACACCATTAAATTTCCTCCATTGGAAGCTTAATGTTCCTGTGCCATTTGTTGGGTTAGCTCTAAAAATCAGGTCAGTGTCTTGGCAAAGGATTGTATTGGTCAAGTTTACACTAACTGATAAACCTGGTACAACAATAACTTTGCTTACAGACGAAGTATCAGAACCACAACCTAAGCCACTTGCTGAAGCTATAATTCTATAATAAACAGTACCAGGACTAGAGGACGAAGGGTTAAATGTTAGGCCTGTAGCAGAGATGTTTGTCCATGAAAGACTATCAGATGATGACTGCCATTGGTAACTAAACGTTCCAGTGGCATTGGATCTGGTTGCCGTTAAAGTTACTGATGCACCTTCACAAACTGTAACATTTGGAATATCAATGGTAACAGAAATATTTGGCACGACTGTTACAACAGCAACATCAGGATCTGATGCTCCACAGCCAATACCACCTGCAGTGGCAATTATTTGATAAAAATTAGCTCCTAAATAGGCCGCCGAAGTTGGCACGATTAATGTATCAGCTGTTGCACCTGAAATGAGGTTCCATGAAATTCCATTGGTTGACGATCTCCATTGGTAAGTTATTGTACCTGTGCCATTTGAAGTATTGGCTCTTAGAATAAGATTTGCGTTTTCACAAACAGTGGTGTTTGGAATATTAACAGTAACACTCAAATTAGGTAGAACAATTACCCTCGAACTATCAGAATCTCTAAAATTACAACCTATTCCTACTGCCTGAACACTTACTTTATAGTAAGTTGTATCCACGATAGAACCGTTTAGACTCAAGATAGGGTTGGTTTCTCCAGACATGGAAGACCAGGTGGTTCCATTTGAAGAAGACTGCCATTGGTAACGAACTGGTCCGTTTTGATTCGAGACTTGTGCATTGAGTGTTATGGTTCCAGTTTGGCAAATGGTAATATCAGCCAAATCGATATCGGCTCCCAATTGTGGCAATACTGTGATTGTAAATGTTTGGGTATTTCCTGGACAATCATTGATTAATGGAGTAACTGTAATTGTTGCGGTAATCGGAGTTGTTCCGTTATTTATTGCTGTAAATGTAGGTATATTACCAGAGCCACTGGCTGCTAAACCAATGCTGGTATTACTATTCGTCCAAGTGTATCCTGTTGATAATGTTCCTGTGAATATTTTTGCTGGAACTGTACCATTGTTACAAACTGTATCGCTTGAAACAGGATTCATAGTAATGATTGGATTTACAACAATTGTAAATGTTTCTGTATTTCCTGGGCAGCTATTGATTAATGGTGTTACCGTAATAGTAGCGGTGACTGGTGTCGTTCCTGCGTTTATTGCTGTGAAGGCTGGTAAATTACCTGAACCACTTGCAGCCAAACCAATGCTAGTATTGCTATTTGTCCAAGAGTATCCTGTCGATAAGGTACCTGTAAATATTTTAGCAGCTACTGTTTCAGTATGACAAACTGTGTCATTTGGAACAGCGTTCATA